>CAJURH010000024.1 GCA_910588775.1 uncultured Lachnospiraceae bacterium
GCAGCTCAGTGGAGCCAAGCCCAAACAAAATGGGGGTCATATGTCCGGGGAGGGAGATCACCTTCCCAACGTGACGGACATTACCCTCCGGTTGCCACTGTGGTGGGAAATTATACGTATGTGGCGAATGTGGGCGACAGCCGCCTGTATGTGATTCACCAGGGAATCCGACAGGTTACGAGAGACCATTCTCTGGTGCAGGAAATGGTTCGAATGGGAGAACTTAAGGAAGAAGAAGCAATAAATCATCCGGATAAGAATATTATTACCAGGGCGCTGGGCGTGGCCCCGTCCGTGGATGTGGATTTCTTTGATTTTGAAATTCAGCCGGACACCATTTTATTGATGTGCTCCGATGGGTTGAGCAACATGGTTACCAATGAGGAAATTGCGAGACTGTTGGAACAACCGGGGAATCTGAAAGAAAAAGGAAAAGCGCTGATTCGCCTGGCCAACGCCAACGGCGGTAAGGATAATATTTCAGTTGTGCTGATAGAACCATTTACCAAAGAGGTGGAAAAATGATTAAAGAAGGAATGATTGTAGGGGAACGCTATGAGGTCGTAAGCAAAGTCGGCACAGGCGGCATGGCGGATGTCTATAAGGCAAAAGATCATAAGCTGAACCGGTTTGTGGCGATGAAGGTCTTGAAGCAGGAATTCCGTGAGGATACGAATTTTATTAAGAAGTTCAAGACGGAAGCTCAATCTGCCGCAGGACTGACCCACCCCAATGTTGTAAATGTATTTGACGTAGGAGAAAATCAGGGGATTCATTACATTGTCATGGAGCTGGTGGAGGGAATAACCCTGAAAGAATATATTTCCAAAAAAGGGAAATTAAGCGTGAAGGAAGCCACCAGCATAGCGATCCAGGTTTCCATGGGGCTGGAGGCCGCTCACAACCATGGCATTGTGCACAGAGATGTGAAACCGCAGAATATAATTATTTCCACAGACGGTAAGGTGAAGGTGACGGATTTTGGCATAGCTAGGGCCGCGTCTTCCAACACTATCAGTTCCAATGTAATGGGCTCGGTGCACTACAGTTCCCCGGAACAGGTGCGCGGCGGCTACAGCGATGAAAAAAGCGACATATATTCTCTAGGAATTACCATGTATGAGATGGTAACCGGGGTGGTGCCCTTCGAGGGGGACACGACGGTATCCATTGCCATCAAACATCTCCAGGAGGAAATGGAGCCGCCCAGCGACTACACGCCGGATTTGCCTTACAGTCTGGAGCAGATTATTTTCAAATGCACGCAGAAAAGCGTGGACAGACGGTATCCCAAAATGGAAGAGGTTATAGCGGACCTGAAGCATTCGCTGATTGATCCTCAGGGGGATTTTGTGAAATTGTCGCCGCTGAATACAGACGGAAAGACCGTGGTGTTTCAGGGGGAAGATATTGACGCCATTCGGAAGAACAATGCCATAAAAGAAGTTCCGCCTTTGGCGGCTGAAGAGGATTATTACGATTCAGCAGGGGAGGATGAAGACGAAGAAGAGTACATTGAAGACGATAAAGAAGACACAGGCGGCGGGCTGAACCGTAGGTTGGAAAAGGCAATGACCATTGGCGGGTTCATCATTGGCGCATTGATCATCGGCGTGTTGATCGTGCTGATCGGTAATGCGGCGGGATTGTTCAGTTTCGGTCCCGGAAGCGGTGGAGCCGATGATAAAGTAGCCAAAGAGACGCAGGCCCCGGAAAGCGATATGGTGGAAGTGCCGAATCTGGTGGGCAAGACTGAAGAGGAAGCCACGGGGATTGTCAAAGAGCTTTATCTAGGTCTGCAGTACACGGAAGAAGAGACTTCGGACACCTATGCCAAGGGATTGATTTCTTTCCAGGAAATCGAGCCTGGAACGAAGGTTCAGAAGTATACCACCATCAAATATAAGCTGAGCAGCGGAAGCGCGGCGCTGGCTGTGCCGGATGTGGTGGGGCAGCAGCAGGAGACGGCGGAGAGAACCTTAAAAGATATGGGATTTACCGTGAGCACCACCAAATCCTATAGTTACGATCATGAGCTGGGAATCATTATGAGTATGACTCCGGCGGCGGGAACCCAGAGCACGGCCGGGGAGATGGTCACATTGGAAGTGAGCATGGGCAATGAATACGAAGATTCTGTGATACCTGGCGTCATCGGCATGGATGAGACGGCGGCCAAAGCGGCCATGGCGGCGTTCAACGTGATTGTGGAGTATGCATCCAGTGATACTGTCCCAGAGGGGCAGGTTATGGCGCAGAATGTGGCGGAAGGGATTAGCGCGGAAAAAGGCTCCAGCGTCACCATAACAGTCAGCTCCGGACCGGAATCCACGCCGTCACCGGAAGCCGACGAGAGTCAGAGTCCGGATTCCACGCAAGACGCCCAGGAAGGAGATGCATCCGGCGCTTGGAAATGCACCCAGACCTTGGATACGCCTGCCACTTATACAGGCGGTATGGTGAAAATGGAATTGGTGCAGGATGTGAACAATTCTCCGGTGGTGGATACCATTATGGAGGGAAAGACCATCGACTTCCCATACCAGTTGGATATTACCGGACAGCCAGGCGTCAGCGAGGGAACTTTGTATTTATATGAACTGATTGGCGCCGATTATGTGGAACTGGGACATTACCCCATTTCCTTCCAGAAGGCGGAATAATGGAAGGACGAATCATCAAGGGAATCGCCGGGTTCTATTATGTGTATGTTCCACGGGACGGCACATACGAATGTAAGGCCAAAGGGATTTTCCGAAAAGAGAACAAAAAGCCGCTGGTAGGGGATGAAGTCCAGATTTGCATTCTGGATGAAAAAGACCGGGAGGGCAGTATACAGGAAATCATGCCCCGTAAAAACCAGTTGGCGCGCCCGGCTGTGGCCAATGTGGATCAGGCGGTTCTGATTTTTGCAGTAGACGATCCCAGGCCCAATTATACGCTGCTGGATCGGTTTCTGGTAATGATGGAGAAGGAACAGATTCCCGTATGTTTATGCTTTAATAAGAAAGATTTAGGGAAACAGGAAGATATAGAGGCCATAATGGAGAATTACGCGTCCAGCGGCTATCCGGTGGTATTCACCAGTGTCCAGACCGGGGATGGGGTTGGTGAATTGGATGAGTTGCTGGAGGGGAAGACTACGGTTGTAGCGGGGCCTTCCGGCGTGGGGAAATCCTCATTGGCCAACAGCCTGCAGCGAGAAATACAGATGGAAACAGGGATGGTCAGCAGGAAGTTGAAAAAGGGAAGACATACCACCCGCCATTCTCAGTTGATTCCCGTAAGGGAAGGAACATATCTAATGGATACGCCTGGGTTTAGCAGCCTATATCTGGAGGGAATAGAAGAGGAAGAATTGCGATTTTATTTCCCGGAATTTGAACCCTATGAAGGCCAGTGCCGTTTTCAGGGGTGCACCCATACCTCAGAGCCGGATTGCATGGTCATCCAGGCTTTGCAGAAAAAGAGGATTAGTTCTTTGCGATATAAAAGTTATTTAGCGTTATTTTCTGAATTAAGAGATAAAAGGAGATATTAAATTCATGGAATATCAGTTATGCCCATCTATTTTGTCTGCGGATTTCAATCGGTTGGGGGAACAGATTCAAGTGTTGGAAGAGCAGGGGCTAAAATGGCTGCATATTGATGTAATGGATGGGGATTTTGTGCCCAGCATTTCTTTTGGGATGCCAGTGATCCGGTCCATCCGCCGGGAATCACACATGTTTTTTGATGTGCATCTGATGGTTACGGAGCCGGAGCGGTATATTCAGGATTTTGTAGAGTGCGGAGCGGATTCCATTACGGTGCATGCGGAAGCCTGCGAGGATCTGGAACGGACGGTGGAGCGCATCCGGGATGCAGGCGTGAAAGCGGGGATTGCTTTAAAACCGGCTACGTCCCCGATGGAAATCAGCTATCTTCTGCAGGAGATTGATATGCTGCTGCTAATGACTGTGCAGCCGGGATTTGGAGGGCAGGAATATATTGAGGATTCCACGGAAAAGATTCGTCAGACTCGTCAGCTTTTAAAAGATGAAGGAGTGGACATTCCCATTCAGGTTGACGGCGGGATCAACGATCAGACGCTTCCCCTTGTGCTGGAGGCAGGCGCCAGCCGGATTGTGGCGGGTTCATATCTGTTTCGCGGCGATTTGAGACAAAATATTGGGAAGGCTCAAAAGATTATGGGTCGGTATTCGGAATAGCTATGAAAGATATGCGTATTGCATTGCTTAGCGGGGGCGATATTCAGAGAGATTTTGCCCTTGCGTTTTTAGAAGAACAGAAATTTGATAAGATAATAGCTGTAGATAAAGGACTGGAGTTTTGTCATCAAAATGGGATTATGCCCCAAGGAATTGTAGGGGATTTCGACAGCGTGGCAGACGGATTGCTGGAGAAATATATGTCCCAGCCGGGGATATCCGTGCGCAGACTGTGTCCGCGAAAAGATGATTCGGATACCCAATCGGCTTTTTATATGGCCATGGAGATGGGAGCGTCTGAGATTGGGATATTGGGCGGCACAGGGAGCCGGCTGGATCATGTGTTTGCCAATTTGGAACTTTTGACTTATGGGTTGTCCAAGGGAATTGGATGTTATCTGGTGGATGCTCATAATTATGTTTGGGCGGCAGACAGTCCGGTAACGCTGCGGCGTGACGGCCAGAGGGGAAAATATGTGTCCATGTTTTCGATGGGTGCGCCTGTGGAGGGTCTGACTTTAGAGGGTTTTTCCTATCCGTTGCAAAATTATAGGCTGACTGGTCTGGACTGCGGTCTGACGGTCAGCAATGAGATTGTGGAGGAAGAGGCTAAGATTGTGTTTGACAAAGGATGTCTGCTGCTGGTGATGTCCAGGGATTAAAGGAGGAGAGTACGAGATGAAACTAGGGATTGTGGGTCTGCCCAATGTGGGGAAAAGCACTCTGTTTAATTCGCTGACCCGCGCAGGGGCAGAGTCAGCCAATTATCCGTTCTGCACCATTGACCCCAACGTAGGGATTGTGTCTGTGCCGGATGAAAGGCTGAAACTACTGGGGAATTTCTACCAGTCAAAGAAAGTGACGCCTGCGGTCATTGAATTTGTGGATATTGCGGGGCTGGTAAAAGGGGCTTCCCAGGGGGAAGGGCTGGGGAACCAGTTTCTGGCTAACATTCGAGAGGTAGACGCAATTGTCCATGTGGTGCGCTGTTTCGAAGATGAAAATGTAGTCCATGTGGACGGGTCCATCGATCCGCTGCGGGACATTGAAACCATCAATTTGGAGCTGGTGTTTTCAGACCTGGAAATCCTGGAACGCAGAATCGCCAAAACGGTTAAGCTGGCCAGAAACGATAAGAAAGCCGCCGGTGAATTAAAATTCCTGGAAAAGGTGAAAAGCCATCTGGAAGCGGATGAGCTGGCGATTACCCTTCCGCTGGAAGGAGAGGAAGAAGAGGCGTGGATGGGAGAATACAATCTCCTTACGTTTAAACCGGTTATCTATGCCTCCAATGTGGCGGAAGAGGACTTGGAAAATGACGGCTCTGCCAATGTCCACGTGGAAAAGGTAAGAGAGTACGCGAAGAAGCAAGGCAGCGAAGTGTTTGTCATATGCGCACAGATCGAACAGGAGATTGCGGAACTGGATGATGACGAGAGAAAAATGTTCCTGGAAGATTTGGGATTAAAAGAGTCTGGTTTGGAAAAACTTATAGAGGCCAGCTATCGTCTTTTAGGTCTGCATAGTTTTCTCACGGCCGGGGAAGACGAAACCAGGGCATGGACGGTGAAGTTGGGAACCAAGGCGCCACAGGCGGCGGGTAAAATCCATACCGATTTTGAACGGGGCTTTATTAAGGCAGAGGTGGTTTATTATCAGGATTTGTTGGACTGTGGATCTTATGCAGGAGCCAGGGAGAAGGGACTGGTGCGTATGGAGGGAAAAGAGTATGTGGTACAGGATGGAGATGTAATACTGTTTCGTTTTAATGTTTAGGTGGTTGAATGAATATGTCAATTCATTTCCCGCATTTGGGCATTCATCTGGATCATGTGGGAAAGACGGTGCAGGTATTGGGCATAGACATTGCCTATTATGGAATTACAATGGCGTTGTCCATGATAATAGGAGTCTGGTTGATACTTACGGAGGCGAAAAGGACTGGACAGGATGAAGACTTTTATCTGAATATGTTAATCTTGTCCATACTGATTGGAATCGTGGGAGCCAGGGCCTACTATGTGGTTTTCTCTTGGGAAAACTACAAGGATAATTTGTGGGAGATATTCAATACCCGCAATGGAGGGCTAGCCATCTATGGGGGCATTTTGTTTGGAGTGGCGACAGCGTGTATTTACAGCACAAAGAAAAAAGTTCCCTTGGGGCGGATGGTGGATACGGCCTGCCTTGGATTGGTATTGGGACAGATATTGGGCCGGTGGGGAAATTTTTTCAACCGGGAAGCTTTTGGAGGGTATACAGACAATTTGTTTGCCATGCAGCTTCCGGTGGATGCGGTGAGAAAAAGCGAGATTACCGCTCAGATGTGGACCCATGCGCAGAGCATCCAGGGCGTGACCTATATTCAGGTGCATCCCACCTTTTTGTATGAAAGCATGTGGAATGCGCTGGTATTAGCTTTTCTACTGTGGTTTCGGTATAGGAAGAAGTTTCAGGGACAGGTTTTCTGTCTATATTTAATCGGATATGGCGTGGGGCGTTTCTGGATAGAGGGCCTGCGCACAGATCAGTTAAAGTTTTCATTTGGGGGGGAGCAGTTCCCTGTATCCCGGCTGCTGTCTTTGCTGCTTGTCATTGTTGTGGGGATTGCAGTTCTGGTCATATGCCATAGGCAAAAAGCGCAGAGAACAAGATTAGAGTGAGTTTGAAGGAAAAATATTCAGGCATGTTCTAGAAATACACAGGAGGAGTGAAGTGGTTAAGTGAATCACAAAACAGCACAAAAAATGTCAGTGGAGGTTAAGAGCCGAAGACTGCGTCAAAAAATTGAGAAGAAGAGAAGAAAGCTGAATTGTAATATTAAGGGGAAAGAAGATTTATTGAGACAGCAAAAGCTTAGCAGAGAGCTGGATCGGTTAATCGGACAATATTGGGATTTAAAAGAGAAGGAATTACTAGACGTGTAATTCCTTCTCTTTTTGCGTTTTTTGCCTCCCCGATCCTATGGTTGCCGGTGGTGGTGGATTGGTCATGCGCTCCACAGCGGTGGGGGCGCCAAACCACTGGGGAGTGAGAAAAAATTTAATCTTTTATTTTTGTTGAAATAAAAGATTAAATACTATATATTGTTTTTTCTTTCTGTATCATAAACAATATATAGATATTTTCTACAGAACACGACAAGAAAATACGGAATTCCCTAAAGATTTTTGTTGGTTTGGAAACATTTTTACTACTTGTGCTTTTTGTGATTTTGGTATAGAATAGTCACATGAGTGGTAGAAAGTGGAGGATGGTGGTGGCAAATGGAGAGTAAGTGGCAGACTCCTACCACCTGGGGAAGCATTTGGGGAGAATGAATGACTTCCGCAAGAAGGTGAATTCATATGTTCATGGGAGAGTACAACCATACAATTGATACGAAGGGGCGGCTGATAATCCCATCCAAGTTCCGCGAGCTACTTGGGGAAGAGTTCGTGTTGACCAAAGGATTGGACGGCTGTTTATCAATTTATCCCATGGACGAATGGAATGCCTTTGAAGAAAAGCTAAAGGCGTTACCACTTACAAATAAAAGCGCCAGAGCCTTCTCAAGGTTCTTTGTGGCAGGAGCCACCATGTGTGAACTGGACAAGCAGGGGAGAATTCTCGTGCCAGCGACGCTTAGAGAATTTGCAGGTCTGGAAAAAGACGTGGTGCTCACTGGAAACATTACCCGTATTGAGGTATGGAGCAAAGAGAAGTGGATTGAAAACAGTAATTACGATGACATGGACAGCATTGCGGAAGAAATGCAGGAAATGGGTATTGTCATCTGATGCGAACAGCAAGGAGAATGACATGGATTTTATGCATAAGTCAGTATTACTGGAAGAAGCGGTAGACGGTCTTAAGGTAAAGCCAGATGGCGTCTACGTGGATGGGACACTAGGAGGCGCCGGACACGCGGAAAGGGTGTGCGGAAAACTTTCTGCCAAGGGGAGATTTATTGGTATAGATCAAGACCAGGATGCAATAATTGCTGCGACCAGACGATTGGAGAAGTATATGGGGAATACGACCATTGTCCGCAGCAATTATTGTTACATGGTACAGGAACTAAAGAAACTTGAAATTAAAAAAGTGGATGGAATTTTGTTAGATTTGGGAGTGTCCTCTTACCAGCTAGATCATGCGGAAAGAGGATTTACTTATCAGGAGGACGTTCCACTGGATATGCGCATGGATCAGAGGGCTGCGCGAACAGCCAGAGATCTTGTGAATGAATATAGTGAAAAAGAATTGTTCCGGGTTATACGGGATTACGGGGAGGACAAGTTTGCCAGGAATATTGCCCGGCGCATTGTGGATTACCGTGAGAACAAATCCATCGAGACAACCGGGGAGTTGGCCGGGATTATCAAAGAGGCCATTCCTATGAAGTACCGTAAAATGCCCGGCCATCCAGCCAAGAGGACTTTCCAGGCTCTGCGCATCGAATTAAACGGCGAACTGGAAGTTTTGGAAAATTCTTTGGAGAGCATGATAGAGATTCTAAAAGACCAGGGCAGAATCTGTGTAATTACCTTTCATTCCCTGGAGGATAGAATTGTTAAAAATATATTTAAGAAAAGTGAGAATCCCTGCACTTGCCCCAGGGATTTTCCAGTTTGCGTTTGTGGGAAAAAGCCGCTGGGCCGCGTGATTACCAGGAAGCCCATATTGCCCAGCCAGGAAGAGCTGAATGCAAACAGAAGGTCTAAGAGCGCGAAGTTGAGGGTATTTGAACGCATGGAGCAGTGATGAGATATGGCCGATATGAGAAGAAATGGGTATTCGAACCGAAGAGCGTCTCATGGGCATGGGGTGAAAGACGCCTATATAGATGGAAATACGGTCAGAAGAATTCAGACGCTTCCCCAGGAAGCGCCAATGAAGAAACAGACGGTCAGCCGCGCAGCCAGAAAAAACCGGGAACGGGCACAGAGCATGAGCAAGGTGTTTGTAGTGTTTTTGGCTGCCGTTTCCGTGGCGGTCCTGTGGACTTGCGTCCGATTCCTACAGTTGAAATCCCGGATTACAAGCAGCATTCAGACCATTGCGGAGTTGGAAACGGAATACAGCCAGCTTAAGGCGGACAATGACGCATATGAGAGTCAGATGAATGTATCTGTGGATTTGGAGCAGGTCAAGAAGACTGCCATGGGACGGCTGGGGATGAAATATCCTGCGGAAAACCAGATCATCACATATCAGCTTGAAAAAGGCAGCTATGTCCGGCAGTACCAGGAAGTGCCAGATGCAGAGTAGGTGGTTTTTGTGGAAAAAAAATATGCAAAAAAGAGACAGCCGGTGAAAAAACTGGATATTAAAATGCGTAAAAAGCTATTGGGGCTGTTTATTGCGGTGGCGCTTACCTTTGGTGGCCTGTTGACGCGCATCACGTATATCAATGCGGTCAGCGGGGAGAAATACAAAAAGCAGGTGCTCACCCAGGCGCAGCAGCAGTACGATAGTCGGGTGATTCCTTTTAAAAGAGGGGACATTCTGGACAGAAACGGCGCCGTGCTGGCCACCAGCAATAAGGTCTATAATGTTATTATGGACTGTAAAGTGATAAATTCAGATAAGAAATATTTGGGTCCCACGGTACAGGCGATGGTCAGTCTGCTGGGGTCCAATGAAGAAGAGGTGCGCAATATTTTAAGCGCAGAGGACACCAAGTCCAGTCAATACTATGTTTTACAAAAAGGACTGGACATGGATAAAAAGAAAGCGTTTGAGAAATACACCGATATTGGACCGGACAGTGATTTGTCCGAAGAGGAGATAGAGGATCGGAGTAATATCGTAGGCATATGGTTTGAGGAAGAGTATAAGAGGAATTATCCCATGGGTTCCTTGGCCTGTGACACCATTGGATTCATGTTTGACGATGGAAATGCGGACTGGGGCCTGGAAGGCTATTACGATTCTGTTTTAAAAGGGGTGGATGGCAGACAGTACGGCTACTTCAGCAGCGATTCCACCGTGGAGCAGAACATTATACAGCCCACAGATGGCAAGACCATCAAGACAACCATTGACGCAGGCATTCAGCGCATTGTGGAAAAATACATCCAGGCGTTCATTCATGCCATGGGTTCGGAAGAGCTGGGCGTTATTGTAATGGACCCAGATAACGGGGAAGTGTTGGCCATGGGAACCAGGGATTTTTATGATTTAAACAATCCCAGAGATTTGACAGGCAGATACACCTCCCAGGAAATTGAGCAGATGTCGGACGAGCAGACCGTGGAAGCGTTGAACAACATGTGGCGCAATTACTGCGTAACCGATTCCTATGAGCCTGGGTCCACAGTAAAGCCCCTGGTGGTGGCGGCGGCCATGGAAGACGGGATTATCCAAAAGGATGCCAAGTTCCTCTGCGACGGTGGCTGGAGCTACGGAGAGGGGGACGACGAATACATTCGTTGCACCAGTGTGCACGGGGAGCAGACCCTGGCCCAGGTTATCGCCAATTCTTGCAACGACGCTATGATGCAGATCGGCGCCATGATGGGCACGGAGAAATTTCTGGATTCCCAGAGTGCGATGAACTTTGGAATGAAGACAGGCATTGATTTGCCCGGCGAGGGAGCGGGAGTGCTCCACACCAAGGATAGCTTAGGCTCAGTGGAGCTGGCCACGGACTCCTTTGGACAGGGCTTTATGCTGACTATGGTTCAGGAAGCCGCAGCCATCAGCTCGGTGATCAACGGCGGTTATTACTATCAGCCCCACCTGGTCAGCAAAGTTCTGGACAGTCAGGGAAAAGTGGTGAAGAACATCACGCCCACGCTGATGCGCCAGACGGTTTCCACCGATATATCCGCCAGCGTTCGGGAGCAGATGCGCGCCACTGTGGAAGGCGGCACAGGAAAATATTCCAAAGTGCAGGGGTACAGTTCCGGAGGGAAGACGGGGACCGCTGAGAAGTTCCCGCGAAACGAAGAAAAATATCTCGTATCTTTTATAGGGTTTGCGCCAGTGGCCGACCCGGAACTGGTAGTCTACGTAGTTATTGACGAAGCTCACACGGAGAACCAGGAAAGCAGCAAATTATCCCAGTATATCGCGCAGGGAATTTTAGCGGAGACTCTGCCTTATCTGAACGTGGAGCCGGACGAGTCGGAGGACGGAACCATACCGCCTACCACATTGTGGTCTGGATTTGCAGGTTATTTGCAGCAGACCGGACAGGAGAACAGCGGTTTGGGCAACACACAGATACGAAAAAGCGAAAACCAGGGATCGCAGGACCCTGCCGAGGTGGTAACCGGTGAGAATCTTCCGCAGCCGCCAGATATGAACCAAGAAGTGGATTTGAATAACAATGTGGAAAGCGATGGCATTACAAATGAGGATGCCGGATTTTGACGGTCTTTGTTTTTTAGGCCGTCTTTTCTTTTCAGAAATGGAATTTTTGTTGAAAAGCCGAATAAATTATTAGTATGAAAAGAAACAAAACATTTCATAAAAAGAAAGTGATGGTGGTTTTTTTCTGCTGTGTGGCCATGCTTGCCGGACTTCTGGGCAGGCTCGTCTGGCTGATGGCGGTACAATCGGATTATTATTCCAAAAAAGCACAGCAGCTTCATGAAAGGGAGCGTGATATTAAAGCGGCCAGAGGCCGGATTCTGGATGCCAACGGAGTTGTTCTGGCGGCCAACAAGACGGTGTGCACCATTTCCGTCATACATAATCAGATTAAAGAGCCGGAGAAAGTCATCGCCATGTTGTCCAAAGAGTTGGATCTTCCTGAAGAAAAAGTCCGCAAACGGGTGGAGAAAGTTTCCTCTATAGAGAGAATTCAGGCCAATGTGGAAAAAGAAGTGGGGGATCGGGTGCGTGGCTACGGTATGGAAGGCGTGAAAGTGGACGAGGATTTTAAGCGGTATTATCCCAGAGAATCTCTGGCTTCCAAAGTTCTTGGATTCACCGGGGGCGATAACCAGGGTATCATTGGCCTGGAAGTAAAATACGAGAAATATCTAAAAGGAATCCCCGGACAGATTCTCACATCCACAGACGCCCGCGGCATTGAGCTGGATGAGGTGGGGGAGAACCGAATTGACCCGGTGTCCGGTTACGATCTGCAGACCAGTCTGGATGTGAATATCCAGATGTACGCCCAGCAGGCGGCGCTGAAGGTCATGGAAGAAAAACAGGCAGATAGCGTTTCCATACTGCTGATGAATCCCCAGAACGGGGAAATCATGGCTATGGTCAATGTGCCGGAATTCAATCTGAATGAGCCTTTTACACTAAATCATACAGTAAGCGACAATGCATTGAGCCAAGAGGAAAAGCAGAACCTGCTGAACCAGATGTGGCGCAATCCCTGTCTCAATGACACCTATGAGCCGGGTTCAACCTTTAAAATCATAACCGCCTCAGCGGGGCTGGAAGAAGGGGTGGTGAAGTTAAACGACACGTTCTCCTGTCCGGGATTTCGGGTGGTGGAAGACCGGAGAATACATTGTCATAAGCGAACCGGACATGGGGCGGAAACCTTCGTGGAAGGGGCGCAGAATTCCTGTAACCCGGTATTTATCGACGTGGGCCAGAGGCTGGGCGTGGATAATTTCTATAAATATTTCAAACAGTTTGGGCTGCTGGAAAAGACCGGCATTGATTTACCCGGAGAGGCGGGGACCATTATGCATAATCCCCAAAATATGGGACTGGTGGAGCTGGCCACCGTATCTTTTGGCCAGTCCTTTCAGATTACTCCGATTCAACTGGCCACAACGGTCAGCTCACTGGTAAATGGCGGCAGACGGATTACGCCCCATTTTGGCGTGAGCATACAAAGCGAGGATGGCGCTTATGTGAAAAAGCTGAAATATTCCGCCAGGGAAGGGATTATTTCCCAGGAGAATTCCCAGACGCTTCGGGGAATCTTAGAAAGCGTCGTCTCCCAGGGGTCCGGGAAAAATGCGTACATTGAAGGCTACACCATCGGAGGCAAGACAGCCACCTCCCAGACGCTGCCCCGAAGCGCCCATCGGTATATCTCCTCCTTTGTGGGATTTGCGCCAGCGGAAGACCCGAAAGTGCTGGGGCTGTGCATCATCAACAATCCCCAGGGAATTTACTACGGGGGAACCATCGCGGCTCCGGTGATCCGCAGTATTTTTGAAAATGTGCTTCCATATCTGGGATGTTCGCAATCTGTTAGTTGATTAATCCCTGAAAAAGAATTATACTATTCTATGTGTACAGATACGAGTGCAAATTAACGAAAGAATCGAAGAGGTGTTGTATGAATTTTCAAGTGACTGTTCCGGTATTGATTGCATTTGCTATTAGCGTGGCGCTTGGCCCCATCGTGATCCCATTTCTGCGAAAACTGAAGATGGGACAGACGGAGAGGGCGGAAGGGGTGGCTTCCCACCTGAAGAAGGCGGGGACCCCCACCATGGGAGGCATTATTTTCTTGCTGGCCACGGTGGTCACGTCCCTGTTCTACATCCGGGATTACCCGAAAATCACGCCAGTGTTGTTTTTGATGCTGGGGTTTGGGCTGATTGGCTTTCTGGATGATTATCTGAAAGTGGTGTTGAAGCGTTCCGATGGGTTGCTGGCCTGGCAGAAGTTCCTGTTGCAGATTCTGGTGACGGCTATTTTCGCCTATTATCTTCTGAATTATACGGATGTGCCATTGACCATGCGGATTCCCTTCTGGAGCGGTCATTACTGGGATATGGGCTGGCTGGCCATTCCGGTGATGTTTTTCGCCGTAATCGGCACGGTAAATGGGGTGAACTTTACAGACGGCCTGGACGGACTGGCCTCTAGCGTGACCATTATGGTGGCGGTGTTCTTTACCGTGGTCTCCATTGGCTTAAACAGCGGCGTGGAACCCATTACCTGCGCGGTGGTGGGAGGTTTGATGGGCTTTTTGCTGTTCAACGTATTCCCGGCACAGGTGTTCATGGGGGACACCGGCTCACTGGCTCTTGGCGGGTTTGTGGCGGGCGCCGCGTATATGTTACAAATGCCGCTGTTCATCCTCCTGGTAGGGTTTATCTACCTGGCAGAGGTGGCTTCCGTAATGATTCAGGTTACTTATTTCAAGGCAACCCATGGCAAAAGAATTTTTAAGATGGCTCCCATCCATCATCATTTTGAGCTTTGTGGATGGTCGGAAACACAGGTGGTGGCGGTATTTGCCGTTCTGACGGCTATTTTGTGTCTGGTCGGCTTGATGGCGCTGTAAAGAGGGAGAAGAAAAATGAACTTTTCAGGAAAAAAAGCATTGGTGTTCGGGTCTGGCATAAGCGGCGTCGGGGCTGCGGATTTGCTGGCTGCAATGGGGGCAAGCCCTGTTATCTTTGATGGAAACGCCGCGGTGCAAAAGGAAGACGTTCTGCATAAAATCAAGGGGGGCTACATACCTGAAATATACATTGGCCAGTTGCCGCGGGAAGTAGAGGACAGGCTGGATCTGGCAGTATTAAGTCCAGGCGTTCCCACAGATTTGCCGTTGGTGAAGGATTTCTACGACCGGGGCATTCCCGTATGGGGAGAGGTGGAGCTGGCCTATCAGGTAAGCGCGTCCCGGCGGGTTCTGGCAATCACAGGAACCAACGGCAAGACCACCACCACAGCCCTTCTGGGGAAAATTATGGCCGACTATGAAGACTCGGTGTTTGTGGTGGGGAATATAGGAACGCCCTATACTTCCGTGGCCCTTTCCATGGAAGAAGAGAGCGTGACTGTGGCGGAGATCAGCAGTTTCCAACTGGAAACCATCGACGCGTTCGCACCAAAAGTCAGCGCGATTTTGAACATCACGGAAGATCATCTGAATCGGCATCACACCATGGAGGAATATATCCGTGTGAAAGAATCCATCACCAGCAATCAGACGGCCCAGGATATATGCGTGCTCAATTATGAAGACCCAGAGTTGCGCAGATTCGGGGAAAATATAACGCCCCGCTGCATTTATTTTTCCAGCAAAAGAGAGCTTTCGGATTTGTCCTGGGGGGTCTATCTGAAAGAACTTATGGATGGCCGATGGATTATGTGGAAAGAGGATGGGCAGGAGGCGCCAGCGGTGCGGCTGGATCAGTTACAGCTTTTGGGACAGCACAATCATGAAAATGTGATGGCTGCCATAGCCATGGCCTACAGTGCGGGCGTGCCCATGGATAGCATACGGCAAAGCGTTTGCGCCTTTCAGGCGGTGCCCCACCGGATTGAGTGTGTGGGGGAGAAAGACGGCGTGGTCTATTACAACGATTCCAAGGCCACCAACCCAGACGCGGCGATAAAAGGCATCCAGGCCATGGATCGACCTACGATTTTAATTGCAGGCGGGTATGACAAAGAGGCGGAGTATGGGGAATGGATTCGCTCTTTTGATGGTAAAGTGCGTTATCTGGTCCTAATTGGACAGACCAGGGAGAAAATCGCTCAGGCGGCCAGGGAAGAGGGCTTCACGGATATTCTCATGGCAAAGAACCTGGAGGAGGCGGTGGCCATTTGCGCCGGGAAAGCCAGGCCAGGGGAGGCGGCGCTTTTGTCTCCTGCCTGCGCAAGCTGGGGACAATTTGAGAATTATGAGCAAAGAGGTGATATGTTTAAGGAGTATGTACATAAATTATAATAAGGGAGTGTGAAGAAGGAGCGAATAGCATTGCCTTTTAAGAAAAGAACTGAAAAAAACACAGATAAAACCTTATTATTTCTTGTGCTGATCCTTGTGGTCTTAGGGCTTGTTATTTTATATAGCACCAGCGCTTACAATGGGCGGGTCAAATTCCATGACTCCGCCTATTATTTTAAAAAACAGCTTTTTGCCACAGCCTTGGGCTTGATGGGAATGTACCTGGTCTCCCATATGGACTATCACAGACTGGTGAACATGGCGCCCATCTTTTATGGGACGGCGCTTGTTCTGTCCACAGCAGTGCTGTTTGTGGGCCAGGAATACAATGGTTCCAAACGCTGGCTTGCATTGGGACCCCTTTCTTTTCAGCCAGCGGAATTTGCCAAACTGGCGGTGATTTTATTCCTTGCGTATCGAATCGAGAAAAACAAGGGAAAGACCACCGGAATCTGGTTCATGTGCAAAATTATGCTGTGGCTCTTGCCCATTGTGGGACTGGTGGGTACGAATAACCTGAGCACAGCCATTATCATACTGGGGATCGGAGTCATATTAATTTTCGTCTCCAGTCCCAAATATCTGCAGTTTGTGGGGTTAGCGGTAGGGGGAATTGGTTTTATGGGAATTTTCCTGGCCATGGAGAGCTATCGTCTGGAGCGTCTGGCAGTGTGGCGGGACCCGGAGAGTTATGAGAAGGGATTTCAGACCATCCAGGGGCTTTACGCCATCGGAAGCGGCGGAATATTCGGAAGCGGCCTTGGCAACAGCATGCAGAAACTGGGATTTGTGCCGGAAGCCCAAAATGACATGATTTTCTCCATTATCTGTGAGGAGACGGGACTGGTGGGAGCGGCTCTTGTGATGCTGGTCTTCGGCCTGTTGCTATGGCGGCTGATGGTGGCTTCCACCCATGCGCCGGATTTATTAGGAGCCATGATCGCGGTGGGAATCCTGGGGCACATGGCCATCCAGGTGATTTTGAACATTGCGGTGGTGACCAACACCATACCCAATACAGGGATCACCTTGCCGTTTATCAGTTATGGAGGGACATCCGTGTTGTTTCTGCTCAGTGAAATGGGCCTGGCCTTAAATGTCAGTCGTCACAAAAAATGAAAAGGCGCATAAGATAATTCATAAGAAGGTGCAGCATTTTTAAAATGTCTGTAGGAAATTCCCGAGGTGTAGGATATGAAAAGTATCCGGATATGGGGCGGCCGTCCGCTTGGCGGCACAGTCAGCATACAAGGTTCTAAGAACGCGACGCTGCCTATTATGGCTGCAGCAGTATTACATAAAGGGATAACCGTCCTGCATAATTGTCCTAAGATTGCGGATGTTCTGTTTATGGAAAAAATTTTGACTCATTTGGGGGCAAAAGTCTGCTGGAAGGGCAATTCCCTGCATCTGGACTGTTCCAGTCTAAAATGCACAAATATACCAGATAAATATGCCTGTCAAATGCGCTGTTCCATCATTTTGCTGGGGGCTTTGCTTGGAAGATTTGGCAAAGGGGCCATCGCACCGCCTGGGGGGTGCGTCATCGGCAAGCGTCCAGTGGATTTGCATGTATCCATGTTGGAAGCTTTTGGCGCACGCATTGAGGAAAAGGGCGGTGTCTTAAAGGCGTATGCGCCGGAGCTTAAAGGGGGAGAATTTTGTTTTCCCAAACAAAGCGTCGGAGCCACGGAACATGCCATGATTGCAGCGGCTCTGGCCAAGGGAGTCGCTCACTTAAAAAACTGCGCTAGAGAACCGGAAATCATATGGCTGGCCGAATTTTTAAACGGCATGGGCGCGTCGGTGGAAGGGGCCCAAACTGGGGAAATCACTATCCGGGGCGTGAACGCTTTGCATGACAGTGAGTTTTATACGCCGCCGGACCGGATTGTGGCGGGCACGTATTTATGCGCCGCCGCCATTACCAGGGGAAAAATCGTCATCGAGAACCCGCCTGTAAAAGAGCTTCCCGCATTTCTGGGCGTATATGGCAAAATGGGTGGACAATATGACATGGTTGGTGGTAAACTGGTAGCAGACGGGTCGAAAGCGTATGGACCGGTTTCCCGGTTGGAGACTGAAGTCTTCCCGGGGTTTTCCACAGATTTACAGTCTCCGGTGATGGCTGTTTTGTCTCTGGCCCATGGAAAAAGCCATATACGGGAGAATATCTTCGAGGACCGTTTCCGGGTGGCGGAAGATTTGATACGCATGGGGGCGCGTATTCGCATAAACGGCAAGGACGCCTATATAGATGGGACGAAGAAACTGTATGGCTGCCCCGTCACAGCCCAGGAATTGCGGGGAGGCGCGGCGTTGATACTGGCGGGACTGGCGGCCCAAGGGCAGACGCGTATCGATAATTTCCATCTGGTAGAGCGGGGATACGAGCGTATCCAGGAGGATATCCGCAGATTGGGAGGAAACGCTTCCGTAGAGGAGGAATGAGAGACTCGATGCAAAGGATGAGAAATCGCACATATTATTATGCAGGAAAAGAAAATAAGAAAAGCCATAAGATAAGAATTATGGTTCTGCTTGCGGCCCTTGGCGCCCTGCTCTGGTTTTGGTTTTTTTTCAAAATTCAGGAAGTGGAAGTGACAGGATCAACGCATTATTCCGAAGAACAGATAGAAAAAATAGCGCTGCGGGGCCCTTTGGCAGAGAATTCTGTCTTGGCCCCTCTTTTGTGCTCCAGAGAACATACAGAAGAGATTTCTTTTATTGACGCAATGGAAGTCAGTTATGTCAAACCAGGAAGCGTATTAATCAGCGTGAAAGAAAAACAGGCCATCGGCTGCGTGCGTTATTTGGACTGTTTCGTATACTTTGACCGGGAAGGGACGGCCATAGAATCGTCGGTGGAACAGGATAAAAAGGTTCTATATTTCGCGGGGATGGAGCCGGAATCCATGTGTCTGGATCAGCCGCTTTTTGAGAAGAAGGAAAGCTTTCTCTCCACGGCAGTCAGCCTTTCCCAAATGATTCAGAAAAACGTGCAAAAACCGGATTCTATCCAGTTGGATGAAAAATCTAAAATTATTTTGTCCTATGGGGACATTCAGGTGAACTTGGGCAAAGATCAGTATCTGGATGACAAAATAGAGCGTATGGCCGTTATCCTTCCCCTGTTGGAGGGCAGGCAAGGGACGCTGCATCTTGAGAACGTGACTTCCGAGAGGAAGACCATTACTTTTGAAAAAAAATAAAAAAAGCAAAGAAACGGTTGCTAAATCTTTCAAAAAAATATATTATAGGAATAGAGTTTTAAACATCCATGTTCATTGCGTAGATTCCTTATTGAAAATATATGCCACAAGATATAGAGTCTGAACAATGGGAGTGTACGAATATTTAGTACAGCGTTTGGACGCTTTTGGCGGTAGATAGGAGAAAGAGGTTTCAGAAAAGATCCGTGCATGTACCTTATAGATGACGTTTACGGCATTTAATTGAGAGGGGAGTGGTATGTGAAAGCGGTTTTCTGGTAGACTATAGCATAGAAGAGCAAAGGGGAAATAAAAAGGGGAATAAAGGAGGAAGTACGTTGTTAGAGATTATGACAAACGAGGCTGAATCATCTGCTAAGATTATCGTGATCGGAGTGGGTGGCGCCGGCAATAATGCAGTTAACAGAATGGTGGAAGAAGCCATCGCCGGAATCGAATTTGTGGGGATCAATACAGATAAGCAGGCATTGACGTTGTGTAAGGCGCCGACCGTTCTTCAGATTGGAGAAAAGTTGACGAAAGGGCTGGGCGCAGGCGCGCAGCCGGAGGTGGGCAAGAAAGCGGCGGAAGAAAGCATAGAAGAGCTAAAGCAGTTAATGGAAGGCGCCGATATGGTATTCGTTACTTGCGGAATGGGCGGCGGCACAGGCACAGGGGCTGCGCCGGTTGTTGCGGGGGCGGCGAAAGAAATGGGGATTCTTACAGTCGGGGTTGTAACCAAGCCGTTTCGTTTTGAGGCGAAAACCCGGATGAACAACGCACTGATGGGCATAGAGAACTTAAAAGAAAATGTGGACACGCTGATTGTAATTCCCAACGATAAATTACTGGAAATTGTGGACAGGCGTACGACGATGCCGGAAGCTCTCCGGAAAGCCGATGAAGTGTTGCAGCAGGCCGTGCAGGGCATAACCGATTTGATTAATCTGCCGGCGCTCATTAATCTGGACTTTGCAGACGTTCAGACAGTCATGACCAACAAGGGAATCGCACATATTGGCATCGGCGAGGCGAAGGGGGATGAGAAGGCGCTGGAGGCTGTGGAGCAGGCAGTGTCCAGTCCATTGCTGGAGACAACCATAAAGGGCGCTTCCCACGCGATCATCAATATATCCGGAGATATATCCCTGATGGACGCCAACGATGCGGCCAGCTATGTCCAGGAACTGACTGGTGAAGAGGCCAACATTATTTTTGGCGCCATGTACGACGATACGGTGGCGGATGCGGCGCGGATTACCGTAATCGCCACAGGATTGGACGAGCCCCAGCCCAATAAGCTGGGTGGCTACGGAATGAGAAATGCAGGCTCGCCATTTGGGGGTCCAGCCAATCGACCCACAACAAGCCGGCCAAGCGCAGGCATCGGCGGCACAGCGGCCAAGGGCGGCGCAGGCGCGTCGGCGGGACAAGCCACTGGTGGATCTGGCTCCAGAGGAACCATGCCCAACTTGAATATCCCGCATGTGGATACGGTGGCGCCCAAGGTTCCCACCAGCACTGTGGAGAAGAAGAACATCCAGATACCGGATTTTTTGAAGCGATAAACAAATAAATTGAAACACGAAAGAAACAGGCGGCTGTGCAGGCGGCCTGTTTCTTTCGTTCTGGGAGGAAACCAAAGGATGAACCGAATCATGGTGGTGGAAGACGATAAGAAAATGAATAAGGGAATCCAACTGGCTTTAAGACAGGAAGGCTATTGTTTTGTTGCTTGCCGCACCCTGGCGGAAGCCAGAGTCGCCCTTAAGTCGCAGAAAACAGACTTGATATTGCTGGATGTGAATCTGCCGGATGGCAACGGAATGGATTTCATCCGGGAGATTCGGCGGCAATACCAGACGCCCATCATCCTGCTAACGGTCAACGACATGGAGATGGATATTGTGATGGGATTAGAGGCTGGAGCCAACGACTATATCACGAAACCCTTTAGTCTGATGGTGTTGCGGGCGCGGGTGGCGGTGCAACTGCGCCCCCAGAAGAATCGCAATGGGCATTTCAGCCAGGACGGACTGGACCTGGACTTTGAGTCAATGCGGTTTTATCAAAATGGCAGACCGCTGGAGTTAAGTCTCACAGAACAGAAGATACTGAAGATATTATGTGAAAATCGAGGAGCGACCGTGAAGAGGAGCCATATAATCGATACGGTATGGAGCGGAGACAGTGAGTATGTGGATGAACACGCCCTGACTGTGGCCGTGAAGCGGCTGCGGGGCAAATTAGAAGACAAGGACGGGAAACGGGAATACATCAAGACCGTATATGGGGTTGGTTACGCATGGGTGATGCAATGACGATTTTCATGGCGGTGAGTGCGGTGGTGATTGCTGGGCTTTTCTGGCGCAGATATTATGGGCGACGGGAGAGGAATCTTCTATATCGCTTGGAGAAAATGATTCAGAAGGCGGAACAGGGAGAACTAGAGCGCACAGAGGTGTCAGAGAATGAGTTTTCCGCATTGGAGAACGGCCTGAGGCGTTTTCTGGAGAATAGCCAGCTATCAGCCAGGAGTCAGAAACGGCAGAAAGATTTGGTTCATGGTCTGATTTCCGATATCGCCCACCAGACGTTGACGCCCATAACCAACCTGAAGATGTATGCAGAGCTTTTGGGGGAGGTGGAGGTCCAGAACCGGGAACTGACCGAGACGTTAAGAGGGCAGGCGGACAAACTGGATTTTCTGATTCGGTCGTTGGTGAAATTATCCAGAATGGAAAGCGGGCTTATACATGTGCACCCTGGCGTTGCGTCCGTTTCCCAGCTGTTTCAGAGGCTGTGGCAGGATTACAGTGGAACTGCCCAGGAAAAGGGCGTAACGCTTCATATGGCTGCTACACAGCTTCAGGCAGTCTTCGATATGAAATGGACACAGGAAGCAGTGGGAAATCTTGTGGATAACGCCATCAAATATACGCCGGCGGGAGGACAAGTGGAGATGGAAGCGAAAGCGTATTCGTTTTTTATCCGCCTGGATATTCGGGATACAGGAATTGGGATTCCAAGAGAGGAGATAGGTAGGGTCTTCGGCAGATTTTACCGGGGTCTGCCAGCCCAGGACTATCCGGGCGTGGGCATCGGGCTTTACCTGGCCCGGGAAATTATCCAGGCGCAGAAAGGATATATCAAAGCCTCTTCCAGGGAAGGGGAAGGTTCCGTGTTCTCGGTGTTTCTGCCGACAGCGGCGCCAATTCTATCAACTTTGTGATATTTGGGAAACCAGTTGGAAACATTTCTGTGGTAAGGTCTGTATTGGAAAACGATGCAGGCCTTTTCGTATGAGAAATATAAAGAAGGAGGGAGAAATGATTTTAGAAGTGAAGGATCTGCGGAAAATATACGGCGCTGGGGAAGCCCGCGTCTGCGCCCTGGATGGTGTCAGTTTTCAGGTGGAAAGAGGGGAGTTTGTGGCGGTGGTTGGAACCTCTGGCAGTGGGAAATCCACGCTTTTGCACCTGATGGGAGGACTGGATGCGCCCACTTCCGGGACGGTGACCGTGGACGGACAGGCGTTGGGGAACATGTCGGGGGATGAGCTGGCGATTTTCAGAAGGCGAAACATCGGATTTGTGTTTCAGCAGTATAATCTGGTCCCCATGTTGAATGTGTGGGAAAATATTGTGCTTCCGGTGCGGTTGGATGGGAAGAGACCGGAGAAAGCCTATGTGGATTCCGTGATTCAAACCCTGGGTCTGACCCAAAAGCTGGAATTTCTGCCTAACGCCCTTTCCGGTGGCCAGCAGCAGCGGGTGGCCATTGCCCGCGCGTTGACAGCCCGGCCATGTGTCCTGTTGGCGGACGAACCCACCGGAAACCTGGACACAAGAACCAGCCAGGATGTGCTGGGGCTTTTGAAGGTCACCAACCAGCGGTTCTATCAGACGCTGGTCATGATTACCCATAACGAGGAGATTGCTCAGGCGGCGGACCGGATTCTGCATCTAGAGGATGGGAGGCTGGCTGCATGGTAAAAGTGGACAATAAGGATGTGCTGCGGGAGTTGACAAGCAGTTTTATGAAAGCCAATCGGCGGCGGAACCGGATTGCACTGGCGGCGGTCGTGCTCACCTGTCTTTTATTTACCACTCTTTTTACGGGAACGGTCTCGATTATCTTGACGAAAAGAGCGGTGGATGTGAAGGCATTTCGGGTTTCCGCCCATGCCTTTGCCCAGGATTTAACTAGGGAAGAGTGGGAGAAAAGTCTGCAGGCGTTAAAAAAGAACCGGGATGTGGACGTTTTCGGCACGGGCGTATTTCTGGGCAGCGGGATGGACCCGCGTTTTGGATTTCTGGCGGAGGTGCGCTATGGGGATGAAAAAACAGCGGAGAGCTTTAGCTCAGTTCCAACCACAGGCCGTCTGCCCGAAAACTGGGATGAGATCGCGGTGGGCACAATGACGCTGGACGCGCTGGGTCTACCCCATAAGCTGGGAACCCCAGTGACAATCACCTATGAGCGGGGTCCGGGTGAGGAGGAGATGCAGACGGATACCTTTCGGTTGAGCGGATACTGGATAAGTGACAAAGGGGTGGTGGGACAGATGCTCTGGGTGTCTGAAGACTATGCCAGAGAAAATGCCCATCCCATTATCCGGGAGGAACTGGAAGCGGGCGTGCGAAACGGAGGGCGCGATTTGGTGGCATGGTACAAAAACTCCTGGTTTCCGGGAGAGAAGACGCGGAAGCTTTCTAAAGACAGTGGCGTGGCCTTTTCCGTGAATCCGGCCTATGATCTGATGGAAGAAGATGCTTTTTCTTTCGGAACCGTGGCTGCCATGGCGTTTTTAATCATTCTTGCCGGATATCTGATTATCTACAACATTTTCAGCATTTCCGTAAAAAGCGATTTGAAAGTCTATGGGCTGTTGAAAAATATAGGCGCTACGGGAAAACAGATGAAAAGGATTGTGTACAGGCAGGTGGCGCGGTTGACATTACAAGGGGTTCCCCTGGGGCTTCTGGGCGGGTTTCTGGCGGGAGCGGCCATGGCGCCGTCGCTGAATGTGGATCTGGACAAGGCTGCAGAAGGAAGTGATGCGGTTTGCGCCGTGGTCTCGGCGAATCCGTTGATTTTCATAGTTTCCGCAGCGCTTACGCTGGCTACGGTCTATCTGTCGGTGATGCAGTCCTGCCGCCTGGTAGAGCGTGTGTCTCCCATGGAAGCCCTGCGTATGGCCCAAAGCGAGATTTCCTATAAGAAAACCTGGAGGATGGGTGGAGGCTGTGGGTGGTTTTCCATGGCGGTGCAAAACGTGTTCGCTAACCTGGGGCGCAGCTGTATGGTGATGTTTTCCATAGCCCTGTCTCTGGCAATGATGGACTGTATGGTCATGTTGGTGCAGGGATACGACTTTGAAACTTATAAGAAAATAGTGTTGGCTTCGGATTTTAAACTGGACCAGATGGCGGCCACGCTGCAGGACGCCAACTTTAGCGGAATTAGGCCAGAGATGAAAGAGCGGCTAGAAGCCTGCCCCAATGAGATTTCCATCGGCTACGTCTACTGTCAGAAAGCGGCCCTGGAAATGGATGAAGATTTCAAAGAAAAGTGGAGGAAATGGAGCGATTATTACAGAGACGGCTGGGATGCTTACCAAAAAGATTTATGGCAGGAAACTTATGAGAAAGGGGAGCTTCCAGTCCACTATATAGGCGTGAATGCGGCCGTCTTCGAAAAACTGGAGTGGGAGAAAGGCTCCTGTTCTTGGGAACAATTTCAAAAAGATGGGCGGGCGCTTATCAATTATGGAGCGCGGTACCGGGGCCATCCTTTTTCTTGTCAAAGGGAAGGGGATAAAGTCTGTGTGCAACTGGAAGGAAAAGCGAAAACTTACACAGTGGGAGGAGAGGCGTATCTGCCCTATTCCATGGACTACCCATATACAGAGCTGTACGCGGCGACGATTATCCTGCCAGAAAGCGAATTCATCCGGAGTGCGGGAAATGAAAGCGCCATGTTTGCGTCTGTGGACTGTGAGAGCAAAGAGCGAAAGGAGGTCAAAAAATATATAGAAACCGCCGTGATAAAAGAAAACTGGCTGCTCCACATGACTTCCGCCCTGGATCTGGAGGAAGGTTTTCAGAAAATTGTGGGCAGATATTATGTAATCGGTGGCATGATGGTGGCCATATTGGCGTTAATCGGCGTTATGAATTTCTTCAACGTGGTCGCCACGTCTGTCATTAGCCGGAAAAGGGAGTTGGCGCTTCTGGAAGCGGTGGGAATGACCAGGAGACAGATGATGAAAATGCTTGCCGCAAAAGGATGTATTTACCTGGTGGGGGCGGAGATAATAGCTCTGGGGCTGGTGTGCGCCTGTGCCCAGGGACTTCTGGAGCGGACTTTGGGAAAAGCGTTTTTCTTCCAGGCGCATCTCGTCTGGTGGCCGTGTCTGGCTCTTTTGCCAGCGTTCTTGGCGGTGGTATATGGGATCTGCAGAGGTCAGTTTAAGAAAATGGTCCAGGAAAGCGTGGTGGAACGGCTTAACGATTTATAGATATATAATTGTGAAATAGTTATTATATAATTTGCGTCTGTCCCAAATTGCTTCCAATTCTGGTTACGAAATGGGCGCTTCGCAATCATTTGAACGGTTTATAACGATGTAAGGAGGAAATTATTTATGAAGATGACAATGAAAAAAATCATGGGATTGTTACTGCTTTGTTTGACGGCGTTGGCGCTGCACCCGGCTTGTCCGGTGCAGGCGGCGTATACAGGCATGCTGGGTTATCAGATAGATCTGAGAAATCTGAAAAATGGATTCCAGGAAATGGCTGTCTACAGCCCGGCGGACGAGCGGGGATATTATGAGGTATATGTGGACGGAATTTATGGGCGCACTTGCAAAAATATGAAAGCGTCGTCCTCGGATAAGAAAATCGCCACCGTGACATACAGTTCTGAACATAAGTGTTTTATGCTCACGCCCAAAAAGCCAGGGACAGTGCGGCTGACCTTTTCGGCCATTAGAAAAGGCAAGAAAATCACCTGCAAAGGCGTTGTAAAAGTGGTGAAATTTAAAAATCCCGTGCAGAAACTGGCGATAAACGGGAAGAACTATGCCAAAAATGTGAAAACGGCCTATAGCGTCCTGCACATCAAACCGAAGGAGACAAAAGTCAAATTTCAATATAAACTTCAGCCGGGCTGGAAAGTGGAATCTACATATGGCGAGGCCGCAGAGCCCCGTGATGGGCTGGGATTCTACTTGCCCGTAAAAAACAACAAGACTTATATTTTGAAAAAAGGGGAGATGCATATTTGGATGACTTTGAAAAACAGCAAGAGAGGGGAAAGGGTGAGCATATGTCTGTCGCTGGAGCGATGATTTCCAGCATATGAAAAGATAATTGAATAAAGCGAGGGTTTGTGGTACACTAAAATTTACCAGAACCGATGCGCGCTCCTGGAAAATCAAGAAGCATATCTGGATTTTCCAGGAGTTTTTAAGGTGGGGTGTTTCGGTCCATATAGAACATATGACAATTTTCGTCATAAGCTATTACAGGTTGCACAACAACTTAAGAATGGGGGAAAATTTAATGAAACGCTTTAATTTGTTTAAAACAAAGGCTGAAGAGGAGCCTTTTAAAATCATAGAAACCATCAATTCGGAAGAAATTGATATTGATTCGGATATGCGCGTTGAGGTAACGACTTTGACTGGGCAGTTGCTTTTTGTGGCAAAATTGCAGAATCTGAATGGGGACAAAGCGGAATTGCACCAATATTCTGAGACGGTGATTTCCCAGGACAGCAAATTTATTCTTGTCCGCATTCGTGGCTATAATGATGATGAAAAAAAAGCGGTCTATATGGAAGGAACCATTATGCCCAAAGAAAAATATGTATGGCAGGTGAAAGATTTAATTGTTACCAAGATTGGAAACGACCGCGCTTTTTTCCGTCTAAAAACGGATATCGAGGCGACTGCCACCATGTTCAGCGGACTTCAGATGGGGGAAAAGCCCTGTAGGCTGTTGAATATCAGTGTGGGAGGCGCCTGTATCAGTTCGCAATTCGTATACCATAAAGATGATAAATTCCTGCTGAAGGTTAAACTTCTGGAGGATAAACCTGCATCCGTCATGTATTGTCAGGTGTTGCGCGTCATAGAAAGATCTGAGACTAGATATGAATACGGGTGCCGGTTTGTGGAGCTGAACGAAGAAGATCAAGAGAGCATTGTACAAAATATATTCGAGGCTCAACGTCAAAAGCTGGAGCGTTCCTGAAATTATATTAAAAAATTTTTGCATAAACTTTCACTTCCTGTGCATACTAAGCTTGTCTAACAAATATTCAGACAAAGAATCAGGAGGTGAAGATTATGCCAGCATTGAAATGTTCAGCAATTACCTGTATCTACAATAAAGAGGAACTGTGCTCCAAAGGAGACATTCTGGTAACTGGCGATTCAGCCAATACGCCAGACCAGACAAGCTGCGGCAGTTTCCAGGAGAGAAAAGGGGACAGCATGACAGCTTCCTGCGCCAATGGATGCGGATGCGAGACAATCCAGGTGGATTGCGAAGCAAGCAAATGTATGTACAACAACGATCGCAAATGCAGCGCGTCTCAGATTGGCATTGCCGGTCCAAATGCAAGCAACAGCCAGCAGACTATGTGCGGCACATTTCACTGTAAGTGAGAGGACCAGCGGCAGATAGAGGGGTAGTTCATCCCTGCGGCAAATAGAAAATTAAAAAACCTCCCAGGAAGCCAGAAAATGGACTTTCGGGAGGTTTTTACATAGAATATTTTATGAAAGAAATGCCTCATTCTTTCCGCCACATCCTCCGGAACTCCCCTGGCGACACATTCTCTATCTTCCGAAACATCCGCGAAAAATAATTGGCGTCATCAATTCCACATGCCTGCGCCACCGCCTGAACGGGCATATCGGAAAACCGCAGCAGCCGTTTCGCCTGGGTAATGCGCAGTTGCTGAATATAGCTGTTGATGGAAATTCCGTAATTCATCTTAAAGACCCGGGTCAAGTGGAATTTGTTGATATAGAAAATCCGCGCCAGGTCATCCAGGGAAATCTTTTCTATATAATGCTGGTCAATGTAATCTTTTATGGACTGGATTTCGCATTTGGAGCGGGCATGGATCTGAGGCGAGCGGGCGGACGAATTCCAGCTCTCTTCCATCAAAAGGCATAAAAGCGCGGTGAGCTTTTCGTATATTTTCATATCCCGTATATAAAGATCGGACCCAGCGATTTCATGTAGTTTATTCAGGATTTTCTGGTATTCTTGCGGGCGCTGGGAGCGAAAGCAGGGAAGACCGCCTCGCTGCAGGTATTTATCATAAATGCCATTCATGTTGGGGCCGTAGAAATGCACCCATTTCAGCTGCCACAGGTCCTCAGCGTCAGTTTGATGGAAATAGGGTCGACGACAGTCTAGGAAAGCGCAGTCTCCTTCTGTGAGAAAATAATCTTTATTTTCAAAATGTACCTTGCCCGATCCTTTCAGCGCCAGGAAAAATAAATAAGAATCCAGATTTTCCCGGTAGCTGGCATGGGGTTTCAATGCCTTCAACTCTCCAATTTCCTGTAAATGAATCGTATTGGCCTTGGCAAATGCAGACGCCGTGTAGATAAGGCGGTCGGATTGCACGACAGGGCCGTCGTCAAACAAGGACGTTTTCATGGGCGGATTAAGAACTCCTTTACAATAAATTTTAAACTTATAGATGATTCCTATAGTATAACATACTTTTGGGAGCCCAGCTATCATTTAAAAGGTCAATATAATGCTATAATTTCTCAATATGCTGCATGTATCCATTTTAATGAATAGGCTATAATAAGCCAAGCATACGAAAAGGAGAATTTTTGTCCATGAAAAAAGCGCTGATTACAGGAATTACAGGCCAGGACGGCTCATACCTGGCGGAATTTTTGTTGGAAAAACAATATGAAGTCCACGGAATTGTCCGGAGGGCTTCCATTTCCAACACAGGGAGGATTGACCATCTCTTGGAAAAAGGGGCAATAACCCTGCACGATGGGGATTTATCGGATTCCTCCTCCATCTTACGCATCCTCAATATTGTCCAGCCAGATGAGGTATACAACCTGGCGGCTCAATCCCATGTGCAGGTGTCCTTTGACGCGCCGGAGTATTCTGGAGACGTGGACGCGCTGGGGGTATTGCGCATTCTGGAAGCCATTCGTATTCTGGGGCTGACCAAAAAAACCCGGTTTTACCAGGCGTCCACCTCAGAGCTTTACGGCAAAGTGGAAGAAATTCCCCAGAATGAAAACACGCCGTTTCACCCCTACAGCCCCTACGCGGTGGCCAAACAGTATGGCTACTGGATCACAAGAGAATACCGGGAAGCCTATGGTATTTTCGCCACAAACGGCATTTTATTCAACCACGAGTCAGAGCGGCGGGGGGAAAACTTCGTCACCCGGAAAATTACCCTGGCGGCCGGACGCATCGCCTGTGGTCTGCAGGAGAAGCTACAACTGGGCAATATGGATTCCCTGCGGGACTGGGGCTATGCCAAAGACTATGTGGAATGCATGTGGCTGATGCTCCAGCATGAAAAACCGGAGGACTTTGTGATTGCCACTGGCATGCAGCATACGGTGCGGGATTTCACAGACAAGGCATTTCGAGCGGTGGGAATTGAACTTCGTTGGGAAGGCAAAGGCTTGGAGGAAAAGGGCATCGACGTGAAGACGGGGAAAATCCGAGTGGAAGTCAACGAAGCCTGGTTTCGGCCCACCGATGTGGACAATTTGCTGGGAGATCCCACAAAGGCGAAAACCGTCTTGGGCTGGAATCCCCAGAAGACCAGCTACGAAGAGCTGGTGGAGATAATGGCGAAGCATGACTTGAGACAAGCGCAACGAGAAGCGGCTGTGAAAAAAGCAGTGGATTAGGCGGAGGAAGAGATGGAAAAACAAGGGAAAATATATGTGGCGGGGCATAGGGGGATGGTGGGTTCGGCCATTGTCCGCGCACTGGAGAAAAAAGGTTATACCAATATCATTACGAGAACCCACCAGGAATTAAATTTGTGCAGACAGCAAGAAGTGGAGGATTTCTTTGCCAAAGAAAAGCCGGATTATGTATTCCTGGCCGCCGCTAAAGTGGGAGGCATCGTGGCCAACCAGGAAGCGTTGGCGGATTTTATGTACGAGAACGCCACACTGGAGATGAATGTGATTCACTCTGCCTGGCAAAATGGCTGCAAAAAACTTCTATTTCTGGGGTCTTCCTGCATCTATCCACGGATGGCGCCCCAGCCCATGCGGGAATCCTGTCTGCTCACATCGGAATTGGAACAGACCAACGAGGCCTATGCGTTGGCGAAAATCGCCGGATTAAAATACTGTGAATACCTAAACCGCCAGTACGGCACAGACTATATATCGGCTATGCCCACCAATTTATATGGGCCCAACGACAATTACCACCCCACCCACAGCCATGTGCTGCCGGCTCTAATCCGTCGGTTTCATGAGGCTAAGGAGAGCGGGGCGACGGAAGTGACCTGCTGGGGAACCGGCAAGCCGCTACGGGAATTCCTCTACGTGGACGATTTGGCGGACGCCTGCGTGTTCCTGATGAACCATTATTCCGGCGATGAGACGGTGAATGTGGGCACAGGAAAAGAACTGACTATCAAGGAGCTAACAGAATTAACCGCGAAAGTAATCGGTTATATGGGAAAAATTCTGTGGGACGATACAAAGCCGGACGGTACGCCCAGGAAGCTTTTGGATGTGTCTAAGCTGGAAAGTTTAGGTTGGAAATATGCCACCGAGCTGGAAGACGGCATTCGGCTGGCTTACGAGGATTTTCTCCATAATCCCATGAGGGCGCAGCGATGAATATCATATTATTATCCGGCGGGTCGGGAAAGCGCTTGTGGCCGCTGTCCAACGACATCCGCTCCAAACAATTTATCAAGATATTCAAACGAGAAGACGGAACCTACGAATCCATGGTGCAGCGGATTTATCGCCAAATCCGAAAAGCTGTTCCGGGCGCCACCGTCACCATCGCCACATCCAAGACCCAGGTTTCGGCCATCCGAAACCAGTTAGGGGACGGCGTAAATATATGCGTGGAGCCCTGCCGGCGGGACACATTTCCCGCCATCGCCCTGGCCGCCGCCTATCTGCGGGATGTAAAAGGCGTTGCCCTCGAGGAGCCGGCGGTGGTGTGCCCAGTGGACCCTTACGTGGATGAGGAATACTTTGAAGCGATTGCCCGTCTGGGGGCTTTGGCAAGCGCAGAAGACGTCAATCTGGCGCTCATCGGCATCGAACCCACCTATCCCAGCGAGAAATACGGCTACATCATTCCCAGGGAACAGGGGGCCACAAGCGCCGTGGAAGCTTTCAAAGAAAAGCCGGATAAAGATTTGGCCAGGGAATATATAGCGAAAGGCGCCCTGTGGAACGGTGGCGTGTTCGGTTTCCAGCTTCAGTACATCTGCGAGAAAACCCAGGAGCTGACTGGATTTTCCGCTTACGAGGACCTGTTACAACAATACGAATCTCTGACCAAAATCAGTTTCGACTACGCTGTGGCGGAGAAAGAAGAGCGTATTCAGGCAATGCGTTTCCAGGGAAAATGGAAAGACCTGGGCACCTGGAATACGCTGACGGAGGCCATGGACGAGCAAACCTTGGGACAGGCCCTCTGCAATGAAACATGTGAAAATCTTCATGTCATCAATGAGTTAAACGTGCCCATTGTGTGCATGGGAATGAAAAATGCGGTGGTGGCGGCCAGCGCAGAAGGCATCCTGGTGTCGGATAAAGAGCAGTCCAGTTACATCAAACCCTACGTGGACCAGATTGACCAACAGGTGATGTTTGCGGAAAAATCCTGGGGAAGCTTCCAGGTGGTGGACGTGGAAGAGGCCAGCATGACCATTAAAATCACGTTGAATCCGGGGCATGGGATGAATTACCACAGCCATGAGCGCAGAGACGAGGTGTGGACCATCCTATCCGGACGGGGCAAAACCGTCGTGGACGGTATGGAGCAGCCGGTGCATCCGGGGGATGTGATTACCATAGAGGCGGGATGCAGACATACGATTATTGCCGAAACGGAATTGAAAATCATCGAAGTGCAGTTGGGCCGGGAGATTAGCGTACATGATAAGAAAAAATACAAACTGGACCGCTAGACCTTTTTTGCTGAAGCCAGCGGGAAAAGATTATCTGTGGGGCGGAACCCGGCTAAATGACGATTTCCGAAAAGACATCCCAATGAATCCTCTGGCGGAGACCTGGGAGTGCTCCACCCACCCCGACGGTTTAAGCCTGGTGGCGTCGGGGGAACACGCTGGCAAGACGTTGAAGGAAACGCTGGGAGAGCGCCCGGAATATCTGGGTGAGCGCCTGGCGTGCCAGGGCGGTTTTCCCATACTGATCAAATTCATAGACGCGAGAGAAGACTTATCCATACAAGTGCATCCCGACGACGCTTATGCGGCGGTAAACGAAAATGGTTCTCTGGGAAAAACAGAAATGTGGTATGTGATGGATGCGGAAGAAGACACGCGCATTTCCTACGGTTTCAACCATGATATCACCCGGGAGGCACTGGAAAAGAGTCTGCGGGAAGGCAGTGTGGAGAAAAACTTGCAGAAAGTCAAAGCAAAGAAAGATGATGTGTTCTTTATCCCGGCAGGCACAGTGCATGGACTGGGGGCGGGCGCCCTGGTGGCGGAAATCCAGGAATGCTCCAACATTACGTACCGTATGTATGATTACGATCGGATGGACAAAGATGGAAAGCCCCGGCAGCTTCATATAGAAAAAGCGGTGGATGTAGCCAATCTCTCCGGCAGTGATATACCCCGGCAGCCTATGCGAACATTAAAATACAAAAAAGGCAGCGCCCTGGAGTTGTTATGCAGGTGTAAATATTTCCAGGTAGAGCGGATGCTTCTCAATACGGAGCATTGCCGGGAAATGGTGGACTATCAAACGCGGGAGAACTCCTTTCAGGTTTTGCTGTGCCTGAAAGGTTGTGGCAGTTTATTTATGGAGACGGATGGGCGCCTCAACTTCTTCAAAGGGGATTGTATCTTCGTGCCCGCCAGATCTGTGCCTATGAAATTGCATGGGAGTGCGCAGATGTTAGTGGTCAGTTGCTAAGAACAGCGATTTTTCTGAGCGTCTGTACTGTCATATTTTTGGGAAAGCGTCAATTTCATTTTATCTATATAAAGCATAAGGTTGTGAAAGCATGAAATGCTACCGTGTGAAACTGTTTTTTGAAAATTAACTATGGAAAAGTATATAAAAGTATTGTATAATGAAGTCGCTTTGATTATTTAAAACAGCAGGGTGTGTTTGGAATATGGAAAGAAAGTTTCTGTAATTGGCACACTCATTTTTTGGTATAAAAGGAGAGGTTAAAATGGCGCAGACGAATAAGACAAAAGAACCGAAAAAAGATATCCAGCAGGAGACATTGCCGGAGACAATCATGATCGGTGGGGTTGCAGTTTTTATATTTGCGATTTTCGCGCTTTATCCGCTTTACTTTCAGGATAAATATGCCAACATGGGAAGCGCAAAATACGATTTTTTCAAAACTGCTTATACGATTTTCATACCAGCCATGCTGCTGGCTTGCGTATGCTATCTGTTCCTGAAACGGAAGGAATTGTCCATTAAGAAGATTTGCCAGGAAATGTTATTGACAGACTGGTTTGTGCTGGCCTATATTATTGTTTGTTGGATATCTTATGGATTGTCAGATTACAGAGAAGCGGCATTCTGGGGATATGATGGCTGGTTCATGGGCGTCATGACCCAGACCATCTTTGTTTTGCTGTATTTTTTCGTGTCTCGGTGGTTCCTGTGGCACTGGAGTTATTGGTGGTTTATTGCGGTTCCGTCTGCAGTTGTTTTCCTGCTGGGGATTCTGCATCGGTTCAATGTGGACCCGCTGGGGATGTACGAGGGGATTGACGAGGGCACAAAGGTTCTGTTCTTGTCCACGCTGGGGCAGGCCACCTGGTATTCCAGCTATCTATGTATCGCCCTGCCCATCGGCATGGCTTGTTATTGGTATAAAAGAGAAGTGAAATGGTCTGCGTTATGGGGCGTGTTTGTGTGCATTGCCTTTGCGTCAGTAGTGACCCAGAACAGTGATAGCGCTTTTATGGCGCTGGGAGGCAGCTTCCTAGTTCTGTTTTGGCTGTCCTTTAAATCCAATGAATATTTTATGCGGTTCTGGGAGTTGGCAGTCTTGTGTTTGGCATCTTTTAAAGTGATTGGCATTTTGCAGAAGATTTTTGAAGAGCGTACGGTGAAGTTGGAAGGTCTGTCCACATTTTGTTCACAGAGCACAGTTACCTGGATATTGCTGGCAGTGGCAGTTGTAATTTATGCTGGGGTATATTTTGCTAATATGAAAGGCAAGATGGAAATACAGAGATTTCGCATGGTTCGTAACATCCTTTATATTTTGATACCGGTGGGTATCGTTGCGGTGATTGTATGTATTTATCTGGTTACGACAGGTAAGATTAAGGGCACATTTTTAAATAATATTGGTTATTTTAATTTCAACGAATCATGGGGAAATGCCCGCGGTTTTACCTGGAAATTTACTATGCGAATGTTCGGGGATTACGGATTTAAGGATAAGCTATTTGGTTGTGGTCCAGATGCTTATGCCAGTGCAGCCTATGCCTATGATGCGGCTAGTTTACAGGGATTCTGGGGAAATGCCATATTGGCCTGTGCGCATAATGAATGGATGAACTGTCTGGTGGATATGGGGATCTTTGGATTGATTACATATCTGGGCAGTTTTGTGACGGCGTTTCTTGTGTTTTTGAAAAACTGGAAATCCCATCCATTTATGGTGGGAGGCGCAGCGGCGCTTGTGTCTTATTTTCTGCATAATTTCTTTTGTTATCAGCAGATTATCTGTACGCCCATTATATTTGTGGTTATGGGAATCGGAGTCGCGCTGCTGCGAAGAAAAGATGTGTATGCAGAGGAGTAAAAATGTGCGGACCTTTGATTAAGACTCCAGAAAGATGGAATGATTGTTCATGGAAAGGAAAATAGTAAAAGCGCAGATTCCAACATGTAAGATTCTGGGGGTGAACATTGCTGCCGTTAATATGCAGTGGCTGCTGGATTTTACAAAAAAGCATATCCGGGATTTATCCGGTGATTATCTGTGTGTGTCCAATGTACACACAACGATTACGGCTTATGAGGATGAGGAGTATCGTGCTATCCAAAATGGAGGCATTATGGCTATTCCGGACGGAGGGCCTTTGTCATCTGTAGGGCGCAGACGGGGCCATTCCCATATGGAGAGGATCACTGGCCCGGATTATATGGGTGAAATTATGAAGATTTCAGCAGAAAGAGGTTACAGGCATTATTTTTATGGTTCTACGGAAGAAACCTTGGGAAAAATGCGGCAGCGTTTGCTGAAAGAATATCCGGGGCTTTTGATTATAGGAATGTACAGTCCGCCCTTTGGTCCAATGACAAGAGAGGAAGATGAGGCCCTTGTGAAAGACATGAACGCTACGAAGCCGGATTTTGTGTGGGTCGCGCTGGGCGCGCCCAAGCAGGAGAAATGGATGGCGGCTCATAAGGGGCGTGTGGACGGGCTGATGGTAGGCGTAGGCGCCGGTTTTGATTATTTTGCGGGAAATATAAAAAGAGCTCCAGGGTGGATGCAGAAATTAAATCTGGAATGGCTGTACCGTTTGATGCAGGAGCCGGGAAGGCTGTTCAAACGGTATTGGCATACAAATGTGAAATTTATCTGGGAAGCTGTAATTAAGGGGAAATGAACGGGTGAAAGATGAATATAAGCCAACTGTGCTGATTGTACACAATTATTATCAGATTCCAGGCGGCGAGGATACCGTGGTTGCCAATGAAAAGCGAATGCTGGAAAAGCATGGGCATAAGGTGATTTTGTATACCAGACATAATTCGGAATTGAAGGAGCTGTCCAGATGGCAGAAACTGACGCTGCCTTTTGCCACTGTTTTTAACAAACGGACTTACGATGAAGTGAGGCGGATTATCCGCAAACAGCAGGTGGATATCGTTCATGTTCATAATACTTTGAATCTGATCAGTCCCGCAGTATATTATGCGGCCGCTGCCTGTAAAACGCCAGTGGTGCAGACCATTCATAATTTTCGACTACTGTGTCCTGGGGCGACATTTTACCGCGACGGGCATATCTGTGAAGAGTGCCTGGAAAAAGGGCTTTTTCACGCGGTAAAATATGGATGCTACAGGGGAAGCCGACTGCAGACTCTGGCATGCGTAATCAATGCCAAATTCCATCGGTTGACGGGGATTTATAAAAAATTAAACTATATCTGTCTGACGGAATTTAATAAGGAAAAAATGTTGGCTTTTAAACAAATTGCACCAGAAAGGGTATTTGTGAAGCCTAATTTTGTCGAAAGTATAGATAGTGAGATTGTTCCACCAGAAAAAAGGGAGGAGCGGTTTATATTTGTAGGGCGGTTGGAAAGGCTGAAAGGTGTGGATGTTCTGCTTAAGGCTTGGAAGATGATGGGGGATTCGGCTCCAAGGCTGCTGTTGTGTGGGAACGGACCTATGGAGGAGCAGTGTCGGGAGTATATTGCCAAGAATGGGTTGGATTCGGTTGAGATGATGGGCTTTGTTCCGAATGCGGAGACCCGGAAGCTGATTGCCAATTCAAGGGCTCTTATATTGCCAACGCAGTGTTATGAAGGTTTTCCTATGACGATTGCAGAGGCATTCTCGGTGGGGACGCCGGTGATTGCTTCGGATTTGGGAAATGCGGGGAGTTTGGTGGAAGAAGGCGTGACGGGGTGCAAATTTGCTGCTGATTCACCAGAGGAGTTGATGAAATCGGCGCTTCGGGTAAATACATATTTGGATATTTGTAAGATCACCGTAGCAGAGTATAAAGAGAAATATACAGAAGAGCGGAATTATAAAAATTTGATGGAGATATATCGTAAGGCGAATTGCTAGAGGGGCTTTTTCATGAACTTGTATTATATGGTTGAATTAGGCGTTTTGAATTTATAGAAGGATGGGTGCATATGGCAAATAAAGTAGTTATAGTGACAAATATTCCAGCTCCTTATAGAGTGGATTTGTTTTATTATATGCAGACTCATTTCTCAGAATATGAATTTCATATCATATATACAAATAAAACAGAAGATAACCGTCAGTGGTTTTTTGATGAAAATAAACTTCTAAATTCTATTATTTTACATTCGAAAGTAATAAAAATAAAGGGAAAACTGGATAATCGTTATATCCATTTACCAGTCAATGTGATGTCGTGTTTAAATAGAATTTTACCGGATATTGTGATAGGCTTTGAATACAACGTGGCGGCAATTCAAAGCTTGGCTTGGTGTAAAATTCATAATAAAGGATTTGTTCATTTAACAGATGGAACTTTATATTCTGAACGGAATATTGGAAAAATGCAGAAGCTTGCTCGAAAGATTATTATAAAAAATGCAGATGCATATATAGCCAGCAGCTTAAAAGCAAAAGAAAAATTGATTGCATGGGGGGCTGGTGAAAAAGAGATTTTTACCAGTCTTTTAACAGTGGATGTAAGTCAATATGGAAATTTAAAAAGGGAAGTCTGTCCAGGGCGTATACTTTATGTGGGAAGCATGATTAAGCGTAAAGGGTTGGACTTGTTAATTAAGGCGCTTCCTTATCTGTGTACAGAATTTAATTTGCATATAGTTGGGAATGGAACTAAAGATGAAATATCTTCTTTAAAAAAAATCGCAAAAGAAAAAAAAGTTTATGATAAAATTACTTGGTGCGGTTTTAAA
>CAJURH010000025.1:0-9316 GCA_910588775.1 uncultured Lachnospiraceae bacterium
GGGTACAATTCCTCCGGGTAACAGTACATCACCCGTATCCAGAGCAGTCCAGGTATCTCGCACAACTGGGCCAATAGCCGGTGCAACGATTTCTCCTTGTAGAGGTCTTGTCCATAAATGGTGGTCTCCTGCGCCACAAGAATCAGCTCCCGCACGCCTTCCCTGGCCAACTCCTCAGCCTGCGCCAGCAGCCGTTCCATGGGAACGCTGCGGTAATGCCCCCGAAGCTTGGGTATGATGCAGTATGTACAATGCTTATCACACCCTTCCGCAATTTTCAGATAGGCATAATGTCCGCCTGTGGTCAGAATCCGTTTTGCAAAAATCTGTGGCAGGTAACTCAAATCCTCATATTTCTCGTAATGGTCCCCATTCCACGCCGTTTCCAGAGCCTCCAGAATGTCTTCCGCCGCAGTGGCGCCTAGGATCGCGTCCACCTCCGGAATCTCCCTTGCAATCTCCTCTTGGTAACGCTGCGCCAGACATCCGGTGACCAGAAGAACTTTACAAGAGCCGCTTTTCCTGTATTCGGCCATTTCCAGTATAGTCTGCACGCTCTCTTCTTTTGCGTCGCCGATGAAACAACAGGTGTTGATGGCAATCACATCGGCGCAGGTCTCGTCGTCGGTAATCTGATAGCCGTGAGTCGCCAAAAGGCCCAGCATTTCTTCCGAATCCACCAGATTCTTATCGCATCCCAGAGAGATAAATAATATTTTTCGCATAAATTCCTCCCAAAGCCTTCCGGTACAGCAAAAGGCTGACGCGCAAAATTTCTTTATTTGCACAACAGCCTGTCTTTTTGTTTATAATAATTGCTCTTCTTTTGGTTCTTCTGGCAATTCTTCCAGTTCCTCCAGATTTTCTAACGCCTCTGGCTCATCGGACAGTTCAGACAACTCAGATATCTCCTGAACACTCAACTCTTCGGACTGTTCCTGCTCTTCTTGCTCCTCCAGAGCGTTCTTGTCTTCCGCCACGATTTTCACTTTTCCCTCGTATAATTCATCAATGGCCACCGACAGAGGTTTCTTTCCGCTGACATAGGGAACCAGCGGCGTGTCGCCCCCGATAATCTGTCTGGCGCGCTTGCTGGTTGCCAAAACGATGGAATACCTGCTGTTTACCACCGGAGGCTCATCAATTTCTGTATCTTTATTAACAACCTGCATCAATTCCGAGTAGGACGGATGGATCATGGTCAAATTCTCCTTTCATATATACATTTTTATAACGACTGCAATTCCCGAATAATATTCTGGATAAATACAGGGTTTCTCTGGATACGATAATGTTCACTCTGAATGACATGGTGCATCACATTCACGCAGGTTTCCAAATCATCGTTTACCAGCACATAGTCATACCCGTCAATCCCTTTCGCCTCCTCACCTGCCCTGCGAAGGCGGTTTTCAATGGCCTTAGGGTCTTCCGTTCCCCGCGTTTCCAGACGGTTTTTCAGCTCCTGCCCGCTGGGAGGCGTCACGAACAAAAGCAACGTGTCCGGGAATTTCTCTTTTACTTTTAAGGCTCCCTGGATCTCAATCTCCAGAATCACGTCCTTCCCCGCTTTCAACTGCTCCTGCACATAGGCTTTTGGCGTGCCGTAATAATTTCCCACATATTCGGCATATTCAATGAGCTGTTCTCCCTGAATCAATCCTTCAAATTCTTCACGGGTCCGGAAAAAATATTCTCTGCCATCCAGCTCTCCCTGCCTGGGCGAACGGGTGGTGGCCGAAATGGATAGCGCATAATTATCATATTTATCCATAAGCCGCTTCATCAACGTGCCTTTCCCCGCGCCGGAGAATCCGGATACCACCACAAGAATTCCTTCATTCATTTTCTTCTCCCCTGCCTTCTAATTCATATTGAACCGAAAATCGCTTGGCGATGGTTTCCGGCTGCAGCGCAGACAACAGAATCTTCTCGCCCTCAGTGACAATCACGGCTTTCGTCTTCCTTCCCTGGGTAGCGTCCACCAGACTTCCCAGATTCTTAGCATTTTGCACCAAACGCTTTACAGGCGCCGCATCCGGGCTGACTACAGCCACTACTTTATCTGTATTGACCACATTGCCAAATCCTATGTTGATTAATCTGGCCATCCAAATCCCCCTGTCACTCAATATTCTGAATCTGCTCCCGGATTTTCTCAATCTCTGTTTTCAAATCAATGGCAATGTTGGAAGTCTCCAGATCGTTGGCTTTCGACAAGATGGTGTTGGACTCCCGATTCATCTCCTGGGCGATAAAGTCCAGCTTACGCCCTGTGCCGCCCCCTTGTTCCAATGCCTGGCCCATGTTTTTGATATGGCTTTTCAAGCGCACAGTCTCTTCATCACAGCAGATTTTATCCGCGTAAATCACTACCTCTGCCGCAATCCTGCTTTCCTCCATCTGGACATCCTGCAGCATTTCAGCCGCCTTGGCCTCCAGCTTCTCCCGATAAGCCGCCAGGACTTGCGGCGAACGCTCTTCGATTTGCGCCACTTTCTCCTCCAGCGCGTCCAGCTTACGTTGTATGTCCTTCTTGAGATGCGCTCCTTCCAGCTCACGGGCCTCCACCACGTTGGCCACCGCCTTTTTCAGCCCTTCCTCCAGAAGCTTCCACAGGGAATCCTCATCCTGGGCCTGCTGTTCCATGTTGAAAATCTCCGGCAGCCGGGCCAGCGTAGATAACGTGATGTCGTTTTCAACGCCAAACTCACTCTCCATCTGCCGAAAATACGCCAGATACTGCTTCACCAACTCCCCATTATACGTGAGAAGAACCTTCTGTGGGGAATAATCTTCGTAAAAAATGAAAACATCCACTTTGCCTCGCAGCAGATATTTCTTCAAATAGTTGCGCACTGCCGTCTCAAAGAACCCCAACTGCCGGGGCAGCCGCACGCTCATATCCAGATACCGGTGATTCACCGTCTTCAATTCTATAGTAAATTTATGGCTTTCATCCAAAACCTCTGCCCGGCCAAAGCCGGTCATACTCTTTATCATGCCTGTTCTCCAAATAGATCGTTATGCTGATAGATGTATTATAGAGCATTCTAAAACTTCCGTCAAGTTACTAATTTGGCAGGCTTACCCAGTACAACATTGCAAGTAGCTACTTTCGCAGGATTTTATCCATGGATTTTCCTTTGGCCAACTCGTCAATCAATTTATCCAGGTAGCGTATCTCCCGCATCAGCGGCTCCTCAATATTCTCCACCCGTATGCCACAGACCACCCCTTTAATCAGGCTCCTTTTCTCATTTAGCTGAGGCGCGTTTTGGAAGAAATCTCCGTAAGCCAGAGGTTTTTTTTGCATCTCTTCCAACTCCTCCTGGCTGTACCCGGTCAGCCACCGGATAATCTCATCCACCTCCTCTTTGGTCCTGTTCTTTCTCAGGGCCTTATCCACAAGCAACTGGTAAATCTTTGCAAAATCCATCTGGTATACTTTTTCGTTGGACATAGTGTTTTCCTCCCGTTACTTTATCGTGATACTGTTGTAATCTGGCCGTCAGGCCGTCAGATAAACGCCTGATTACGTTACTCAGACGCCCTGCAACTCATCTCGCGCCACTGGTTGCCGCCCCAGGATGAGTTTGCAATTCCGTCGTCGTGAAATCCCATTTTCTCATACATTTTCACTTTGTCCTGGACGCAGGTCAGCAAAACCCTTCGCCTTTTTCTCTGGCGCTCCCCGGCTAGGAACTGACTCATAAGCTCCCGCGCCAGCCCTTGCCTCCGACGGTTAGGAAGCACTGCCAGGCTTAGAATCATCACATTTTCCCCCGCCGGATCGTGCAGGTCTGCATTCAGGAAAAACGCATCTCGAAAAGAGCCCTCATTGGTGGAAATTCCTGTGAGAAAGCCCGCCATCTCACCCGTCCGCCTGTCCATAGCTACCAGAAATAATTCTGGCGCTTTGGCGGCTCGCTCCAGCATCATTTTTTCTGTACATGCCTCCTTAGGAGGAAAACAAGCCCTCTCAATGGCCGCCGCCTGCTCCCCCTCCCCGGGCCGGATATTCCGAAACTCATATCTTTCATTTATTTCCCGCATTTTCTTAAACTCTCCTATCGCCATCATTTATCCGTTTCATAGAGTATAACCCAACCCCTGCGGAATATCAAGACGCCGCAGCTCCATGGTTTTTAGAGATTCTTTAGAGGCATTTCCAACGGGGCTATGTTATAATGAAAGAAATCCACATCACAAGGAGATGCCATGCACATATTACTGATTGAAGACGACGAGAGATTATGCGAAACACTAAAATATCAGTTGGAACAGGAGAACTGCCAAGTGGACGCATGCCTGGACGGCCAGACTGGTCTAGAGATGTTGCTGACGAAATCCTACGCGCTGGCGATTCTGGACCGTATGCTGCCCTGCCTGGACGGACTTACCGTCCTTAGGAAAGCCCGCCAGGAAAACATCCAGACTCCTGTTATCCTGCTCACCGCTCTGGGCGAATTACAGGACAAAATCACCGGACTGGACTGTGGCGCGGATGATTATCTTGTAAAGCCTTTTGCATTTCAGGAATTGATGGCCCGGATACGCTGCATCGTGCGCAGGCCCCCTGCCATGCTGGAGCGCCAGGAGCTGACTTTTAGCGATCTGAAATACGACGCGCAGCAACACATACTGTCCTGCCAGACAAAATCCTGCACGCTGTCCAAACGGGAAGGCGAACTGATGGAGCTTTTCCTGCGCAATCCCCGCCAGACCCTTCCCCGCGACACGATTTTAACACGGGTATGGGGCGCAGACGCGGAAGTGGAAGACGGCAACCTGGACAACTATGCGCATTTCATCCGCCGCAGGCTAAAAACCGTGGAAAGCCGCGTCCATCTGAAAACCATCCGTGGAATCGGCTACCGATTGGAGGAAAACCATGTTTAAAAAACTTCATCTGCAGCTCACCATCTTCTGCACACTGGTCACAGGCGCCATTCTCATAGCCATGACTGGCGTCTGCCTCTTTATTCTCCATGCAGACGCTTCCCGCCAGAGCTTTCTCTCCTTTGAAAAAAACGTAGCCTCCGCTGTTTCCTACCTGGGAAACCAGCCTATAATCTCCCATCAATGGCTGCTGGAACTTAAGAAAAACTATCATTTCCTGGTGTCCATTTCCGATGGGGACACGCCCCTTTTCTTTAATTCTCTGAATTATTCTGAAAAAATACAGGAACTTTTTCAAAAGGCAAAGGAACAAGCCCTCCTGGAATACCAGATTTCCTCACTTTCCCAACAGAAAAACCGAAAGGTGACGGAAACCGCCGCGTTTCCCTTAAAAGACGGGCAGGGATACTATGCCGCTGTATCCGTTATACCGAAAGAACAAAACGCTCTTTATGTAATAACTCTATACTCGCTGCAAGAAGAAAAAGCCACACGCATGCGCCAGAATCTGCTGTTTTCATCAGCCGCGCTGACAGCCATTCTCTGTCTGGCCGTTTTCTCCTGGTTTTTCACCCGGCGCATACTGCTTCCCGTGGAGGAAAACCGCCGCCGCCAGACAGAATTTGTGGCCGCCGCCTCCCATGAGCTGCGCTCCCCTTTGACGGTTATCTTATCCAGCCTTGCAGCCATGCAGGGCGCACCCCAGGAAAAACAACGGCAGTTTGCCGTCAATATCCAGGAAGAAGGACGGCGCATGAACCGTCTGGTCAGCGATATGCTGGCTTTGGCCAATGCAGACAACGGCAGCTGGAGCTTTTGCCCTTCTGAAGAAGAACCGGACACCTTCCTGCTAGAAATGTATGAACGATACCTGCCGCGGGCCAGAGAGAAAAAAATCCGTCTGGATATACATCTCCCGGAAGTCGCCGTATTGCCGCAACGATGGGATACGGACCGTATGACCCAGGTCCTGGAAATTCTGCTGGATAACGCGCTGACCTACACGCCCGCCGGCGGATGCATCCGGTTAATCCTTTCCCAAAAACAGGAGAAAACCGAGATACGGGTGGCTGACAACGGCCCTGGAATCCCCGACGACGAGAAAGAGATTATCTTTCAGCGGTTTTACCGGATGGATTCATCACACCATGACAAAAACCACTTCGGCTTGGGACTTTGCATCGCAAAGGAAATCCTCCGTCTGCACAAAGGGCGTATCCATGTGGAAGACACGCCAGAAGGGGGCGCCTGTTTTGTCATACTTTTACCATCCAGTCATAAACATCACTGATCTCTCCTGCGGCCCTGGGCAAAAGGCCGGGGAACTGTTTCCTCAGATTCCCGGCCGCATCCACTCTGGTACATTTGAAATGATAAAAATAATATATTTCATATCTTTCTGAGCTTCACATTCGGCAATAACCAAATCTCGTTTATCTGTGATAATGCGTAACACAAGTTCAACCCGTGGCATATTCTCCTCTCCTCAACTACATACGCACCAATTTGACTTCATATAGTTTGTCTGCTATCGTTCATAAATTTCTATAGGTAATTGCGATTTTGCCCAAACTTTAGTTATTGAAAAAAGCGTTTCGCTAATTGCCGAATCAATTTCCAAAGCGTATTTGAAAACCACTCCAGGATGCATGGATTATGCCAAAGTATAACTGTATGATAAATACACTTTTTTAGGAGAAAAAATTTTCTAAAGATGTCTTAAGAAATTTTAAGGATTGCCTTATGGAAGATTTAAGATATAAGCTCTATAATAAAGCTTAAAAACCACTGGAGGACAGACTCAAATGAAAAACAAAACACAAAATCTCTCTCCTTATTTATTTCTGGCGCTGCTCACCTTGTGCGCCTGCTGGCTTTTCGCCGGAAGGCACGGCATATTCGGCGCAAAGGTGGACTGGATTAGCCAGCACAGCGTGTTGCCTGAATATTTCCGACAGCAGTTTTACGAAACCAGGGAGCTCTTCCCGGAATTTGCAGCCAACTTAGGCGGCGGACAGAACATATATAATTTCTCCTACTATGGTCTGTTCAGCCCTGTTATCCTTTTCTCGTATCTGCTCCCATCTGTAAATATGGGAACCTACCTGATGGCCGCCGGCATAGCGGAGCTAATACTATCCATATGGCTCTTTTATTACTGGCTGGGGAAAAGGGGTTTTTCCAGGGAAATCCAGTTCTGGTCCTCCGTCATTTTTCTGCTGGCTGGTCCCATGGTTTACCAGTCCTGCCACCAGATTATGTTCATCAACTACATGCCGTTTCTGTGCCTGGCCCTGGTGGGCGTGGACAGACATTTGGAACAAAGAAAATCCGGGCTGTATATCATTGGCGTATTGCTGATGATTTTATCCAGCTTTTATTTCAGTATCGGAGGCATACTGGTCCTGGCATTATATGGTCTATCCAGATATTTGAATCTGCACGGCCAGAAGTTCCAGATTGGAAGTTTTCTAAAAGAATCCTTTCGCTTCCTGCTCCCCACCGCCACAGCGATTTTCATGAGCGGCATACTCCTTTTTCCCACCGCCTTAGCGCTTCTGGGGAAAAGACAGGGCGCAAGCGCAACAGACATATTCACTCTTTTCATGCCGCAGATACAGACGGAAAGCTTTCTGTACAACGGCTACAGCGTCGGCCTGCCTTCGCTGATTCTCACGGTCATTATCGCCGGGTTCGCATACCGGAAATGGCAAGATCGGATACTCACTTACAGTTGTGCGCTAGCGTTTCTTCTGCCGCTTTTTCCATGGATTTTAAACGGCGGACTCTATGCGCGCAGCAAATCGCTGATTCCATTTCTGCCGCTTTTATGCTACATGATCGCCGTATATATGGATAAACAAAAGAAGGGGGAAATACCCTTTTTCCACGCGGCAACCGCCCATCTGCTCACACTTTTGCTGCTGTGTTACTGCCATTTTTTCAAAGGGCAGATGGCACACCGGACGATGGAATGGCCGTTTATTCTGGCGGACGCCGCGTTGATGACGCTGCTGTTTCTGGCATTCTGGAAATCCCGCCGGATAGTTCTTATGCTGGCGTCTCCGGCGCTGTGTCTGCTTTTGTTCGGCTGGGCCTCCGGCAATTACTGGGAGCTGGTAGACCCACAAAGTTATGGAGAAATTACAGATAAAGACATTGGAAAATTAATTTCCCAGACGCTGGATGAAGAACCGCAGCTCTGCCGTCTGGAACAACGCGGCCCTGAAGGGGAAAAAGGCGCCGACTTGAACCGGATCTGGGATCACCGGCAATGGGTGTCCTCCATCTATTCCTCTTCCTTTCACGCCGATTACCGAAAGTTCTGGAAGACGGAATTTCAGGCGGAAGAACCTTTCCGAAATGGCCTGATGCAGGCGTCTTCCAACGACCCGCTCTATCAGAAACTGATGGGCATAAAATACATTGTGAAAAACACCAAAGACGAAGGATGCCCCGGCTACGAACCCTGTGGAACAAAGGGAAAATGGACCGTCTACAAAAACGAAAACGCAGCCCCCATCGCCTACGCCACCGACCGGATTATTTCAGAACAGACTTACCACAGCCTGCCCTTTCCCTACAATCAAATCGCTTTAATGAGATATGCGGTTGTGAAAAAAACGCCCGATTCTGACCAACAGTGGAAAAACGAAATAAAAGCCTGGGCCACCCCCGCCAAATTAAAGTTGCCCCAAATAAGCGCCAGCGAAACAAACGCCGCTTACGCGCCCGACGGTTCCTACCGCATCCAGACAAAAGAAGACGCAAAAGCATTTGGCCTTATACGAAATTCTACAAACTCACAAAATACGCTGTTTTACCTGCAGTTTCATGTGAAGAACAACCGGCCCAACCAGGACGTATCCATATGGGTGAACGGCGCACGCAACCGGCTAAGCGCACGCAACCATATTTACTATAATGAAAACACCACTTTTACCTACGTGTCGGAATTGGAAGAAAGCGCTTCCGGACTGGAAATCGTCTTTGGTAAGGGAGACTATGAGATTTCAGACGTGAAATGTTTTCTGGGCGACAGACGCGTGCTGGAAGAAGAAACCGACCGGGAACACACCCTGTACCAGGCAGTGTTTCAGGCGGACAAAGCCCGAACAAAGGGAAACGTCATCCAGGGAAAAATAAAGACACAGAAGAAAAGCTGGCTCATCACCTCTATCCCTTACGACTCCCATTTTGAAGTCCGCGTCAATGGAGAAATTGCGAGAATTGAAAAAGTAAATACGGCATTTCTGGGATTTGATGTGCAAAAAGGAATGAACAACGTGCAAATTATTTATCATGCGCCAGGCGTGAAAACCGGGAAAATGCTCACCTGCGCAGGAATTTTGCTCTTCGGCAGGCTGTCGGTGGAGGAGATGCGGCCTGAGGCCATGATAAAGTCTCTCCGTGA
>CAJURH010000025.1:9326-36973 GCA_910588775.1 uncultured Lachnospiraceae bacterium
CGGATCGGGATTTGTGAAGCCTGAAGCAAAAGGTTTATCCTGTGCTGCATACGGGCAGGCGCCGCCATCCACAATAAAATGCGCGCCAGTGACCCAGGTAGCTTCATCCGAACATAAGTAAGTTGCACAATATGCAATGTCTTCCGGTTCGCCCAAACGGCCGATGGAACAGACTTCACGGCACATGGCTTCCTGTATTTCGGAATTATTTCTAACATCTTCCGGCGTCATATTGGTTTGGGTGGGACCTGGACAGATCACATTCAGGCGCACACCCTTGGGAGAAAACTCACGGGTCAGATTGCGGGTCATGATATCCACAGCCGCCTTAAAACCGCCGTAATAATAAGCGTTTGTTTCTGGCTTAACGCAAGAGATAGAGGCAATATTTACCACAGAATTCTTGCCGTGGGAATTTTCCTTTGTCATCACCGGCAGGAACTTTTGCATCGTCCAGCAATAGGCGCGGTAATTGGTTTCACTGATGAAATCATAATCCTCATCGGTATGCTCCAGAAACGGCGCATGAACCAAAACGCCGGCGCAGTTGGCCAGAGTCGTCAGCGTGCCATACTTTTCCATAACCACGTCATAGAGTTTGTCCACATCCGCTTTTTTGCGCAAATTGGTCTGCACAAAAGTAGCTTCTTTGCCAGTGGCGTTGATTTCGTCAACGGTTTTCTGACCTTCCACAGCGTTGAAATCAGCGGCCACAATCTTCGCGCCCTCCGCCGCCCACATTTTAGCGATTGCGCGTCCAATGCCGGACCCGGTTCCAGTGACAACTGCAATTTTACCTTCCATTCTGTTCATAGTTGATATCCTCCAAACTTTTTATTTTTTATCATTACCTGGCACACCCAGGAAATAAGCAAATCCACTAAATAGACTTCGCGCCCTGGGCGGATTTGGCAGCCATGGCCAGCTCCCCTTTATTGCCAAGCTCCGGTACCGTTAAGCCAAACAGCCCAAGGAGCACAAGACAAACCGCACCACAGGTGAACACTCCCACATAATTGTCCTTAAAAACAGCAGCCACAATCACAGGGAACAGCCATCCAAAAAGTCCTGCCGCCGTCTGGTTCATACCACCAGCCATTCCACCCATCTCGGGACCAAATTCTCCAGTCATGGGAATCAAAGCAATGCGGCCCATGTTTACGCCGATACTGCCTGCAACGATAAATGAACAGATGCCCATACCAAGCATGGTGGGAATTCCCGTTGGAACGAATGCGTAAACCAGATAATATCCTATGCCTCCCACCGCACAGATAAAGAGATACGGAAGATTGTATTTTCCGATCTTATCCACCAAAAAACCGCTGACCATGCTGCCAAAGAGTAAGCACAGGTTCATCACCGTAGCCGTCGTGCCGGCCATGGCCGGATTCATGCCCTTGCCAATCATACAGGTCACAGCATAAGAATTGATGAGAATCGCACAGCCAACGGCTAAACCGCCGCAGAGCATGATTTTTATCATTGTGGGGCTTTTCAGTACGCTGAAAATATTCAGAGACGGAGCGTCTTCCTGCCTCTGCCCTTTGCCACTGTCATGTTCAGGATCTTTTACCATAACGATCCATGCGATTGTTATGAGAATCATGCCTACAGCGATAAACGCCAATGCCGCGCGGGTAGAAGGAAACATGGCCGCAATAGCGAAAGCCAATGTGGTTCCCATGCCAGATCCTGCACTGTAGACACTCATAACAGAAGCCATTTCCTTTGGTTTAAAATAATAAGAAAAAAGCTTGGGTCCCAGCATAGTGGCAGGCAGCCAAAGCGCTGAGGAAATGAAAGTCAAAATCCAAAGCGGCCAATAAGAACTGACAAACAGCCGAAGAACGGCAACTGCCGATGCGCCCACGAACACCAACGATGGGAATTTGCGCAGCCCAAATCGATCTGTCAGATAACCAACCAAAATCGAGAAGAAAAAGCCGCCCAGGTTGGAAACGCCGGAGATCGAAGTCAACTGCGTCTGGGTCATGCCGTACTTTTCCATAACGTCTACGGCGCGGGCAGAAAATACCATATTGGTAAATCCATTCAGCGTCAGAGCCAGGAACATCAGCACAACCAATGCATAACGAATGAAATTTTTGTTACTCATTTTAGGTTTCACACACTCCTTTGTAAGAATATTTTTATTATTTTCAGTATAAAGGCGCGTTCCTTTTGGAACAAACAAGTAATATTACTTTATTTATCAAAAAAAACGCTGTTTCCCAGGACTTATTCATTTATTGCATGACATAAAAAATACCGGCAAAATCATTTTCTGGGATTTTACCGATATTTCTATTGGGCGTTTTTTATGTATTTTTTAATAATTCAGCGGAATAGAGTTGTCACGGATTACATCCAGCGCCAAAGACAGCGCAGGATTGGAGGCGTCGGCCATATAACCAATGCCCAGCGGCAATGTAATCGCTTTTGGCGAATCCAGCTCAAGCAGTTTCAGATCACCTTCCGCATAACTGATCACATATTCCGGAACAATCGCCAGACTGGAAGTCACCGAAGACATGAATAGCAGTTCCTCCATCCGATCGATTTGATCAAAAGTAATTATGTTCTGAAAATCACGCAGGCCAAGCTGTTCCATATCATGACACATTTGTTTATAGGATGCAGGCATGCTTCTGAGATTTAACATAGAAATTGGATTATTGAAAAGCATTTCCGGCGTAATCCGCTTATTCCGGGCCAGAGGATGGCTTCCCGGACATACGACGTAAGGCTTAAACGTTTCCAGAATATGCACTTTGATACTGCTGACTTCTGCCATATCATGGGGAATGCCGATGGCAAGATCGCACTTCCCCCGCTGGAGATATTCCACCATTTCACACGGTCGTATAATGATAACAGATATATGCAAATCTGGATACTGTGTCTTAAAGTAACAGATTCGGGACATAAGAATCAGGCTCTCAATACAGCTTGTTACAGCGACCACGACGCTGCCCGTTGCGCCGGATGCGAGACTTTGACTGGAAGAAACCGCAGTCTCATAATTCTCTACAAGCCGGGATATATGATTATAAAAATTATGCCCGGCTTTGGTCAACTCAACCTTGCGTTTATTCCGCACGAACAACTGAAAACCCAACTCTTTTTCCATATTTGCAATATGTTGACTCATAGCCGTCTGCGTAATGAAGCACTCTTCCGCCGCACGGGTAAAATTCAGGCATTGCGCCACCTTCAGGAAATATTTCAATCCATTTATATCCATTCCTCGCGAAAGCCCTCCTTTGATTTAGTGAGTTCCAGCATAACTCTAAAAACAAGTCTATTATATCACATAGTCTAAGATTTGTATACGCCACAACGTTTTGAGAAAAAGCGCTCCTCCTTACATAAAAAACAAAACACTTATAAGCAAAACTTTACACTGAATTTCTTTTTACGGATACTTTTTTATTTAGCGAAAATATTTGTTTTCTTAACAAAAAAATGAATTGGACCTTACAAAGAGTTTCAAATATAATTTCAGAGATAAAATATCTGTAAAAAAATTAATAATTTTGAAAAAGGAGTCAGATTTTGGGAGAAAAAATTTACGCAAAAGAGCCGCGCTCGCCGAAGGAACTGGCGCAGTACGGCAACCATATCGTCCAGTATTCTCCGGAATACTCCCTGTGCGCCGGATGCGAAACCTGCGCAATCATGTGCGGACTGAGCCATGAAGGCTTTACCGGACCTGGCAACAGCCGCATCAAGGTGAATCTGGGCACGCGTTCATTGATGCACCATGTCGTCGCGTGTCAGCAGTGCAACGATCATCCGTGTTATGAGGCATGTCCGAAAAAGGATGAGGCCATGAAAATTGACGAAAAGGGAATTGTGTACATCGACGAAGAATTCTGCATCGGCTGCGGACGGTGCGCAAAAAATTGCAAGTTTCAGCCCACCCGCATCGCCATGAAGCGGGACAAGGCGCGCAAACAGTGGAAGGCCGTCAAATGCGACCTATGCCGGGATAATCCGGAGGGGCCCCAATGCATAAAATGGTGCCCTGTGCGCTGCATTGGCCTCAGTGAAGATTCTGCCTTTTCGCCAGATGGCACAAAGCCTGCAGAACTGAACCTGTGAAAACCTATTAACTTGCACCATATTATGCGAGGAAGGACTATATATGCCAAATTATAAGATTTCCGATATTTTAGAAAATCCCGACAACACCCAAAAGTTGTACGGCTACTGCGGCAAAATCGCCCGCATCAACCTGACGACAAAAGAAATATCGTACCTCAACACCTATCCATACGTTCCCAAATATGTTGGAGGCCGTATGCTCATCAACCGTATCTTCTGGGACGAGGTTCCGACAAACGTGTCCGCCTTCGACGAAGGCAATAAATTCATCTACATGAACGGTCCCACCACCGGCACGGGCATCCCCGCCAGCGGACGCAGCGCCGCCTGTGCCATCGGCGCAAGCAACAATCCAGAACAGTTCTGCTGGGGCAACATCGGCGGCTGGTTCGCCACAGAACTGAAATACGCAGGCTACGACGGCTTCATCATCGAAGGCAAATCCGAGGTCCCGGTTCACATCAAAATCGAAGACGACAAAATTGAAATCCTGCCCGCAGACGACCTGTGGGGACTGCGGGTTCATCAGACCCAGAGCGCTCTGGAAGATAAATACGGACACGATTTCAAATCCATGGTCATCGGCCCTGCCGGAGAAAATCTGGTGCGCATCGCCTCCATCACCACTTCCAACGATTGCGTTTTTGCCAAAGGCGGCTTTGGCGCAGTCTGGGGCAGCAAGAAGCTGAAGGCCATCACTGTCCATGGCAACGGCATTGTCGCTCCGGCAGACATTGAGAAACTGAAATATCTGCGCCTGAACATGAATAATCCTGGCATGCGCCCGTCCCCCATACTTCATATGACAGAACTTGGCGTGCCCGGAGGCGAATTTCCGGCAAATTACGATCGCGCCAACGTCTCCTGCAGCCCTGGTTGCAACCAGCACTGCAACGCAGTTTTACTAAACTGCAAAAACGCATTTGACGATGAGCTTGTGAATCATGTGGAAAAATGCGTAAGCTTAAGCCGTTTCGATTACAAAACGGACATCCCCACCACCGTAGGCATGTTCTGGCCCACAAAACAAAACTACTGCGCCCCCTGCAAACTGCTCAGTCGTGAGTTCCCAGAACCAGACTTCACAGACCCGGACTTTGAAGGGCAGGCACAGCCCATTCCCCCGGATATCTATAATTTATGGGACGCTGACTATGACCGGGGAAATATCATCAACGATCTGTGCAACGACTATGGCATTGACAAATGGGAAATCTGGGTCTTCATGATGCCATGGATGGCCATGTGCAAACGCGAGCATTTATTGGACGATAACGATTTAGGGGTGGGCATGGAGGTGGATGTGGAAAACGAAACTTTCATGAAAAAATTTGTGGAAAATCTCGTCTACCGCAAAGGCGAATACGGCGATCTATTCGCTGAAGGCATGTCCCGCGCCCTGCGCAAAATGGGTTACGATAAATACGGCGACACAATTTACCACGGACGCTTCTCCCAGGTATTGGGCGGCAAGCGGACGGATATCCCCGTATCCCTGGAAGCGGCCTGGGGACAAAGCGTCCACTGGCAAGGGCGCGGCTTTGAAGGAGCCATCGAAAAACCCACCTGGCTGGCCATGAATCTAATCAACATGGTTTCCACCCGCGACGCCCAGACCGTAGAACATTTCCACTGTAAATACGAACACCATGCAGCGGCAATGAAAGACCCTTACCACTGCAGCGCCATCATCGACGCCATCAACCACACCCAGAACTGCGCGGAAATCAAGGATTCCGTCATGAGCTGTGAATGGCAAAGCCCCGATCCCTGGTGGCCAGATATGGAAGCGGAGATGTTTAACGCGGCCACAGGCTGCAATCTGACCGCCGAGGACCTGGAGGAAGCCGCCATCCGTTCCAAGTTACTCTTCCGGGCCATCCTTGTCAGCTACCACGGCCGCACCCGCCGCAAAGAGATGGAGGCCATCTGGCGCACCGTTTCCATCCCCGATTCCTGGAACGAAGTCGCCGACTGGCAGCAATGGAACGAGATGGTAGATCTGTACTACGAAAGCCGCGGCTGGGATCTGGAAACAGGATGGCCCTACCGCGAAACTTACGAGAAATATGGTCTCAAAGACGTAGCCGACAAAATGGAAAAACTGGGATTTCTGCCGACGCGCCCCACGAAACGCTGGCACGACTACGGCGAAGCGCCTTATGTCCAGTTTGTGGAAAACCGTAAGCTGGAACCGGACGCAGACCAGACTGTCTAAATGTGCGCCTTGCTCTTCTTTTTCTTTATCCGCAAAAATGAAAAAGCCACAAATTGCGTGGCTTTTTCACTATTGCAAAGATTCGATATATTCTTCCAAACATACGCCCTGCGCCGCTATCTTCTCCGCCGCTTCTCTCCCCACATATCTGTAATGCCACGGCTCATTGATAACGCCTGTGATATCAGTTTTATCCGAGGGATATCGCTTGATAAACCCATATTTGTATCCATTTTGAGCCAGCCAGTCATACACTTCATCGCTGGAGCTTTTCTCCGTATCCGCGTTAATGTCCACGGCGATGCCCAGTTGATGTTCGCTGGTCCCTGGAAGAGCGACCCACTGTTTGGCCAGTTTTTCCGCATTGGTTTTGGAATGCCCTTCGTATTCATACGCTTCTATTTTCTCATCCAATAAACGCTTCTGTTCTTCCCCTGTTCGGTATCCTGCCGCCACAAATAAAGCCAATCCCTGTGCGCGGGCCGCATCAAGCATCTCCTGCAAATCCGGGTATATTCTGGAATCCACCTTTTGGCCGTTTAACAATTCCACCAATTCCACTTTATAATCTTTGGGAATAAAATTGTCGCGGTTTACCAAAATCAGATTCCACCCGTTGTCTATACGGACTGCTTTTGGACCAGAGGAAGACTGAATCACTTTCATCTGTAAAATCGCAAAAGCGACCATAAATAAAACAAAACATATCCATATTTTATAAAATTTTCGTCTCTTGCGCCGCTTCATCTTTCCCCTCCATCGCCTCTCTATTCCATAAATTTTTTATCCGAAACGCCGCCTGCCCCAGCAAAACAGCGCTTAGCGCCCACGCTGTCCCTTTCAGAAAACAAATGATCCATTCCAGCTCCATTCCTGTCTTCTCCCGCCCCAGAAAAGCCTCTACATTGCTTTTAGCCGCCTCCCACCAGTTTTTCCAAAATTGAAAATTGGACCATTTGTCTGGAATCATCGTTTCCGGAATTTCAACCAGCCACAGAATCAGAAAGAAAAATAAAAGAAGCAAACCCCATCGAATTCCTTCTCCACAGATTCCTCGCAGATTTCTGAAAATACAGATGCTTAAAGATATGGGAAACAATAAAAGCAAAAGCTGCAGGATTTCTCTGAGAAACATTCCATGCACTGCGGTTCCCGAAATGCCATAGCGCAGCAGGAAACTCTTCACTTCTGCGTCTGTGCCGCCCTGCAGCGTTATGCAATCTGTAAACTCCAGCTCACCAGGCCGAACTGCCAGGACGGGGATTCCTCCTCTCAAAATCCCCCGTATGGTCCATCGCTTTCCCTGGCAGACGATTTCATTTCCAATGACCTCCTCACTTCCAAAAAGCTCCCTCGCGGTTTTGGCGTCCAGATAACACCCTCTCGCATCTTGTTCCTGAAGTTTCACGAATCCGCCAAAGACCACGTCCAGATTTCCCCGGATTTTCCACATGCTCACGGAAAAACTGCGTTTAAACTGAGGGTTTTCCACATTTATGCCATCTGTTTTCCCCCAAAGGGCATACTCCAGGGAGGATTCTTCTTTTGCCTGGGTTTCCCGAATATGGTCATAATCCGCTTTGGAAAGAGAAACGTCCATCACCTGGTGCGTATTGGGATAATGGCGCAGCTGACTGTAGCAGGAAATCCCCGCATAATAGGAGTAAATCCCCGCCAGAGTAAGCAGCAGACAGATGCTTCTCTTCCACCAACGCCGAATCATGTTTCGTCCAGCCGCACCGGGCTGCCCTCGTCAATGGTTTTACTGGCGTCCTGAATCACTTTCTGATCGCCAGAGAGACATCCGTCATCCAAGGCGGCGTAAGTTTCATTTTGCTCCTGCACCGTTACATTTACGGTTCTCGCCGTCAGTTGTTTTCCCAGAATCGCTTCCTCTTCCTGGAGCACATAGACAAAATAAGTTCCGTTTGCCACATGGAGCGCCTGTATGGGAATGCAGGTGTTATAGGACCCCGATTTTTGCTCCACAGTCATTTTCGCGCTGTCCCCAATTTCCAATGCGTCCTCCGGTAAATATACGCATACGTCCAATAGACTTGCGTCCTCCGGATTGACTTTTACAGAGTCTATCTGCAGATCTTCAACGGTCTTTTTCTTCTGTTCGTTACTCAGCGTCACCGGCGCGCCTTTCCCCAGATACTCCTCCTGCTCCTTTTCCACCTGCGCGGTAAATCTGCATCCCGCGCTTAAATCCGCCAGGAATAAAAGAGGCGCGTCTGCCGTAATTTCCCCTACAGTCGCCTGGATTTTCGTCACCGATCCTTTTACGGGTGCGGTCACTTTTGCGCCTGCTTCCTGAAACTTTTGTAATTTTTTCATCTGTCTGCGAATGCTTTTGGCCTCCGCCTCTTTGATTCTTACGCTGTTATCCGGCGGCTCTTGGACACGGGCGTCTTCCAGGGCGCGGACCGCTGTCTGGAGGGCCTCGTCCCGGGAGATTTCCGCCTCTTCATAGGCTTTTTGCGCCGCCTGGATTTTCTCTTTATATACGCTTTCCTGCTCCTCTTGAATTTCCGCGTTCTGATAATAAGCGTTCAGCTCTTCCACAGCCTGGTCCCATTCCCCGGCCGCTTGGAAGACAGCCTGGTCACCTTTTGCCATCGCCCGATCGTAGTCTTCTTGGGCCCGCTGAATGGCCAACTCCCTCTTTTGTTCCTGTAGCCTTTTTGACGACTCCAGAGCAGATTTCTCCAACTCTATTTTCTCCAGCTCCTGCCTAAAAGAAGAAATCTGTTCCTTAAGCGCGCCCAACTCCATTTGCAGCAAAACGTCGCCAGGATTTACCAGCTCCCCTTCCCGCACCAGTATCTGGGAAATTTTCTGGCCACTCTCCGCGGATATGGCCAGCTCCTGGTTTCCCTCTATTTTCCCGGTGGCGGTAACCTTGTGGGAAATCACCATTTTTCCTGGAGACGCGGTTTTCACCACGGCCACGGTCAGCGCGCTGGATGCCCGGGAAAGCATGGTGCAGGCCAGCATAAAGGCCAGGAACACCCACAGCACACGCAACATCTTTCTGCCTTTCATATGTCACTCCTTTATGGCTGCCGCCGCAATCCCTTTCTCCAGATGGTCCTGCCCGGCCAGAAATACCAGGATGGCTGGAACCAGCGCGATCACAGACGCGGCAAAAGCCGCCTTTGCATCTCCCAAGCCCATGTTGGGCAGGTACAGGGATAACGGCCATAAACTTTTGCTCTTTAAAAATGTCATTGGCGGCTCCATCAGATTCCAATACTCCAGAAAACCCAGGGTCAGAATGGAAATCACCCCTGGAAAGCCCAGCGGCAACCCCACATAGAGGAAAATCTGCCACTGGGACGCTCCGTCCAGCCGCGCCGCTTCCACCAGCGCATCCGGCACGCTGTCAAAAAACCGATACATGATAAACACGGGAAAAGTGGAAAACGCTGACAACAAAACCAATCCCCTATGGGTATCCAGCAAGTTCATTGCGTCCAGAAGCAAATAATCCGAAAGCATCAACACCTGGAAGGGCATCATCATCAACAGGATATAGAGGGTGAACAATGTTTTCCGAAAAGGGAATGTTCCCTTGGCAAATCCCCAGGCCGCCAAAACGCCGAACAACGTCTGCCCCAGTAAAATCCCCGCCACCAATTTCACCGAATTCCAAAACATTACAAAAAACTCTGGCGAATCCAACAATAATTCCACATAGGACTGTAACGTGGGATACCGGGGCAGCCAGGGCATCTTGGCATATCCGGCCTGTCCTTCCATAACCGCCCGCAGATTTTCCCAAATCTCCCCGCCGCCCATCAGAGAGCCCGTCAGCAGGAAACAAACCGGGTACACGGCCACAAAGGCTAGAATAGACAGAAGAAGCGCTACGAGCTTCTTTATCATTTTCTCTCTCACCGCTTCCTCCTTTATGAATCCCACTTCCATTTCAAAAACAACACCAGAAGGAAAATCACGCCTGCGTGAAGCGTCGCCCCCGCCGCCATTTTGTCCATGGACAGATCCCGATACCAGTTGTTAAATAAGTGCTGAAGCAGATACATGCTCTCGTGGGGATAATCTCCCGCCGCCAGATACGCCTCCCGGAATGCCTTAAAAGAATTTAAAATAGACAGCGCCGAGATGGTGAACACAGAAGGCAGCAAGTTCGGCAATGTGATATGCCAAAAACACTGCCACCTTCCTGCGCCGTCCACCCTGGCCGCTTCGTATAGATGGGGTGAAATGCTGGAAAGCCCGGCCAGCCACAACACCAGATTGTATCCCAGATTTTTCCAGATATAGCTGGCCACCAGTATCCAAAACGCCCAGGGCGTGCGCATCCAGTCGCTTCCCTGGAAATGCAGCATATGAAGAAATCCGCTTAAGATACCCCGCTCATGGAACAATACTTTCCACAGCAGCACAGCCGACGCCACCGGAATGGCCATGGGCGCCAGAAAGCAACTCTTGAAAAACTGCATATGGCGATCCAGGGAATTTAAGAGAAGAGCCGCCAGAAGGGACAAGGCCAGCAGCAGAGGGATGCAGATCCCCTCAAACCGCAGGGTGTTTCCCGCCGCCAGCCGAAAGGCCGTGTTGGAAAACACCATCCTGTAATTGGCAAATCCCACCCAGGCGCCGCTGACCGCCTCCGTGAAGGAACGGCGCGCCACATCCCCGAAGGGAACGACGATAAATACCAGAACCCCCAGGAGACTGGGCAGGACGAACAGAAATCCCGTCTGCCTGCGATGTATCTTCTTCATCTGGTTATTCCGCAAGGTAGAGATTCACCTGATCGGCCACCGCCTGCACAGCCGCCTTGGGCGTAATCTTGCCGTTTACGCAATCCACAGCCTGGGACAAAACCGCATTGCGGATAATCTCATTGTTCAGCGTCGGCGTGTCGGCTTCCTGAATATAGCCGATAAACCGTTTAACCGCCTCTTCACTTGGTTTCTGAATGGTCATCTCCACATAGCTGTCTGGATCGTTTGCCATGCCGCTTCCGATGGTCATCCCGGCATCAATCCGGTCAATCTGATCTTCCAGAGCTTTCTGGTTCACCGGCAAACCGCCCCCCTGATTGGCCGTCTGCGCATCCTTGGTGAGCAGGAACTGAACAAAATTCTTGGCCTCTTCTTTGCTCTTGCTCTTAGCGCTCACCCCCGCAATGGTCTTGGGCACAAAAACATGCTCTGTCTGCCCGGTCAGGGGTTTATACGAAATCTCCGGCTTTTCCGCCAGTGTGGTAGCCAACTGGGAAAAATCCGAGTCCGACCAGAGATTTCCGAAATTAAGCAGCATCTTATCAGAATATACATACAGGTTTCCGCCTCCCAGGGAGCTTACATAGCCCCGGTAGCCCTCGTTTACTGCATGTATCTCCATCTCCACATATTTTTCCGGGTCAAAAATCCTGCTAAGCTGGGCGTAAAATTCTTCCAGACGCTCTTTTTCAATGGTTCCATCCTCTTTTACCCAGACCGGGGCGCACACATCATATAGCTGGGCCGCCAGTAAGGCGCCATCGTAATAAGGAAGGATGACATCTCTATCTGGATTGGCCTTTTTCAACTCTTCCGCCGCGTCCGCCAGGGATTTTAAATCCTGAATCTTTTCCAGGGTTTGCGCGTCCGCTTCTATGAGAGGAATGGCAAACCGCAGCGGGATTCCGTAGAGCTTCCCATCCCGCTCCATAGCGGATATCAGATTGGGGAACAAGTCTTCTGCGCGGCCGGCCACATCGCTTAAATCTTCCAGGAGCCCTTTTTCCACATAGGAATCTACGGGCAGCCCGTCCAGCATCAGTATGTCCGGACCGTTTCCCGCCATAATCTCTGTACTTAAGTTCTTCAGCGCATCTGACGCGGTCACGCCGTTTTCTTCCGTCACGCCCACTTCCAGATTTATGAATGTTTCCGGGTTTTCCTTCTGATACTGAGAAATATTCTGCACAAACTCACTGTTCTCATACAGAGTCCAGGCTTTCAGCTCCGCCTCTGGCACCGTGGCCGTATCCTTGGAATAGGCGTAATGCAGGAGCTTGTTGGATTGGGAATCAATGGCCAACACATAGAATTCACCGTTGTCCATTGCCTCCATGCTAATCAGCCCTGTATCCGGACTCCCCAGGGAAGTCAAGGAACCGTCAATCAAAAGCTCCGTCACATTTCCATCTTTTACATGACGGTACAGCCCCTTGTTGGTACAGTAGAAGATCTCCTGTTCCTCTTTTCCCTCGGTAAAGATTATAGGCATGGTCTGCAAGCTCTGTATATTCAACTGTGTTCCACTCTGGGCAATGGAATCGGATAACCCTTCATCTTTCGGCAATGGATCGCCCGTCTGCATATCAAAAACAGAGATTCCTTCATCATAATCCACCGCATAAAGCGTACTCCCCGCCATTCCAAAGAAGGCAATGCGTTCCGCCCCAGAAACTTTATCGGTCAGCTCTCCAGTTTCCATATTGATGGAACTGACTGGAGTGTTTTGAAACTGCGCCACAAGTTCCCCGTCCTTGGCATACTGCATAAAATACGCATATTCTTTCACTCCCATGGGAACTTCCGTCACATTCCCTTTCCCGTCCAGGTGATAAAAACACTCTTTCGTTTGCGTCGCCTCTGAATTATTTTCATCGGCCTGCGCACTCTGGTCCATCACCTGGCTTGTGACGGCAAATGCGTCCCCTTTGGGGGACAAGGCCACATGGGTTACAAAGAATGTATCCGTCTGCCTCCATTCTTCTGGCATGTCGTAGACCTTTTCCCAGGAGCCTGTATCTTTCGCCAAATCCCAGACGGCTTCCCGTCCCTCCTGGTCATTGGTGGCGATTCGTATCGTTCCGTCTTCCAGCTTAACCATGCCATAGACAGAGGTTTTCTCCGGAAGAGCCACGTCCGTCTCCAGATACCTGCCCTTGGCGCCGCCTGTATTTTCACCACCGCTTTTTTCCGCGTCATCTCCACCTCGCCCACATCCCGCCAACGCTCCCAGTGATAAAGCAGCCGCCAGGACAATGCTGATAATCTTTCTCGCTTTCATCAAAACCTCCTCTTAAATCACTTTTCAACTGTTTCTCTAATCCTATCACGGGAACCTCTAAATATCCTCTAAATAAAATCTAATTATTCTTTAATTTCTCCCTTTCCATTCTTTTCTTTTTCTTAATCTTGTAATCTGATTTTCTGGCGTATATAATATTCATAATCACTTACGAATCTAGGAAATGAGGAATGAAATTATGGCTTTTGACGGCATCACCATTGCCTGTCTGGCGGCAGAATTAAGGGATTGCCTGCTGGGCGGGCGCATTCATAAAATCGCGCAGCCGGAAACCGACGAACTGATACTGACCTGCCGGGGAAATCAGGGCACAAAAAAGCTGCTCCTGTCCGCCAGCGCTTCCCTGCCCTATCTATATTTTACCGAACAGAATAAAACAAATCCGCTGACTGCCCCCAGCTTCTGCATGCTGCTGCGCAAACACATTGGCAGCGCACGGATTATCAACATCACCCAGCCGGGACTGGAACGGGTTCTATTCATGGACCTGGAACATCTAAATGAAATGGGTGACCTGTGTCAGAAACGACTGATCGTGGAAATCATGGGCAAGCACAGCAACATTATCTTCTGTGAAATGAACGGAAAAATCCTGGACAGTATTAAGCACGTCTCTTCTAATATGAGCTCCGTACGGGAAGTTTTGCCCGGCCGCGAATATTTTATCCCCAAAACGCAGGACAAGCTGGACCCCCTGGAGATTTCCCAGGAGATTTTCCTAAGCCAGGTCTGCACCCGCCCCATGGAGATTGGAAAAGCCCTCTATGGCGCCTGCACCGGCATCAGTCCAGTGATGGCCAATGAGATCTGCCACCGCGCTTCCTTAGACAGCGCGGCCATCGCCCAGTCTCTGACGGAAAATGAAAAACTGCACCTGTGCCATGTTTTCCTGCGGCTGATGGAGCAGATAAAAAACGAAGAATTTTCCCCTCACATGGTTTATAAGGGCGACGAACCCGCCGAATACGCGGCCTTCCCCATGACCCAGTACGGCGAAGGCTACATCCAGGAATCCTTCCCTTCCATGTCCCGGCTTCTGGAAACCTGGTACGCCTCCAAAAGCGTCATTACCCGCATCCGCCAGAAATCCGCCGATCTGCGAAAAATCGTCCAGACCGCCCTGGACCGGAACCGGAAGAAATACCAGTTACAACAAAAGCAGCTAAAAGACACCGGGAAAAAAGACCAGTACAAAGTATACGGCGAACTGATTAACGCTTACGGCTACGGCCTGGAGGAAGGCTGCAAGTCCTTTCGCGCTCTGAATTACTACACCAACGAAGAAATCACCATCCCTCTGAACCCGGACTACTCCCCCGCCGAGAACGCCAAACGGTATTTCACCCGGTACAATAAGCTGAAGCGCACCGAAGAAGCCTTAAACCAGCAGATTCAGGAAACTTCCGCTGAGATTCAGCATCTGGAATCCATCCAGACCGCTCTGGACATCGCTCTCCAGGAAAACGACCTGGCCCAGATCAAAGAAGAGCTGATGGACTACGGCTACATTCGGCGTAAATACGGCAAAAAACAGAAAATCCAGGGAAAATCCAAACCCTTCCACTACATTTCTTCCGACGGCTTCCATATGTATGTGGGGAAAAACAATTTCCAGAACGAAGAACTGACCTTCAAAGTGGCATCGGGAAACGACTGGTGGTTCCACGCCAAACAAATGCCCGGCTCCCATGTAATCGTAAAAAGCAACAACCAGGAATTGCCGGACCGAACCTTTGAAGAAGCGGGCCAGCTGGCCGCCTACTATTCCAGCGGCCGGGGCGCGCCAAAAGTGGAAATCGACTACATTCAGAAAAAACATGTGAAGAAAACGCCTGGCGGAAAACCTGGCTTTGTGATTTACCATACCAACTATTCCCTGGTGGCTGCGCCGGACATTTCCAATATAAAAGAAGAATAATCCACATCCGTGCAATCTTTTCTCCAAAAGGCTGCACGGTTTTTTAATTTCATGCACCCAAACATCCATAAACCCAGTCTAATAAATGAACGATGAATGAAAGCGAGGTGAAAGTTTATGGATCTGCTGTTGGTGAAAAGAGCGCAAAAAGGCGACGCAGACGCTTTTGTCCGGTTAATGGAGAAATACAAACTCTCCCTTTATAAAATAGCCAAGAGCTATCTGAAAAACGAAGAAGACATCGCGGACGCGATGCAGGACGCCATCCTCTCGGCTTACGAGCACATCCGAGAATTAAAGCAGGCGACTTATTTTAAGACATGGGTAACCCGAATCCTGATTAACCGATGCTGCGATCTGCTGAAACACCAGAAACGATTTATCCCCACAGCGCTGGAAGAAAACCAGACCGCATCCGCTCCCGCCAGTGACCAGGCATTTTACGAATTGCTGGAGGAACTTCCAGCGGACATGCGACCGATCTTCTTACTGTACTACGGAGAGGGTTTTCGCACCCGGGAAATCGCCCAGATTCTGAATCTAAATGAAAACACAGTAAAAAGCAAGTTAACACGGGGAAGACAGAAACTAAAAGAGTCTATTTGTTGTTAAGGAGGAGATTCTATGAAATATTCAGACAAAAATATGCGAAAAATCCTAAGCCAGGACATCCAGATTCCCCAGGAAGTGGAAAGCCGGATACAAGATGCTTACAAACAGCTTCCTAAACGCGAGTTTCGCCGCCAAAGAACTCTGAGACCTGCAGCGGCAGCCCTTGCCCTCTTGTGCATCGCCTTGCCCGTAGTCACTTATGCTTCTGTAAAGACGGAGTTTTTCCAAGCCATGTTCGGCAACGACGCCAAGCCATCCAACCAAGCCATACACAAGGAAATCGACGACGGAAAAGGCGGCAAAACCGCCGTCACCATTCCTTCTAAAGAATACGTTCCGGTGAATGATGAAGAAGCGGAAACGGCCATCGGGGAATGGGTGTCCAACGAATCCATCGAACGAAAAATCGGAAGCCACATCCTATCCATCAAAAATTTTGTCTATGACAAAAACGGCGCCCTGATGTATTTCACATTGGAAAAAGAAGGCGGCGTAACAGCCCTTCGCGGCGATCAGGAAACCAACCTGAGCAAAGGAGCCTCCTTCACCGACGAAGCGGATTTTTACTTCATCTGCGAAACCAAAAAGGGCGTGGTGGGATTTGACAACATCTATGTGAACACTGTGAAAGGCTCCTCCGATAAAATGTACTGTTCCGCGTACATTCTGTGGGAGCGTACACTGGAAGACGGCGACGTTCCCTATCTTACGCTGGACACTTACCCCTGTCCCCGCAGCGAACTCACCGAAAGTACAGAAATCGCCACAGAAAAAATCAAGCTCACCGACAAAGAACCCGTTCCCACGCATGTGATCGATCTAGGCGACCAAGGATATCTGGAATATTCCCCCATATCTTTAGTCGTCGACATGGCAAAAGGCTTTGGCTTATCCGAAGAACAGGCGCAAGACCCCTATTGTCTAAAACATCTGGAGATCCTCTACAAAGACAAAAGCAACTATGTAATATGTGATAAAAACAATAATATAGAAAATAGCGGCTATATCCTTGGCCGGGAATCGCACTACGCCACCATGTACAACCGCCTGGTAGATGTGGACGCCATCGAGAAAATAATCGTAAACGGAGCAGAATTTCCGGTGAAATAATCGTAACGGCGCACTTTATTTTTTATATAAAGTGCGCTGCGCGAAAGGCATCCTATGGATATTTGCCCCTTATATACAATTTATTCTTCATGATTCTAAGAACAGACGTTTTTTTGCAAAAGAAAAGAGTTCGCTCTAAATAAAAGCGAACCCAGATTCTTATTTTACAATGCCGCTGATGGGAGTCGAACCCATATGGTTTCCCGCACGATTTTGAGTCGTGTGCGTCTGCCAATTCCGCCACAGCGGCTTCTATTTTTGATGACCTTTCCTTGAACCGATATTTATATTAACACAAGTCGAGGCTTTATGCAAGCTTTTTTTACGTTTTCCAGAAAAATATTTCCCGCTTTTTGGTTCCAGGATTTTCTCTCCCTTATGATGTATTGCAGCCAGTTTTCGCCGCCCTTTTAATCTTCTGGAAAGCTGTTAGAGCGTAATCGGAAAGCTTTTGACAGATAGCCGCTTTGGCTATATCATACATTCATGCATATCCTGCTCTTCTATATCCGCACGATCCATCACCAATCTAAGCGTATCTCGGGCGTCAAGCCCGGCACACCAGGCCAGGCCGCAGCCAGCAGAGAGCGCCCTGGGGACGGGAATCAGCCGTCCTGGGGCGTTCTGCTCTTTACATGCCTTTTCCATGGCCATTGCGTCGGCGGTGGTGTAAAATGTCACAACCAGTTTTAATTCTTTTTTTCGCATAATTTCTGTTTTTATTCGATTACAATTTCAAATTCGGAACCTTTTTCCGTTATAGTTGCCTTTTTGCCGTGATCTCTGGCATACTTTTCCACATTGGTCTTCTGATGAGCCTCGCTGACCAATACCTTAACGGGACCGTCGGCATTTTCCAATGCCTCAGCAGTCATCATAAGGGGTTCCGGACAAGAAAGTCCTCTTGCGTCTACTTCTTTCATATCACAATACCTTCTTTCATTGAGAATATCATGATACCTGTGGACGTGAAAGCGTATACCACGCTCCTCCACTGTTGGTATCATACCATATTACGCCGTCCATATCCAGTGCAGATGCTAATCTTTTGCAGCTTCTGCCCTGTCGCCGCGCTATTTTCTGGCTTTTCGCTTATTCGTAAATGCGATTACGAAACATACAATAATGCAGATTATACAAGCCACTTTGCCATTTACAGGCACGGCTCCAGCTACCAGCTCCTTCGTTTCCGGATTTATAGCTGTTCCGCTGGCGGCCAGGCCCAGGTTATGGCAGAGAGCGGCGCCGAAGAACAGGCCCAGAACAGTAACAGCGGCATCGGAAGAGCCCTGTCCCGCAAGGATTAGCTGGCGCAAAGGACAGCCACCTGCTAAAACAGCGGCAAAACCTACCGCATACATGCCGAGGATGTTCCATAAGAATTCGGAATGGGCGATAACGCCAGGGGCGTCGAAGCCAAGCGTAAATTTGCCCAGAGCCACATTGTATACCAGCATCACTGCAAACAATCCGAGAATTACAGTCAACAAATCAAAATTTTTCATCAGAATCACATCCCGAATGCTGCCCGCAAAGCACATCCTGGACTTTTGAGCCAGAGCGCCGAAGAGCAGGCCGCCGCCAAGGGACACCAGGATGGGCGCATGCATGCTGCCGGGGCCTGCCTCGCTGGATTTCAGCAGCGCAGTGCATACGGCCAAAATCAAAATCCCCACCATAATGGCAGGCAGAATTGCACCGCTGGCAGCGTTGGTCTCATGGGAGCGTCCCAGGCTAAAGCCTCTTTTCAAGGCGAAAGCGCCAGTGGCAACGCCCAGGATAAATCCAATCAATGCGACCCATGCATTCAGATCCCCTGCAGACATACGGATTACCATACGCAGAGGACAGCCTAAAAACACCAGGGAACCGATCATGATGACCATGCCCAGAACAAATCGGATCAGCGGAGAAGAACCAGCCACAGAGCGGTATTCTCTCGTGACGACCGCGATGAGAAAGGAACCGCATACCAGACCGATGATCTCAGGTCTTGCATATTGTACCGCTTCCGCCTGATGCATCCCCAGGGAACCGGCCATATCACGCACAAAACAGGCAATGCAAAACGCCATATTTGCAGGGTTGCCGAAAAAGGCCAGACATGCCGCTACAAGTCCGCACCCCAAGCCTGCCAGGGCCAGCTTCTTCTTTGAATCTGCTAAATTCATAATACTCTTTCCTCCTAAGTTTAAATTCCATCATCCTTCCGAGGCCAACTCCGTTACCGCCCGTATGGCGGCATCCACTTCCTCCTCTGTATTGTAATGGGAGAAGCTGAATCTTACCGCTCCTTGTTCCTCTGTCCCCAAGGCCCTATGCATCAGCGGCGCACAATGTCCGCCGGAACGGGTGGATATGCCATATGTAGTGAGAAGCTCGTCGCTTACTTCAGAAGAATCATAGTCACCGATATTGAGCGTTACAATCGCGCAGCGTTCCCAGGAGCTGAAGTCTCCGTAAACGGTTACGCCGGGAATATCCCTTACGCCCTCATAAAATCTGCGCATCAGTTCTTTCTCTCTGCCGCGAATGACATCTATGCCTTTTTCCAGCAGATAATCCACCGCCGCCCCCAGTCCGGCGATTCCGTGACCATTCAATGTTCCGGCCTCCAATGCGGTAGGCATCTCGACAGGATGGCTTTTGTTGTATGTCTGAACGCCGCTGCCTCCCGATTTCAAAGGGCGCACCGTAAGATCCGGCCGAACGTACAATCCCCCTGTCCCCTGGGGCGCCAGCAACCCTTTGTGTCCGGTAAAACACAGGATGGCGATGTTCATTTCCTGCACATCAATGGGAAACACCCCTGCCGTCTGGGAAGCGTCCATGATAAATAAAAGTCCGCGTTTGGCCGCAATGCGGCCTACCTGCTGGATATCTACCAGATTTCCAGTGAGGTTGGAACCGTGGGTGCAGACAATCGCCTTCGTATTTTCTCGAATCTTCCGTCTAAGCTCCTCATAGCTGATCCGCCCCAGCCGGTCGCTGTCTAAGACCGTCAGTTCCACACCGATTTTTTCCAGCTCGTAGAGGGGACGCAGGGCCGAATTGTGCTCCAGTGCGGTGGTGATCACGTGGTCCCCTGGAACAAGCGTCCCCTTTATAGCAATATTCAGACTCTCTGTGGAGTTGGATGTGAAGGCTATCTGTTTTGGGTTTTCAGCATGAAACAGCCTGGCCAGTTTTTCCCTAACATCATAAATAATCCGGGAGGCTCCAAGAGATGCGTCGTTAAAACCTCTGCCGGCGTTTCCCATAGAACACATGGCGGATATAACTGCATCTATGACTGCCTGAGGCTTTCGGATTGTGGTTGCGGCATTGTCTAAATATATCATAAGTAAATTCCTTTTGATTAAGATAAAATGCTTTGTAAAAAGCATATGTTTACAAAAATGTTATATTTAAGTATAACTGTTTTATATATAAAGGTCAATAGGAAAATCAAATGCATAAATCATAAAATTAAATGTTTGAATTAAAAAAAGAGGAGCCTTTTTGCCACAAAGCTCCTCCCTTTTATGCATTCTGTCAATCTTTTTATTTCCAAATTCATGTCTACCTGGAGGGAATATGCGGTATCTTCGCCATCAAGTGAATCTCCTCACGGTTTAATTTCCACAAATCTTCTTCCAACTCAATCACGTATCCACAGCCGTTGTCCACATGCCACTGGTAATAACTCCGCCTGGGATAGGCATATTCTTCCATTATGCTCATAATATTTCCACCGTGGGTGACCACCGCCGCCGATTTCGCGCCTTTATTCATACAGAAATAAACCACTCTCTGGAAGCCTTTCAGGCTGCGCCAGCGAAACGATTCCCGGCTCTCCCCGTTGGGAAAGGGCAATGTTCCGCCGCTGTCCACCCACTTCTGGTAATCCAGATTATCCGACAATTCCTGATAATTCTTATTCTCAAAGTCACCGAAGTCGCACTCCGCTAATTCTTCCACGATATGAAAAGGCATATGCGGATAGAGAATCCTTGCCGTCTCCACGCATCTGCGCAGGGGGCTGACGAAGACATGTTCCGCCTCCGGATAATAATGTTCTTTGAGAAACGAGATTCCTTTCAGGCACAGTGGCTCGTCAGTAACGCCGATATACCGTTTCTTCAGATTCCCTTCCGTAAAAGAATGCCGCAAAAGCGCTAACCTAAGCATCCTTAATCACCGTCCCCACTGAGCAGACTACCCGGTGCACCCGGCGCGCCCTCGCCGCCAGATCACAGCTTACCCGGCCCACCAGTTCCCGAAAAGCCCGCTCTCTGGACTCAATGGGAACCACGCCGTATCCCACTTCGTTCGATACAATAATCAAATCCGGATTTTTCTCCATAATCAGATCCGGCAGGCGGCGCGCATCCTCGCCCGCGTCCATCTGCCTGCCCAGAAAATTATGGAAGCCATATACGCCGTCCGCCTGTAAAAGCTCCTCCAGCGTACAGTCTTCGCCGCTCACCCAGGCGGCCTGGGGGAATATTTTCTTCGCATACTCCCATTTTCCCTGGTATGCGCCGCCCACAATCAATTCCATCCTGTACCTCCTATCAACAGCGTCGCCACTGTCAACGCCAACAACATGCCAAGCTCCACTACCTGCACAAACCAGCCAGCCAAATCCCCGGTGACGCCGCCGAATTTACTCTTGGCCATAAATCCATAATAAATATAAATCGCCAAGCCCACGAGCAGGCTAACCGCCCCCGGCAGCGGATTGAAAAACAAAACCGCCGCGCAACAGACGACTAAATAAAATGCCATAGTCACCGCCACTGTACGCTTCTGCGCCCCATCGGAAAAAGCCGCCGCCAACCCGGTATTCTTAGCCATGGGCCTGGTCACGATTGCCAGACCGCTTAGAGACCGGGATATCATATAGACACAGGCGGCCTGGAATAAAATACGCATATCCCCAAAAGAACTTTCCCGCCAGATAGCAAGGGCCACGTCCTGAAACGTCGTATATACGCCCAGACTCAGAGCAAAATACACGCACCCCATAATCACCGCAAAAGCCCCCGCACAGGAATCCTTTAATATTTCCAGCCTTCTCTCCGGCTCCTGCCAGGAACCCAGCGCATCCGAAGTGTCCAAGAACCCGTCCAGGTGAATCCCTCCAGTGACCGCCACCGGAATCAGAGTGAACACTGCCGCCCCCAGCCCAAAACCGCCACCGTCCAAATGCAGAAAGGGAAGCAGCGCCATCCACCCGATGGTCAAAGCTCCGCTCACCATTCCCACCAGAGGAAAGAAGCACATGACGTAGCGCATGTTCTCCTTGCTCCAGGCGCTCTGCGGCATGGGAATCTTGGAATACATGGAAAACGCTATTTTAAAACTGTTCCACAATGCACCCATTCAAATCCTCCTATTTCAAACGCAGCGGTATTCCGTAGACCACTTCCACCGCTGACTGGGCCATCTGCACCATCTGGCAGTTTATTGTTCCCAGGTATTTCTGATACCGCCGCGTTTCCGTATCGTAAGGCTGGCAGTCGGAAAAAGTTTCATTGGTCACCACACAGAGCCGGGCCGCCTGCTCCTGCATCCAGCGGATTCCATTCATAACCGCCTCCACCGTCCGCTCTTTGGCGCCGCCCTCCTGATACATCTCATTGGCCACCAGATTGGACATACACTCCAAAAGAACATAAGCCCCCACCGGAACCTTAACTTTATCCAGTCCCGTATAACATTCGATTGTCCGAAAACCCTTGTCCTTTCGCATATCCCTATGACGGGCAATCCGCCTGTGGCTTTCCTCATCAAAGGGAAACATAGTGGCGATGTAAATCCGCTCTCCCTCCCCATAGGAAAGGATTGTATCCTCCGCGTACGCGGATTTGCCACTGCCACTGCCCCCTGTAATCACTGTCAGCATGCTTCCTCCCTAATCCAAAGGCTTGTACTCTTCCATATCGTTGTCACAAAACGTGCTCATTTTCTCATAAACATCCACCGCCATATCCAGCAACGGGAACAAAGCCACAGCGCCGGTCCCCTCTCCTAAACGCATGTGTCCGTGAAGGAACGCGTCTTTTTCCAAAGCATCCAGAAGCATCTGAGCCGCCGGTTCCTGGGACACATGGGAGGCAATCATGTAATCTTTCGCCGTCGGGCACAGACGCGCAGCGGCCAACGCGGCCACGCAGGAAATAAACCCGTCAATGACCACCGGTATTCCAAGCGCCGCTCCGCCCAGGAAAACACCCATCATCCCGCCGATGTCAAATCCGCCTACTTTGGCCAGCACGTCCACCGGGTCCGCCGGATCGGGACGATGTTTCTGAATCGCCGTCTCAATGGCCCAGATCTTCTTGTCCAATCCTGCGCTTGAAAGGCCGGCGCCCCTTCCAGTCATAGCTTCCACTGGCTGATCCAAAAAGACAGCCGCCATAGCGCTGCTGGTGGTGGTGTTTCCAATGCCCATCTCTCCAGTGGCTAAAAGCCCATAGCCCTTTTCCTTCAATTCTTCTGTGACCTGGATTCCCACTTCAATGGCCTGCACCGCCTGCTCATAAGTCATAGCCGGCTCTTTGGCCATGTTTTTTGTACCGTAAGCCACTTTCCTTTTGGGAACAATGGTATCCGTCACCATTCCTATGTCAATGGGAATCAGGTCCGACCCCGTCTGCTTACAAAACAGGCTGGATGTGGCCTGATTTTTCAGAAAATTCTCCGCCACAATCGCCGTGATTTCCTGACCGGACTGGGTTACGCCCTCCTCTACCACGCCGTTGTCCGCACACATGGAAACCAACGCCTTTTTCTCAATATGTATTTCCTGGCTGCGGCCGATTCCAGCCATCTGCACCACCAGGTCTTCCATCAACCCCAGGCTGTGGAGCGGATGGGCAATGCTGTCCCAGCGTTTCCTGGCAGCCTCCATGGATGAATCATCCAGGGGTTTAATTTTCCCAAGGGTTTCTTTTAAAGTCAACATTCGTATATGCCTCCTGTATTTATATTATTTCCGGCTGTGGTTCAGCCAATTTTATATCTATTTTACTACAGATTCAATTAAATTGCCATGATAAAAAACAGGATTCACAAACAGGCCAGGAAATGGGTATCATCCACTTCCTGGCCTTACGCTTTACATTTTCATCCCTATATATCTTTAATTGTCTTCCCCATCCGCTATCTGACTCTGTCGGTCGGCAATCTCCTTTTCCTGAATATCATTTGGAGCCTGCTCATAACGGGCGAATTCGTATTCAAAAATCCCGCTTCCTCCAGTCATGGAGCGAAGGTCTGTAGAATACCCATAGATTTCCAGCATAGGCACGTCCGCCTCTACCACGGTAACGCCGCCGTGATCGGGAGTCATGCCGAGAACCCGGCCCCTACGCTTGTTCAGGTCGCCCATAACATCACCGGTGTATTTATCCGGAACGGTTACTTTCATATTTACGATGGGTTCCAAAAGCACGGGGCTGGCTTCCATGAATCCCTTCTTAAACGCCAGGATTGTGGCCATCTTAAATGCCATCTCGGAGGAGTCCACGGTGTGATAAGAACCATCGTACAGAGTGGCTTTCACTCCTACTACCGGATACGCCGCCAACGGGCCTTTCAATACAGATTCCTGCAGACCTTTTTCCACCGCCGGGAAATAATTCTTCGGCACAGCTCCGCCCACTACGATCTGCTCAAATACAAATGGAGTCTCCAGGTCGCCGGAAGGCTCAAATTTCATCTTTACATGGCCGTACTGACCGTGACCGCCGGACTGCTTCTTATGTTTACCTTCCACATCAGAAGCTTTGCGAATGGTTTCACGGAACGGAACCTTTGGCTTATCCAGTTCAATCTCCACTTTGTAGCGTTCTTTCAGCTTACTGCTGATCACATCCAGATGTTGATCGCCCATGCCGTAGAGAAGCGTCTGACGGTTGGCGGAATCGTTCACCGTGCGGATGGTCAGATCTTCGTCCATCATCTTGGCCAGCGCCTGGGAAATTTTATCCACATCCGCTTTATTTTTCGCTTTATAGCGTTTGTATGTATACGGCGTGGAAATCACCGTCTTAGGATACAAAATCGGATGGGCCTTGGCCGCCAGCGTATCCCCAGTGGAAGCCTTGGCCAGTTTTCCAATGGCGCCGACGTCCCCAGCGTGAAGCTCGGAAACTTCTATGGGCTTATTGCCTTCCAACACATACAATTTACTTAATTTATCTTCTGTTTCCTTCTGCACATTGTAGAGCGCGTCGTCGTTTTTGATTACGCCAGAGCAAACTTTAATCAGAGAATATTTTCCAAGGAACGGGTCCACAATGGTCTTAAAGATATATGCAGACTTTGCTTTAGCAAAATCATAGTTAGCTTCGTAAATCTCATTGGTCTTCTGGTCCAGTCCATTGCAGCTTCTCTGACTTGGATTGGGGAAGTACCCTACAATATCGTCCAAAAGATTGGAAACGCCCGGCAGATTCACCGGCGAACCCATGCACACAGGGACAATGGAGCCATCCTGCACATTTAAGGCCAAAGCCGCAGAAATCTCCGCAACGGAGAACTCATCGCCCTCGAAATACCTGTCCATAAATTCTTCGCTGGTCTCCGCCACCGATTCAATCAGCGTTTCCCGGTATTTATTCAGGTATTCCTGCAGATGATCCGGTATGGGGCATTCCTCTTTCTTGCCTTTCTCTATATATTTCCGGCCTGCCTGCTTCACCACATTCACATAGCCCACAAACTTGCCGTTCTCGCGGATGGGAAAATGAAGAGGCGCAATGCGTTTGCCGTACAGCTCTGTGAGCTGCTCCACCACCTGACGGTAGCTGACGTCATCCACATCCATCTCTGTGACGAAAACCATCCGGGGCAGCTTGTATTTCTCACATATATCCCAGGCTTTCTGGGTTCCCACCTGTACGCCTGACTTACCAGATACTACGATTATGGCGGCGTCTGCGGCGCTTACTGCTTCTTCCACTTCTCCCACGAAATCGAAATAGCCTGGCGTATCCAGTACATTGATCTTACATTTCTGCCACTCAATGGGCACAACCGTCGTGGAAATTGAAAACTTCCGCTTGATTTCCTCTTTATCAAAATCGCTGATTGTGTTCCCATCGGTCACCTTGCCCAGACGGTTGGTGATGCCGGATAAATAAGCCATCGCTTCCACCATGCTGGTCTTTCCCGCACCGCCGTGACCCAATAGGACTACATTGCGTATTCGGTCAGTTCTGTAAACGTCCATATGTAATACCTCCCTGTAAGTATGATATGTTCATATTTTACTAAAAATCCGCGATATAATCAAGCGCTTTTATACAAATATACAAATAAGCCAGAAAATACAGATTCTGGCTTTTTAGAGAACGCGCTCGTTCGCCTCCTGGCGCATGGATTCGTTAATCAAACTCTGGATTAGGGACACGACTGCGTCGCAGTTAATCACCGCTTCCATCAGTTCTTCCATTTCCCTCATAGAATCTATATAAAACATGTCTATGCATTTGCCGCTGTAGGCAATCGCTAGCGTTTCATTTAATACAATCCGAACCGGATAGGAAACCGTGCCGTAATCTACAAACATCATCCTATATCTGTAATGTTCTAATCCCTTTGCAGTGAGAAACACCTCATATCTGTGTTTTTCATTGTCCAGCGCCCCCAACTTTTCCTGAATATCGCCCTTTCCTTCTTCCGGGACTTGAAGCCGCCCCTCTGAATCCAATGTAAAGACGGAAAGACTTGGAAATCTTCCCATTTTTCTTGTATAAGAATGTATGGGGCCGTCGTATTCTTCAATATTTCCACGCACATATCCCCTGGTCGCTTCTTCAATCTGCTTCAAAGAATTCCGAATAATCGTCTCTGGCGGATATTTATCCAGCAATTCAAAACAAAATGTCTCTTTATTCATTTTACAACCCTCTCTTTTATCCTCTTATTCATCCCTTATTTCGCACATAATCGGAAAATGATCGCTAATCTTCTTGTTGGGATGCCTGTTTTTGTCCATGAAATCCGCGCCGCTGCAAGAAGTGATGATTTGCAAGCTATCTTTGTTGAACAGACGCAGAATGTCTTTGCTTAAAATCACCTGGTCATGCATATACCACATCGGTGAATGAAGTTTCGCCTGATTCTTATAATAGGTTCCTGGCGGATATGAGAAATCTCCCATCAGGCTCCACATAGGATTATAAAATTTTCTATATGCAACGCCGTTGACTTTTCTTGTGGACTTATCGCCTACATCCAACGTTGGCAAACCATGAAAACCATTGGCATTTAAACAGCCTCTGCTATAGGGCATTTCATTTATATCACCTATGATAATCGTTTTTTGGGACTTTATCTCGTTTTCAATCATTTCAATGTCATGCATAATCCTCTGTATAATCGCCAGCCGCTCATCGCTGCGGTCGCCGTGCAAGTCTGTAACCAAATGAACGCAGCACAATATTAATTCATCCTGGATGATCTGCACGGAATAATATGTATCTTGAACGCCGGCCTTCATATTCACATAATTGCTCCAAATGTGGATTCTGTCACATCCCAAAGTATTGCCGTATGTCAGGCGCTGCCCGCCTGCACTCAACAAAGCGCTTAACACATCCCTGTCCGCGGCATATTCTGCCAGAA
>CAJURH010000026.1 GCA_910588775.1 uncultured Lachnospiraceae bacterium
ACTTCCGTCAAATGTATGATTGTGTGTTTCGCTGTTCAGTTGTCAAGGTTCTTTTACTATTTTTTGCTGTCTATCAGGCGTTTCCCCCTGCCAGCTCGACTATAATAGCATGGCTAGTTATGGTTGTCAACACCTTTTTTTGTTTTTTTGTTATAAATTGTAAAAAATATTAATAAAGATCTTTACGAACAAATCTGTGTCATATAAAAACGTAAGGAAAGGGTCTGTCTGGATCATTCCCATACAGCTCTTTCCCGCAGATGTATTGCATAATACAGTGGTCGCCAATCCCAGTATCCACAAGAAGATCAGCCCTTTCGCCAACCCCACTGCGCACCCAGCCACCCGATTTACCCCTCGTAAAACCGGAAGGTGACTCATAAAGCCAAGCGTCAGGACCATTATCTTCATTGCAAGAAAAGACACGATGAAAGAAACGATGAACCCAACGCCGTTCGTCAGAATAGAAGCTACATAATCCGCCACATAATCTGTAAAACTGTCTACCGCCAGCGCCTTATACACTTCAGAATTGTTGTTGGCAATCAACCCTTTCTTTATATCTTCCGGCAACGGCAACTGATCGATTAACGTCATCTGTTTTTCCCGTCCGATCTGCACACCCGGTTCTAATTGGTTTTCAAGACCCTCTTTGCAGTAATCCCGAACCTGTGTATAGAAAGGCGTCTGTTCTTTTATAATCGAAGTGACTGCTGGATTAATCACCCAGACAACGCCAATAGACAGAACAAGAAAAAACATTGATATAATTTCCTTGATAAACCCTCTGGCGCAGCCAACTACCCCAAAAACCAACAAAAGCAGCGCTGCCGCCATACCAAGCCACGTCATTTGTAATCCTCCGTAATATAATCTTACTTTAATTTTATAATGCCAACGGCGCCATCCAGCGCCAGAGCGTATTTATTCCTTCCCAATTTGAAGAAATCATGAATCTCACCCTCGGCAATGTTTCCGTTAAATCTCTGAACTCCGTCTGTGCTGATTACGCATACCTGTGAATCGTTATTCATGACTATAACCCCTTCACTCATGCGGATGTTGGTATAAGAAATGTTGAAATCCATCTGGAATTTCTCTTTTCCTTTTGTATTGTATACCCGCATGGTATACTGTTTATCTTTTCCACCGTTTTCATACACAATGCCTATATTGTTTTCGTCATAAAATGTGCTGGCTATTTCCTGCTCAACCATCACATTGACTACCTCTTTGGGAATCTGCTTCCCTTCATACACGCTGAAGCCATCGTCCCGGAAGGCCACCGATGTGGCGTCATCCAGATATGCCACCTGGGGCGCCACCACTCCCTTATATTGATAGCCGCTTACGATGTTGTCAATCTGATTTTGGCCAGCCGCACCGAAATTATAGAAGGCCACGTAACTGGTGGTCTCTCCCCCATCGATGAACTGGTACGCAACCATTATTAACAACCCATCTTGGGAAACGGCTATATCCAGCGGATAACCGGGATCGTCCACCCTTGTCTGATTTTCCGCGATCAGACTTCCATCTGAATTATAGAAATTAATCCACGTGTCGTCGCCGCCGTCCAGAATAGCCGCCACCACTCCCTGTTTCGCCACGCACACTTTGACAATATTCTTCTCCGTCTGCGCCGCGCCCATTTCCCCTTCTTTGTTGAAAATCGCCATGCTTGTCCCACCCTGGTCAGCCACCACAATGGTAGAACCGCACACATCCACAATAGGATTTTGCATCTCGTAGGGAAAGGTCCAGAGCGATTCCCCTTTATAATCCTGCAGGGAAGCGCCTTCTTCGCTGTATTTGAATAAATTTCCGCCTGACTCTATGTACTTCGTGGATACATCTTTTTCCCGGGAGCTGGTAGCTAAGACTTTATAACCGGTGTAAATTTTATTTTTGCCATATATATATACGCCCATTCCCACAATCACTAACAATGCCAGAAGCGCCAGCGTGCGCGCTCTCTTTCTTCTCCGACGATACCTTATCTTCTCTGTTCGGCCCGCTCTGCCCATCCGTCTGCGTGCTTTCCGTATCCATTTCTTTAAACTCGCCATTTTGATATCCCTTATCCTTAAGTAAACTCCATGACCGTTACTGCTTTTGATTATAACACACTCTTTTAAGGGAGTAAAATAATTTGTCCCGGATAAATTATGTCACCCACATTCAACTCATTTAACTTGCATATATTATTCACTTGACTGGTATTTCCATATATTCTCTTACTTATCTTTGACAAAGTGTCCCCGTTTTGCACCACATAGGAGCCGTTTGGCTTTAATTCTTCACTCTGGGCAATGGCATCCTGCGCTTGTCCTTCCTGCGCTTCCTGCGCAGCTTCAGTCTGGTCCACAGATGGAGAATCAGAAGGCGTGGGGGAGATAGTCGCATCTTCCCGGGGCTCTTCTGATTGTTGTGTCTCTTCTGTATATTCTTCTATTTCTTCCGGCTTATCCATCATTTCTTCTTGCGCCTTCGTCTCCTGAGACGCTGAAGATCGGACAGGCATTTCCGTGGCCTTTTTATCCTGTAAGACTGCCTGTCCCACTCTGGCCGACGTCTCCTCCATTTTCTTGTAGTTATTCAGATACGTAACTCCCACGGCGATGGCGCCCACAACCACGCAGGCCCCTACGGCGTGAAGCAGGGAAAATCCGCCCTTTTCACTCTCCACTTTCTCCGGTTTTCCAGAGATGATTTTCCGGAAATCCTGCACCGCTTTGTCTTTCACTATGTCCTTGTCTTCGATGGGAATGTTCTTACTCATCTCAATCATGTATTCCTGCATGGGTTTATTTTTGTCGTAATAAATATAAAACCCTTTTTGCTTACTCATGCAGCCGTTTTCGTACTGGAAAAAAGCCTCTTCCCTCTCCAACGGCTCCATCATGTACAGCAATTTATCGTTTCCGCCAAAATAATTCAAATGGGTGCGGTAGAGCACATCCGTCAATTCCATGGTGCATTCCTGCATAATGAAAAACCATCCTACGATTTCCTGTTCCGGAAAGTATTTCTCTATTTTTTCTTCGGCTTGCTGCCATACCTCATCGGTGAACGCTATGTGTTCCGGCGAAACTTCCATATTTTCAATCTGAAGCGCGCTTTTTATGAAAATGTACGTTACGTTTTCCGTCCAGTTGGCTTTGCCCAGCAAAAGCCCTATCTTCGCCCCGGACCACTGATCGGCGATACGGACCAGGAACGTGTGGGCGTAATCCTCCATGTAAATTTTGTGGGCTGCGCTGATTTCACCGATTTGACGGATATTTTTTGGTATACGAAAGAAACCCTCATTGCCTACGGCCTCTTTTTTCTCCTCTTTATATACTACTTCTATCATCTCATCACCCCTTTAGGAAGAAGCCTAACATATGCGGGGCGCAGAATTTAGCAGTTTATAGGAAGGGGCGGCAATTATCGTATGACCGCCTTCGACACGGTATGTATGGAATATTTTCCAGGAAATTGGATAAGATGAAACATAGATTATTCAACATGCAAGGGAGGAACACCCATGACTTTCTACATCAACGCCCGCCAGAGAGACTCTTATACATCGCTTGGGTCTTCCCTGGAGAAATGCATTCAACAACATGAAAGATACTGGTCTGAACTGGTATTTATCTGCATTGGCACGGACCGGATTACCGGAGATAGCTTAGGCCCGTATGTGGGCTATCGTCTGTCGGGGTGCCCAATGCTTCACAGACACATTTATGGCACTCTCACCCACCCCATACATGCGCTGAATCTTGAACAGGCCATGGACGAAATCACCAGCCACCATCCCCACGGACTCTATGTGGCCATTGACGCTTCCCTGGGCACAAAAAAACACCTGGGCTTCGTCACCGTCTCAAACGGCGCGCTTCACCCAGGAGCTGGCGTGCAAAAGGACCTGCCGCCTGTGGGTCACATCGCCATCACCGGAATCGTAGGCGCCTCCGGCTGGATGGATCATCTGGCCCTCCAGACCACGCGGCTGTCCACGGTGGTGAATATGGCGGACATGATTACAAAAGGAATCCTTTATACGCTATTCTTATTGGGATACGATCTTCCCTCTGAGGATTTCTGCGGCCCCCTGCCTGAACCTGCGCTTAGTCAAAACCTCTGCAGGGCCGTGGCCGCCTTCACGGATGAAGAAATCCTATAGACCGAACCATTCTCCGATACAGCGGATAACGGTGGTAAAAGAGCCGATGCCTGTCGCCCGCCGTCTCGCAGATTCCACAGTATTTGTCGGACAGACATATGATGAAACTTTCTGGATGGACAGGTGGAACGATAGTCAGCGGCCACATGTGTTTTAAGATAATATCTTCCTCCAGGGGCGTGAGGGTAAAATATTTCCGGGCGTTTCTAAGAGCCACTCGCGGGTGGGTCAGCCCGTGGAAATGCTCCCCTGTTCTGGCCACATGCTCATGCCAGTCATACAGGAAAAAGTCATGGAGCATTCCCGCCCTGGCCGCCCTTCTGGCGTCCAGACCCAGCCGCTTGCACAGCCGGTAATTATAATACGCCACATTCAGACAATGCTGGTAACAGGTGGTTGTGCCATGCTGAATATATTTCTTCATCTCTAGTACGGCCGGATGATGCGCCAGATCTTTGATGCATTCGTAAAATTCTTCGCCGCCCTCATCTCCCCGTGCACGGCCATTTCTTCCAATACGGATTTTCTTCATAGTTACAGTTCCACCCTCCCTTCCAAGGCCCTTAACAATGTCACTTCGTCGATATATTCCAAATCGCCGCCCACCGGAACGCCGCTGGCAATACGCGTCACCTTGATTCCAGTTGGCTTCACCAGTTTGCTGATATACATAGCGGTAGTCTCCCCTTCCAGACTGGAATTGGTGGCAATAATCACTTCGTCTGTTTCCTGCGCCGAAAGCCTGTGCATCAGCTCTTTTAAGCGTATCTCGTCCGGCCCAATGCCCAGCATGGGGGATATGGCTCCGTGGAGCACATGGTACACCCCTTCGTATTTCCCCGTCTTCTCGTAGGCCGCCAGGTCGCGGGTATTTTCTACCACCATAATCTGTTTCTGGTTTCGCCTGGAGTTTCTGCAGATGGGACAGAGTTCTTCGTCGGTCAGGGTCCAGCAGTTCTTGCAGTAACAGACTTTTTGCCTGGCCTGGGTCATGGAGCTTGCCAACTGACTCACCTGGTCCTTGGGCATATTCATAATGTGAAAAGCCAGGCGCTGGGCAGACTTTGCCCCGATGCCAGGAAGCCGGGATAACTGTTCGATAAGATTACTGATATGACGGCTGTAGTATTCCATTAGAAGGGAAATCCTCCGCCCAATCCGCCAGTTAGACGGGACATAGCCGCTTGAGAAGTCTCTTCCACCTGCCGCATAGCGTCGTTGACCGCCACCATAATCAAATCTTCCAGCATTTCAACGTCATCCGGGTCCACCGCCTCTTCCGCCAGTTTTACCTTGGTCACTTCTTTCTTACCGCTGACGGTCACTTCCACCGCGCCGCCTCCTGCGGTAGCCGTAAATTCCTTAGCTTCCAATTCTTTCTGGCTCTCCTCCATCTGCTTTTGCATCTTCTGAGCCTGCTTCATCAGATTGTTCATATTGCCGGGCATCCCCATCCCTCCGGGAAATCCACCTCTTTTTGCCATTTTCTCGTCCTCCTGGTTAATTTTCTGTTTCTACATTCATATGAATCTCTTTTTGAATTATTTCATCCACGGATAATTCCGCTAGTCCTTCTCTTGTATGGTTATCCGCCAGCAACATTTCCACCTGCACGCATTTTCCGATTTTATCTGAAATCAGGGCCTGCAGCTCTTCTTTTCCTTCCGGTCCGTCCACATAGGGCTTCGCCAGATAATCCTGAAATTCCACGTACAATACCGGATTCCCCTGGTCTTTCGCCGCGTCATATTTTGGCACGCTGCGCAGCAGCATTTGTTTGAAACGACCGGAGGTCTCCGCGATAATGGAACCCCAATTTTCCATGATCCGCTGTAAGTCCTCGGGCGCCGCCTTGGGAACCGCTTTTACATCTTCCTTTTGGCCCGCCTGTGGTGACGGCTCTTGGATCGTGGCCTGGGTGGAGCGCTGGATAAAAACCCCTTCCTCCATCTGCCTCTCCAGCACACGTATCCGATCCAGCACAGAATCCAGATTGGTTTCCATGGCTGGCCGACACAGCTTAATCAGGGCAATCTCCACTAACACCCTCTTCTGGGACTCGTAGCGTATGCGATTGGACAGTTCCGAGAAAATCCGAATGTAGCGCATCAAGGTTTCTGGCGACGCCATCTTGCTCTCTTCTTCCAAAAGCTCCAGCGTGTGGGAAGAAACATCAATAATTTCTTCCTTTTGCAGAGAAGTCATCACCAGCAGCAAATTGCGCATGTACCAGATGAAATCGTTGACAAACTGGCCCATTTCCTTGCCCTGGCGAATCATTTCTTCCAATACGTTTATGGAGCCAGTCACGTCGGCGTTTATAACCTTGCGCAGTAAATCGCTGAATATATCCGCATCCACCGCACCCAGCACATCCATCACTTTATCATATGTCAGTTTCTGTCCCATATAGAATGCGATGCAGCGGTCCAGAAGACTTAGCGCGTCCCGCATAGAGCCGTCCGCAGCTTTGGCTATATACCGGACTGCTTTTTCTTCGGCTTCTTCTTGCTCCGCCTCCAGAAGCTGGCCCAGACGCCCGGCGATGACATCTATGGAAATCCGGCGGAAGTCGTATCTCTGGCAACGGGACAAAATCGTCACTGGGATTTTATGGGCTTCTGTGGTGGCCAGAATAAAAATCACATAAGAAGGAGGCTCCTCCAAAGTTTTCAGCAGGGCGTTAAAAGCCCCTGCTGATAACATGTGAACCTCGTCAATAATGTATACCTTATATCTGCCTTTGGTGGGACGGTAGGCGACTTCATCCCGGATTTCGCGGATGTTGTCCACGCCATTGTTAGAGGCAGCGTCGATTTCTATCACATTCATAGAGGTTCCGGAAAGTATTTCCCTGCATGTGTCGCACTGGTTGCAGGGACTGCCTTCCACAGGATGCTGACAGTTCACGGCCCTGGCCAATATCTTTGCCACGCTGGTTTTTCCCGTTCCCCTGGTCCCGCAGAACAGATACGCGTGCCCCACTCTGTCGCTGGTCAGTTGGTTCTTTAAAGTTGTCACAATATGCTCCTGGCCTTTCACATCTGCAAAATTATCGGGCCGGAACTTCCGGTACAGAGCCGTATATGCCATGTTCTTCTCCTGTCTGCTGTTCTTCTAGTTTGCACAAACGTAGCGTATAAAATTAATCTCCAAAACTGATTCCGATTTGTTTTGCCGCTTTCACCAACTGATCTTTTGGAGACACCATTTTCAGTTTGCCTGCGCATTCTTCCAGCGGAATTGTCTGAACTTTGCCGTTTACAATGCCTACCATCACCCCGTATTTTTCTTCGATGATGCACTCCGCCGCGCCTGCGCCGATTCTGGTAGACAGAACCCGGTCGTATGCACATGGGCTGCCGCCTCTTTGGGTATGTCCTGGCACTGTGATGCGCACTTCGTTGCCGGTCTGTTTCTCAATCTGATGGGCGATTTTATAGGAAACGGAAGGATATTTCTTAGCCCTTTCCGCCAATTTCGCCTTGTACTCTTTCTTGGAAAGCTTCGCGTCCTCTTTGGAAATGGCGCCTTCCGCCACGGCGAGTATGGTAAAGCGCTTGCCCGCTTTGCTTCTTCTGTTAATGGCTTCCACCACTTTGTCGATATCGTAGGGGATTTCCGGTATTAGAATAATATCCGCCCCGCCGGCTACCCCTGCGTGCAGAGTTAGACTTCCCACTTTGTGGCCCATGACTTCCACAATGAACACCCGTCCATGGGACGCCGCTGTGGTGTGAATGCAGTCAATGGCGTCTGTGGCCACGTTCACGGCGCTCTGAAAACCGAAGGTCATGTCTGTTCCCCAGATGTCATTGTCAATCGTCTTAGGAAGATGAATAATGTTCAAACCTTCCTCCCGAAGCAGGTTCGCCGTCTTCTGGGTGCCATTTCCGCCTAAAATCACCAGGCAGTCTAGACATAATTTGTAATATGTCTGCTTCATGGCGCCCACTTTGTCCAGTCCCTTCTCGTCCGGCACCCGCATCAATTTAAACGGCTGCCTGGACGTGCCCAGAATCGTTCCGCCCTGGGTGAGAATTCCAGAAAAGTCCTTGGAAGTCAGCATCCGGTATTTGCTGTAAATCAATCCCCGGTAACCATCGTCAAATCCATATACCTCCAGCTCGTCAACTGCTGTGCTTAAACCCTTCACAACGCCCCGCATGGTGGCGTTTAACGCCTGACAATCGCCGCCACTGGTCAAAAGTCCTATTCTCTTCATTCTAACTTTCACATCCTATTCTTATTCTTTTAAACGTTTATATGGTTAAATACTAACACATTTTGGGACGTATCTCAATAGTTAGAGTGTGTTTGAGATATATCCGTTCAAAAACCGTTCCACTTTTCTGTAAAATTACCCAGACATCCCCCTAGCGCGACCGCTTACGGCCCATACGCGCTTTTTATCAAAATACCTGGTTTGCGCAGGTCAGATCCGCCCCCTGCCGCCAGACGCTTCCTTTTTTTGTTTTCTTAATTTAAACAGAAATTCCCAGGATATGGCATGGGTAGAGCATACTTCCTTACATTTTCCACAGCGGATGCATTCTGGGCTGTTTAAGTCCCCCGTCACCTCCACCGCCATGGGGCAGGAACGCTGACATTTTCCACAATCCACACACTTTGACGCATCCAAATGCATCTGGCAGAGACTGAATCGATTGAAAACGGAATAAAACGCTCCCAACGGACACAGATAACGACAAAATGGACGGTGAATAAACACAGAAACCATAAGAATCACCGCAAGGATCAGCAATTTCCAGTCAAAGAGTGCGCCCGCCGCTTTCTGCAGCTCTGGGTTAGCCAGCAGAAGAGGAATCCCGCCGCTCAGCGTCCCGGCAGGGCAGATGTATTTGCAGAAATACGGCGGCCCCGGCAGAAGAAGAACTAAAAACAAAAAGACCACGTATTTTATGTACCGCCCCGGCTTGTCTATTCTCCTGGGCGGCTGGAATTTGGGACCGGGCGCCTTATGCAGCAAGTCCTGCACCAGGCCAAATGGACACAACAGCCCACAGCTTACCCGCCCCAGCGCAACACCGAAAAGCATCAACAACCCCAATACATAGAAAGGAAAATGTGGTCTGACGCCGCCTACCGCCGTCTGAAGCGCGCCGATGGGGCAGGCGCCCAAAGCGCCCGGACAGGAATAACAGTTGAGAACAGGCACGCACACCGCTTTACTGCTTCCTGTGAAAATCCTGCCTCTTCGAAATCCTGCTGCATATCCGTTGAAGAGAGCTGCCGCAGCCAGCTGCACAATCCGCTGAAATGAAATTTTTATCCGATTCCGATGCACTCCAGGCATATGTTCACCGCCTTTCCCAACACCTCTAATTGCTCTTGCCTCGCCAGGCCCACTGTAATACACGAAAAAGCCACAGCCAGAACTATGCCTGCCACCACCCTTTTCACATTTCTATTCTCTTTCAACAGTGATTTCTTCCTTTCCCATGGACTTCAGCGCGTCATTGATGGCGTCTGTGTAAGCCGCCGCCAAATCTTCCTGTCCCCCGATAATTGTCTCCGCCGCTATATTTCCATCCTTATCAAGGAAAATCGTTGTGGGCGTGTACTGGATCTGGCTGCAGATTTTCTGAAAATCTCCGTCTCCGGACAAAAGCGTGGTTCCTTGAAATCCGGCCTCTTCCAATATCTGCCTGGCTTCCTCTTTGGATGCGTCGCCGTCCAGACAGACCGTCAGCGCCTGCACATGATCGGGCAGGGCTTTTTCAAATTGCGCCAGATCCGGCATCTCCTCTATGCAGGGCCCGCAAAACAGCGACCAGAAATTGATAACCGTCACATCTTTCTTGGAAATATCTTCTTGGGTAAAAACATTTTCATCAAGCGTCTTGGCCGTAAACGTGCGCAGACTGCTAAAAGAACTTCCCAAACGCTCCTCTGACCGACCGCTTTCAGATGCCGGCTCCGTCTCTTCCTTCTGCCCGCATCCGGCAGCCAATACGCCGATTGCAAGGACCCCACTCAAAAAAGCTGCGGTTGATTTTCTTATTTTCATATTTTTTACCTCCTAAACGCAAAGAATCCATTCCTATCATAATCATATTCTGCAAAAATGGCAACAATCTCTATTATTCTACCACCATCGAAACCCAAAAATGGGAGATGAAATTACGTTTATCTAAAATAGACAAAAAATCACAGAAGACATCCCTGCCTTCTGTGATTATTCTCACTCTTTATTCTTATAATACAGCATACAATGACAATATCCCTCAAAATCCGGATCTTTTATCTGTTCCCTAAATTCCTGGCACATACACTTATTTTCCTCTGTACGCTCCAAACGGCAAGGGCAGTAGCCACCCGTTTTCTCCAGACCTTCACGGACAGATTTCACCACATTCTCATCGGGATTCAAAGTTATTTTCATCCAACTATACCTCGTCAATAAATCGTTCCAGGTCTTCTCTCGGCAGAAAACCGGCGGTGCGCTTCACCTCTACGCCATCTTTGAACAACAAAAGCGTAGGCACGGCGGTGATGGAAAACTGCCGTGCTAAAGCGGACTCTTCGTCCACATTCACCTTCCCCACCAGGAAATCGTCCCGGCTTTCTTCCAGCTCTTCAATGACCGGCGTCAGCATCTGACATGGTCCACACCAAGTGGCAAAGAAATCCAGCAACACCGGCCTGTCGGCCTTCTTTACCTGATTTTCAAAATTTTCAGATGTTACATGCATACCCATAAGAGTGTGCCTCCTTCCTATTCTATGATATTAGCTCAGCAAAGATAACTGAGAAGCGTCCTTTGGCCGTACATTTACCGTAATATAACAGTCCGCAACGGGTTCCTCATTTAATTCCAGGAAATAATCCACCTGGATATCTATATTTTCTTCCGACTCTTCACATTTAATTCTGGTGGCGGCTATGCCCATCTGGACACTGCCAAAAGGAGTCTGGTAAAATGTTATATTCTTCTTCTGGGGGTTGAACACCATATGCACATTGGCCGTTCCTTTCTTGTGGACTTCCATGAACTCACTGTTTGCCTTGATGATATTTTCTGTGGTTCCGGGAAATCCCTCGAACACCTCGTCAAATTTTATAAAATGTTTACCATTGCGAAAATAATATTCTCCCACGGTCACCATTTCTATAGGCTGTGAATCCCGGGTATCCCCCATTACCTGCAGGCCAGTGACACTTACAAATACATCCTTCGTCATATGTATATCCCTCTCAATATTCTTCAATATCAATTTTCTGCGTCATCCCCACGTCATAGGGCAGAATACTGTTAGCAAAAACTTTGAACTTTTCCGCCAAATCGCTGACAAAGAAACGATAAGGAAACTCTTTCTCATCGCTGCCTGGATTTGCCAGATCCTTAGCCTTTAACATGCGCTTCAATTCTTGGGCCGTCTCGTAAGCCGGATTTACCAAAGTGACGGATTCCCCCATCACCTCTCCGATTACCGACCGCAGAAGCGGATAGTGAGTGCATCCCAACACCAGCGTATCTACCTGCTGCTCTTTCAATTCCGACAGATACCGCTCTGCCACCTGATGAGTGATCGTATCATGAATCCAGCGCTCCTCCACCAATGGAACAAAAAGAGGGCAGGCTTTCTCAATCACCGTGATCGCTGGAGCTATATCCTGGATAAATTCCCGGTAAAAATGACTTCCCACCGTTCCTTCCGTGCCGATTACCCCAATCCGCCCATTGACGGTGGTTTGCGCCGCCACCTGCGCTCCGGGCTTCACCACCCCAATCATAGGCAGATCGCTCTCCTTTGAAATCTCATCCAGGGCAAAAGCGCTCGCTGTGTTGCAGGCTGCCACAATAGCCTTCACCTGCTGGGTCTTAAGGAAACGGATAATCTGACGGGAAAACATCAGTATAGTCTCTCTTGATTTGCTGCCGTATGGAAGCCGGGCCGTGTCGCCAAAATATACAATATGTTCCGCAGGAAGGTTGCGCATAATCTCCCTGGCTACCGTCAGTCCTCCTACACCGGAGTCGAAAACCCCGATGGGCGCCTCGGCCAATTCTCTGTTCATTCTCGCCCGCTCCCCCTTCCTTTCTGGATTCTTCGTCTATTCTAACATTCTTTTATTTTCTGCGCAACCGTTGGGGGAAAAAGTTTGTGAATAGGAAAAAGCGTAGCGGATCTGTAATTTCCTGCTGCAACGCAATAACATTTCCCCCTCACATTTTTATTTATTATAACGTCCCCCGGTCCAGCCGAAAACCGATTTTCCAAAAAAAGAACAGGCAATCCCATCGATTACCTGTCCTCCAATAAATCCTGCAATATTTTACACCTAAACCCAATCTTCACCGGCGCATCTTCCTGTTCCGTTTCCGAAAAACAATACTGGGGATACATACTCCCCCACCAGGCATACACTGGAGTTTTCAAATAAGAGGGTCGATACACAGCCAAAGTCACAAATATGCTCATTAGCGCAAGCGCTATATATTTCTTCAATTTCCGCAGGCCATCCTTTCCATTATTCTATTCATATTATAAGTATGGCCCATCTTCTTTCAATTTAATCAACGGAAGCGCAGGCAATCCCTCCTGCCCATACCAGCTATTATACACCTGCCTAAGAGAGATCCCCGATTTCTTCTGAGAAGCGGGGCGATTTTCATAAATGCCGACCAAATACTCCCCGATGGACTGGTTATCGTCCCCCTGGAACGCCATAACCGCGTCCACATCATTGGCCCGGAACACATACAGGTCCTCGCCCACCAGGGGATTTTCCTTCAGATAATTAAACAACGACGCGCACTGATTCTGGCGCAGGATGCCCTCCCCTAAAATCAAAACCTGCAGATGGCTGATATCCAGATATTTCTCCCGGCTTCGGTCATATTCACTGTCAATCTCCTGGAAATTCCGTCCGGACAGAGCCACCGTTTTGGCCGAGTCCCCTTCCTCTGGTTTGTCCTGCCCGGTGGCGCCTGGAAGATCCGCCATGCCGTAAGCCACCCGATACCGACCATTCTCATAATCCACCGACATCACCAGCGGATACAGCCGTTTCTCCGGGTCCACGCCGCTGCACCCGCACAGGGAAACAGCAAAACAGATGGTCAAAACCACAAGAAACAAATATTTTCCCGTCTTTCTCATTTCTCCGCCGTGCCTCCTTTCCCCCTGCCTTTGCAGCATACAGCCACATACAGTGTAAGGGCGGCAATCAAAGGGGTAATCCCATACATCAGAAATCGTCCGAACCACTCCTCGATCTGGTATCTGTCAAAAGGATGCATGGCCGCCCCATATACCAGAAGCAACAACCAAATGCGTAGTGGATGAAGCCCCGATTTCTCCATAATATGGCTTCCGTAGAAGAAAATGCTGCCCAGAGAAAAGAAAAGCCCGTACACCACGAGGGCAATCCACAGCACATCAAATCTGGCCAGAACATCTCCCGGTAAATTGGTGCCGGCCATCAACGGCAAAATGGGAAACTGCTCCCGGATCAGCCGTTCCCAGCCAAAGACCGCCTGAGACAACACAAGAGCCGTCCCCAACATTCCCCCCAGAATCAACACGCCGCTGAAAATAGGCGTTCCTGAACTGTTGGGCTTGGACACTTTCGAGAGCAGAAAGGGCAAAAACCCTAGAAAAGACAGCGCACAGAATATTCCATACGTGCTATCCAGACCATACTCCCAGCGAAAAGACCCCTGCACCGGATTATTCAGATATGCGCTGTTCCCCTGGAAACAGGCCAACACATACAAAAGCACGAAGCCGCCCAATACCAGTCCGCAGGAAACCTCCCCGATGCGTCCCCTTTTCTCCAAGCCCATATGGCTTCCAGTGGCGCATACCGTCAAAATGAGAAGCCCCACCAGCCAGCGGGGAACCCCCGTAATCAGATACGTGCAGACCAATCGGGAAACCGTAGCCAGCAGATACGCGCCAGTGAGGATGAGAGGAATCATATACAAAAGAGCAATAAACTTCGGCACATTTTGATAAGACGGCGCAATGCGAATCAGTAGAATAATAATAAAATAATAAAGAACAAAATTCACCAGAATTCCCAAAAGCCCATTGGCTCCCAGAATATGGTGCGTTCCCGGCAGGCACAGCAGAATGGGAACCAGCAGACTTAAAATCATCTGCCGGCCCATCTGCCGATGGGAAATCCTCTGGTTGTCAGCAAACATACACACTACCTCCCTCTCAAACGCACCTGCTGTTCCTTATTTGCAAAAACAGGACGGTACTTCATATCTCGCAGTGGCCAGCGCAAAACGCCGTCCTTCTGCTTTTTGTCCAAATCCTTTGCCACAAACGGCATCAGATACGGAATATGGAAGCTTTTCAACCCGGCCAGATGGCTAATAACCCCATAGATTCCCAACAAAATGCCGAATATCCCAAGAAAACCCGCTAAAAATATAAATATATATTTCAACATTCGAAATGGCGCGGAGAACTCCTCGCTGGGAATGGCCAGAGAACCCAGAGCCGTCAGGGCCACAATCATCACCACAATGGGGCTGACCAGGTTGGCCTCCACCGCCGCCTGGCCGATAATCAAACCGCCCACGATGCCGATGGCGTTTCCCAGCGCACCAGGTATGCGCACCCCCGCCTCCCGAATCAGCTCAAAAGAAAGCTCCAGGAAAACCAGTTCCACAATGCTGGAAAATGGCACCCCCTGTCGGGCCTCGGCAAAAGACAGTAGCAGATTCGTAGGCAGAACCTGCGTATGGAACCGGGTTACCGCCAGATAAAGTCCCGGTAGAAGCGTTGCCGTCAACATGGCCAGATACCGCAGACACCGCAGAAACGACACCAGCTCAAAATGCTGATATCGGTCCTCACTAACCTGCATAAAATTATGAAACGTGGTAGGCAGAATCAACGCAATGGGCGAATTATCACAAATCAGCACAATTCGTCCATTCAACAGCTCCATCGCCGCCCGGTCCGGCCTCTCCGTGGTCTGAAACTGGGGAAACGGAGAATACCAAACTTCCTCCGACAACTGCTGAATCACCCCACTGTCCATCACCCCGTCGATTTCAAAAGACGACAAGCGGCTCTTGATTTCCTCCAGCAATTCCTCCGAGGCCAGGTCCTCTACATACAGAAGGTGCATCAGCGTATCCGAACGCACGCCGCAATACTCCTCCACAATCTTCAACCGGGTATCCTTCACCCGTTTGCGGATCAGCGCAGAATTGATTTTCACCGAATCGGAAAACCCTTCTTTAGACCCCCGAAGCACCTTCTCCCGCTCCGCCTCCGTCACCCCCATATTGGGATAACCCTTGCTGGCAATCTTGATGGCCTGATCGAAACCATCCATGAAAAAAATGGCGTTGCCCGCCAGCATAGCCTTAAAGGCCGCCTCCATGGTGGGAATCTCGGTCACATCAGAGATACCCAGTGAATTATATTCCAGAAATTCCTTCATCTGAGAAGGGGGAATTTCCCAGAAATGATTGATCAACTTGCCAATCACCGAATCTTCCAGCATCATATTGTTAACCGCCACTTCGATATAGACCACCAGGCAGTCCACCTTCTTCCCCTCGCCCAGACGCATGGGGCGAATGATAATATCGTCACAGTTATTTAACCGTTGGCGGACATACTCCTCGTTGGCGCGCAGATTGGCCGAAACAGGCGTTTCACAGGCATCCATGCACAATACCTCCTTCCTGGGATGAACACACAAAATATTTCTTTTATTATGTACCCTTTTTTCTGTTCCTATTCCTGACAAACCCTTCTTAATTTTCGTCCATTAAGTTTACTCGAACAAATGCGCTTATAGCAACCTAATCACAAACGGCAGAATCAGCATAAACACTAATAATACAAAAAGATAAACGTCATCTGCACTATGAAAGTACAGGAGAACTTACAATCTCTTCGATTAAAAGTTATAAATAATTCACTTACTGTATTGACATCCCATTAATGAAGTGATATATTTATAACTCGAAAGTGAAAAATATATCACATGGAGGAATAGAACATGAAATCAAAAGTGACATTAAGGGAAATAGTAGGAACAAAAATTATTTATGCAGCGCTTCTTGTCTGCTATTATTGGATGTGGGCAAGACGGGATTGGCATGACTACTATACGACAATCCAGAATGTGATTACCGGATTCACCATTTTATTTTTTGCAATGCAGGCAAACCGTATTCGCAAGTATAGTAAAGAAGAAAAGGACGAATTGGCGATTCAAAACTTGCGCAGGACAGATGCTATTGGGTTTAAAATTATGATAGCCGCTACTATTGCCATTGCCTTTGCATGCGCTGTCACATTCATAGATGGAAGAATGGCGGGCTATGCGCTTATGGGAATGATACTTATATTAACCGTTATTCGATTTGTTATATTCTGCGTGATGGACAACAAGGGAGTCTAATATGGCTCTCAAAACAAAAGTAAAGGAATATAGAGAAAAAGCGGGGCTAAAGCAGAACGAACTTGCAGAGTTAGTGAAAGTAAGACGTGAAACAATCGTGCATTTGGAAAATGGACGTTATAATCCATCTTTAAAGTTAGCAATGGATATTGCAAAAATATTTCATACAAGCGTAGAAGAATTGTTTGAATTTACGGAAGACTAAAATCCTCCATCCAAAGAAAGAAAAGATTACCTAGAGAAAATGTATCAACTAATCTATACAAAATCATTTGGAAAATACAAAAACATATTCTTTATACTATGGACCAGCTTTGATTATAATCTGAGGCGCCCAACTTCCGGCGCCCCTATCATCACAATCAAATTTCCTTTTTTTCAAAAAAATCATTTGCCTGGCCAACCAAAGCATCCATACCACCCCAACTCTCCTCGTCTAGATATTGAATCTTCAGCGGAGTAATAGTGATATATCCTTCCTCCAACAGCGCCACATCGTCTCCCTGCTGGAAATCCCCCACATAAAAGCTGGGAAGATTTCCCTCTCGCTCCTCTTGAAAGTCTGCAGAATCCTGATAAATATGCCAGAAATACTCCCTATTTTGAGGCCCCGGCCGCCGGTCCAGAAATTCCGCAAAACGGTTCCCCGCCACTTTCGCCTTTCGCAGCCCTTTGGCCTCTTTAACTGGCCCATGTGGAAAATTTATATTATAGAAGAAGGGATGTTCCTTTTGACAAAGAATCGGCAACAGCTTGGTGAAATAAGCCGCCGCGCCGTCAAAATCCCCATGAGCGGCAGTGGACAAAGCTACGGCGGAAATGCCGCTCAACGCGCCTTGCATAGCCCCCGCGATAGTCCCCGAATACAAAAGTCCTTCGGCAATGTTCTGTCCATCGTTGATCCCAGACACAACAAGATCCGGTTTCCTCTGACAAATGGCCCCGATGCCCAGATATCCACAATCCGCCGGCGTTCCATCGACAATATACACATCCATATCTAGAAAATCCAGTCGCCTTTTCTCCACCACAAGTGGGTCCAGATAAGTAATATGATTGCTGGTTCCGCTTCTCTCCCGCTTCGGCGTAACCACCGTCAGTCGGTGAACTCCCTTCAACGCCCGAACCAACGCATGGAGTCCCGGCCCCTGATACCCATCATCATTTACAATTAAAATATTCAACACATAACCCTCTTTTAAATGTCCATTTTGTAATTTATCTGATTCACAAAAATCAGATGGAACTGATTAGTTCATAAAATTCCCGCTGATGCTCCTCCACAAAACGAAGCGTCTTCAAGAGGTGAGACAGGTAGTAATAATACTCGTACTCATTGAGATTTTCCCAATCTTTAAAATAATCCGTGGACCAGTGATACAGATAGATGGCCCCGGCCAGCACGAAAGAAGGAAACGCTTTCTTCTCCTCTTCCGAAAAAACAGAGAGAACTCCATGCTCCTTGGTATAATCCTGGTATCCCTGCAAATAAGCCCGAACGCGCTCCATATCCATCGTGCCATCAATCAGCGCCTCCCAAGCGGCAATGGAAATCACCAGCGAATAACCGATGTCCGCAAGACGGTAATCTTCCTTGGACCAGTCAAAATCAAAGACCCCAATGCATTTACTGTCTTTCCATTTTACATTAGAGACATGGTAATCACAATGACAACAGGTTTTCGGCGTGTTTTCCAGCATCCCAGACTCCTCAATTCCCTTTTTGGCCTTATCGCACATAGCCAGAAGATATTCCAGGCTATCGTTGTAAAGCATCAGATAACGGTCCCTCTCCGGAATGGGAAGCCCGTCGGGACAATGTACAAAATACTCTTTCTTTTCTTCAAGAAATTCATAAATGGGTGGCTCCACTTTCTCTCCGCCTTCAAACCCATAAGTGCAGTTATGGAATTTGGCCAAAACCTGCGCCATGCTGTAATATTCCTCGTTTTTCAGATTGTTATTAATCCAGTCGTAAGGATCGTCTCCGTAGAGATATCCGCTGACAGCCCAGGAGTAATACAGCGTTTCGTCTCCCACCTTTTCTGGGACTTTCACATAACTATTTCCCTGAGAAGTCTTATATACGCCAGCGGCAAAATCAAAACCATGTTCTATGGCATAAGTTACAAGTGCATGCTCCACCTGAATATCCTTTTCCACCGTGGTGATCCGATATCTACGCACGAAGTAATCCACGTCCTCCCCATCGGAATTGGTCGTCTCCACCCCGAAACTGCGGTTTACATAGCCGCCGAATATCTCATAAACCTTCTTCAGCGTCCCTAACTGGTAAATATCTTCTATCAATGCTTGAATCCTCTGAAATTCTGGCGTACCTTTTTCAAAAAGTTTTTTTCCTTCTGGTTGAATCATTCTTTTGTCCTCCCTAACATGATATTTTAACTTGCTACACAATACGTTTTGATCATAATCCTGCGCGCAACAACCAGGTCAAGTTCTTTTTTCAAAAAAAGAGGACATTTCCAAAAGAACCTTGTCTTTGCAAATGTCCCCTTCAAACAAATCCCTATTGCTTACTGCCACTATACATAGAAGGAAGTAGAAGGTAAATGAAAAGGATTTGCTATATGAGTACGCGCCTATCATACCCCTGTTCCCAACAGCCAGGTCAAGTTCTTTTTTCTAAAATCCCCTTTTTCCTTTTGTGCATTTTGTTTCCTTTTCTTATATATTATGGTAATTAAATTGTTAAAATTAGTGAAAAAAGGGGGTTGACTTGGCTGCTGCGCACAGGTTTATAGTTTACCCATGTTAAGGTTAATACCGATTCAATAGACTGTGCGCACGAACCTTGATTGCAATCCATTAACATTAACAAACCGATTCACAAAATACAATATTTCTCTCAATATTTTGGAAAGGGGGGATATCATCTTGGAAATAACTAACTCTGCATTAAAACGCGATTATCGCAGAACGAAATCCCGGTTTTTACGAAAAGGTCTGATCTTCGCCTTTGCATCTGGCATCAGTTATGGATTGTTTTCCGCATTCCTGACTGTGGGTGAAGCCTGGGATGTATGGAATGATTTCTGGGCTCTGCCTATCGCAAACGCCATTATTGGATACTGCCTGCTCAGCGCTGTGGGGTCTGGACTCAACGATCTGATCTCTGGAGTCTGGTGCCTGCTGATTGCCAGCAAAAAAGGCAAAATGCGGGATTTCTTTCCAGCTATGTTTTCAAAACCAGGCCGGTTGATTATCAGCGGAGCCCTCTGCGGGGCTATTGCCTCTACCTGCTATATCATCGCTCTGATGATGGCCGGAGGAATCGCCGCCGCCGTAACCGCCCTTTGCTCTGCCATCGGTGCAATCCTGTCGAGGGTCCTCTATAAACAAAAATTGAACCTGCGCATGAGCTGTGGAATCTTAATCTGCTTTATCGCCGCGGTTATCCTTGGGGGCACCACTTTAGGAAATGTGGACGCCACTGCCACCATCGGAATGTGCATCGCTTTTATCGCCGCCTTTGCCTGGGGCATTGAAGGATGCATTGCCGGCTACGGGACAATCATGGTGGATTATGAATTGGCCATCACCATTCGCCAGATTGTATCCGGCCTGTCTCAGCTAGTCATACTGGTTCCGATTTTCTGTATAATTGCCAACGCCACCGTGGATATGAGCGGCATCGAAGGCAACCCTTACGTGTTCTTTGTGGGAGGCGCATTGGGAAGCGTGGCTATCTTATGGTTCGTGGTTTCCGGATTCTTCGCCAATCCAGCCTATTCTCTGTGGTATAAAGGAAACTCCATGTGCGGCACTGCCCTGGGAATGGTCTGCAACGCTATGTACGCGTTCTGGTGCCCTTTCTTCATGATGATACTCTGTGGCTGGATTCTGGGATGGGAAGGATATACCTTAAGCCCCATCCAATGGCTGATGGCCCTCGTGGAAATCTTTGGAATTTTGCTGATTGCAATGAATCCTTTGGATCTGTTTCGGAACAAGGAGGCTTGAAGTTATGAGAAAAAGACCACTGAACTTTGCAATACTGAAATATATGACTACTGTGGACGTGGCCTGCGTGGACGACGTGATGGCCGCGCTAAAAGATGAATACGCAGAATGGAAAATGTTCAAACCGGAAGGCATTCTGGAAGTCCTGATGACTGGTGAAAAGAATGATCTTCTTGTAGAGGACCACTGCGCGTACAACTGTGCATGTGAATTGATGATCTATTATCGCGCCCACGACGAGGGAAGAGCGGCCATCAACTCCTACATAAAATAAACAACACTAAACGGAGGTTTTTTATTTATGAACTTAGCAGGACAATTACAAGTTTTATCTGAGAACGACATGCAGATGGTGCATGAAAAAGCCCTTGAGCTTTTGGAAAAGAAAGGCGTTGTCTTCCAGTCTGACAAAGCCATCGAGACTTTCCGCAAACATGGAGCCAAAATCTCCGGCCAGACCGTATGCATTCCCAAAGCGATGGTGACGAAAGCTCTCTCCCAGTGTCCTTCTTCCTTCCTATTAGAAGGCATGAACCCGGATAGAAATGTCACCATCGGTGAAGGGCTGGCCATCCATCCGGCAGGCGGCGAAGTTTTCATGCGGGATTACAGCGGGAAAACCCGCGACGCCACTCTGGAGGATTTCACCAATCTCCAGAAGATTTATCAGGCTCTCCACAACGTGGATATCTGCGGTTACCAGCCTGTAAGCCCTTCCGACGTTCCCAAGCGGACCATCGGACTCCACTGCCTGGCGGCATCTTTCCAAAACAGTGACAAGCCTATTTTAAGTCCTATGGAGCTGGAGACCATTGAAGAAAAGGAAGAATGCCTGAAGCTTTTCGACATTGTTTACGGCAAACAAGGCTATGTAAAGGAACATTACCTAACCTGGCACATTGCAACGCCCAACTCACCTCTGTTCTATTCTGAGTTCGCCTGCGAAGGCATACGGGTATTTGCAGAAAACAATCAGCCCATAGCCCTGGTATCCGCCCCCATGAATGGCATTACCGCTCCCATTTACCCTTATTCCACCGTTATTCTGGATGTTGTCGAAACTTTGGCCGGACTCGTTTACGCCCAGTTGGTGTGCCCAGGCGTTCCTATGATCACCTCCGCCACACTGACTTCCGGCAACATGCGTTATGCCACCTGGGAATGTGCATCCCCTGACTCCGCGCTGATGCTCGCAGCCACAGTTCAGATGTACAAGAGCTTCTACAAACTTCCCACCCGTGCCCAGACCGGTGTGACCAGCTCCAAGACCATTGACTACCAAGCTGGCATGGAAGTGATGCAAAGCTTCCTCTTTACCGGACTTGCCGGTGTGAACCTGACCAGCAATTCCGTAGGAGCTCTCTCCAACCTGATGACCACATCCCTGGAAAAATGTGTCTTGGATGATGAGGTAATCAGCCGGGTACGCTTTATGCTGGATGGAATGAATACTTCTGAAGAACATATGGGCATAGTAGAACTGATGGAATGCAGACCCTGCCAGGATTTCCTAATGGAAGATTCCACCATGGAACATGTCCGCGACGGCTGGCAGCCAACTGTCTCTGACTGGCGTTCCACCGACGACTGGGAAGCTGACGGTTATAAAGATGTGGTTCAAACAGCCCACGAAAGGGTTTTGCAGATTCTAAAAGACGCTCCTAAGACCCTGCTTGACCCAGAACAAGAAAAAGAAATAAGCACATACATCCAGTCTGTGGAAAATGCTTTATAAGTATGCACTACTTTTAAAACTTCCGCGCCGCGGAAATCCCGTCATCCCCGTGGCGCAAAAAAATGCAGCAATTAATCTAATGTCCTACGCCGGGAGGTGATGTTGCTTATGAAAAAATATTTTTCTCCTGCTGATATCCGCGCCCTTCTTGGTATCAGCCGTTCCGCAATTCGTTATTATATAGACAAGGAATTAATTTCTGCAAATAAAAACGCGGAAAACGGGTATTCTTATTACAGTTGGTGCGACATTGAAGAAATGTTGGACGTAACATTTTTCCGAAACTGTATGAATGCCAAGGCAGACGATATATGGGATATTACGCACACCCAGTCGCCAAAAGCATACCAGGAAGTTTACTCCAAGCAGATTCAACAGTTTGAAGAAAACATTCACCGTCAGCAGAACCTCCTCAAGATTCTTCAGGAATTTGACACGAAGATTCAAAGGGCGATAAACTATCAAAACATTGTGGAAGAAATCTCCGTTGACGAATCCTTTTACGTCTATTACCCAGAAATGGACAAATGCCCGAATATTCGTACCTCTTTATTTTCCACCAGTTACTGGGGCAGTGAATATATCATGGACGATGGTGACGTAAATTATAAAGGATTCGTGATGATGACCGATGAGAAACATCTGGAATACTTAAGAGAAGGCACCTCTGGCGTTTTTATGAAAAAAATCTCGCAGGGACAATTTCTGTACACCTCCTTATGCAGCAAAACAGGACTGGATGACCCATCGCTAGTAGAGCCTTTAGCAAATTATATCAAAGAACATGGAATCCAAGCATCGGCGCCTATTTACTTATTTTATCTGTTATCCTTCCGTGAAAACAATGAACGGCGCCACTGCTATGAAGCCTTTCTGCCGATTCTTTAAATCAGAACCACCGGCTTAGCCGGTGGTTTGCTCACGCCCTATAAGGGCTTGTTACCGGCTCACCCCTAAACGGGTCAATATACTCTTTGAGCGTCATCTGATCGTATTCCCAATCCTCTTTTAACTGGTTTTGGATATATTTCTCTATCTTTTTTGCATTTTTTCCAACTGTGTCCACATAATATCCTCTCACCAGAAATGCCTGTTCCCATACTTATATTTCAAGTTTGCATGTCTTTTGAATATCATCAATGCGCTTTTGTCATTGCGGTTTCCGCCAGTGAACAAAAAGCGCAAAGGGTTGACAAGCCCATCCGTCACCATGTGGACCTTCGTCGTCAGCCCTCCCCGGCTGCGTCCCGTTTCCTCATTATAGCCCCTTTTTAGCCCCACCGCCACGCTGGTGAACCTTTACCGTTGTGCTGTCTAACATTACAGTTGTTTCATCCACCAGATCCTGCGCGATCAGGGCGTGAAACGTTTTTTCCCATACGCCCGCCTTCGTCCACGCGCGGAACCGGCTGTACACGGTCTGCCACGGGCCATAGCGTTCCGGTATTCCTGTGTTTAACCAATATAGGATCGCGTTTAACATTGTGCGGTTGCTTTTTGCGGGCCGTCCGCCTTGGGGCTTTCTTTCTGGGGGAAAAAGGTCTTTTATTCTATTCCATTGATTTTCGCTTATCTCATGTCTTCTTATGATTATATTGTATCATTTGTGCATTTTTACTACAATACTGAGGTTTTCAAACACGCTCTAGGGCGCTCCACCTTTCTATAAAATATATTTTATATTTTTAATCCTTCCTGATGAAGAAAAAATCATAGCATCATAGATTTCTTCTTTTCCATCAATTTTAACAACTGCATAATAATGTTCCGCATAGCCCGCGTACTGAACTCTGGACTCAAGCCCTAATTTATCAGCAAACTTGCGCATAATTTGCGCAAATGTAATACAAGTCCCCCTGTAGTTTTCAAAAAAGGCTCCACTTTCACCCACTAAAGCTACAACTTTACCTCCATCATTAAAATCGTATTTAAAATTTCTTTCTACATATCTTATAAGTGAATACATCTTTTCTTTTTGTGTCATGCTCTTACCAGTTTCCTCTGAAATCACTTTATTAAACCAATTATTTTGTGCAGCATCATAATCTTTTACCTGAACTTTTTTCTCGCATAAAGCCGCGCTTTCGCCCATCTTACGCAAACGTATCCGATTCATCCCAGGCTTATTAAACTGCAGATTGCCAATATAACCTCCCTTTACCCTCATTAATTCCGGAACAATATTATCGTCCCTCTTTATAATATGAACATCCACAGGTTCCGCTGCCAAACGGACATTATGGCCGCCATTATCCGGACAATCGAGATACAAATTATCTAATTGATCCGGATCTTTCGTTTTTATATAGAACCAAATATGTGTTTTGTTATATAAATTATATTTTGGATTATTTAACACGGAAATCTCATAAGTATATTTCACCACTTTAACTTTTCGGTAAACCCACTGAATATCGCCGGAAATGCCTTTTAATTTAAACTTCACTCCATAAGAGCCGATTTTTTTATAATTAGGCTTTCCAATTATCTGAACGCTTTTTACATATTTTTTATTATAAGATATTTTATTTTTTATAGAAATGTTTTTGCCTTTTTCCGTCTCGTAATTTTTGATGCCTTTTACATAAGAAGAAAGCTTTTTGCCCACGGTCACAGTAATTTTTTTTGTTGTTTTTCTGCTTTTGTCATCCAATGCCGTAATGTATAGTTTATAAGTTCCCTGTTTTTTGAATTTAATCGTCCCACGGGGCAAATTTCGACGATTTAATTTTTTTCCCTGCGTCACTTTTATTTTGGGACTGCTTGACTTTACTGTTACCTTTTTTATCGGATCGCTGCCTTTTATTTTTATCAGCAAATCCCCCTGAATTGAAATTGAACTGCTCTCCCCAACGGATAGTTTTGTCGTCTTTACTTGAATTGAAGGCTTTTTAGCTGCCGCTTCAACCGTGGATGTCATAATGCCCATTCCCAGCGCCAGAAAAATAATAAAAAATGTCCCCATAATTATTTTTAAAAAAAATTTTTTTCTAAATCCTACCATTTTTCATCTCCATACCTTTTAAATTTGCTATATTTTTTGCCCGTTGTTAAAAAAACGCGTAACGAACACTGTCCGGGCCATCTGGCTTTCCCGCAGCACATCCGCAGCTTTCTGCGCAGTCATCCACGCATCAAAGACGCCAAACACTGTAGGGCCGCTGCCGCTCATCATCGCGTGCCGGGCGCCATTTTCCAGCATCAATGCCTTTATCTGTCCAATTATTGGATTTTCCCTCGTAATTCCCGGCTCAAAAACATTTTCCATATGAGGAAGCATGGCTGCCAAACTATGTTTCTCGATAGCCCGCACTAAACCGTAAATATCGGGATGACGGCGAATTTCAGACAGATGCAGGGACTCATACGCCTGCTTGGTGGAGACATTCAATGCCGGTTTTCCCACCAGAACGTAGCAATCCGGCGCAGGAGGAAGCATCGTTAACTTCTCCCCAATGCCCTCCGCTAGCGCAGTGCCCCGCATCACGCAATAGGGCACATCCGCGCCAATGGCCAGCCCTCTTTTCATCAGCGCTTTTTTTGAAAGCCGCAGACGAAACATCTGATTTAACGCAACCAGCGTGGCGGCGGCGTCAGAGCTTCCCCCCGCCAGACCGGCGGATACGGGAATGAATTTCTGCAAATCAATCCGCAGGCCCCACCGGATGCGGAATTCATCCATCAAAAGCCGGGCCGCTTTATAAACCAGGTTCCTTTCGTCTGTAGGGATATATGGAAGGTTCGTCCTCAGATTAATGCCCGGTCTGGATGTCTTATATATATTAATTACATCGTACATCTGAATGGTCTGCATGACCATCCGAACTTCGTGATATCCATCCTCCCGCTTCCTCAATACATCCAATCCCAGATTAATTTTTGCCAATGCCCTTACTCTCATCGCCGCTCCTGTTCATCTGTTTGTCTGAGAAATCTATTTTCTGTTATAGTTAATCAGACATCCCCGTAAAATAATTTCACGCTCATCATCTGTCAGATCCCCCATGGTTACCATGAAGGATTTCAAGCCCTCTCCCACGCAAAATATCTGAATCTCATCTGCCTTTTCCGAAACGGCGCGCCTCACATCCGGCAGGAATAGATAATCCCCGTTTGCAAAAGGCAATTCCCCTTCTCCAATCAGCAAAGGCAGCATCCCCCAGTTAATCAGATTGGAACGATACCGTTTCGTTGCATACTCCCTGGCAATATTCGCCCAGCCTCCCAGCACCTTCTGGCAGGACGCCGCCTGCTCTCTGGCGGAACCGTCTCCAGGTTTCTCCGCAAAAATCGCGCTTCCAATGCCAAGACTGCCCTCTTCGCATTCTTTCACCTGAGGATATTCTTTCTGCACCGTTTTTATTACATCCGCCAGCTCCGGGAGCGCCTCTACTGGATTGCTTCCCTGACGGATAGCGTCTTCCGCTTTCTGCACTTCTTTGGCCCGTCCCACATAAGCAGGATCTTTTCTGGAGAGGGTAAATTCCGCCAACCCCAGCGGATTGGAACGATAGGAGGAAGTTTCCCCAGAGGGGATAAGCTCGTCAGTGGTGGTCACCGGGTCGTGAATCTCGGAAACCACTTTCAGAATCAAATGATCCGGAAGCGCCGCCATGGACGGCCAGTCCTTGATATTTGGTCCAAACTGAATCTCTGTGCTGGAATCCGCCACCCCGTGGCTGTCAAACACCCGATTTTCATAAATTGCTTTATCGAAGAAATATTTCGGCCTGCTATAGCTTCCGTCGTATTTTGTGGCTGGAGTCAGGAATCCTTTATTAGCTGCCGTAGCCGCTATGGAACGGGCATCCATCAACGCTACGGAAGAAATCTGGCCGTTCTGAATCTTGGAGCCTTCCCTGTTGGGAAAATTCCGGGTGGAGTGACGGATACTCAAAGCGCCATTTGAAGGCGTGTCTCCGGCTCCAAAGCAAGGACCGCAGAATGCAGTCTTCACCACGGCTCCCGTACGCATCAAATCCGCCAAAACGCCATTCTTGGCCAACTCCATGTAGATAGGCGTGCTGGCCGGATATATGCTTAATGTGAAGCGGTCCGCGCCGATGCTAGCCCCTCGCAGAATGTCGGCCGCGTCGCAGATGTTTTCATAACCGCCTCCGGCGCATCCGGCAATAATTCCCTGTTCCACATAAAGCTTTCCACTCACTACCTTATCCTGCAAGGAGAAATCCACCTGACCGTCCAGGCTGACTTGCGCCCTTTTCTCCACATCCGCCAATACGTCTTTTAAATTGGCGTTCACATCCTCGATGGTATAGGTATTGCTGGGGTGAAACGGCATGGCAATCATGGGCTTGATTTCACCCAAATCAATCTCAATCATGCCATCATAATAAGCCACCGGTCCCGGATTCAGCTCCTTAAATTCCCCGCTTCTTCCATGAATCTCGTAAAATTCCTGAATCTTCTCATCGGTTCTCCATATGGAAGACAGACAGGTGGTCTCCGTGGTCATCACATCCACGCCAATGCGGAAATCCGCCGACAAATTGGACACGCCCGGTCCCACGAATTCCATTACTTTATTTTTCACATAACCGCTGTCAAAGACTTCCCCAATAATGGCCAGCGCAACATCCTGAGGCCCTACGCCTGGTATAGGCTCACCTTTCAGATATACGGCCACAACCTCCGGCATAGGAATGTCATAAGTCTGCTCCAACAACTGTTTCACCAGTTCCGGCCCGCCTTCGCCCATGGCCATGGTTCCCAGCGCGCCGTAACGGGTATGGCTGTCGGAACCCAGAATCATCTTGCCGCCTCCAGCCAGCATTTCACGGGCATATTGATGGATAACCGCCTGATGAGGGGGCACGTAGACGCCACCGTATTTCTTTGCGCAGGTCAATCCAAACATATGATCATCCTCATTGATGGTTCCCCCTACTGCGCACAGGGAATTGTGGCAGTTGGTCAGCACATAGGGAACGGGAAACTTCTCCAGACCGGAAGCTCTGGCTGTCTGGATAATGCCCACAAATGTTATGTCATGAGACGTAAGCTTGTCAAATTTAATCTGCAGTTTCTCCATGGAATCCGATGTATTATGCTCTTTTAAAATACCGTATGCAATGGTATTTTTCGCCGCTTCTTCCTTTGACAGCTCTGCGCCTTGGCCTGGATTTTCGGTAATTTCCTGGCCATTCATCAGATATACGCCTTTTTCATATAGTTTCATGTGTCTCGTCTCCTCCTGATATTTCTCATCGCTGCATTTACAATAAGCTGGCATGTCTGTCGGCGCAGACATCACCATGAATAAAAGTCAATCGTCCAATGTCAAAACTTCTAAAATAAATAATCGCCCCGTTTATATCTGGCCATTCTCCGGGCGTCTTCCACCGCCAATCCATTTTCCCCGGCCAGGGATTCCAAATGATGCTGGAATTCATGAATGACGGTGTGACGAACTTTTTTCCGCAAAGATTCTCTGTCCAAATCGCCGTGAAGCCTCTCAAAAGAACCGTAATAAATATAAATGGATCGCCCCAGCGTAGGACTTATGCGGTATTCTCCCATCACCCACAACAATTTCCACGGGTCACTGTCTGGATGCACCTTGGCCTCCGGCCTGAGAATAATGCCGCTGTTCAATCCCTCAAAAAATTTCCTGGGAATCTCATCCGCTATATCATCCAACATTTCCAAAAACTCTTCCAGTGACATCATAAAATCGCCTCCCGCAATTATGAAAACGGATCGGTGTGCCAACAACACACTCCAGTCAATTATAGACGATTCCAGAAAAAGTTACAACTTAATCTTTGAAAAAGCATCTGCAAAAGGTGTATTTACCGGCTCATCCTTTTGTTTGCCCAAGTATCTTTGAACGTCTTTTTTGGATACACCTGCCCCCTCTTTTTCACGGCGCGCCTTAAACGCTGAAAGCTTTTCCTTGCGCCCACAGGAACATACAAAGATTTCTTCTTCTCCTTTTTTTATCAATTCCATTTTCTTATGGCAGTTGGGACAGCGGGCGTTGGATAAGCGCGCCACTGTCTCCCTGTGACCGCACGATCTGTCTTGACACACCAGCAGACGAGCGTTCTTGCCGTTGACCGCCAACATCCGTTTGCCACACACAGGACATTTGGCATTCGTCAGATTATCGTGGCGGAACGTGCCCTCTCCGGCCCGTATCTGACGAATTAGCTCCTGGGTGTAGCCCTGGATATCCCCTAGGAAATCGTCCTTCTTCAAACCGCCTTTGGCAATGCTGCCGAGGCGCATTTCCCAGTCCGCTGTCAGTTCTGGCTTTTTCAGATCCTCCGGCACCAGTTCCAGAAGTTGCTTTGCCTTGGATGTGAGCCGGATTTCCTGGCCTTGTTTTTCCATCATAAAGGAATGAAACAATTTCTCTATAATGTCCGCCCGGGTGGCCACCGTACCCAGTCCGCCTGTCTCGCCCAGTGTTTTTCTGGCCTTCGCGTCCTGAGATTCCATGTACTTCACAGGATTTTCCATGGCGGACAGAAGCGTTGCCTCGTTAAAGTACGCTGGCGGCTTTGTTTTCCCAGAAGTGATTCGCACCGCGTCCGCTTTCAGCGCTTTGCCCTTTTCCATGGGAGGCAGATTCTGTTGCACTGGCTTATCGTTTTCGCCTTGCTCGTCTTCCTCCCAATCCTCCACCTGGTTCTCATATACCGCTTTCCAACCGGGTGAGGTGACTTCTTTTCCCCGCGCTATAAAAGCGTATTCTCCGCATTTTGCCACAAGGCTGCTCTGCTGGTACTCAAAAGGCGGATACAACACACTCAGGAAACGACGCACCACTAAATCGTAAATTTTCCGCTCCTCCGCCGTCATATGCTCCAACTGGACAAACTGCTCTGTGGGAATGATGGCATGATGATCGCTAACTTTACTGTCGTTTACAAAAGAGGAATTGGTCTTCAGCGGCTTCATAGACAGGGGGCCCGCCAGACTTCGATACGGCCCAATGCTGATGGCTTTCAGACGCTCTTTCAACGTTCCTACCACATCGCTACCAATGTAACGGGAATCTGTACGGGGATAAGTGAGGACTTTGTGATTCTCGTACAACCGTTGCATGATATTCAAAGTTTCTTTTGCAGAGTAACCAAACCGCCTGTTGGCGTCTCTCTGAAGCTCTGTCAGATCGTAAAGCCCTGGGGCGAATGTTTTCTTCCCCTTTTTTTCCACGGAAACAACCTTCAGGCTCTTTCCGGCAACGGCCTCTAGCGCTTCCTGGGCCCTCTCCTTGGAAAATGTACGGCTGCTTTTGCTCTTCTCTTCCTGCCAGGTCCATTCAATGCCGCCAGCCTTCACCGTAACGCCGTAATACTCTTTGGGCTGAAATTTGCGGATTTCTTCCTCCCTTTTCGCAATCATGGCCAGAGTGGGGGTTTGAACTCTTCCGCAGGAAAGTTGAGCGTTGTACTTGCAGGTAAGAGCGCGAGTGGCGTTGATGCCCACCAGCCAGTCCGCCTGCGCCCGACAAGTGGCGGCGGCATACAAGTTCTGATACTGTCGGCCGTCTTTTAAATGGGTAAATCCTTCCCGGATGGCTTTATCTGTTACAGAGGAAATCCACAGCCTCTTTATAGGTTTGCGACATCCGGATTTTTCCAAAATCCACCGCGCCACCAGTTCTCCTTCTCTTCCGGCATCAGTGGCGATGATGATCTCTCCCACATCGCTGCGGAAAAGCTGGGATTTTACCGCCTGGTATTGTTTCGCCGTCTGCTTAATCACAACCAACTCCATTTTTTTCGGAATCATAGGGAGATCTTCCATTTTCCATTCCCGGTACTTTTTATCGTAACCTTCTGGGTCTGCCAGAGTCACCAGATGCCCCAAAGCCCAAGTGACCACGTAATCCTTGCCTTCTATGCTGCCGTTTAATTTTTTTCCACATTTTAACACACGGGCAATATCCCGCGCCACTGAGGGTTTCTCTGCCAACACTAATTTCTTCATGTCCTATACCATTCCTTCCAGCAAGATTGCGCGAATTGGCGATCCGTCCAAACCGCGCACTTTCAGAGGTTGCGCAGCGAGAAAATAGTTTCCACAGCTCACCCCACTTAAATCCAAAGACTCCAGAATAACCACTTGCGATCCTAAAAGCTCCTGGTGCACTTCCGACGGATCGCTGGGAAGGCCCACGGTCATCCCTTCTATTCCCAGGCAGTATAGACCGCTGTGCACAGCCGCCCGGGCGCATTCCCGCGAAATCAGAGTATTTTCTCCCTTTATCAGAAGCCTTTTTGTCCCGTCTTCCAAAAATTCTTCCACTTCCTTTGGCAATAACTCCCCCTTTCCCTGCACAACTTTGCATGGACCTACACAGCGGTACAGATCCAACTCCGATACATCCAACCCATTTTTATAATAATGAAGAGGCGCATCCAAATGGGTTCCGCTGTGACTTCCCATTGTAAGTCTAGATAATTGGCAAGAATCTGGATGTTTTTTTCTCATTGACAGTAATGTTTCTACGGACGGCACAGGATCGCCTGGATAGACCGGGGCAGAAAAAAGTTCTTTGGAAATATCGTATATCTTCATATCCCTTGATTCCTCTCTCAATACACTTTGTGTTTTTCGTGCAGCAAGCATAAACTTAAATTTATCATACTATTAAGCATTCTAAAATACAAGAGATTCCGGCAACATTCTTATGCTTTTATACTGTATAACGCAGATGAAGCGGTGACCTTATATTAGTCGCCGCTTCTTCGCTTTTCTTATTTGATCTCGCCTTTACAATACTGGTTTACCGCCGTTTCCGTTTAACATAAGGAACTTTATTGCTTGCTCTCCCTCGGAAATCTTAGTGATTTTCTTTTGACATCTGTTATCCACATATCCCCTTCTGGAAGTGTACCCTTTCTTCGTGGGATTTTACATCTTAATGGCTTTTTGGATTCACAGTGTTATTTTTTCGGCTATTTAACTTATAGATATATCGGCAAAATAAATCATGCCATCTTCAATAACATAGTTTCAAATTATCCTGTATCAAAAACTATTTGTATTCTACTACTTCTATATTCTGAATCAAATTTTGATAGGTTTCCGTGTCAAAATTACCTGTATTTGGAGATAATGCATTTGCAGAAGCGATTGCAACCGCAAACTGAAGCGCTTTCTCAGGTCCGTAATTCCTATAAAATGCCACTGCTAACGCTCCTACCATAGAATCTCCACATCCAACAGTATTGACTGCCTCCATTTTAGGCGGCTTTCCAACAAAAACACCTTTTTCACAGAGCATCAATGCTCCATCCCCTCCAAGGGAAATTACTACATAGGGAATTCCATGATTCATAATCTTCTTTGCATTTGAAATAACGTCATCTATGTTCTCGATCTTCGTATGAAAAAGCATCTCCATTTCATCCTTATTGGGTTTCACCACTGTTGGAGACGCCTCAATTCCCTTTTCCAACAATTCTCCACTTGTATCCAAGATAACCTGTTTTCCTGCATTTTTGGCCATTAAAATCATTGTCTTATAAATATCTTTCGACATTCCTTTTGGGATGCTTCCCGATATCGTAACCATCGAACTCTGTTCAATTATCGTTGGAAATCTATTTAAAAAACTTTGCTCTTCCTCCTCTGTAACATCACAGCCAGGTTCCAAATATTCTGTTGAACCATATTCATCATCCAGAATGTTAATGCAGCTTCTTGTCTCTCCTTTTATATGATCAAAATCATGATGAATGCCATCTTCGTCCAGAAGACTTTCTAAATACGCTCCATTGTAGCCGCCTACCAATCCGGTTGCTAAAACATTCTCTCCGCATAAGTTCACAATTCTGGCTACATTCAGGCCTTTTCCTCCAGCAGTATTTCGTACGGATTTCACCCTCATTACTTTACCATTTTCTATTTTCTTACCCATATAATATGCTTTATCAACGGACGCATTTAAGGTAATTGTTGTAATCATTTTTCCACCGCCCTTATAATTAATCAAAAAAATCACCTTATTATTCACTATAAATAAAAGGTGATTTTCTATGTATGTCCACTACTTCAACACTGTACTGAAGCATCGGGGATTCGAACCCCGGACAACTTGATTAAAAGTCAAGTGCTCTACCAACTGAGCTAATATCCCACAAAATGCCTGGTTCCGGAATCGAACCAGAGACACGAGGATTTTCAGTCCTCTGCTCTACCAACTG
>CAJURH010000027.1 GCA_910588775.1 uncultured Lachnospiraceae bacterium
CGGCAATATCTATGGAATAATCCATCTCCAAGTCTATATCTACTGAAAGATTCCCGGAAAATGTTTCAAAGGAATCAACTCCCAGAAAAGCTCTGTTGAATTCTTGCACATACCTTTTTATATCATCCGTCAGAATTTCAAAAGGCGCATCCTTCTCAGGCAATGCATCACAATGGAACTCTGACATGGCATATTCCGTCACACAATCTTCCTCTATTTCTTCTCCCGAAATTACTTCCCAATACTTTTTCTGCTTAAGGATGGCATCCCGCATGGATATATTTCCATTTAGCAAATTATACACATCCAAATGTGTGTTTTCTACAATAATATAATTTAAATGATCAAGGTCTTCACAGACTGCGAGAAAATATGCATCTTCATCTTTGCACAGGAAGAAAATCGGGATGCCCGTATACTCTACCAATATTTTCTCAAGATACAATTCTCTATCGGCGATTTTAAAGCACAATTCCCTATCCATAACTATTCCTCCAAACAAAATCCAGTCACATCCGCATCCTCAAAAAGCCACCAGCAGACATGCTTTGTCTTCGTATTCGTTTCCTGTGGTCCACCCTCTTGCTTGATATATCCCACCGCCATCTTTTTATTTGGCCTGGGAAATTTCATCTGCTGTTCAACACTTTTCCTGTCTAAAAATAGAGACACACCATAATAATTGGGATTCTTCGTTATGTCTCTAACCCCTCTCGGTTTCTTTGGTGTTTTCTTTAATTCATAATAGGAACGAAAATCATCCCTGTCAATTTCCCTATAATCCTCCTTTTCTCTTTCAACAACCCGATACGCTTGTATTGGTTCGTATGAGAATTTTGCCGTATCCGGAAGCTCCAGTTCACCGCTAAGCAGTCTTTTCCTCAATACAGATGGAAATTTATCGCACAGTTCTTTTTTGAGTTTCAAATTTAACCTTCCTTATGTATATTTATTTACGTTTATCAAAATATCATACAAAATTCATTTTTAATATAACATACAAACAATTACATTTCAAGCGAAACCCCATAACAAACAGCCGCTCCTCCTGAGCGGCTGTACCTATTCCCTATCTCTAAATCTCTTCTTCCGGCCAGTCCAATTCTTCCAAACTTTCTTCCTGTCCATTTACGGTGTCCAATGCGCTGGCCAGCAGCTTCAGCATTTCCCACATGGAACGAAAGTATACGGTCTTATCCCTGTCCATCCAGGTGATCCGCCCCTGCCAACTACTGTTTTGTCTATGCTGTACACGGATGATAAATGTCCCCAGGTCTCCATGTTTACGCAGTAATTCTTCATCGCTCATGATTTTTGCCCTTTCTTCCCTGAGATTTGTAATTTGCGTTTCACCCTGAAACGTACGATTATTGGTTGTTGGATGGGGAAAATTAATGGAATCATAAAATTCTTCCAGCCTAAATAGCATCTGCTCCAAACTGGTGATCTGCAACGCTTCCATACTGTAAGCATGATACAGCCTACCGCTGAATTGACGTTCCTGCACACGATCAACACATAATACCACGCCATTTGGCGTGCCTATATACCATTGCGATTTTTCCATGCCTATCACTTTCCTTTATCCACAATGAGTTTTCCCTTATCCGGCGTACAGACTACGCTATTTACATAATATTGGATGCCTGTACGCTGCCGTCCCACAATAAAATGGTAGTTGATCCTTTTCTGAAGGACTCGACAGTTTTCGCGTGTGGTGTTTAATAAGAGTATCAGATACTGTCCCTTGCCATATTTATTAATGGCGTCGCTATGGCGCACGGAACTGCATATGGCTTCCTCCAACCGCTCGGACAGTTCATCCAACATGGCGCATTCTTTCATAGGATTGCCTTTACTATCCACCACTGTGCAAAGCATCAGATAGACCGACTGACCGCCGCGCTCCATCATGCGCTCTACCATACGGTAAATGCCCTGAAATACCGGATAAGAACACAGATAGCCGCCGCCTTTTTCCCTGTTTTCGGACAGCTTCGCCTGGATATCATCCAGAACGGCATAATGATGGCCAATCTGGGCGCCCAATCTGTCTAAAAGCTCCATCAAACGGGCAGATGGGTGCAATCCTTGCTCCTGGAAGTACAATTCCACGGTATCGTCGTAGAATTTCCTGGCATCTTCAAAACGTCCCAGCGAAACTATTAATACCTTCTTTAAAGGTATACATATACCATGGCGTTCCACTATCATGTGTGGTGGCTGTACGACTTGTTTCAACCAGCTGGTTAGCATTGTCCTTTATATACGTTTTGCCGTCTGAAATATCATAATCATAAAAATTCACACCAGCGTTTACAGCTTTTTCATCCAATCCATATATCAATCGAATGGTCGCACCCTCTGTAATCAATATAAAATCATCATATTTATCTGCTGTATCTTGCTTATTTGTGAAATGATATTCTTTACCTTTTTCTAAATTTGCTAACGGATACGACTCCGGAACAGTCTGATCTTTCCTCGTTACCTCTATGCTTTGCAAGACATAGTTAATATTTTTAGCAATCTTATTAAAATACATCATTCCTGGAGATTGAACATAATTATATTCACCCGATGAATAAATCTCTGTTAATTTTTTTTCTGTTTTAAGTGTACCATCACTCTTCACAGAAATCCCTTTTTTTCGATTTAAGCTACTATTTGCTGGCAGCTTTTTATTTGATGTATCAATAACAGAAATCTCTCCTTCTTTAGCCTCACTTCCAGTGGTATCTTTTGTAGAAAGTTCATCAATGTATGCATAATACTCTACCGTAAACTTCGGGTTTGCCTGGCTATTCCCAGAAAGTGCAACAACACCAGATGTATCCTCTTCCGTCACCAGATCGACCATCATAGGCTCAGTTAGTTCATTAACTGGAGCCGCTGCTATAACCTTGCCAATCTTTTCAACTGTATCTGCAGATGTATCCTCTTCTGTCATTCCATCCGCAGAATCTGACTCTTCTGAATTCGTCACTGCCTGAATAACAGATAATGTAACTTCGCTCTCTTCTTCTCCATCATCTGAAGTCGCATCCTCTGTATTACTAGCCGCTTTCTTTAATGAACGTGAGGGCTTGATCTGCGCTGTTACTTTACAATCTGACAAATCAAGTTCCACATCATTACATGTCAGGGTGTAAGCCATAACCTGCTGCATGATCTGATCTTCTGCCGCGCCTATTTCATCCATATACGCCATCACTGTGGAGTAATCTTCCGCGTATTTTTCTGTGCTTTCATCTATCGGCTCTACCCGGAATTCCAACTTCTCTTCAGGTGCGGAACTTGGTTTATCAGCACTTATTTCACTGTCTTCCGCTTTACTTTCAGAATCTGCCGCTTCTTCATTTGAATCCTCTTCTTCAGATCCTATTATTTCATCTTCGCTCCCGTTTTCCTCTTGAGCTTCATCGCTTATCTCTGCGTCTTCCGTCTCCTCTTCCTCTACTGCGTCTGTGGAGACTTCCTCGCTTTCTTTTGCATCTTCACCTAACGCATTGTCCGTCACTTCATCATTTTCAACATCGGAAGCGTCCATGGTTTCCTCAACAGCTTCTGTATTTTCGGACACTTCCGAAGTCTTTTTATCTTTTTTTGTTTTGCCCTCTTCGATCATTTTCACTAGATCTGCCGGCAGTTTTACTTCACCTTTGATATGAAATGTAGCCTGGAACATATCGTTGTTATATTCACAGCTTTCAGAAACTTCTATGAGTTTATCCTCATACTGCTTCTCTTCAGCTTTTTTTTCCCTTCGGCCTTCTTCCTTCACCTCATATCCTTCGACAATCCCAAACTCTGAAAAACTTCTTGTCTTGAATGTTGTGCTCTTGTCTTTTGCTTTACCGCCATTTATGACCTCGCTGCCCCCTTCTGCAAAATGAACAACTGCTATAGGGCTTCCGTCTTTCATACCATTTTCATCAAGGAACTGCACTGTGATGATCACATCATTTTTCGGCTCAACTTCTTCTTCATCCACATAGAAGCCAATCTTGAACAGGGCGTTCATGCTAACGCTGTCATCTTCCAGCGCTCGCCTTATCTCCGCTTCCCGTTCTGCGTAATGTTCTTTGCCGCTTTCTGCAGTGATCAGTTCTGCTCTCAGTTCTGCTTTTTCCGGGATGTCGGCTTTTTGAGTGTATTTTGCTGTGACAACATACGAATCATCTTTATATGTCTTGATGATCTCCGGCTCTTTAATATCCTCGTATCCGCACATCAATCCACCCGCAGCGTCATAACAAGACTCATCGTGCACATGTGCATCCGCATCATTTTCAGACACATTATCTCCCGATACACTATCTCCTGATATGCTGTCTCCAGATACGCTCTCATCCTCTGACACGCTACCCATTTCATCTTCCGGCTCGTTTGCATCTTCTTCATGAAATGCGTTTTCCAGCTTTTCCTTCTCCAGCTTCGCCGCCACTTCCTCATCGGTCAGCTCCACTGTTTCAAAGCATTCTTCCTGATGGGTATGCTCTTTCAGCTCCAACAATCCGCACACCAAAGCCCCATTCTCATCCAGGCAATTCTCATCATGGGCGTGCAGTTCCAACTGACCGCATATGAGGACTTTGTTTTTCTCATAACAAGCCTCTGTATGGGTATGCCCTGCCGGCTGCTCTTCAAGCTGGCATGTCAACACGTCATTCCATGTATAGCAGGCATCCTCATGGGTATGCTCTTCAAGCTGACAAATCAACTGGCCATTCTCATCGTAGCATTCTTCTGCGTGGGCATGTTCTTCATACTGACACTGCAAATCGCCTTTTTCCTTGGCGTAACAGCTGCCGTCATGAAGATGTCCCTGGGATGCATAAGCGCAGGTAAGCTTTTCTTCCCATACATAACATCCATCATCATGTTGATGCTCTTCTATTTGACAAATCAGTTCGCCAGTCTCAGCGTCATAGCATTCCTCTGCATGGATATGTTCTTCCAACTGGCACTGAAGATCCCCTTTTTCCGGTACGTAGCAGGCATCTGTATGTTCATGCGCCTGCTCTTCTTCCTTACATACGAGAACTTCCTCTTCAGAATAGCACTCGTCCGTATGTGTATGCGCCGCCGCTTCCAGCAGGTGACATGCCAGATTGCCGTCCCCGTCGTAGCAGTCGTCGTTATGGGTATGTACAATGTAATCTGCGTATCCGCAAACCACCTTATCCCCATCGTAGCACCCTTCTGTGTGCTGGTGCGCCTCCAACTGGCAGATAAGCCGCTTATCTTTGTGCGACATGGCCTGGCCGTACATTTTCAATGCGGCGGCCGTGCCTAATGCAACAACAGCAGCCAGGCACAGGAAAACTGCCAGCCGGCGCTTATCCTTTTTCTGTTCGTTACGGACCTTCGCGGCCTGTGTTAAAAATTTCATGAATTGCTGCCCCCTTCCTTGTACCTATTCTAAATCATTATTTTATAAACCCGATCTCCGACAATGGCCAGGCTCGAAATAATATTCTGCCCACAACCATGTCGCTTCCCACACAGCCTACCGCCGTATTCCGGCTATCTATGCTGGTGGCCCGGTGATCTCCCATCACAAAGCATTTGCCTTCCGGCACCTGATACGGTAGGTCTATATTGCAATCGCCCAAGGCTTTCTCACTGATATAGGGTTCATCCAACAGCTTATCATTCACATATACGCTGCCGTCCCCGTCAATATCCACCCAGTCCCCCGCGGCTGCAATCACCCGCTTGACCAGGATGTTATTGTTATAATAGAACGCTATGACATCGCCCGTCTTATATTTAGAACTGCTAATCGCAATCACAATATCCTCATTCTGCAAAGTCTCCGTCATAGAAGTTCCATTGATTTGCAGCACCGGAAGCAGCAACACCGCCACCAGAACCGCAATCGCCGCCACCACCAGGAGTGAGAAAATCGTACTCCGCAGCACACGGCTGTAGTTCTTCTTATACTGTTCTTTTTTCAGTTCCGCCTCTAGCAGCTCTAAGCTAGGGACCTCAAGCTTCTTCGCTTCCATGCCCATCCCTTCCGTACTGTTCATCCTCAGGCTTAAGATCTTCCCTGTCTTTTGGTTCTGACTCAGCCTCTGGATCCGGTTCCAATTCTAATTCTGGCTCCGTATCCAGCCCAAAGTCTAACTCCTCTTCTTCCGGCTCTGGGTCCAGTTTCATTTCCTGCGATAAATCGCTTTTCTCCAGACCTCTGTTCACCCGGATATTATACAGGTACTGCTCCGCCGCCTGCTGCGCCACATCAAAGATGCCGTTCAGCCGAAGCGCTGCCTCCGCAATGGAGCCGGCATCCTCCAGTTCAATCCGCCTGCTGGTCAGCCATTCTTCCATCTGCTCCCGCAGTTGTTGAATCCTGGCATCCTTCTGATCCAGCCGCCCCTTTAATTTCTCAATCAGAGCGTCTTTCTCATTCAGCTTCGCTTTCAGCCTCTCGTTACTTTCCTGAAAACGAGCGTCCTTCTCATCCAGCTTCGCTTTCAACCTTTCATAACTTTCCTGAAACTGAGCCAGCTCCCCTTTTGTTTCATCAAATTCTGCCTGCAATTGGATATTTTCTTTACCCTGTGCTACCAGCAGTTGCAGAAGGTCCCGCCGCCGCAGTTTATGGAATTCTTTTTCAGTCATGTATTTGGCCCTCTTTCTGGAAAGCTTCCCCTTACTGTAAATGCACTTTATGCAGTAAACAGAATGTAAACTTCCTTGATTTTATGCTCTATTTATTATATTACATTAAGCATTGAACCGCAATACACAAATTGAATTTTCAGGTTCTGACCCCAGATATGAAAAGTTATGATACGCTTTTGAACTTGCTTATGCCGCTTTATTTTTGAGCTTAAACAAAGTATACCAGACCAATCGTCAAAGGATGCGTCAAAAACCCAAACAAAAAAAGGTTGTTTTCAAAAATTTTCCACCCTTTTAAGACATATTTGAGAAGCGTTCCACCGCCTTTGTAAACCCTTCAATCGTCTTCTCCGCGTCCCCATGTTCAATGCCGTCCCGGACACAGTGGCGGATATGTCCTTCTAAAACCACCTGTCCCGCCTTATGAAGCGCCGACTTGGCCGCATTCATTTGGGAAAGAATATCCTCGCAGGGAATGTCCTCATCTATCATCCGGTCTATGGCCTGCACCTGACCAATGATTTTCCTTAATCTTCTATGCATGTTGTCTGAATCTATACATTGCCTCATCGCCAACCTCCTGAAATGCAACTTTCTTCTTAATTATGTGTGCCATGGCTTCCCTGCAATATTGCAGGATTGAAGTCCTCTTTCCCCTTATTTCATCGCCTGCGCAAGATCTTTTTCCATCCGCCGAATCTCCTCCAAGGAAAAATTCGTGAAACAGTCCGCTATTTCCTCCACCGTCATCTTGCCTTTTTTCATCATCTTCTCTATGGCCGCTTTTTCCGTTTCTCTTGCCGCTTTTTCCGCTGCCTCTCTCGCCGCTTTTTCCGCCGCCTCTTTCGCCGCTTTTTCCGCTTTTTCCGCCGCTTCTTTTGCCTCTCTCGCTGCTTTTTCCGCCGCCTCTCTCGCCGCTTTTTCCGCCGCCTCTTTCGCTGCTTTTTCCGCCGCTTCCTTCGCTATATTCGCAACGTGAATCTCTATCGCCCGTTCTTCGTCAAACAACGTGAACATTATGTCCTTCACCTCCCTTTCACGACTTTCCAAATATTCTTTCAGCAAATTCCTGTCTTTACATATCCGAATCGTCTCCGTTATCGTTTTCTTGGTCCTCGCATATAGCTTTCTCTGTTCGTTATACACTTTCGTAAACGCTATATACTGGCTTATAATGTCTCTTTCCTCATCTATATCCTTGTTTCCCCAGGATTCGTCCCCATAGAGCATTCTCACTTTCACCTCTATGGCGCTCTCCTCTCCTTTAAAGAACTCTTCCGTCAGCCGCACCGTCTCCGGTCTATCTAGCCTATCTCCTGTATAGATTACATATAGCTCTGGTTTGGGCAGCTCCACTTTCTTACTTCCATATAAGTCCGCGCCCCTGGTTTCAAAATAATCCTGGTATGTCTGCGACAGATACAGCAGCGCCCTTACAATAATATTCATCGTCCACGTGGCCTGCGCCTCCACCAGTATCAGAAGCTTATTTCCCGCCATAAATCCCAGATCGTTGTACGTTCCGTTCACCAGCACGTTCTTTATGGTTATATCCGTCAGTCCTTCCTCCGTCGTCTCCTCATCCTCTGGGTGCAGCGTTCTGTATAACTGCATTAAATATTTCTTTTCCCGGAAAAGCGAAGTAAACACGCTGTCTTTCACCGTATATTTCACCGCCTGGCTTTCTCCTCGCATGTCTTCTCACCTCTTTTTGCCTAGAAACGGTAAAACGGGCTGCCTTTCAGCTTCAGCCCAGCAGCGTCCGCCAACTGGTGCATACATTCCGTAGCAATGGTGGCGATGCTTTCCACATGGTTGAAATCCGTTGAATTGCCGTCGAACAACAGATTGGCCTGCGCCGGAAATTCATCGTCCGCATCCCAGAAATTTAATTTCACCGGAATGCACAGGAACGCCCACAGAAGAAAGCCCGTGGCGGATAACCGCTCACCCCGCAGCGTTTTCACCGCTTCCGCCAACAGATCGCTTTTGCCTGAAAAGGTCGCCGCTATGGGTTCCAGAACTCCCCTTTGAAACGCGGCCCCGAAGGGCGCGGCGGACTTCAGCTCCCGGTAGGGAAGCCATTCCCCCATATGTGCAGCGTCTTTCTTAGCATACCAGAACAGTGTGTAAATATTCATTTTCGCCATGGCGTCCACCGGCCCGTCATCCGACAACGCACGGATATCCCCAGTGTCTTTGCTGACCGCAAACTGCCTGCCGAAATGCCACAGCGTCAAATCGCTTTCATCTTCCTGTATTTCCGGAAGTTTTGCACAGATTTCTTCCTGATTCATACCCAAAAACTTCTGCCGCCACTCTTCGCATTGTTTATCATAATTGGATGTAAACTCCATCTTTCCCGCACCCGCCTTTCCCGCGCGCCGCCATCTTATGTTAATCGAATTATACATGGCTACGGTGGAAAAATCCACAGCCCATGCAAAATAGAATCTTGCGCCACAGCGCTCTTTTGCCCGAAGCGCATTTAAACTCATAGAAAACGGAACTTCCTACAAGATTAAAAATCACCCCAAAACTTCCTGCATATAGCTGATAAACGCCTGGGCCCATTTGCTCAGCGCTTCCTTTTCCCTTTTCAGGTATCCGAAGAACACTGCATCGTCCTTCTGGCCCTGGTCCCCGGACCTGTGCAATGGTATGCCATCCGCCACGATGCGGTGTTCATCGTCCGTCAGGTAATTTGTGCTAATATTGGCCATCTGGCTATTTAACAGCAGACGTTCCATAATATAGTCGCTGTTGGTGACCACCGCCACATCCCTGTGGGACCGCTCTTCCTCTTTGCCGTTTGGGATAATCCAATGGTCGCTCTGGCTGAACGCATCCCGGTAGCCCTGGACAAAACGCAGATTCTGCATATCCGTCTCCGTCAGATCTTGCGAATGCCCTTTTCCCAGATAAATCATTGGCTCCGCCTGCGCCAGCGACGTGAATTCCAGATGATTCCTGGAGAGCATGTACTGAAAAGAAGCTTTCTTTCCCTCCATCACGTACACAAGCCCCAGCTCGTCCTTATAATCCGCCACCCGCCGCATAATATATTCCACGCTGCCGGTAAGTATCCGCCAGTGAAAGTTTTCCTGACTGTGAAGGTTGTAGAACTCCACAAAACGATCCGCCACCCAGGAACTGGGATTGGTGACAATGTGAATCCATTTCTCCCGGCTGTTCTTGGTGAAATCTCTCAATGCCCCCATGTCTTCCATAATCCGGCTGGCGTATTTATAAACGTGCTTTCCCTGGGGCGTAAGCGCAATGCCCTTGGCCTTCCGCACAAACAGCGCATCCCCCACGTACTCCTCCAGGGTTTTGATCCCTTTGCTGATGTTGGACTGCGTCGTGTACAAAACGGTAGCCGCTTTACTAAAAGACCCCATGTCCGCACTCACAATAAAATATTCCAAATATTTAATATTAAACATTCTTTAACCTTTCAAATGCATCTATTATAATTTCGGTATAAAAATAAAAAATCATAAGTTTATACACACAAAAAAAACCGAACCGCAGCAATATGCGATCCGGATTTTTTTCAAATGCTTTTCCTGGCGCCTACTGTCCCTTCCTGGCGCAAATCATAAACAACGGCGTGGGATTATAAAATTCATCTTTTTCCACATAGATTCGCTTGCCCATATCCAGATCCAGGGCGAATTCTCGCATGCCGAGCTGGCCCAGAACCGATATATCCCAGGCCGGGCGGTTGTACGTGCTGATGGGAAGTTGCCGCTTAATCTCCTCACATTCCTGCATCATCTCATTTCCCAGCTTGTGGTGGGCGTGCTCCTGGGGCAGCGCCGATGTGTCTGCAAAATTGCTGAGACCGTAATTGGCGTCAAAATTCAGAATCATGCCGCCCTTTCTCAACACCCGCGCCCACTCTCCATAAGCCTGTTCCGCATGGGGCAGGGTCCAGGTCAGATTTCTGGATATAATCACGTCGAAAGACGCATCGGGGAAATCTAAGTTTTCCGCATCCATCACAAGGAACTGGCAGTCCACGCCCTCTTCCCTCGCCAACGTAACGGAGTGTTCCTGCATTTGGGGCGTCAGATCCGTCCCGATGACTTCATGTCCCTCTTTCGCCAATAAAATGGTGAAAAATCCCGTGCCGCAGCCCACATCCAGAATCTTAAGCTTTTCCCCTTGGGGCAGCCGCTCACCGATGGCTTCCCGCCAACGCCCGGCCAAAGGGCTGTGCAATTCTGAACGCCTTTGTTCCAGAAAACTGTCGCTTCTTTTTCCCCAGTATTTGGTAATCCGCTCCTTACGGCTGTCAAATTCCCGGGAAATGCGCCCATAGGCAATCATTGGACCCTCTTCCAGAACCTGCAGCGACCCGGTCTGATAAAGAATTACCCCATCGGCCTCGGCCCAGCAGCCCTCCACCGGATTCCCCTCGTAGTTGCGCACCTCTCCGATGAATTCTCCCTGGGAGACCATATCCCCCACTTTTTTAAAGGGATACCAGAGGCCACCATGGGATGCATGTTGGTAGCAGACATCCACCACATCCAGAGGATAATGTTTCCGGTAGTCCTTCTCATCCTGGTAAATTCCCAGATTGCACAAGATATTGCGCACGTCCCGCCGGGTGGAATGGGCTTCTTCCTCACTCCAGGATCCCATGCCACCCCGTTCGATTAAGACGCTGGGAATCCCCTGGGACGCAGCGTAGTTGTAGGCGCCGCCGGATCCCACATTGGAGCGCACCATATAGGGAACGTCCACCCACGCCGCCATCTTGCGGGACTGATCCACCGTCTCTTCGCTGGCCACGCCGGCATAGTAGACGTAGGGAGTCAGCTCCTCATAATCGTCGCCGCTGTGCAGATCTATATAGTAATCCGCCAACGGGAAAACCTCCTGGGAAATGGCATGGGCCAGCCGCTCCATCTCTGTCCCTTCTGCGTCTCCAGGGAAAACCCGGTTCAGGTTCTTCCCATCTGAGAGGCCCATACTGCCTTTTCGCCGCTCAAAAGCCGGGCGGTTTATTACCTTCACAACCACAATGGTCCCGGCCACCTTCCCCACCTCCAACTCCCGAACCAGGTCAATGGCCGCCTGAATGCCCACGTATTCTCCACTGTGAACGCCCGCCGTAATCAATATGGTCTTCCCTGGCCGTTCTCCGTGAATCACCGCCGCCGGAAGCCGAAACTCTCCACCGCCTAAAACCAACTCCCCGCTGAGCTTCTCTCCGGGGTCCGCCATCAGATTACCTATCGTAAATGCCATATTATCGCATTCTCCTTTCCAAAATCATAGAAAAATTCTCCAGTTTAATTTATCAAAAAAAAAGCCGGTCCGCAAGCCCCCCAGGGGGATTGCAGGCTGGCTTTTTTCTAACTTCAGCTACGCCTAAAATTTAACAGTTCTGAGTTTACCTGTGCCTTGCTGCATATACTTCACATAACTGGGCGTAAGCTTTGTTATTGTGTAGATGTTTAACATCTTTGTGACGGCCGTTTTCTTTCCGGTTTTCAGATTATAGGTATAAATCTTAGATCCCTTGTACTTCAGTTGTTTCGTCGACGGGTCTTTTTTGTAATACTCCTGTTTATAATAGAGTTTATTCTTTGTAAAGCACGTATTATAGCCCGCTCCGTTCTTTGCAATGCATTTGCCCTTTCCGGTAATCAGGTCATGCAGATATAAGTCGCTCGTATAACTGTTGTCTCCATCAAAAACCATTTCCCAACCTGTCGCATATCTGCCGTAACTGATCCCAGAGTCCAGACGATACGAAACGGTTTTTTCAGACGCTTTTTTTGACTTTGGATCAAATTTAATCACTTTTCCTTTGCCCAGGGCGTCCACTCCAGCCAGATATACTTTTCCTCCCACGCATCCGATTACGCTGCTGACGTCCTTTACATTGCCAAATGATTTCTTTTTCTTATTTTTCACCGTATAACTATACACTGTCGCCTTTGGGGTTGTGCTCGAACGCCTTGCAAAGTAAATGACTTTCCCATCTGTTACCGCGCCGTAAATGTTATTGGCAATCTTCTGGCCCTTCGCTTTTGGGGATGCGCTGTAGAATAGCTTGTAATCGCGGATCCAAAAATATTTACTGCCAATCTTTAATTTTTCCAAATCCTTTTGCCCTTCATCACTTGCCTCCGGGAAAGAAAGTGGCACGCTTTGGAACGTAGCCGCCTCGGCGCAAACCGGCGCAACTCGCAAAGTTAACACAAACAGCAACACAAACAACGCACTTTTCAAACATTTCTTCATTTTCCATATCCTCCCTAAAGATTTTTCTTTCCATAAAATATATAGCATTACAATAATTTTGTCAAGCGCCTTAGTTCTTATCCAAATCCGCTGTAATCTCATAATAATCGCAGGGATATGCCTTAAGCCCAGTCACGCCCTTCTTGGACACCATGGACATTCTCAAATGGGAGGCGAAGATAAATCCATTGTCGTCCAAAATCGTCTGCACCATCTGCACCGCCAGGTCAGAGCGTTTGTCCGTGTCGAAGGCGCCGCTCATTTTGTTCTCCAATTCTTCCAGTTTATCGCTGTGGTAGCCACCCCAATTCTTGGAAGAGTCGTCCAGGCAGTGGGTTGTGAAGAAATATTCCGGATCTCCCGTGGGCGCCGTCACCATGGCGCTGGCGTAGATGTCCCAGTCGCCGCTGTCCAGAAAATCCGCCGAATTGGCTGTGCAGTTCACTTCCAGATCTATGCCGACGTCTTTCATTGTGGCCTGCACGCTTTCCGCCAGCAGAGGCAGCTCCTGACGGCTGGGATAGGTCAGCCAACGAAGGGTTAACTTCTCCCCGTCTTTGTCCACGTAACCATCTTCGTCTGTATCCTTCCAGCCCGCCTCGGCCAGAAGTTTCCTGGCGGCTTCGGGATCGTACTGCGCCGCCGTCACTTTGGAATCTCCGAAGGCAAAACTAGCTGGAAACGGTCCCACCGCTGGGCTTCCGTTTCCATCCATCAGCGTCTGGGTGAAATTTTCCCGGTCGATGGCGCTGGCAATGGCTTGGCGCACCTTCTCGTCTTGCAAAGCTTTTGTCTCATAATTGATGGTGGCGAAAAACGAACGGGACGTCTCCACGGACGAAATGGAATATGAATCATTTTCAAAAAGTGGAAGGCTGGCGTAGGGAAGGCCGTACGCCGCGTCCAGCTCGCCGGACTGCAAAGCCATGGTCAGTGTGTCGCCATCCGTGATGGTCTGTACGTGAATCGTATCCAGCTTGGGCATGCCGTTCCAATAATCCTCGTTTTTCACCAGGGTCAGCCCCTTGTCCGTCTCCACCTTGGTGGCTCTGTAAGGACCTGTGCCTGATACGTTGCCATCGTCGGTTATCCCCGCTTCCATGTCGATTATGCATCCGTACGGATCGGAGAGATAGTTCATCATCGCTGGCACTGGTTTCTCCGTCTGGATGGTCAATGTCTGTCCCTGGGCTGTGATTTTTTTGATTTTCAAATCTCCTTTCGCCCGCTCATGGGTCTCTACCAGGCTTTCCAGGCATTCCTTGACCGCTGACGCGTCCAGGGCGCGCCCGCTGGTAAATGTGACTCCATCCCGCAGGGTAATCTTCCAGGTAGTCTCATCTATGTTCTCGTACTTGGTGGCCAGCCAGGGCTCCAGCTCCATTGCGTCGGAATATTTGAACAGCGTCTCCCCGATGCCGTAGCGGATGCAGGCCCACCCTGCGTAGCCGTTGTGGGGATTCACGTCGGACTCGTCGTTTTCCGCGTTAAACGTGGTGTCGCCGTAGTAGAAAACCTTACCCTCTTCATCCTCTGACGCGCTCTTAGACTGACCGCCGGAGGAATCGCCTCCACAACCTGTCAGCGCTCCTGCCAAAACAACCAGGGCAAGCAGCGCAGCGCCTGTCTTTTTCCAAAAATATTTTCTTCTCATAGGTGTGATATCCTTTCTCTTTTCATTTATAATGCCGCATCCACCAGCATCTGCGTGTACGCTTCTTTTGGATGGCGGATCACTTCATCGGGAATGCCCCGTTCCACAATGCGCCCCTCATACATAACCGCCACCCGGTCGCACATCTTTTGCACTAGAGCCAGATCATGGCAAATCAGAAGCAAAGAAAGCCCCTGTTCTCTCTGTAGTTTTTTCAAAAGCTCCACAATCTGCGCCTGTACGGTCACATCCAGCGCGCTGGTGGCCTCGTCGCAGATGATCACTTTAGGAGTAGGCGCAAGGGCTCTGGCTATGGCCGCCCGCTGACACTGGCCGCCGCTAACTTCATGGGGATAGCGGGAAGCGAACTCCCGGTCCAGCTCCACCATTTCCAACAGTTCATGCATCCGCTCTTTGGCCTGTTTTCTTGGCACGCCCTGATTTCGCAATGGCTCCATAATTCCATCTCCCAGAGTTCGGCGTGGATTGAAGGAATCCTGGGGCGTTTGAAAGACCATCTGTATCTGCCGGTACAGCTTACGCTCCTCTTTTCCCCTTACATGCAGGGTTTCCCGCCCATTTAAGAGAACGCTTCCGCCCTCTGGGAAAATTAAATGGGTGATGAGACGGGCGACGGTGCTTTTTCCGCACCCGCTCTCCCCCACCAGCCCTAAGCACTCCCCCCGCTCCATGTCAAAGGTTACGCCGTCCACCGCCGTCAGCGGCTTTTTATTTTTATAAAACGTTTTCTTCAGCTCTTTTACTTCCAGAATCTTCTCCATAGCCTTATCCCCGGTTGAGGCGCAGCGTGGCGCCAATCAGTTTCTTCGTATAGTCTTCCTTGGGACGGCGGATTACATCCTCCTTTTTCCCATATTCCACCACCCGTCCCCGATGCATAACGGCAATGCTATCGGCCATGCGCTCCACCACGCCGATGTTGTGCGTGACGATGGCAATGGCCGTACCGTAGATTTCCCTCATCTTCATCATTTCTTTCACCACCTGCGCCTGCACCGTCACGTCCAGGGCGCTGGTGGGCTCATCCGCGAATAACAAAGCCGGGCGCAAAATCATGGCCATCAATATGCCCACCCGCTGATTCATTCCCCCGGACAATTCAAAAGGATAGCTTTTTAGAATCCGCTCCCCATCCGTCAGGCGCATTTTCTCAAATAAATCCAGGGCGCGGCGGCGCACTTTTTCCCGGCTGGCTTTCTCATGCTGGATAACCCCTTCGTAAAGCTGATCCTCAATGGTTCGTATGGGGCAAAGCGCCGCCTCGGTATTCTGGAAAATCATGCCCATGTCCGCGCCCCGCATCTTGCGCATTTCCTCCGCACTGGCGCACAGCACATTCTTGCCCTTGTAATAAATGTCTCCTTTCGTGACGGCGCCGCCGTTTCCCAGTAGACCCATAGCCGCTTTGATAACCGTGCTTTTTCCGCTGCCGGATTCCCCGACAATCCCCAGGATTTCTCCCGGCTCCATCTGTAAGGACACATTCTGCACCGCCGGACGGCCATTGTAGCTGACCTCTACGCGCCGCATGTCCAATAGTAATGTCATGGTCCCTCCTTTGCTTTTTCTTGCTGTCTTTCTTAAAGTATTATACCTGGAATCAAAATCCTTTCACAACCCCCATAGGGGGTTTTTGCCGCATTCCGTTTTGTGGCAGGTCTATTCCTTTTTGTAATACTATATTTTTATATTCTTTTGTGATGCAATCATTGCCATTCTGAAATTATATACGCAAAAAATAGCCGTTCTGTTCTTTTGGTGAGAATAACGGCTATTTTTTAGCTTAAACTATTTTGCCGGATTGGGTGAAATGCAGCCGCCGGGCGGCGTCCAGATTGCGGGAACTATGCCGGACGCCGTCTGGAAAACATGGTCTGGCCAACTGAAGGCAAAACTGACAAAAGTTCTCGGATATGGAATCGGCGAACCAGAAGACGGCTATGATTTTCAATGCTGAAAATAACGTCAACGGCTCCTGGGGTCCAGCATGTCCCGCACCGTATCCCCCACCAGATTAAACAGCATTACCGTAAGAAAAATCGCGCACCCCGGCGCCAGTATCACCCACGGGGACGTCTGCAGCATGCTCCTTCCATTGCTCATCATGGAACCCCATTCCGCCATGGGTGGAGCCGCGCCCAACCCCAGAAACGAAAGCCCCGCGATTTCCATAATCATAGTCCCAATATCTAAAACCGCCGTCACAATCACCGGCCCGGCGATATTGGGCGCCACATGTCTGAGAAGAATCTTCCCCGTACCGGACCCGGCCAGCTTCGCCGCCGCTATATATGGCGCATTTTTGATTGCCATCACTTGGCCGCGGGCGATACGCGCATATTTCGGCCAGGAAATGCAGGCCAGCGCCAACACCGCGTTCAAAACTCCGCCGCTTAGGACGCTGGCCACCGCAATGGCGAACACCATCCCTGGAAAGGCCAGAAAAACATCCGACGTTCGCATCAGAAACGCGTCCACTTTCCCTCCGCGATAACCGCACAAAACGCCCACCGCGCTGCCAACCGCTGTGATGACAACCACCAGCAGAAGCGCTGAGAAAATGGTAGTCTGCGCTCCCACAATCACCCTGGACAGCATGTCCCTTCCATAGCGGTCCGTCCCCAGAAGATGCGCCGCGCTAGGGGGCTTTAGCGCATTTCCCAGATCTTGCTCATAGGGGTCACAGGGCGCAAGATACGGGGCCAACGCCGCCGCCAAAAGAACCAGCAGCGCCAGCGTCCCCAGAAAAATCATTTTATATTTAGTATAATCTTTTCGGACTTTCTGACTCCGAACGGTTATCTTCTCCTTCACGCTCATGCGCCCTCCCATCCCAGACGGATTCTGGGGTCCAGATAGTGATAGAGAATGTCCGTCACCAAATTCACACATACATAAATCACCGCCATCCAAATTACATACGCCTGTATCACCGGATAATCCCGCATGGTGATGGCGTCCACCGCCATCTTGCCCACGCCGTCCCACATGAAGATGGATTCCACGATGGCTGTGCCGCCCAGAAGAGAGCCGACGGAAAGGGCCAGCAACGTGACAATGGTCAGCATAGCGGACTTCAGCACACTGAAGTAGAGAATCCGCCGTTCCCCCACGCCCCGCGCCCGCGCTCCCTGCACATAATCTTTATTCAGCTCCTCCAACACCGTGGCCCGCACCTGCCTGGTGTATTTAGAGGCCATAGCCAGCGCCAAGGTCAGCGTGGGTAAAATCACGCTCTTCCATCCAGCCGCGTTTCCCATCACCGGAAGCAAGTTCAATTTCAACGAAAAGAAATAAATCAACAGCAGGGACACAAAAAAGTTGGGCATGGAATTTCCAATGAAACTCAAAAACCGAATCAGATAATCTGTAAACTTATTCTGCCTGACCGCCGCCAAAACGCCCAGCGGAATGGATATGAAAACAGTCAGCAAGACAGACGTGACCGTCAGGTAAATCGTAGCCGGAAGCTTCTCCAGAAAAGTGGAAAACACTGGCCGCTTCGATACAAAAGACACCCCCATATCTCCCGTCAAAACGCCCGAAAGCCAGAGCGCGTATTGCTGCACAAGCGGCTTATCAAGCCCCAGCTCCTCGCGAAGCTTTTGTTTTTCCTCCTCCGACATAACCGTTCCAGTATTGCTCTCCATCTGGCTGACCACATCCGACGCTCCTGCATTTGTCAGCAAAAAAGACAGGAAAGTAATCCCCAGTAAAATCGGAATCAACTGAAGACACCTTTTCGCTATGTATTTTCTCATGTTCTTCTCCTTCGCAAACGGTTTGCACTGTCCCTATTATATCCCCAATAAAAAAAGCGGCACAACCCCGCAGGGGGGTTATTCCGCATTCCATTTCGTAATCTATCTATTCCATTTTGGCATATGTAGGTTCCCTAAACCTCATCTTCCTCCAAGTTCGCGTCCTCCTGTTCTGGATAGACTTCCTGCGCCGCGATCTCCACCTGGTCTTTCTCCGGCTGTTCTTCCTGCGTCTCTTCGTCTTCCTCCAATGGCTGAGACCCAGGCGCAAAATGCAGAAAATACGCATAGATATCCACCACCGCCTTGTACAGCTCTTCTGGTATCTCCGCGCCCAGATTCAACTGCGACAGCACCGTGGCCAGTGAATTATCTTCATAGACAGGCACGCCGTTCTCGTTGGCAATCTCCACCATTTTCTCCGCCAGATGCCCCATGCCGGAAGCCACCACCACTGGAGCCGATGACTGGCGTTCGTCATATTTTAGGGCAACCGCTTTCCTATTGAGCAAATCATTAAACCGTGACATTTACCGCATTCTTCCTTTCAAATATTTTTGGAAACGCCTGAGATATGGAGATAGGTTCCGCCGCCTTCTCCAGAATCAGCGACCGGAAAGAAATTCCATTCTGGGCCATAATCACTTCCAGCGCGCCCTGAATTTCCTTCTCCTTATCAGCCAACGCCTCCGGGTAAGATAGATACATATCCATTTTCCCATCCCCGTACAAAATAATCGCGTCAAAAAAGCCCACGTCCTTGATATCGAACTTCAAAAGCGCTTTCGTCTTCTTGCCTTCCCCCTGGGCCGCCCCACTCTCATCGTCCGGATCGATCCACATCTCCGAGAACATGGTCTGACCATTTAACTCCAACGGCAGCATCAGATGCAGCACTGGCATATACACGCTCTCATTGAGCAGCACCGCATTCATCAGATTCTGGAATACCTGCTTGTTTTCCAGGCCGGCCTCCCCTTTCACGCCGTATTCCACCATATTAAGAAATTTATCCGCCCATCCGTTCCCCTTAACGGCTTTCTCATAGCTGGTGCTCTGAAGAATCTGTATCAGCTTATCCGGTGGAATATTCTGAAACTTCGCCCGAAATCCCTGAAAATTCAAAAGCTTCATAAAATTATCCATCAGCTTATTCAGACTGCCGTTCTCATATCTGGCCGTGTTGGCCGTCAGCACCCCGATGAGATCCCGAATTACGCCGAAATCTCGGGTCTTGGCTACGTATTCACCCAGCATGGGAATCACTTCATTCTTAAGTAACCCCGCATTACTCGCCGTGTCCCCCGGCGCCGCCTGCATATCCAGCTTCGTCATCATCTGCTGGAGCATTTCCCGGTCTGCCCGGAGCATGTACCTGGAAATCATGTCCATGTTGCCCCGTATATTTTCCAGAAGGTGAGGCCCGGACGACAAATCGTTAATCTGTTTCAGAAAATCCAAAATTCCAGCTTTCAGCTCCACGGACTGAGTATCATTCATCACCTGACGGAGCATATTATAAAAGGTCCCTGTATAACGGACGGCGCCATTGGCCTGGTTTTTTAAGAAACCCACCAGTTCCGCGTCGGACATCTTCATCATCTCCATGAACTTAGCGATCTCTTCCGCAAAATCAGGTCCAATGCCCGCTTCCACTATATTCCCCATTCCCTGAAGAAACAACGCGGAGAACAACTGGGTAAGCTGCGGCGCCTCGTTAATCTTCTGAATGAAGCTGCCAAAGTTGGACTGGCCGTTAAGCCCCAGCTTAGTCTGCTGGGAATCCCCGGAATCGGCCCGACCGTCGGGGCGCACCACTTTGCCCGGATCTACAGGGTTCTGTATCTGTTTTTCATTGGTTGTCAACGGATTATTCTTTACATTATTATCCAGCCCCGCGGGAGGCGTGGTCACTCTCAAAATATTCGGCATTTTTTCCACCTGCTAATATTAATTTTTCCTTCTACTGTGTCGATATACATACTATATACAAAATTTTAATAAAATACAAGGCGGTGTTAAAAATTATGGATAACGGTACAGATAGCATGCTTGATATGTATCTATTCGAGACGAACTCTTTAATGGAACAGCTTGACGAGCTGCTCATTGAGGCAGAAAAAGTCGAGGATTTTAGCACGGACGACGTAAATGAAATCTTCCGTATCATGCACACCATCAAGGGTTCCTCTGCAATGATGGAGTTTGGTTCCTTAAACCAGATCGCCCATCACATTGAAGACCTGTTTTTCTATATCCGTGAGAATGGCATGGACGCCATTGCCCCAGATTTGAAAAAGAATCTATTCAATCTCATGTTTAAATCCACGGATATGTTACGGTCTGAAATTGAAAAAGTGGAGAATAATGAACCACTTACTGTCAATATCGACAACATCATTGGGGAAATTAATAGTTTTCTGAATAAAATCAGCAATCAACCCGACGCCACAGACAGTTCCGAAAGCGCCGAAGCCGCATCGGACACTCCGTCTGTGGAAGAACTCAATATGGAACTGGCCAACTGTCCGGATGACAATGCGCCTTTCTTCATTAAAGTTTTGTTTGAAGAAGGATGTGGAATGGAAAATCTACGGGCATTTATGCTGGTAAACGCTCTGCAGGACCTGCAGCTTAATTTCCGTTTCTACCCGGATGACGTAGAGACCAACAGCGGTTCCTCCCAGACCATCATCGACAACGGATTTTTCCTGGCTCTGGAAGAAGAAGACCATATCGAAAAAGTGATCGGCGTCATCACCAGCACCAGCCATATCCAGTCCTATGAAGTTATTGAGAACGCCCGGCTCAAAAAAGCAGACGCACCGGCCACAGATCCGTCGCCGCAAGCAGAGCCAGCGAATATTTCAAAACCAGACGCACCCGCTCCGGCGCAGGTGGCAAGCGCGGGAAATGCCGAACCAGCGGCCAAACAAACGCAAAGTCCGGCGGCAAACGCAGGCAGATCTCACGCCGGCCCTGTAAAACAGAGCTTGATCAGCGTGAACTTATCCAAACTGGACGCCCTGGTTGCCATTGTGGGAGAGATCGTGATTACAGAATCTATGGTAACCTCATCCCCTGACATACAAGGACTCAAGCTGGACAACTTCATGAAATCCACTCGTCAGCTCAGGAAGCTTACGAAAGATCTACAGGATATCGCCATGTCTCTGCGTATGGTGCCTGTGTCCGGCGTATTCCAGAAGATGAACCGTATTGTGCGTGACATGAAACAGAAATTAAATAAAGACGTGCGCCTCACCATCATTGGTGAAGACACAGAAGTGGATAAATCCATCGTGGACGGCATCAGCGACCCGATTATGCACATTGTCCGCAATTCCATGGACCATGGCGTGGAAGTTTCCTCGGAAGAACGTATCGCCGCGGGCAAAGATCCGCAGGCTGAGATCATCCTTTCCGCCACCCACACCGGCAGCGAAGTTATCATCAAAGTGGAAGACGACGGTTACGGCATGGACACCGAGAAGATTCTCGCAAAAGCCGCAGGCAATGGAATGCTCACCAAACCAGAGAGCGAATATACGAAGAAAGAAATCCTGGGACTGCTTTTGCTGCCCGGCTTCTCCACCAACGAACAAGTGACCGAGTACTCTGGAAGAGGCGTAGGCATGGACGTGGTGAAGCGAAACGTGGAATCTGTGGGCGGAACCGTCTCTATCTCCAGCGAACTGGGTCAGGGAAGCTGCACCACATTGAAGATCCCGCTGACCATGGCGATTGTGGACGGTATGGAGATTGCCGTAGGACAATCCATTTTCACAGTGCCCATCGCCAACATCCGCCAATCCTTCAAAGTTTCCAATGAGGATGTGGTATACGACGCCGAGGGAAATGAAATCGTCAAATGCATGGATGAATTCTACCCCATCATCCGCGTGCACCAACTCTATAATGTGGAGACGGAGATCACCAACATCGAAGACGGTATCTTAATCTGGGTGGAAGCCAGCGATACCTCCTACTGTCTGTTTGTAGATGAACTCTTAGGCGAGCAACAAGTGGTGGTAAAACCTCTGCCCGCTTATCTGAACAGCTTTAATATCAAAAACTCCGGCATCAGCGGATGTACGATTCTGGGAAATGGAAACATCAGCATCATCCTGGACATCCTGAGCCTTTATGAGATGGCCCAATATTAGACCGGGCAATACAACGAATATTTTGGAGGATTTAAAAAATGGCTGAAGACATAAAGAACGTAATAGATGACGATATGGATGAAAGCGTAGAAGTTGTGGTTGAAAAAGAGCGGTTCCTTACTTTCCGCTCCGCCGACCTGACTTTTGCGGTGAACACCAAATACGTGATTGAGATCATCACCAATCACGCGATCACCACATTGCCCATGGTGCCGGAATATATCAAAGGAATCATCAACTTAAGGGGCCAGATTATCCCCATCGTTGACATCCGTCTGCGCCTGGGCAAACCATCCATAGATATGGAAATGGAAAGCAGCGACACATGCTGTATCATCGTTCTGGACATTGACTCCATTTCCGTGGGGATTATTGTCGACTCCGTCTCTCAGGTAGTTGACAGCGAATTGAGCAAGATTTCCCCTGTACCTGTGAACAACCAGCAGGAACTGGTCAACGGCATGATTTCCTTAGACGTGAACAACGTAGTGCTTCTTCTGGACTGCCAGCAGTTAGTCGACGCGCAAATGATGAGTTAAACGCCAGATAGGAGGAGCCCATGTTAAATATTTCAGATCAGGATTTTACCCGCTTAGTCGGATTCGTGAAATCCAACTACGGCATCGACCTGAGTAAAAAGCGCCAGCTTATATCCAGCCGCCTGTCCAGCACTGTGGCAGGTATGGGCTATCAGAATTTCACTGGATATGTGGATCATATTGTCTCCAAAAAAAGTGGTAAAGACAATGAAATCATGTTAAATAAACTGACCACGAATTATACGTATTTCTATAGAGAGAAAAATCACTTTGATTTTTTCCGGGACACAATACTCCCTTACGTTGTGGAGACCAAGAAGAAAAATCGGGTGATGAGCATCTGGAGCGCCGGATGTTCCTCTGGCGAAGAACCTTACACCATTACCATGCTTATTAAAGAATTCCTTGGCTCCCAGGCAAGTTCCTGGGATACCAGGATTCTGGCCACAGATATCTCTCACGATGTTCTAAGCAAAGCAAAAACCGGCCTGTATGAAGAGGAATCCCTGCGAGAACTTCCCCCGGAATGGAAACGCAGGTATTTCATCCCAGTCAAAGGCGCGCCTGGCACATATGAAGTTTCCAAAGCCCTGCGCACCAACGTCATATACCGCACCTTTAACTTAATGAATCCTATACAGTTCAAATTAAAATTTGATGTGATATTCTGTCGGAATGTTATGATCTATTTTGACCAGGATACCAAAGAAGCCCTGGTAAACCGTTTTTACCAAGCTTCCAACCCAGGAGCCTATTTGTTGATCGGACACTCCGAAAGCTTGAACAAGGAACGCACGCCTTATGATTATATACAGCCTGCCACGTATCGCAAGAATGAAGACAGCATTTGAAACAGAAAGGCCGTGAAAAAATGATTACGAATAAGAAAATAAAGGTACTGGTTGTAGATGATTCCATGCTGTTTCGCAAGGTGCTGATCGACAACCTATCCCAAAAGCCAACCATCGAAGTGATTGGTTATGCCGTGGATGCTTTTGACGCACAAAAAAAAATCATGCAGTTAAAACCAGAGGTAGTCACCTGCGATGTTGAAATGCCGCGTATGAGCGGCATTGATTTTGTTAAGCAACTTCTGCCCCGCCATCCCGTTCCCATTATATTGGTATCCAACCTGAATTTAAACGTTTTTGACGCGTTAAAAGCCGGGGCTGTGGACTTCGTCCGCAAACCGGATATGTCAAAGAATAATGACATTACCACTTTTATTAACTCTCTGGCTGTGAAAATCTCCATCGCTTCCAAAGCCAAGGTTCGGGTTCCGGGAACAGCTTCCGCCCTTCCCACCACCGCCCGCGCCCAGACCCTAAAATGCAATATGTCCGCTCTATCCCAAAACACCACCGTCATCGCTATTGGCGCTTCCACTGGCGGAACGGAAGCCACGTTAGAAGTGGTGCGCAATCTGCCCGCCAACACGCCAGGAATTGTGATCACCCAGCATATGCCAGAGGGATTCACGAAAATGTATGCGGATCGTTTGAACCGCATATGCAAAATGGAAGCCAAAGAAGCCGAAAACGGCGACAAAATTGAGAAAGGCCGAATACTTATCGCGCCGGGCAATCTGCAAATGCAGGTGGTGCGAGCAGGAGTTTCCTACGCGGTGCGCTGCTATTCCGGGGAAAAAGTCAGCGGCCACCGCCCCTCCGTGGATGTGCTTTTCAAATCCATGGCCGATAACGTAGGCCGTCAAGGCATCGGCATCATCCTCACCGGCATGGGCAAAGATGGCGCTCAGGGACTGTTGGAAATGCGGGGCAAAGGTTCCTTTACCATCGGTCAGGACAAAGAGTCCTGCGTAGTCTATGGCATGCCCATGGTGGCGCACAATATCGGCGCCGTTTGCCAGCAAGCGTCCTGCGCAAACATCGCGAATGTGTTGCTGAACCATTTAAACAAATTGTAATTTTCACAATTTTGCCTATTAATATTTCCTGTGAATTGGCGATACTTTATATAAGAGAAGTAAATCCAGCAGTTGTCGAAAGGAGTATGGGGCACTATGAAAATTTCACTTAATAATATATCTCAATACCATACTGAGCTTCCTCCGGTCGCGAAAGCTACTGCAAAAGCCACAGGAACGGAAAAGGCAAATCGTAATTATGACGCCATCATCATTCAGTCTGACTCCAGACAGATTGCTGAAAAAACCTTTTCTTCTTCTTTAGCCCAAGCAGTATCCGGTGAAGTTCGAAATACCGAAACTTCAAAAGAAAAAATTCAGGATATTAAAAATCAAATTAAAAATGGATCTTATGCCATTCAATTCGATCAGATAGCGTCTCGCATGTTATTTCATTGGGAGGATGACATCCATGCATAGTTTGGATGACTTCAAAGCAGTCGTAGGTGACCTGATTACGTTCCTGGAAGACTTTGATAAAACAGAACGTGAGAAGTTGGATGCCGTTCAGCGAAATCTCGTCACCTTTGTTGAGGAAGCTATGAAAAAAGAACAGGCCGGCATTCTAAGATTGCGGGGCCTGGATAAAAAACGGGAGTCGATACAAAAAGACCTGGGATGGGAAGGTATGTCGTTTCAACAAATCCTGTCCCAGGTCAATGATGTTGAAAGGGCACAGTTAAAACCTCTGTTTGACAAATTATCGAATTCCGTAAGGCAGTTTAACGATACCAAGGACAGCGCACAGAAAGCCCTGGAGATTAATCTGCATCACATCAACACGCTGCTTGCAAAAAAATCGGCTGAAGAAAACAACGCATATAACAGTAAGGGAAATGCCCAGGAGTCCAAAAAGACCACCCGGCATTTCACCGATACGAAAATATAGAAACGGTTCTGATACATACTCTTATATTTTGAAGAGTATACGCAAATCAAATGGAGGGATGACTATGTTACGAGCAACCTTTGCCGGTTTCTCCGTGGCCCGCGGCGCGATGAGCGCCAGCCAAAAGGCTCTGGATGTTACCGGCCAGAATATATCGAACGTATACACCGAAGGCTATACCCGCCAGCGACTGGATCAGGTCAGCTTCGCCTCCGGATACGGCAATTACGCTTCCACAAATTATGTAACGCAGATCGGCAACGGAGTACTGGTAACTGGCGTATCCCAGCTCCGGGACCCTTATTTGGATATCCAATACCGGAACCAGATAGCCAATGTGGGAATGGCTGATTCCAAGGCGTCCGCACTGGGCGAACTTGCAGACGTATTCGACGAGACCATGAAAAGCGCCATCAAAGACGCATTCTCCGATTTGGAAAGTAAGCTTCTGGACCTGGCCAATTCCACAGGAGCGGAACTGGATGATTCCATTGTGCGTTCTTCCATACAGTCTCTTGTGAGTCTCTTTCATTTCAACGCCACCTCTCTTGCCTCTAAGCGGGAGGAAGTGACCAGCGATTTTGAAACAGGTTCCATCCGCAAAATCAATGCTTTGATGAAAGAAATCGCGGAACTGAATAAGACCATAAAGAGCAGCCATACGCTGGGATATCCCGCCCTGGAACTGCAGGATAAGAGAAACCAGCGGCTGGATGAGCTGGCCAGCTACGTGCCCATCGAAGTTATTTACAAAGACGACTGGCTCTCCAAAACAGAAAAAGTGGACAGTCTGGAAGTCAATATGATATTGTCTGACGGAACAAAGGTCAATCTGATCGACCATAATAAATACGGAGAATTTTCCTCTGAGACTTATGCCGCCAGCAAATTCACCCATGTGACTTTCAAAGACGCGAACAATAATGTCACCAACATTACCAATGCAACGCCAAGCACAGGCAAAGTTAATGATTTAATGGATGAGATCGCCAATCTGAATGGACAGATAGCGGCCAATCCGACAGATTCAGCGCTGACAGAACGAAGAACGCAGCTCTTGAACACACTGAAAAGCTACGTGCCCGGCATTTCCATCGGAAATAACAGCGATACAGTGGAACTGCAGACGGATACAGGAACCATCTCCTTGATTAACGGAGGCTCAGTCGATAATAAATTCACATTTAACCAGGCCAACAATACAGTAAGCGTAGGCAACCAGGAACTTGCCGCAAACACCCTCAATGTGGTGGAAAACGATCGCTCCATCAGCATCAACAGCGGTACGTTCAACGGCACATTGAACATGCTGAACAGTTCAGGCGTGTTTGACGGAGACGCCACCACAGTAAAAGGATTTGGTTACTATGAGCACGCTTTCGATCTACTGGTAAACGAATTTGCCTCTGTCTTTAACGGCTTAAACCAGCCGACTCTGGACGCAAACGGTAATCCGGCGCTGGATGCAAACGGTAATCCTGGAGCTGGCGGAAACCTTTTCGTCACCAGTGACGGTTCCAGTTCCTTTACCGCCGCCAACATTAAGGTCAACGACGAGTGGATCAAGGGTAACATACAATTAAAGACCAAATTAGATCCCATGTCCGGCACCACGCAGAACGACAACATCAACAAATTCATAGCCTCTCTGAATGATAAGCGAGACTTTAAAAATAACAATGATACTTTGTATAATGGAAACTTCTACAATTATTATGTTGATATAGAATCCACTCTGGGTATTGACCAGCAAGCCACAGACGGTCTGCTGAAGAATCATATTACTGTAGTTAATACCATTGCCCAGAGCAAGGATCAGGTTTCCGGGGTGTCTTTGGATGAAGAAGGTATTACTCTGATGCAGTATCAGCAGTCCTATACAGCCGCCGCACGTCTGATGACCACACTGGACGATACCCTGCAAACACTGCTGAACACCGTTGGCAGTTAATGAAAGGAGGCAGTAAAAATTATGAGAATAACAACTTCCATGATGATTAGAAATTACCAGAATAATCTGAGTGGCGTAACTGAAAATAAAATGAATATGCAAAATAAGGTATTGACCCAGCGGAACTTTACCAGCGTAAAAGAAGATCCGTCTGCCGCCGCCAAAGCTTCCCATCTGACTCGCCAATACCTGAAAAACGAAGACTATCTGGAAATGTCCAAAGATTTGCAGTCCAAACTGGATGCCCAGGAAGACAGCGTATATCAGGTGGTGAAATACGCAGAAGAGCTTTTTGCCAAAATCGGTAAAGAATCTCTCAATGGAACAAATATGGAACAACGGGAAACCTATGCAAATACCATTGTTTCCATCCGTGATTCCATTATACAGAGTCTGAACGCCACTTACAGCAATACATTTATCATGGCTGGCGCCAACGGCACGGAATCGCCCTTCTCCATGGATGCGGCAACCGGAAGACTAAAATATCGTGGCGTAGAAGTGGACCTGGCAGGCAATACTGCCCAGCTAAAAGAATACAGAGATGAAGGTCTTTTCATAGATATCGGACTTGGCCTGGAATTTGACAGCTCTGGCCAGGAAATTATTCCTTCCACCGCTTTTAACATCGCCTTTTCCGGATTAAGCGCAATTTGGGATGAAAAAAGCGCGGGAACCGGCGGCGTAGAGTTAAAGATTGATGTGGGCAACAATGTAATCGGCAATACAGCAGCGCAGAATTACCGTAATGCCCTTCCAAAGGGATCTGGAAAAGATAATATGGCCAACAACCTGGTGGATTTGTGCAGCCAGCTTGCATTGGAACTTCTCCAGGAGGACGGCGATTTTGATTATGAATCCTGTGACCAAATGATGGTGAAACTTAAAGAATTCCATGAACAGGCCGATAACTCTCTTACAGGCATTGGCGTAAAATCCGATTTCCTTGAGAAATCCATAAATCGAATGGAATCCAACGAATTATCTCTGGCCACACAACTGGAACGGGTGGTTACCCCTGATATGGCCATTGCCATTACGAATTACTCTTATTCCCAATATGCCTACAATGCCGCTCTGCGCATCGGCGTAAATCTGCTGTCACAGTCTTTCCTTGACTTCATGCGATAAGCAGAGCATAATAAAAATGGGAAATGAAAAAGAATTAAATTTCAGAAAGGGGGCATACTTATGAAACCACTTCTTCATATAACTACTGTACCCATCAGTTATGAATTAAGAGTTCAAAAGGCCCAGGTGGAACGCCACCGCGGGAGCGCTGAACTACAGATATCCAGAGAAAAAGGCGGCCTACAAGTTAAGAGTCAGCCAATTAAAGTGAAAATTGATACTTTTCAGGCTCGTAATTCCATAGTTCCAACTACGCCTACCAGTATTAAACAGGCAGCGGAAAACGGAAAGCAAGCCGCTTATGAAGCCACTGCCAAATGGGCTTCCGACAATCACTTGATGATGAAAGCAAAGATCGGCGAAGATGTAGCTGGTCAAATCGCTGAACGAGATTTCATGAACAGTCTAAAAACGGGAGATTTTGAAATGGACTTCATTCCTAAGGCGCCACCGGATATTCAATGGACAGACCCTGATATTACTGTGCGTTACGAGATGGATAAACTGAACTTTGATCTAAAAATTGCCAAAGGTGATTTCCAATTTATACCAGGAGACATTAGCTTGGAGATCACGCAAATGCCTGATGTGCGCATTGAGTATGTTGGCGGCCCTATCTATGTTCCGCCCAGCTCTGATCCCAACTATGAGGGAATTGACGTAATGGCATAGCAATAGGTGAACTTACAGAAATAGATAAACATTTTTGTTTGTCTATTTCTGTATTATTATAAAACTAATAACGCCACAAGTGAACGCGCTCCATAAATGAATGTGCGGTCACATTTGGCATCCCTGAATTTAGTTTTCTGCTGTTGCAGAAAAGGAAATCTTCACAGTAAGACCCCGAAAGTACATTCCAACAATAAAGGAGGCATGATGCGATGGAAATAGTGACAAAACATTTCGGAACTATGGAATATACAGAAGAAGAAACCGTCCATTTCCAGGACGGTTTGTTTGGCTTTGAGAACTATAAAGACTACCTCCCCATTCCTCTGGAAGAGGACAGCGATGCCCTCATATGCTTGCAATGCATCGAGGACCAGGAGATTGCATTCATCCTTATGAACCCTTTTCTCCTTTCATCTTCCTACCAACCTGAAATTTCCAATGCAGACCGGAAAGCTCTGGGCAATCCAAAGGATGCGGATATTTCTTATTACTGTATTTGCGTCATGCAGGATACCCTTGAAGACAGCAGCATTAACTTGAAATGCCCCATCGCCGTCAATGCATTGACCCGCTCTGCCCGGCAATTAATTCTGGATCAGCCCGAATACAGTTTCCGTCACTGCATCAAAGACATCTCATCCACAAGGAAGAAGGAGGATACACATGCTGGTACTGCAAAGAAAGAAAAACCAGTCCCTGGTCATAAACGGTAATGTGACCGTTTCCATTCTGGAAATCGGCAGTGACTGGATTAAATTAGCCATTGAAGCTCCCAAGGATGTGAAAATCCTCCGCGCCGAATTGATGGAAGCCGCTGAGGCAAACAAAGAAGCGGCCAAGAAATTAAGCGCTGATTCCGTAAACGCTTTGAAAACATTGGTTCGAAAACAATAAGCCTCAGCTTTCAAACCCATCCGGGTTATTGGACTGCCACCTCCAGGAATCCGCACACATCTCTTCGATGCCCCTGGAGGCAGACCACCCCAACTCCTTCTTAGCCTTTGAGGAATCCGCATAACAGACGGCGATGTCTCCCGCTCTTCTGGGCTTTATTTCATAGGGAAGCGTTTTTTCGCAGGCTTTCTCATAGGCGTGGAGAACTTCCAACACGCTGTATCCTCTTCCTGTTCCCAGATTATAGATAGAAACCCCTTCCTTATCTTTGAGTTTTTCTATGGCTTTGACATGTCCTTGCGCCAGATCCACCACATGAATATAATCTCTTACACCCGTACCGTCTGGGGTATCATAATCATCTCCGAACACCCCCAATTTATCCAACTTTCCCACTGCCACTTGGGCGATATACGGAACTAAGTTATTGGGAATCCCTTTGGGGTCCTCTCCAATCCTCCCCGATGGATGTGCTCCAATGGGGTTAAAATAGCGCAGCAACACCACATTCCACTGATTATCGCTCACATGCATATCCGTCAAAATCTGCTCCAGCATCGCCTTCGTCTGCCCATAGGGATTCGTAATCTGTCCTTTGGGACATTCCTCGGTAATGGGCACGAAAGCCGGATCTCCGTAAACTGTGGCGGAAGAACTGAACACAATGTCCTTCACGCCGTATTCACGCATCACGTCACAAAGGGTCAGCGTCCCCGATAAATTATTGAAATAGTATTCCAAGGGCTTTTGCACCGACTCTCCCACCGCCTTTAACCCGGCAAAATGTATCACCGCATCAATAGCTTCCTTTTGAAAAATCTGTTCCAAGCCGGATTTATCCAACATATCCACCTTATAAAATTTTAACTTTTTTCCAGTAATCTGCTCCACCACCTCCAGCGACTTTGCGCTGGAATTGCAGAGATTATCCATCACAACCACTTCGTACCCTGCGTTCAAAAGCTCCACGCAGGTATGACTCCCAATATAACCAGCCCCGCCCGTTACAAGTATAGACATTTCATTTCCCTCCTTCTCAAGAATTTCCCCACAGGAAATCCGGGTATTTTCCCTCTTCTTTCATTTTTTGAATGGCATCCACAACCGCAGCCCGGTCCTCTTTATAAGTCACCCCGTGCCACTGGTCCACGGATTTCAGAACTTCCACCGTCGCCTTACCCTCAGTCAACAATTCACCCACCACTGTAGGCAGGAAGTATTCACATTTCATAGGCTCTTCCCGGAATCCCTTTTCAAGAAACGCCGGAAATCTGTCCTCCAACTCTTTTAGAATACTCTGGGAAAAACCCCACATATTCATAGACACTAGGCTAGCCACATCAATTTCGCTCCATGTACGGCCATCGTCCTCTGTATATGCCGCTCCAGAACCTCTTTTTTCAATGTGGGTTCTCTCCTGAATTCCCATAAGATATCCATCTCTGTCAATTTGGCATATCCCCCTAGCCACATGTCCATTGTCTGTGAGAGTATTCCCCAAAACATAACCAACCATACAGTAACGGTATTTATTATCATCCTGGTGTGTAGACAGATATTGATACAGACAGGTAAACGCATGGCTCCCATAATAGTCATCCGCATTAATAACCGCAAACGGCCCCTCAATCGCCTGCTTACAACACAAAATGGCATGGCCTGTTCCAAAAGGCTTAACTCTCCCTTGGGGTGGCCGCCACCCTTCAGGCAATGCAGACAGTTCCTGGTACACATAAGACACATCCATATGCGAACTGATACGATCCCCGATGGCCTTCCGGAAGTCCTGTTCATTCTCCCTCTTAATTATGAATACCACCTGCTCAAAACCTGCCTTTTTCGCATCGTAAATGGAAAAATCCATAATAATATTCCCCTGGCTGTCCACCGGATCAATCTGTTTCAAACCACCATAACGGCTCCCCATGCCTGCCGCCAT
>CAJURH010000028.1 GCA_910588775.1 uncultured Lachnospiraceae bacterium
AGGGCGATTACCTTACATTTAGACATCACGGTTTACCTCCTTTCCTGAAAAATTCAATAGCCACTCTGCATAAGACAGAATGGCTATGTATGGGTTTTGGACAATAAAAAACCGACTGATTCTCGTTTTGAAAATCAATCGGCTATGTATATGAAAACTCCTTACTTTCTTGAATACTGCTCTTTTAAATTATTTAACTTATCCACTAATTTTCTTGCCCTTTCAACATAATCTCCCATTATGTGCGTATCTTCATATATATGACGAGCCTCAATTAACAATTCATAACTACTCATCCTCCGTTTTTTAGCTACTAATTCATTATTTAAATAGCCTTCATTAAATCTATAAAAGTCAGAATTTACTGCTTCATATCCTAATACAACTGCTTCTCCCAAATAAAAATCTTTTTCCGCAATATCTTCTTTTTTATAAATCATACAGCTTATAAGTGCTGTTGTCAGAGCTGCCTTTGATGCATATGGCCAACTAAACTTTAAAAAATCTTTTTGAAGTTCGCCTAATTTTACACTAGTAAAATATTTCTCAAAAAAATCATTTTTTATATCATCAGTGAGATTATAAAATAATTTAGCTGTCTCATTAAAATCGCAATCCTCTATCTCATCTAATTGTAAATCGCTACAATTTTGTAATAAGATTTCTTTCATTAATACAGTAGCTTTATCTCCTGAAGGTACCACGCCACCATATGCCTTACTATTCATAGAAAAGCCTGCACCAAACACTGGGATTAAATTTCTTTCTTTTATTAGAGTTGCTATTCTCTCTATTACATCATTTTGTAAAATAATATCCATCTTTTCCTCCATTAAATTTACTAGGTATACATTTATCCATTTAGTATTATCCCGTCCCTTACACGAATCCAGGTCACAAACTCCCCCGTCCGCCTAGTGTTATTTCGTCCATAATCCCCCATCTTGTCCACAAAATACAGTACAATCAATACTAAATAACACTAAATAATGCGGTTTTCACCCTGTCCCCAAATTAACTCACGAAATATTCCACCGCATTATTTGGAAAAAAATCCTTAAATTCCCCATATAATTGGGCCGCCAATGTCTTATTATGGGCGATAATCAACGTTGGCTTATTCAACTCCTGAATAATATTGGCCATCGTAAAGGTTTTTCCAGAACCTGTAACTCCCAAAAGAGTCTGGAACTGGTTGCCTTCCTGAAAACCTTTTACCAATTCCTTGATTGCCTGTGGCTGGTCGCCGGTGGGCTGGTACTGCGATACCAATTCAAAATGACCCACAAAAACTTCCTCCTTTATTTTTATGAAACTATTCTCATCCTTCCTTATTTTCCCAATACGCATTCTTTCTTAAATGCAGCATTTTCCATGCATTTGAGCAAGTCCCCATCCATGAAATCATATCTCCTGCCCCAGATTCTTATCCCATCTGCTCATCACTGATTTTGACGCTGCAGAATTTCCCGCCGCCCGCCGTCAGAAAAGAGCATATTACCTTCCCATTTCCGGATCGTCCCAGCCAGTCATGGCGGTCGCCATTTCCATAAGAGTCACATGAAAAGACATTAGGGAATAATGTCGGTAAAATCCAGACCATCCGCCATCCGGATGTTGTCTTCCATATCGCGCTTAGTGACAATATGTTTTTCGTTGGTCTGCACATCTTTGATAAAAGGCATTCCCACGCATGTCCGGCTGTAAGCATTTCTCCCCCATTTAATCTAGCATCTGGGGTCAGTTGAAAGCGCCTATATAACTTTCACCCTGAGGAAAATATTATCTGTTCATGGTCAATGGTCCCAACGATCAAACCAATTTTTTTGCCTTGTTCAAAAAACTTCATAGAGATTTCCTTCCTAGAATATTTAGAAACAAAAAACCGCTTTTCTACCAGTCAGTTCTTTATCCTTGAAATCTTCCCCTTAAGCCATTGATTTAAAACAGAGTTGGCGGTATAATCACTTTATAAACAAAGCGCATGGCAATGTCTGCACAGACGGACATATCTATTTCATATAGAAATATTTTCAGGAGGTTATCATGGAAAAATCTAAGTTGTATGTATACGATTACGATGAATACGAGGAGAATGACAAGGGGCCGGACACTATGGTCGCGGATATTCTGGCGGACCCAGAGTTTCCAGAGCTTGCCGAACTTCGAATCGGAAACTGGGGAGACTCCTGGGAGGATGGCTGTCAACCAATTCTGGATGGCATTGTGGCAAATTCCGAGAGATTTTCCCACATCCAGAAATTATTCGTCGGGGATATGGATTATGAAGAATGCGAAGTATCCTGGATCGTGCAGGGAAATTATGACGGCCTGTGGGCCGCTCTGCCGCAGCTTAAAGAACTGACCATCAAAGGCTCCACAGATTTGACGCTGGGGAATGTACGCCACGAAGGGCTGGAATCGCTGACCATCATCTGCGGAGGGCTTCCCGTCTCCGTCATTGAAGCCGTACAAAAGGCAAAACTCCCCAACCTGAAAAAATTGCTTCTCTACATTGGCAGTGACTACTACGGCTTCGACGGGGACAAGAACACCATCCAGACACTGCTTGAGCAGGCGGATTTTCCCAAACTAGAATATCTTGGAATCACAGACAGCGAAATCCAGGACGATCTGACTGAAGTAACGCTGGCGAGTAAATTCATGGGACAGATACATACTCTGGATCTGTCTGCAGGAACTTTAACAGACAAAGGCGGCGCGCTGCTTCTGGAAAAAATCCCCGCCTATCCCAATATAAAAACGCTGGATCTCCATTACAACTATCTGTCAGACGAAATGATTCAGAAACTGGAAGAGCTCCCCGTGGAACTGGATGTATCCGAACAAAATGAACCCGAAAATTACCATGGCGACATCTGGATGAACGCCTTGTTGACGGAATGATCCCTGTCATCCTTGTAGGAATCCCTGAAACCAAACGGGCGGTCTATTTTCAAAAAGCCGCCGCCCAGACCGGGGTTCCCTGCCTTTTATGGGACTGGGCCCAGCGGCCATTTCGCTTTCCAACGGGAGGCTTTGTGAAAATAGACCCTCCTTTATGGGCTTCCTGCAATTTGGACGAGATGAATGTCTGCATCCGGCGCTACCAAAAGGATCTGGCCGCCCTAGCCCGCCTGTCTGAAGAAAACGATTTCCAATTTCTCAACCATCCCAATGCCATCTGGGATTTATTGGACAAGCGTCGCTGTAAAATGCGGCTTTTGCAGGCGGACCTGCCAATCACCGAACCTCTGACGGCTTTTGAGGAAGCGCCTCTTCTAGACGCGGAACAATTAATGGCCAAAATGGCTGCCCGGCGAATTTTTCAGGTATTCATCAAACCTGTGTGCGGATCTGGAGCCGCTGGAGTGACTGCCTTCCGGTTCCAGCCAGGTAAAAGCAAAATGGCGCTCTACACCTGCGCCGTGCTGGAGACGTCATCTGGACAACTTGTGAACACCAAACGACTCAGACGTTTTTCACAAGCTAGACAGGTCTTTCCACTGCTGAATCACATCCTAAAGCTGGACTGTATCGTAGAACGCTGGTATGCCAAAACAGAATATCATGGATTATCCTACGACTTACGCGCCGTTATGCAAGACGGTCATCTGGACTTCCTGTTAGCCCGGCTTTCCAAGGGACCCATTACCAATTTGCACTTGAACAACCAGTCGTTGTCCGCAACCGCGCTGAACCTTTCACCCCCTGTATTGGATTCCATACTGGAATTGTGCCAGAAAGCCATGGACTGTTTCCCCGGACTGCGAAGCGCGGGTATTGACCTGCTGCTGGAAAAGAAAAGCCAAAAACCCAGAATTATCGAAATGAACGGCCAGGGGGACCTGATCCACCAGGACATTTACCAGGAAAACAGCATCTACCGCCATCAGATTGCGCTCTCCCAGCAGCCGAAAGAGGAAATGAAGAAATGAATGCCAATTCCATCCAAATGAACCAAGTGGTTGGCAGCCACGACATTTTATTTATCTGCCTGGACACCCTTCGGTACGACGTGGCCATTCAAGAGGAAGAAGCTGAAACCACGCCTGTTCTCAACCGATACGGCCCATGGCAGAAACGCCAAGCTCCGGGAAACTTTACCTATCCATCCCACCATGCCATGTTCGCGGGATTTCTTCCATGTCCATTTGAAACCAAAAAGCTGGAGGACCGGGAACTCTTATTTTTCCCCTCCCACATCGGCCTGGGGCGCAAGGTTCCAAAAGGCGCTTACGGATTTTCCGGCGGCTCCATCATGGAAGGATTCGCGAGGGACGGCTATGACACCTGGTGCGTGGGCGGCGTTGCTTTTTTCGACAAACGTTCGGACATGGGGAAAGTGTTTCCCAGCTATTTTAAGAAGAGTTACTGGAACCCTTCCTTCGCCTGCCCGGTAAAAGACAGCACGAAAAACCAGGTGGATTTTATTTTAAAAAAAATTCCCAAAGCTTTAAAAGATGTACCCATATTCCTATATTTAAACGTGGACGCCATCCATTATCCCAACCACTTCTACCTGGAGGGAGCCACTCAGGACAGCCTCCTCACCCACGCTGCCGCGCTGCGCTACGTGGACGGACAGCTTGGTCGCCTGCTGGACGGCTGGAAAGACGCACGGGGCGACACATTTGTCATTTGCTGCTCTGACCATGGAACTTGTTACGGTGAAGACGGCTGCTATTCCCACGGTATCAACCATCCAATGGTAACCACTGTCCCTTACAAGCATTTTTTCTTATAGGACCGCCATGAACCCTTACCTCCAATACATGTACAGTTATCCGCATAAAACAGCATATGGGCCTTTGAAAAATACCACCCTTGCCCACCGGGCGCAGGAGCTTACAGGCGCAAATCACAGCCTCTATCTTCATCTGCCCTTTTGCCAGACAAAATGTGGTTACTGCAATCTTTTCTCTGTCACTGGACAGAAAAGAAGTGACATAGACCGCTATCTGAACGCAGTGGAACGCCAGATTGGGCAATATGCAGAAATCCTGGCTTCCTGCCGGACGGAATTTTCTGACTTCACCATAGGAGGAGGAACGCCGCTACTTCTGGACGAAAACCAGTTGGAACGGGCATTTCGGATGATCCGTGGACGGCTACGCTTCCAACGGGAACTGGAAACCGTTGTGGAAACAGCGCCTAACCAGACAAAACGCGGCAAATTGGATCTGTTAAAACAATTTCATGTCACCAGAATCAGCATGGGCGTGCAAAGTTTTTCCGACCGGGAGCTGCAAGCCCTTTGGCGCCGTCACAGCGCCCAGACAGCCAGGAAAGCGATAACTCTTTTGAAAGCGTATTCCTTTCCCTGCATAAACCTGGATTTTATTTATGGCATTCCGGGACAGACCGTGGAATCTCTGCTTAACACGTTGAGGGAAGCCATAACTTTTGAGCCGGATGAATTGTTTTTATATCCCTTATACATTAAGCACGGGGCCGGACTGCAAAGACATTCCCAAGATGGTCTGGTTCTTCATCCAGAATTGGCCTTTCTCCAATACCGGGAAGCCAGCCAATTCCTGCACGCGGAGGGTTTTCACCAGATTTCCATGCGTCGGTTCGTCCGCAAGAATTCTTATGGCGTTTCTGACTGCGGCTTTTCATCTTCCCTGGCCTTGGGCTGCGGCGGCCGCAGCTATCTGGGCAATCTTCACTTTTGTTCTCCTTACGCCATCACCCGGACTTCCTGCCTAAAACAGATCCGCCAATACGAAACCACCGAAGATTTCACATCCATCGACTATGGCATTTTGCTCTCAAAAGATGAAGAGAAGCGTCGGTATATCATCCGCCATCTGTTCATTTACCCCGGACTGCGCCTGGAAAGTTATCAGAAAAATTTCGGCTCCTCTGCGCTTCAGGATTTCCAGCTATTAAAAAAATGGATGCAGGAAGGTTACTGCCATCTGGCCAACGATTTCCTGACCATGACCGAAGAGGGGCTGGGACTTTCCGACTATCTGGGACCCCAACTGATTTCCCCAAACATCCGCAAACGCATGAATGAATGGGAGGCGCTTTATGGATAGAAATACCATACTTTACAGGGGCAGTTTAAAAAGCTGTAATTACCACTGCTCCTACTGCCCTTTTTCCAAACGCAAAATATCCCGATCGGAATTGGATCGGGACAAAAAGCAGTGGTCTTCTTTTTTAGAAAGTCTGGCAGAAAAGGCGGCTGCTCTGTATATTCATGCGCTGATGGTCGTTCCCTACGGCGAAGCCCTGATCCATCCCTGGTACTGGGAAGGGCTGGCCCAGCTTAGCGCACTGGAAATTATGGATGCCGTAGGCGCCCAGACCAACTTAAGCTTTTCCGACCGCCAGTCATTGACACACTTTTGCCAGGCAGGAGGAAACCTTGACAAACTGCGCCTCTGGGCCACATTTCACCCGGAAATGATTTCTGCCAAAGACTTTGCCGAAAAATGCATCCGTCTCAATCAGGCGGGAATCACACTCTGCGCCGGAGCGGTAGGCGTGCCGAAAAATATAGAGCAAATCTGCAGACTCAGAACCCTTTTGCCGGAAGAAATCTACCTGTGGATAAATAAAATGGACTGCCGTAAAGAGATTCATGCAAAAGAAATGTACACCGAAGCGGAATTGGCCACCTTCCTGGAAATCGATCCTTATTTTATCCAGGAACTGACCTGGCCCAGAAGCGATCCCGCCAAATGTGAGGGACGCTTATTGTTGGAAGGGGATGGCCGCCTGCGCGCCTGCAACATCGGCCCGTCTCTAGACGGAACCTGGAGTCAGCAAAGCGGCCCCGCCCGTGCGCCCTCTTGCAACCGCAAAAAATGCTCCTGCTATCTGGCCTACGGCGGGCAAAAGGATTCTATGAACCAGATACTATTCGGCCCGTATCCAGTTTTTCGGATTCCCCGCCGGGCAAAAGCTGTGTTTCTGGACATCGAGGGAACGTTGATTCCTAAGGGCCATTTGACAATCCCTGACCGGACAGCGCTCCAGCTAACCGCCCTGGCCCAAGAGGGCGCCGCCCTGCTCTTTGCCACCACCTTGCCCTACGCGGATGCCATAAAACGCTGCCGTCCAATCCTGCATCTGTTCCGCGGTGGAATCTTCGCCGGCGGCGCCCATCTGCTCTGGGAAAACGGGGGCAAGCGGCGGGAAGAATTTCACTTTTTTTCTGTAGACATCCTCCCCTATCTCCGCTCCCTGAAAGAGAGGCAACGCTTCCGAATTCTAATCTATGAAAATCAGACAAAGATTTATAAAATAACGTTACTGCACCCGAAGTCTCAGCCATGGACCAAAGAGGAAGCCTCAAAAATATGGCGCGAAATACCTGAAAATCTCCGGAAGTTCTTCCGACATTATATAGAAGGACATTGCCTACAGATTATCTCCTCCAAGGCTAGCAAATCAAACGGCGCCCGAACCTTATGCCAATGGCTGGGAATCTCCCCCCACGAAGCGACTGGGGCAGGAGATTCAAAAGAAGACGCAGCCATGGTTGATTTCCTTCATTAATACAATTCCTGGCAGACTTTCTCCAGCATATCCCGGATGGCGATGTGCTGGGGGCAGGCTTCCTCGCATTTGCCGCACTTGCTGCACTCATCCGCCCTCTTTCGTCCACGACCGCCCACCAACCAGTTTTCCTGTCCCACCGCCATCTCTTTGTTCCGGTATAAAGTCAAATAATTCATGGCTGTGAAAGAGCCGGAAATGCCAATATCATTGGGACAGACTTTCGCACAGTACTCACAGGAAGTGCACGGAATCAGGGGAATCCGGCTTAATTCCTCCCTGGCTTCGTTCAGCGCCCGCTCCTGTTTCTCACTCATTCCTGTGAAATCCTTCATATAAGAAAGATTATCCTTCATCTGTTCCACCGAACTCATGCCAGACAGAACCGTAATGACGCCTTCCAGGTTGGCCGCAAAACGCACCGCCCAGGATGCCACGGAAGACTCCGGCTCCGCCTTTTTCAATATTTCCGCCACAGATTCCGGAGGCGTGGCCAACATGCCGCCTTTTACTGGCTCCATGATGATTACTGGTTTTCCATGCTTCCTCGCCACCTCATAACAGCGCTTTGACTGCACCGCTGGATTTTCCCAGTCCGCGTAATTAATCTGCAACTGAACGAATTCCATTTCCGGATGGGCGGACAAGATTTCCTCCAATTCCTCTGGTGTTGCGTGAATGGAGAATCCCACATGCTTGATCAGTCCTGCCGCTTTCTTCTCCTGCACCCAGTTCCACATATCGTATTCATCAAAATATTTTGTCCTGACCTCTCCCAGGTTATGGAGCAGATAAAAATCAAAGTATCCGGCGCCAGTCTGGGCCAGAGACGTATCGAACTGGGCATAAGCCTCCTCCTTGGTCTTACATTCAATCCAGGCCGCATTCTTGGTGGCAAGCTGATAGCTCTCTCTGGGGTACCGCTCCACAAGCGCCTGCCGGACGGCGTCTTCCGAACCGGCATAAGCCCAGGCTGTATCAAAATAGGTAAATCCGGCCTCCATAAATAAATCCACCATTTCCTTCGTCTGTTCTACGTCAATGGCGCCATCCTTCTGCGGCAGGCGCATTAGGCCGAACCCCAGTTTCTTAATGTCTTCACCCAGATAACTCATTTACATATCCTCCTCATTCATATAAACCTGAAACAATTCCCGTAAATAAAAATCGCAAAAATCTTCCGTTCGCGCTCTTAGGCTATAAACTCCTCCACTCATACTCCAGCAGAGCATCTGCCCATAGAGTAAATCCACCAGTATTTCCGATAATTGCTGGGCCGGAACACTGTCCCGCAGCATCCCCTGACTTACGGAAAACTGAATCAAGTCACGGACAGACTTCAAGTCATACTTTAGTTTTCCTCTGTCAAATTCGTTTTCCACCAAATCAGGGTTCACCACATTTTTTACCCATTCCTGCGCCATCTTCACACCGCCCTGCTCAATATAGCCGGAGAAATTCACCATATAATCCTGCATTTTTGCAATAAAATCACCTTCAACTTCTTTGGCGGCTTCAAGAATCTCGCCGAACATACTTCGGCTAAGTTCAAACAAGATATCTTCTTTGCGGTTGAAATAGGTGTAAAAAGTTCCTTTGGACACTCCGGCCGCCGCTGTGATTTCTTCAATGGCCGTATTGGCAAGACCTTTTTCGCAAATCAGGCATTTGCCCGCTTCCAGTAATCTTTTCTTCGTCTCCAATGCCGCTAACTGCCGGTTTGTCATACTCCATCCCCCTTCCAAATTAACTATATCACAGTCAGTGACTTAAAGTCAATGACTTATAGTCGATTTATACTATTTTATATTTATTTCAGACTTTATTCACGAAATTTGCCATGACATTTTATTCTTTATCTGCTATAATATAAAAAACCTGAAGCGCGCTTATAAACACACTCCAGGTTTCATCCAACCAGAATTCTGATCAATCACAGCATTAAAAACATTTTTGACAAGGCTGAAATCCTCTCTGCACTGCCTCTTCGTAAGATACTTGCCTGGCCGTACGGGGATTCATATTACCGCAATTAGGTATCGTGTGATACTTCTCACCTGTTGCAGACAGCCATATTGCAGACGGCTGCGCAGGCGCCGGATTCACGATAGGCGTAGGGTTGTATACAGGCGCTGGGTTTGCCGGCTGTACGGTCAAATGAAAGATATAATGACGCGCCTGCCGTGTGGTGGCGTATATTTTACAGGACCCTGCATGCAGCGTCGTGACCAGCCCGGTTTCCGACACAGTGGCAATGTTGGGGTTTGAACTGCTCCAGGCAGATTTTTTTCTTATCAGCGATGAACTGAATCGACTCTTTTCACCTTCTTTGAGCGTTACAGACCGACGGGATATGCTCCTGTATTTTTTCACTTTAACTTTACAGTTATATTTTGCTTTTCCCACTTTCGCCGTAATGACGGCGCTCCCTTTTTTCTTGGCAGTGACGACGCCCTTTTTATCCACGGACGCAACCGATCGGTCGCTGCTTGACCACCGTATCTTCTTCGCCACCTTGGAAACTTTCAATTTAGCGCTCTCACCATTATTTAAAGAAACCTGCTTTTTATTGATCTTCGCCCTGCCAACTGTGAGCTTTACTGTGCGCTGGGCCGGATAATATTCTTTGTTCCCTTTGGCTTTTATAGTAATCTTTGCGCTGCCACGATATACGGGAGTCACTTTCCCTTTAGAGTTGACTTTCACCACTCTGGGGTTGCTGCTGATATATTCAACTTTCCCTATGGCCTTGGATACTTTAATACTTTTGGGTTTCCCATATTCCGTCAGTTTCAACGATCCGGGCTGGACTGAAAGAGACTGGGTTTTCTTTAAATTCGCATCTTTTATGTAGAAATTCACAGTCTTGGAAACTACATTTTCTGTCCGTTCCCAGGCGCCTATGGCCCCATTATAAATCTCTTCCTGGTAATTCACCCGCAAAATATAAGGTATCGCGCCAGGCACAGCGGTTTTCAACTGGAACGAAGCTTTGAACCGATATTCTCCTGGAACGTAAACGCCGTTTTTCACGCCGCCCTGCGCTTTCTCTGTATACCTGGTCCATAGCCCGCTTTTTCCACCCACACTCCAGTTCACCGGCCTGAATCTGGTAGACTGGTCCACCGGATTTTGTTCCTGGGGGGATTCCGGACCGTAGCCAGCCCCCGTGGCATAAAACTGCAAAACTTTACCAGAACTGTATGTGGCGCCTTTGTATATCCCATACAGCCCGTTATCCGCCGCATTTGCCTTACTTACTGTATTCTCCGCACTGGTCGCCTGTCCCGCCGCCAAAACCATCGCAGGATTTACCGCGCTCATCCACATAACCGCCATCAGAATCATGGACAGTTTCCGTTTCCATGTTTGTTTCAAATTATCAACCTCCTATCTGTCTTTATGCCTCTCCTTTTGCTTTTGCCGCTTCCCGCAACTGCTGGCTTATTGCTTTACGCTCTGTCTTCATCTGCTCCTGTTGCAGTTTTTAACGCTTACTGTGATTTCCCGCCTATCCCGGCGCTCTCCACTTGCCTGCGCGTTTCTCTCGGGGCTCTTTTGGGATTTCTTCGTTTTTATTTTTTCTTTTTCAGCTCGGCAATGGCGCCATAATGCAGAATGTCAAATTCATCTGGAGCAATTTCCAAAAGTAACTGGCTGTGCTCACGCTCCCACGCCTGCACCTGGATGCCGCTAAGGGATGCGCCAATGCCTCTGCACGCTTTCATGCGACCATTCCAGCTCTCGCGGGTAAAATGCACCTTCAGAGGATATTCCTCATGGTAAATCAATTCGAATTCTTCATCGTATTGCGCAGGTATGAAAATAGGGTGAATCGTTTCCCCCGCCCCGCTCCACTGGGGATTGTATTTCAGCGCAAGCCTCTCACTGGCGCCCGCAATGTCATCCTCAAAAGGAAGCCACGCCATGTACAATACCAGGATGCGCCCATGAGATTTGAGCATTCTGGATAGCTTCGGCGCCATCTGTTCATGGTCAAAATACCAAAAGCACTGGCAGGCGGTAATCACATCAAAAGAACCCTCCGAAAAATCTATGTCCTCAGCAGGCGACGCAATGTAATTAATCTCCATATTTTCCGAGAGAAGTTTCGCTTGTTCAATCTGACTTTCAGAAATGTCCATCCCTGTCCAACTTGCCCCATAACGGTACATATTCCTTGGAAGAACCCCTGTCCCGGTACCCAGATCCAGAGCTGTTTGTCCACTTAAACACAACCCGCGGTTCACTATTTTTTCATAAAATTCCAGTGGATAGATGTCGCGAAATTTCGCATAATCCGCCGAAATCTTTCCCCAGTCAAATGCCTTTCCACCGTCTATGTTTTTATCAATAATCTCCATATATCGCCCCATTCCTCTATAAAAATCATTTAAGCAACTGCGAAATGCCAGATTTCGCAATTAACTGATTAGAATTATTATATTCCAAATAAAAACTTTTCTCAACCGCCAATGTCCTTTCTATATAAAAAGGCGGTGACTAAAAAAATCGCCAGGCACAGCAAGCCTTTATAAATATCCTCATACCCCGTTGGAACCATCCAAAGTCCCACCGCACCCAGAATCGCCAATATAAAACCTCCCATGCCACCAAGCATGGCCGACACGCTCTGTTTCACCACGCTCACCTCGTTTTCCCATTCCAACACGGGAAAATGCAGATTGACTACAATGCCATACACACAGGAAAAGAGAATGAGCTCCGCCGGAATCAAAAGCAGCCAGATAAAACCCACAATTCCCGGACGTAGCGCAAGAAACGTAAAAAGTTCAGACAAAATGTAAAAAGGCAAAAACAAAAGCAAGTTCATCAAAATCTTTGCGTCCAGTATGGATTTGGCCGTCAAAGGAAGGCTCTTAAGAATCCACCAGTTCTTCCCTTCCATCGAGATAGATGTAGCTGTAACCGTCATCATGCAGAACCCCCCAGCCAATGCAAATGGCAGAAATTCTCCAACGTCAACTGGAAATGGCAGAATCCTTTCAAGGCGTTTTCTGCCAACAGCCAGCAGCGTCGCAGAAAGAACACACCCCATGATTGGCCCCAAAATGGTATTCGTCACATACACCGTCGAAGAGAAATACCGCTGAAATTCCCGTCTGCACAGAGAAATCAAGACGGACTGTTCTTTTAATTCTTTCATCTCATAATCGTGCCGGGCGCGGCTGCTGAAAAGTCTCCGGCAAATTCCGTGAAAACACAGTGAAACGCCCATAGCCGCCGCCAGAAATACAGCTAGGGAAACAAACAACCACAAAAGACATATTACCAAATTGCCGTCAACTACCGCCGCCCCACCCCATACTGCGGGCGGATATATTTTCTCCAACAAACCCAAAATGAAAACGGATAACTCCTTGAGTATAGCCGGATTAAAACTGTCTTCCAGCGCTGAAATACGGGAACAACCGTAGAAAATGGCGAACACCGCCAGAATAGACAGTCCAGCGGCCACCACGCTTTTGTGACGCATCCGGCAAGTTACGCCTGTAACCAATGTTCCAATTAAGACAGATCCCACCATGGGAATAACGGGAACGGACAACGCCCAAAGAACTGCCGCCAAATAAAACTTCAAATGCGGACGCACATTCCACGCATATACCAGAAGTCCTGGCAACATCACCGCCACAGTCATCAACAGATTTTCCACATACATCCGAATCAGACGGGCGGCGACCACCGCATTTTTAGACACAGGCAGCGCACACAAGATATCGTAGCCTTCCCGTCGAAAAATTGCGCCTCCCGCTTTGAGAATGCCGAACACAAAGATCAACAGGCTGGAAAGAACCGTCAGATAAGCTGGAATGATTTGCCCCAGTCCCAGAAAAAGCAGTCCATAGGCCAGACCTCCCACATAAAAGAACATCAGAGCCAGCAGCGCGATCCACAGCACCAGCAAAAGCGCCGATTTTCTCCTGGCTTTTTTATCTCTGGAAAAACGAAATACATTCAATCCGAAAAGATTGCAAAGCTCCAATTTTATTAACGCTTTCACCTTTCTGCCACCTCCATGAAAATATCCTCCAGAGACTGCCCCTGTTTCACAATTTCCTCCATGCCGCCAGAGGCCACCAGCGTTCCATCCCGGATAATGGCCACTTTATTACACAGACGTTCGGCCACATCCAGCACATGGGTGGAAAAGAAAATCGCGCCGCCCTCCGCGCAGACGCTCCGCATATTATTTTTTAGAACAACGGCAGCTTTGGGGTCCAGCCCCACAAACGGCTCGTCCAGAAGCAACAGTTTTGGGCGATGAATGAAAGCCGAAATCAACGCCAACTTCTGTTTCATCCCATGGGAATAAGTGGAAATCAAATCACCCAGAGACGACACAATTTGGAATTGCTCTCCATACATCTGGATGCGCTTTGCCCGCTCCTTTGCTCCAACTTGAAATACATCCGCGATAAAATTTAGGTATTGAATTCCTGTGAGATATTCGTACAAATCCGGGTTATCTGGAATATAAGCAATCTGCCGTTTGCATTCCAGCGGATTTTCCCGAATATCCATTCCGTGGATCTGAATGGAGCCGGAGTCAAAATCATGAATGCCCGCCACACATTTTAACGCCGTGGTCTTTCCCGCGCCGTTGTGCCCGATAAACCCGTAAATATCCCCAGGAGAAATATGCAAACTTAAATCCGTAATCCCTTTCCCGCTTCCTTTATAATGTTTGATCAAATGTTCTAGAATCAGCATCGCGGCCCCCTTTCATTCCCATAAACGCGCAATTCTCTGAAATTCCTCGGTTTCTTTTATTTTCTCAAAAGCCGGGTGACGCAGGATATCCTGCACGCTTTGCCGGATAAAGCTCTTGTCCCGTGGCGCCATATTTCCCAGCGGCTGGCGGTCAATCCAAGTATCCAGCAAGTCAAAATAGTCATCGCCGTGCAGCACAAGCTCTTCTGCGTCCAAAAGCCTGCGAACACACTTTTCAAAAGCTCCCAACGCCTGACAGGCTTCCTGGATTTTGCCGTTGAGACCGCAGACAACCGCCGTTTGGAAATAAAACTGCGCGGCCAGATTGGGATGAAGCCGTTCCACCCCGTAGATTTCCATAACTCCCTGGATGCGTCGTATGGTTTCCTGACTTCGTTTGGCATCCTTTGCATACAGCGATAAAATCTGTATCCCATCGCCCACCAGATTCACCACCTCCAGATACTGTTCCACCTGAGCATAACTTTTGGCCTTCTGGATTTCCCCGGCCATCTGGTAAGCCTGTATGAGCATGGCGCTGTTTTGGCAGGAAATGCGGCTGGGGTCTGAAAGCGGCTCCAACAAATCAATAGCCTCCAACGGTTGTCCCAACTGTACATACAGGCCCGCTTTCAGCGCCAGCGCGTCGTCGCAGATTCCCACATCGCCGCAATTTTCCAAAATCCGGTCGCACCACAGAACCGCTTCTTGCAAGATTTGCCTGCCCGCCTCTCCTTCGGCCAACATAGAATGATTCCAATAGAGGATGACGAGCTGGAGCAGGAACGGATAACAGGAATAATAGCGATGCGCCAGGGCGCGGGTTTTCTCCAAAGCTTCCTGAAACGGCAAAACGGCGAAATCTCTGGTCAGCTGGGCGTAATGCTGCCGAATCTGTTCGCCGGAAAGCTGCGCTTCGTAACCAAGCAACTCATCAATAGTCACATCGAAAAAAGAAGCCAGCTGGGGCAGCAGCAGAATATCCGGCATACTCTGCGCGTTCTCCCATTTGGAGACAGACGCTTTGGTCACGCCCATGAAATCGGCCAGCTCCTCCTGGGTTAGTTTGCGCTGATGACGCAGCTGGGTGATATTATTGGATAAATTCAGACCATCCATAAAAATTCCCTCCATTGTAATAGATTATAAACAGTATAGCAGGGAATATGCCCGTCCCACAATGGAGCGGCCCGATACTTAGAGAAATAAAAACAACTGTTAGGAAACAAGCGCATCAAAAAAGAGGCTGCACTTTTTTGCAACCTCTCAAAATAGCATACACCTGTCAGTCTATGCAAATCAGTTCGTATTCTTTCGTTCCATAGCCCAGCTCCGCCGCCGCGTCGATGGTATGTGTGCCATTTAGCGACTCCACTCTCTGGATGAAGTGGTCCCGTCCCGGATCGTCGGACTGGTAGATCTTGTCCATGCACGCCTGGTCCAGGGCCACCGGGTCCAAGGAAGACAAAATCCCAATGTCTTTCATACAGGGATCTTCCGCCTCCGCGCAGCAATCGCAATCCACAGACAAATTACACATCATGCTGACAAAAGCTATATTTCCCTTAAAATATTCCATAATACTGCCAGCCGCGTCCGCCATCGCCTCACAGAATACCTCCTGCTGCGCCATGTGTTCCCACACAATGTTCTGGTCGTTTGTAAATCCACCCGAATGAATCAGGGATTTCCCTTCTGTGGATGCGCAGCCAATGGCAAGCTGCTTCAACGCTCCGCCATACCCGCCGGCCGGATGCCCTTTAAAATGGGACAACACCAGCATGGAATCATAGGACTTGATGTTTTTGCCCACATAGTTTTTCTTAATCACTTTGCCATTTGGAATGTCCAGCACAAGATCTGGGCCTTCTGCATCCATCAGGTCCACCTGAAAATATTTGGTCCAGCCATGCTCTTCCATTAACTTCTCATGTTTCTCTGTGGAATTCCTTGCCCCCTCATATGCGGTATTGCATTCAACAACCACTCCATTCACCGCCTCAACCATGGGCCGCATAAATTCCGGGTGCAGATAATTCTGGTTTCCCTTCTCGCCAGAATGCACCTTAACCGCCACTTTCCCCGGAAGCTCCTTTTTCAAAACTTTAAACATTTCAATAACCGCTTCCGGCGTAAGTTTCTTTGTAAAATATACTTTTGCTTTCTCCATAGCCTTTCACCTCCTGCTAATGCCATTATATATCCAATTCATCCGCCTGTCCAACACTTGTTTTTCAAATATTTTCCAGTAGCCTTTCCAGCAAATACTCCCGATTGTTGATAAAAAGCTCCGTCACCTGATAACTGTCCGTCTCTTCATAAAGAACTGGATGAATCCGCCCTTCATCAAATGACAGAATCTCCCCATTGGGGATGCCTAACAGAATCGGAGAATGACTGGCTATAATAAACTGTGCGCCCTGACAGGCGAAACGATGAATCTCCATCAGCAAAGTCAACTGCCTCTGAGGCGAAAGCGCCGCCTCCGGTTCATCCAAAATGTACACCCCATCAGGACTGAAGTGTTTCTGTGCAATGGCCAGGAAACTTTCCCCGTGAGACTTCCGATGCAGTTCTTCCGACGCCGTAGAGCAAGATGGGTCCTTCGCGTATTCCTCCTCTTTCGTCGCCACATTATAGAAACTCTCCGCCCGGAGAAAATACCCCCACCGAACCTTCCGATACCCTTTTCCAATACGCAGCGCCCCGCAAAGCTCCGAATGAGAGTCATGGGTCGAAAAGCTGTAATTCCTGGTGCCGCCTTCTGGATTGAAACCGTAAGCCACGGCAATGGCCTCCAGCAGCGTAGATTTTCCCGTACCGTTCTCTCCCACGAAGATAGTAACAGGCGCGGTCAGCGCTAATTCATCCACTCCCTGCAACGCCGGAATCTCCCGCAGATAACTTCCACGGGAAATCCTCTGCCAGTCTATGCCGATCTTCTGAATAAATAATGTCATTCTAATTTCCTCACTGTGTACGCTTGGCAGTTTTCCACTGTGGCTTTTAAAAATTCGTCTCCAATGTTATAGCAGGGGCAAGGACCGGAATTGGGATCTGCGCAGCGTTTCGCCTGTAATTCAGGGTGTAGCTTCTTATCAGTCACTGTCCATTTCACTTTGTGCTGCATCGTACAACCTCCTTTACTATGAGCTTAGCAAAAAAAGGCTATATTCTCAACCAAAATTATTATGGACTCAAGATTTCTGCGCCACTGGGAATGATATGGAAGATTTGCTCCAGATGGAGAAGTATATCCATAACGGGCATAACATGTGCCGTTTGTGATTGTAAAAATAACTATTGATAATTTTAACAAAATCCAAAGATATATGCTTCTGGCAAAAAACTCCTCTGAAACACCTACACAATTCAAAGAAGAATATCTCTGGTTGAAAGTAAGCGCCCACGCTGATTAGAGCATGTTTATAAACGCGCTCTAATCAAGCGACTTCCCTGCTTTTTACCAAATCTCATATGCCGTGTATTCGTGGTCAAAATGATACCCCAATTTCTCCGCCAAAGCCACGGACCACTTGGTCTTCGCATCCCAGCTCGGATACCAGTCCCGCTTCAGGCATTCCAGGATCAATTTAGCCCCGCAGGCATAAGCAAGCCCCTTCCTGCGGTGGTCCTCCCGTGTAACGATCTCCACTTCGACGCCACCCAGATAACCGGAATAAGAAGAAGCGCCAGCCACAGGCTCCCCGTCTTTTAGAGCCACCGCCCCCAGCCCGTACTTTTCATACATGGCATAATCCGTGTATTGGGCCACCCAGTCCCTGCACCAGTCCATCTCCCGACTCCAATTAAATAAGGGCTCGTCTATCATTTTCAGCACATAGCCCTCCGGCAAGGAATCTGCCGCCGCCTGAAGCTTCGCCCTGTCAAAAACCCCCGGTTCCTTTTTGATGGCATAACGAGTCACTTTTTGGGCCTTTTCCCTGTAACAAACCTCCATCAGTTCAGCCCATTGCCCGTTCTGAGGAACCAAAATCGCCGGCTGCCCCTCCTTCGTCTCAATCTGATGTAGAACAAGCTCTCTATGGGGCTTTCCCGCAAAAAAGCGAAAGTCCCCCAAAGCAATCATTGCGGAAACGGGACTTTCCAAAGAATCCACATACAGCTTTCCCATCACATTCTGAAGGCATGACCAGATCAGCGATTCCTGCCACCCGTCAAACAAAACCGCCGCTTTTTCGGTCTGCTTTGTCTCAAAAATCATCCGCAATCATCCCCTTTTTCCGGATATTCTTTATCCTTCCAATACCACCACTTGAGTTTTTCCGCTTCGCGCTGTTCATGTTCCGCATAGTATACGGCGCAGCGAAAAACATACAATACGCACCGGTCATCCTGAAAGCCTTTTTTCAAACAGTCCAGATGGTACAGTTCCTCCGGGTCTTTCCCCTTCAGATCCTCAATGCAGTGGATTCCGATATTTTTCAAATGTTGTTCCATATTCTCCCCTATGCCGGGAATTTTCCGCAAATTACTTTTCCCCATTTATGCAGCCTCCCCGTCACGCTTTTTTTATAATGTCATCGTCAGGCGAGAACTCCGCAACCTCCCCCGGTTCCAGCACAAGAAAATCTTCTTCATTCCAGTCCCCCGCCACAAATCGTTCCATCAGAGACATTTTTCCTTCCAGCAGATGGAAACTCCAGTTGTAATATTCGGCCGCCCGCCTGGTGAAATCCTGGTACTCCTTTTTGTCAAAGAAAGGCATCTGCACATATGCGGCGCTGTTATAATTATCGGTCCAGCTATCCACCTCTTCCAGAATGCTTTCCAACACGTCTTCATCGTAGCCTTGGCTTCTGTAGAACGCCTCCTTCTGCTTCCGGTATTCCCCACTGGGCATGTCCGAGTTCTCCACCCAACTGGCCGTGTACCAGAAACAGCCGGGCATGGATTCAAAGCATTCTTTGTACCGTTCCTTGGAACCAAGAAGCAGCGTAATGCAGTCGTGGGCCTTAGGAATCACCAGCTTATGTTTCCTGGCCGTCAATCCCACAATGGCGTTGGAGCAGAGGCCGTATCCCAGCAAAATCGCCTCAAAATCATCCCGGTTGCCATCGGCGGCAAATCCCAGTTTGTTCGTATGAATATCCTCTTCGGATTCCACCGCGTCAATTTCCTGCTGCAGAATTTTACGCAAAATCTCCGGAGTGTCGTGGTATTTCTGTCGAATCCAGGTTACATCCACATTGTTCTCAGACATGGCCAAAATATAGGAAAGCTCCCTGGACAGCGCCTTGCATGCAATCAATTTTAATCTCATGTTCTTCCTCCGTTTTATTCTACATTTTCGTTCAAATTTTAACTCCATTATACGAAAAAAAGATATGAATAGCAATGGATTCCTGACATTTCACCGCACCCAACGCGCCATTCATTGCAAATCCCTTGCACTCCTTTTTTCTTAGTGTTAGAATAAAATCACAGCAGCTACATAATACGCAAACATAGAATTCAGGAGGCACGCTTATGCTTAACTCAATTAACAACATTTCAGATGCGCCGCTGGCGGCTGCCAATTCCATAACCGCTCAGAAAACCAACCCGGAAAAAGAAATCGATGAGACTAAAGAGGCCGACGCACCCGCAAAAGCCGCCCGCAAGCAAGATGAATACGTTCCTCAAAAGCCCCAGCCCTCCCCAGGACTGTACCGCAAAGACGGAAAAAAGGACGGCGGAGAAGAAGTCATCGCCAGCACGGATAAAGTGGACGCGGAGATTCGGAAACTGAAAGAAAAAAAGGCTAAACTGGAACAAGAAATCGCCCTGGCAAAAGACGACCCCAAAAAGCAGGAAAAACTGCAAAAACAGTTGGAACAGGTGGAAAACGAGCTTCGCGTCAAGGACACCGATTCTTACCGCCGCCAGCATATGCAGGTTACGCGCAAGCAAGATTAAGTAAACCACAGCAAAGGGATAAAACCTTACAGATACAAAGCTGCCAGGTTTTATCCCTTTTTTCCATATGAGCATCCACCAGTTTAGAGTCGGTGGATCCGGCTGTTCCCATGAAAGGCAGATTCAAATACTGGAAAATGTCTGCGCCGATGACTTCGCCCATGCAGCGCTCTGGACTTCCGTAAGCGGAGTGGGTGGCGCTCATGTCAACGGTGATTACTCATAACCGTGCAGCCTTTGTTCAGAAGTTAAGACAGCGTGATTCCCACGAACACCTCCACCAGGTTTTGGGCGAAAGCTCCAGGCAGTGTTACCATGGAAATGGATTGTCTCGCATCCTTCTTCACTGAGAAAATGCAGCCTTTCTTCGTTTTCGCGATAATAAGATGTTAAACCCTGAATTGCCATAAAGTATATTCTCCTATAATCTATAAATATGAATTTATCAACTGGATCCGGCGCGGTGAACAATAAATAATTAAGAGCATATCCCATGCCAAAGCGAAAAGTATGGAAAAAAACAAAAAAATTAGGGTTTTTACCTATTTTTCTGGGCCTTTACCACTTCACTGATCTACTGGCCCACGCTGATATCCTTGGAAGCGTGACCGGCCTTCACAAATGCATTTCCTGGTTCGGGAATATCAATCTGTATCTGTATGTATTCGTCATGGCTTTTGTTCTGCTAGCCATTGATTTGCCGGGGATTCTGGAAATCTTCTGCACCAGCATCGGCGATTATCTGCAAAACTTTATCAGCGCGTCCCTGTACCTAGAGCCCATCGCCCAGACGGGATGGGTGGGCAGCAACAACACCTTTTTCTTCGCCTGCTGGATGGTGTTCGCGCCTTTCAGCGGACTGTTCCTGGTGAAGCTGGCCTACGGTCGGACTATCCGCCAGTTTGTCCTGGTGAATATGATCGTCCCCTCCATCTTCGTCCTAGCCTGGTTCGCATTCTTCGGCGGAGGCGCCATCCTGCTGGATTCTCAAAACGGCGGCGCCATTTACCAGAGCATCCAGGAACTGGGCGCTTCCATGGCCTGGTACGCCTTGTTTGAACAGCTCCCGCTGGCCAATCTTATGAACTTTTTGGCGCTGATCATCGTCAGCCTTTCTTTTATCACGCTGGCGGAATCCCTCACCATGTCCCTGGCCTCCATCTCCTGTAAGGACTATTCCGACTCCACCGGAGAGACGAAACCGCCCAAAGTTCTCTGCGTGTTTTGGGGGGTTATGATTGCCGCCGTGGCTTACCTGATGTTGTACACCGGAGGCCGGGACACCATCGAGACAGTGGTGATTATCTGCGGACTGCCCACGGGGGCGCTGATGCTGCTTATGATGGCGGCCCATGTAAAAGCCATGCGGCGATGCCGGGAATACGATCGGACGGAACACCCCACGAAAGTGGATTGACCTCAAAGAACTGGACTTATAAATTGGCATGTGCATCCTGCTGCATTCCCGGGCATATAAAATCACCCAATGGGCAGCAGGACACGCCGTCCATATCTATTCTCACCCATGCGGCCTCGCGTTTTCAGAGTCATTCAATGGCTGTTCCCGTCTATTTTGAATAATTATCTAATTGCGAAATCTTCCAAAAACCTTTATACTATTTTCAAGGAGAACTCCCTCATAATCAATTTTCCAAAAACGAAAAACAATTTCGGAGGATGCTATGGCAAAAAATAAAAAGAAGAAAAAAGCAAGTGATTACATTCTGACCCTCGCCTTGCTGGCAGCCATCGGCGTGTTTGCCTTTGCCGGGTGGAAACTGTTCGGCATTTATAAGGACTACAAACAGGCCAAAGACGAGTACAAACACCTGGAAGAAATGGCTGTAAAGCCCAATGAGCTGCGGGAAAACGGGGACGGCTCCAATTCCAGCGACGAACCGCCCATTACCGTGGATTTTGACGCGCTCTTGGCGGAGAACCAAGACGTGGTGGGATGGCTCTACGTGGAGGCGCTGGGCATTAGCTATCCCGTGGTGCAGGGAACAGACAACGATTATTATCTGCATATGACCTACCAGAAGACCTATAACTTCGCAGGCGCCATATTCATAGATTATGAAAACAAACGGGACTTTTCAGACCTGAATACCATTGTCTACGGACATAATATGAAAGATGGCTCCATGTTCGGCATTCTCAAAAAGTTCGTCACAGAGAACGCTTACGCCACCAGCCCCTACTTCTGGATGCTTACGCCAGAAAAAAATTATAAATACGAAATTTTCTCCACATACACCGCCCAGATCAACAGCCTTACATACACTCTGTTCAGCAAGCCTGGCGAGGAATACACCGCTTACTTAAAACAAATGAAAGCCAACTCGGAGATCGCTACCCAAGCGGAGCCCAAGAAATTTGACAAAATCATGACTCTGTCCACCTGCACCGGCAACAGCGCCACCCGTTTTGTGGTACAGGGCATCCAATTAGATTAAAGTTTTCCAGAACACTGTCCGATAAATAGATTATGAAAGTAAATAATTGCAAAATAGTTTTCCCATTTTCCGAGTCCGCTCTGAATGGACGTTTTGCAATTTTACCTGGCAAAAAGGAGGGGGTATCTATGAAAATATCGGCAGGAAACTGGCAAAATCAATCTATTAGCCGCCCTGGCGCGGATAGGACCGCGGACGCGTCCAACAATCATCCCGAAGAAGAAAAGGCGCAGTCCGCCGATGAACAAAAAAGCGCACCCTTTAACCCTGCCTCCGAGCAGGCTTCCCATGGCGGAGCCACAAGTGGCAAGATAAGATCTTCCCTGCCCGACGACCAGGTGGGCGCTCTGGCCATCCAACTGGCCAACAGCCAGACGAAGTTGGACGTACAGCAGGTTTCCGCAAAGGCCCTGCGTTCCCTGGCCAGCCTAAAGATGTGCTGCATCTCCTGCGACGAGAAGGATAAAAAGAAGGTTTTACAGATGATTCGCCGCACAGAAAAGCTAATTAAGCGGATACGCACCAAAATGCGTTGCCTGACCAAAGAAGAGGATCTGGAAAAACGGCGGAAAAAGGCGGAAAAAAAGGAGCAGGAACAAGAAGCGAGAGAACTGCAAGATGAACTGCGCAGCAGACAGCGGAAACGCCGCCGGGAGGAATGGGATTACGCCTTAAAAGAATCCACCCAGAACAACAATTCATCCGACAACATCCCCCTCCCCGTCTCCAGCGCAGGCGCATCCCCTTCGCTGCCTTCTGGCGCACCCACCACAGTGGGAGCCGTTGACGCGTCCATCAGCGCGGATGTGGCCTCCGCTATGGCGGCGGAAAGCGTTTCTCTGGATGTAACCGTTTAGACGCACAAGAAATCCCCCTATGAAATCCACAGGGGGATTTCCATATTTCAACAAATTCAGGAGGACCAAAAGCAATGACCCCAGAAATAAAAGAACTGCAGGAAATCATAAACAAATACGACAACATCGTTTTCTTCGGCGGGGCTGGCGTATCTACGGAAAGCGGCATCCCGGATTTCCGAAGCGTGGATGGACTGTACAACCAGCAGTACGACTATCCCCCGGAAACCATCTTAAGTCACAGTTTCTTCATGAACAATCCCCAGGAATTCTACCGCTTCTACCGGGCGAAAATGCTCTGCGACACGGCAAAGCCCAACGCCGCCCACTTAAAACTGGCCGAGATGGAGAAGGCCGGGAAATTAAAAGCGGTCATCACCCAGAATATTGATAACCTGCATCAAATGGCAGGCAGCCAAAATGTGCTGGAACTGCACGGGTCCGTCTACCGAAACCAGTGCACCAACTGCCGCAAATCCTATGATTTCGCCTATATCAAGAACAGCCAGGGCGTGCCCAAATGCCCGGCGTGTCAAGCCATCATCAAACCTGACGTAGTTCTCTACGAAGAAGCGCTGGACCAAAACACCATTAGCCAGTCTGTACAAGCCATCGCAGGCGCCCAGGCTCTGATTATCGGCGGGACATCCCTGGCCGTATACCCCGCCGCCGGGCTCATCGATTACTTCCAGGGTGAGAAACTGATTGTCATCAACAAAGCTCCTACACCCAGAGACCGCCAGGCAGATCTGGTCATCTCCCAGCCCATTGGCGAAGTCTTTTCCCAGATTACTGTGTAAATCTAAAAAAGGAGTCCGCGAAATGGCCGATAAGTTTACAGTGGGCGATGTAATTCGCCTGAAAAAGAAACACCCCTGCGGCGCCAGCCAATGGGAAGTCCTGCGGGTGGGAGCAGATTTCCGCCTGAAATGTATGGGCTGTCAACACCAGGTTATGATACCCAGAAAACTGGTGGAAAAGAATCTGCGTGAAATCATTCATCCCTCGCCCTGAACAAGAAAGAATCCTCCTGGGCTAGATTGCGCGCTCAAGTCCATAACATCTTCCTTGCAATTTTGTTAGATTTCTGAAAGAATGTGGAAAGAATGCCCTTGTATAATATCCTTAAATAAGTGATTGCGAAACATCCATTTCAATAAACTTGAATTTGGGTAAACGCAGAATATGAAATAGCAGTTTCGCCACTACTCTTAAAAAACGCAAGGAGGATAATCGTATGGATATATTACAAACCAACAATCTGACGAAACATTACGGAAAAGGGGAAACCATGGTGAAGGCGCTGGACGGGGTAAATCTCTGCGTGGAACAAGGAAGCTTCGTCTCTGTGGTGGGCACTTCCGGCAGTGGAAAATCCACACTGCTGCACATGCTGGGCGGGCTGGACCGTCCCACCTCGGGAACGGTTAAGGTGGACAACCGGGACATTTCCCAACTAAAAGACGAAGAGCTGACCATCTTCCGCCGCCGGAAAATCGGATTTGTTTTCCAGAGCTATAACCTGATCCCGGTTTTGAATGTTTACGAAAATATTGTCCTTCCAGTGGAACTGGACGGAAGACAGCCGGATAAGACATATGTGCAAGAAATCATCGACATCCTAGGTCTGGAAGCGAAGAAATACAGGTTACCTTCCCAGTTATCCGGCGGCCAGCAGCAGCGGGTGGCCATTGCCCGGGCGTTGGCGGCAAAACCAGCCATCCTGTTGGCGGATGAGCCTACCGGGAACCTGGACTCTGTCACCAGCCAGGATGTGCTAAGCCTTCTAAAAGTCAGCAGCGACCGTCTCAAGCAAACGGTGGTCATGATCACCCACAATGAAGAAATCGCCCAGCTTGCCGACCGGATCATACGAATCGAAGACGGCCAAATTAAAAGCGACGGACTGGTAAAGGACGGTGGACGCCATGCATAAAGTGAAGAACAAGAACGTCATCCGCCGACTGGCAAACAAAAGCTTTTCCAATAGCTGGACTCGAAACCGCATCGCCGTGCTGGCCATCGCCCTGACCACACTCTTATTCACCACTTTGTTTACCATTGGTCTTGGCACCATTGAAAGCTTTCAGTATGCCACCATGCGCCAATCCGGCGGCGACAGCCATGGCGTGTTCAAAAACCTGACCAGGGAACAGTACGACAAATTAAAGGAACATCCCTCCATACGGGAGTCCGCCCCCTGTATAATAGTGGCCGATACAGTTACGAACCCGGAATTTCTAAAACGACATGTGGAAACCTGGTATTACCCAACTTATCACTACAAACACTGTTTCCTGGAGATTGTGGATGGGGAAATCCCAAAAAAGGCAGACGAAATCCTGCTGGACAAAGTTTCCATGGAACTCCTGGGCTTGAAAGCAGAAGCTGGACAGAAAGTGACGCTGGAGATGCGCCTGCGGCAAAGCAGTGAAAAAACCATCCGGCGCACCTTCCTGGTAAGCGGCGTACTGGACGCAGATCCCGCCTTAAATGTAGGATTCGCCATCGTCTCAGACGCTTATCTGGACAAATACGCCGACGAACTGACTTACACATATGACGAGGATTATTCCCTCACAGGCGCCATCCGAATGGATGTGAACTTCGCAAATTCTCTGGGCATTCAGAAGAAGCTGGACAAAGTAATCACTGACTGCGGCTACTCCACTGACGAAAATCAGGAAAACTACATCGCCTCCAACGCCAACTGGGCCTATATTTCCGATGGCGCCGAGGGCGACCCACTGACTTTGGCCGCACTAGTCGCCGGAGCGCTCTTGATTTTCCTCACCGGGTATTTGATTATCTACAACGTATTTCAGATTTCCGTCATGAAGGACATCCGCTACTACGGCTTGTTAAAAACTGTGGGAACCACCGGGCGGCAAGTAAAAATGATTCTGCGTCGTCAGGCCCTGATCCTGTCCGCCATGGGAATCCCTCTTGGAATCTTGGCCGGATTTTTCATCGGAAAATGGATCGTGCCCTACATTCTGGCAAACTCCTTTTACCAGAGCGAAGCGCAGGTTTCTTTTCACCCGCTAATTCTAATCGGTTCGACGTTATTTAGCGTCCTCACGGTATTTACCTCCATTGGCAAACCGTCCCGGATGGCGGCAAAAGTCTCTCCAGTGGAAGCCGTGCGCTATACGGACAATGCGCAGCCCGGGAAAAAACAGGCCAAACAGAAAAAAAGCATTCACGGAGGCCGGATTCCCCGGATGGCGCTGGCCAATCTGGCCAGAAACAAAGGCCGAACCGCTGTGGTCATTGCCTCCCTTTCCTTGGCCGTGATTCTTCTGAACAGCGTTTTCACCATCACCAATTCCTTTGATATGGATAAATATTTGAAGAAATTCGCCACCTCCGATTTCCTCATTGCCAACGCCCAGTATTTCAACTATAGTTATTTTGGCGCTACAGACGACACCATTGACGCGGAAAACTTAACCGAGTCATTTATTGAGGCTTGCGAAGCGCAGGATGGGTTTGAAAAGGGAGGGCGGATCTATGGAAGCGTCTCCGTGGCGCCAGAAGCCGCCACATACCAGCCGCCCGAACACATCAATAAGGATGAGAACGGGATTATTCATGACTTCCGCTATGGGCAAAAGATCGAATATCAGCCGGATAAGCAAAACGGCGCGTACAAGGGATGGTCCTTCCTTTATGGCCTGGAGGATTTCCCCCTGGGGAACATTGAAGTGTGGCAGGGAGAAAAGGACCTGGATGTGATTCGACAGAAACTAGCCACCGGGAAATATATTTTAAGCAGCATAGACACGGATGATAACGATGCGCCCTTACTGGAAACAGTCATGCATCGCCCCGGCGACCAGGTAACGCTGGTCCAGCCAGATGGGACGAAACGCCAATTTGAGATTCTCTCCCTAATCAAAGCCAATTATTATGGAATCTCCTGCCGAAGGGGCTATTCCTTCAACTATTTTACAACCTCCGACATTTTCTTGGAAATGATGTCACCTAAATATTTGATGAGCTACGCTTTCGATGTGGAAGACGCGAAAGAAGCGGCTTTTGTCCAATTCGTGAAACAGTATACGGACAACCAGGAACCTTTGATGTCCTATGAGTCCAAACAGACTTATTTACAAGAGTTTTCTAAATTGACCGGGCTGTTTATCCTGATTGGCGGCGTGCTGACTGTGGTCATTGGCATAATTGGAATTCTGAATTTCACCAACACCATTCTGACTGGCATCGTGTCCCGGAAAAAAGAGTTTGCCATGATGGAGGCCATCGGAATGACGAAAAGACAGCTCACCCGAATGCTTATGCTGGAAGGGCTCTACTATGCGGGAATCACCATCGCCGCCTCGTTCCTTGTAGGAAGCCTCTTCTCCTTTACCGTAGTCCGGGCGCTGTCGGAAGGCATGTGGTTTATGAAGTATCAGTTTGTGCTGTGGCCGATGGTCACGCTCTTCCCGGCCTTACTTGTTCTGGGTGCGCTGGTTCCCTATCTGGTGTACCTGCCCCAGAGAAAAGATACGCTGGCGCGCTGTCTGGCGGACAATTAATCGGACAAAAAAATCACCCTGTGGAGCATATCAGATCCAAGGGTGATTTTTCCTATTCCTTTAGAATTCTCTCAATCATTCCGCCTGTTTATCCATCATATGATTTATGTTAAATGTAGGCAGCACTACACACTCTATCCCTGGCTGCGCAGTCAGTAATGATACTTCACTCCTTAAATACGGCATCAAAATTGCTACCGTATTTCTTGAGATTAACTTGTTACGCGTCTCTTCTGAAATCGTTTCATTGTCTTCAATTACAAAAAATCCCATCAGGCTAATCTCAAAAATATATTCTTCTGGCTTTTTGCCTTTTAACAACAATGTAACTCTGTAAATATCATTCTCCTTATGTTGCGCAATATTGGATTCCAATTCAAACTCCAGCTCGTTTTCACTGGAAAATCCAAGTCGCTTAAATTCAATTTTATCAAAAACAAGCCGCTCTAATCGCAGGCTGCTCTGAATGGTTTTCTGAGCATTATCCATTGTTTTCCTCCTACGCCGCCTCGGCAAAAAAATAATTACTTTCACAAAAAGCTATATCTCTTTCGTAATAGATTGTTGTCATATCCGCTTTATATGATAAAGATATAAAGTCTCCTTTTTCCAGCGTTAAACTCTCTGTTACAGACCCAAAAAGCTGCCGATACTCGGCAATATCTATGGAATAATCCATCTCCAAGTCTATATCTACTGAAAGATTCCC
>CAJURH010000029.1 GCA_910588775.1 uncultured Lachnospiraceae bacterium
GACATCTACTATTCCTATGTCGGGATTGTAGATATTCCAACGGATGAAGAAATGGGGGAAATGGAACAGGAATACAGACAGCGTGCCAAACGTCAAACCGCCTAAATATAGGCATGGCGCGAGAAAATTTATGCTCCTGCCCATACATATCTAATTTTATCCTTATCTGGTATCAATCAAGAATTTTATGGAAGCATGATAGAGATTGCAGATAAATAACAGATATTCTAACAATACTATTACATATGCATGATGAAAGTCAATAGAAATGATATAAAAACCCGATTTTTATATTCCTTACATTTATCTTAAATTCTGGAGGATTCCCTTTCCGGCCTTGTCAAACCGGCGTTCTATGTATATACTGTTGGTAAAAAGGGGGCTACAAAATATGAAGAAGCGGATATACATACTAATTGCCTGTATATTGGTTCTAGTCTTAACGGCATGCGGCTCAATGCCTTCTGCAGATTTGGAAAAAGCTTCGTCCGCAGCGGAAGAAACTTTATCCAATGATTTGAAGGAGGACGGGACTTACGATTCCAAAGAAGACGTGGCTTTGTATCTACATTTGTACGGTTGTCTACCGTCCAATTACATTACCAAGCAGGAGGCCCAGAAGCTGGGCTGGCAGGGTGGCTCGTTGGAGCTTTATGCGCCAGGGAAATGTATCGGCGGAAGCCATTTTGGAAATTACGAGGGGCTGCTTCCGGAAAAGAAAGGGCGGTCGTATCAGGAATGTGACATTGACACGCTGGGCGCCAGTAGTCGGGGCGCCAAGCGGATTGTGTATTCCAGCGACGGGCTTATTTATTATACGGAAGACCATTATGCGTCTTTTACGCTTTTGTATGGGGAGGAAACGGATGACTGAGATTTTACTGGACGGGAATGCCATACAGGATGGGCAACAGCTTCATAGCTGGCTGGCGGATAAGCTTAATTTTCCTTCCTGGTACGGAGGGAATCTGGATGCCTTATACGACTGCCTTACAGAGATGCCGGGGGAAGTCCGGCTTACCATTGTCAACGACGACAGACTGCGGGCGGCATTAGGCGCTTATGGGGACAAGTTTCTTCAGGTCTTTTGCCAGGCGGCTAAGGATAATCCCCGGTTTCATCTGGGTTTTTCAGAAGAATTAAGAGGTGCGGCAGATGGATTTATTTGCATGTGAGATTTTACTGGTGGATGACAACCGGGAGCTTCAGGAAATGCTGGGGGAAATGCTGGCCAGAGAGGGGTACCGGAAGCTTTTGCAGGCGTATTCTTGTCGGGAAGCCAGGGAGATGTTTGCCCAGCGGCGGCCAGAACTGGTCATTTTGGATGTGATGCTGCCGGATGGGGACGGTTTTTCGCTGTTTCGAGAATTTCGGGAGGACAGCAACGTGCCTATTTTGTTTCTCTCGGCCAGGGATGAGGACAACAATCGGCTGCTGGGGCTGGGCATGGGAGCGGACGATTATATCACCAAGCCTTTTTTGCCGCAGGAATTGCTGTTGCGCATCCAGGCGGTTTTAAAAAGAGTCTATATTTATCCGGCGTTGCAGATGCAGCAAAGCCAGGTGGCGCAGGTGGGACGTTACCAGGTGGATTTGCGCAATGCGTCGGTGGACCGAGATGGGCGGGAAGTGACGCTGACTGCCAAGGAACTGCTTTTGTTTAAGAAACTTTGGGAAAATCGTGGAAACATCGTGACTTTTGACGCGCTGTGTCAGGCAGTCTGGAACGACGATTATTATGGATATGAGAACACATTGATGGTGCATATCCGACGATTGCGGGAAAAAATCGAGGAGGACCCTTCCCATCCCCGGTGGATTCTCACCATCCGCGGTCTGGGATATCGTCTGGCGGCTGAGAAAAAAGATGGCCTATGAAAAGTCTATTTAAAATCATACGCAGATATGTGCTGACGGCGGTGCTGATAACGGCGCTGGCGCTGGCATTTAATTTTGCGCTGCTGTTCCTGTGGGGTTCCTGGATGACAGAGGACAGGCAGACCGTTTCTATCCGGCGGCAGATCGAGGACATTGCAGGTGAACTGGAAGAAAGGGATGGCGTCTATCATATGAGTGGGGTGGGGCTTGGGCAGTTAGAAGCGTCCTCTTTCCAGTGGGGGATGCTGGTGAAAGGCGACGGAAAGCTAGGGTGGACTTGGCGTCTTCCGCCGGAAATTCCCCGGAGCTACACCCTGGCGGATATATCCGTGCTCAGCAAATGGTACCTGAAAGATTACCCAGTCTTCACCTGGACGTATGGAGATGGGGCGCTGGTGATGGGCCTGGAAAAGGACAGCGTTGCCAGGTTTAATATGGAATATTCTGTCCGGTTTCTGAAGCATGTGCCGGAGATTGTCTTTTCTATGGTGGCGTTGAATCTGTTGTTGGTTTTTCTGCTGGCGCTTTTCTTTGGCTATCGGTTTTTTTGTTCCCTGCGGCCTGTCGCCCAGGGAATAGAACGGCTGTCCAACAACGAGATGGTTTCCTTGCCAGAGAAGGGTATGGTCAGTGAGCTGTCCCACCGGTTAAATCAGACTTCCCAGATTCTAGAGCGACAGAGCCGCCAGTTGGCCAGACGGGACAATGCCCGCACCAACTGGATTGCGGGGGTTTCCCATGACATCCGCACGCCTCTGTCCCTGATTCTGGGTCACGCGGACAGCTTGGGGCGAAATCCGGCTCTGGACGAAAAAAGCCGCCGGGAGGCGCAGGCCATCAGCCGCCAGAGCATATACATTAAGAAGCTGATCGAGGATTTGAACCTGACTTCTAAGCTTCAATACGACGCCCAGCCTCTGCGCATGGAGAAAATCCTGCCTGCGTCTTTGATTCGGCAAATAGCGGCTGACTATTATAATGAAGAAATGCTGGGAGACAGTCAGCTGGATCTTCAGGTGGATGAAGATGTGGAGCGGGTGCAGATAGAGGTGGATAAGGGTATGTTGACCCGCGCTTTCCAGAATTTGATCGGAAACAGCGTCCAATATGCGCCGGGATGCCGGATTTGGATCGCCATAGGGCGAAAAGGAAGCTGGATGCGCTTTTTGTTCCAGGATTCTGGGCCGGGGATTTCAGCGGAAGTGGCGGCGATTGTGGAGGGCAGGGCGGAGAATCCGAACATTCATGTGATGGGTCTGCGGGTGGTGCGGCAGATTATCAGCGCCCACGGCGGGCGGATGGAATTTATTTTACAGGGCGGGAAGCGGGTAGGCGTCTGTCTGCTTTTGCCCCTGCCATAGAACGAAAGTTAGTGGAAAAGGAAGCGGCTATGTATGAGGCATTTCTGAATCAGATTACAGATTTTATCTTTGTGGAAACGCCAGTGGAGCGTTCGGATATAATTTTCGTGCCAGGAAATGGTTATCCCCAGATGGCGGAGCGGGCGGCCGGGTTGTGGAAGGAGGGATTGGCCCCCTATGTGTTGCCCAGCGGCAGATATAGCATTCTTTCTGACGGATTTGCGGGCGTATTGGATAAAAAAGAGCGGTATACGGGCAGTTATGACACGGAGTGGGCTTTTCTGCGGGATGCGCTTATGAAAAACGGGGTGGAGGAGCCTTATATTCTGAAGGAAGACCAGGCGACTTATACTTATGAGAACGCCATCTACTCCAGGAAAGTGACTGACACAAAAGGACTGGAAATCAAGAAGGCCATTCTCTGTTGTAAGAATTACCATGCCCGCCGTTGCCTGTTGTACTATCAGCTTTTATTTCCTCAGACAAAGTTTTGCGTGGTTGCCAGTGACACGGATGGAATTAACCGGGAGAACTGGCATCGCCAGGAGCGGGGAATCCAGGCGGTTCTAGGGGAAATGGAGCGCTGCGGGAGTCAGTTCCACCAAATTATAAAAGACTTAGAGGATTAATCCTCCAAGTCTTTTTCACTATTTGTGTCTTTATAGAAATTTTCCGGAATAAAGATGCGGACTTTTTCCACCCGGTTTTTGTCAATATGTTCCACCAGAAAACGAATGCCGTTTTCCAAGGTGACGGTCTGACCTTCCGCTGGCAGGCTGTCGGTCTGTTCGATGATGTATCCGCCGATGGAATCGTAATCTTCCGAATCCAGATTCAGATGAAGTTCTTCATTCAGATCGTCGATACGGGCAGAACCCAGCGCCACATATTCCGTCTGGGGAACGATTTCCGTAATATCTTCTTCCTCCTCCGTGTCGTATTCATCGCGGATTTCGCCTACGATTTCCTCTAGAAGGTCTTCCAGAGACACCAGGCCCACGGTGGCTCCATATTCGTCCAGCACAATGGCCAGATTATAGGAAGCGTCCCGCATTTCCAGAAGAAGAGAGAAGGTGCTCTTATGTTCGTAAGTAAAGTAGGCTTCCCGCAGGTGTTCCCGCAGGACGAAGGGCTGGGTTGAGTCCAGCAGAAGAAGATCCTTCATATTTATAATGCCGATTACGTTGTCGGTGTTTTCTTCGTAGACTGGGAACCGGGTGTGCATATCCTCCTGAAAGATCTCAATCAGCTCTTTATAAGAGCTGTTTACGTCCACAAAAGTCATATCAATACGCGGCACCATCACGTCCCTGGCGGAGGAATCTCCAAAATCCACAACGTTATAAATCATCTGTTTCTCTTCGTTTTCGATGACGCCATCCTGCTCACTGACGTTTACGATGGTGCGTAGTTCGTGTTCCGTCATGGTATTGGTTCTGGCGTGGGGGTCGATGCGAAGCAGCAGCATAAAGCCGGTGGCCAGACGCTCTACCAGAAACACCACAGGCGTCAGCACAACCATCAGGGAATAAATAATCCGTGCGTAGGCCAGGGAAAACTTCTCCGCGTGAAGGGTCGCCACCGTTTTGGGAATGATTTCCCCCCAGATCAGAATGATCAGGGTCAATATTCCGGTGCCAACGCCTACATACACATTGCCGAATTTTCGGATGACGAAGGTGGTCATCAGAGAGGAAGCGCAGATATTGACAATATTATTTCCGATCAAAACCGTGCTGAGCATTTTGCCGGAATGGTCAATGATGTTGATGAGAATCTGCGCTTTTTTGTTTCCCTGCTCCATCAGGGACTGGATTTTAATCCGGTTGACCGTTGTCATGGCTGTTTCCGCCGATGAAAAAAACGCGGAAAGAAAGACAAGTATCAAAAGCACGACGATCTGTATGCCGTCACTTGGGTCCAATTGTGTTCACTCCTTTTTCATTGTTTGCTAAAACGTGATTCAATGTGTTCGCGCCGCGCAAATAGCTGCTGCGGCTTTTGAAAAAATGATACATGATTTTCAGCAGAAATGCAAGCATTACTGTGAAAGTCCGCGTCAGGATTCTTTGCGGCTGCATCTGTAGACGGGAATTTGTCTGGAAAAAATGTGAAAAGGGGCTGTCAAAAAAGAAAAGAATGTGATACAATGAATTCGCTAAATGTTAGATAAGGTCAGATTCTGAAAGTGTAAGATTTTGGAATTGTTTTTGAAGGAACCTTTTGACAGGTTGACGATTTCGAGGTGGATTATGTCTAAGATGAAAAAGAAAATCAATCGTAAAGCTAGAAGAGTATTGTTCCATAAGGGGCGGGCCAGGGTGGGCTGTCTGCTTGTGGCATTATCCCTGGTTGTCCTGAATCCGGGCATGGGTAAAGCTTACGCGAACGCAAATACAGACACAGCAAAGAAAACGACCGTGTCTGAAAATAAGACAAAAGATAAAGATAAGAAAAAAGATTCTAAAGATTCCAAAGATAAATCCGATTCCAAGGACAAAGAGGAAGCCAAAGAGCCAGAGGCTTCCCAGGAAACGCAAGCGCCCCAAAAAGATCCGGTAGAAAAGGAAGATACAGCTCCTGTAGAAGAAGATAAAAATTCCGAAACGGAAGAAGAGCCAGAAGATAAGACAGACGCGTCAAAAGACTCGGATGTTGATGAAGAATCAGACGGACCGCAGAGCGCTCCCACAGAGGATGCATCCAACGGGGGAGGCGCAGGAGGTGGTGAAGCCCAGGACGATGGCAAGGAAGAAGGCGTAGCCGGGTCGGAAGGCGCCGCGCAGCCGGACGCCAGCAGTTCGGAACAAGGGGACGTAAGCGCTCCAGAGCAGGAGAACGTGCAGCCGTCGGCGCCCCAGGAGAGCGCTGGGGAAAGTCAGCAATACGTGGAAGAGCAGCCAGAGCCGGTTGCATCCGTGGGGATCGTGGAAGCCGCTTCCACGATTATTGTAGGAGGGCTTGCTCCGTCCATACAGGAAGGGGAAAATGGACAGGAGCAAGTGAATAAAGAAGCGGAGGCTGAAGAAGGGACGCAGGAAGAAGAAGACAATCAGGAAGCCCAGAGCCGAATTGCGGGAAGCACGCCTCTGGTGGGAGGCGCAATCGCGGGAGAAACGCCTGCGGGAGGAAACGCTTCTTCAGATACGGACGATAAGAAGGTCGCCACCGCGCCAAGGGCCACCGTGGCGCCGTCTCCAACGACAAGTCCGGCCACTGTGGCGCCTACAGCTACAACAGCGGTGGCCCAGCCAGAGAACCGGGTGGCTCTGAATGATTCTTCCACAGGGCAGGATGCGTACACGGACGGAGGCCAGCAGGTCACAGGTTTGCGCCGGGCCGGCGTGCTCACGGAAGATTCCACTAAGATCCTTCCGCTTGTGATTGTAGGTGTGGCAGCTCTGGCGGCCATTGTCACGCTTCTAATCATCAAAAAGAAGAAAGCGGGGAACGACGCGTCGGAACAAGAACAGGAAGATCAGGAATAAATATCTAGCCTTCCCATATGATAGTATGGGAGGGTTGTATGATGAAAGCCAAAGCTATGTTAAAAGCCATGCTGTGCTCGTACACATTAACGGGCGTACTGTTGCTTATTCTGGCGTTTTTGTTATTCAAGATGGACTTAAGCGAGAAAATAGTCAGTGTGGGAATTGTAGTGATTTACATTCTGTCCTGTTTTCTGGGCGGATTGGTCATGGGAAAAAAGGTGAAGAAGCAGAAATATGTATGGGGCCTTTTATTGGGAATGGGATATTTTCTGCTGCTGATCGGCGTGTCCTGTCTGGTGGAGAGAGGCTTTCCCATGAACATAGGCCGTATGCTGACCACGTTTACCATGTGCGTGGGAGGCGGGACCCTGGGTGGAATGATCTCCTAAGATACTGCCATGCGCTGTGAAAAAATACTTTAAAAAAGAGAAATATTGTGATATAATAACGAAAAAATTGCTGCTGAAAAATATACAGCGCATTTTTCAGGGAGTGCGCTACATAAAAATGGAGGAAGATATGAAACATATTAAGACATTGAATACGGGAAAACTTCAAAACACAGTGAAAAAAGGAGGATGTGGAGAATGCCAGACATCCTGCCAGTCCGCATGTAAAACATCCTGTACGGTAGGAAATCAGAGCTGCGAAAATACAAAATAAAGCATAAGCTGTTAAGTAGACAGGGAAGCCGCGGGGTGAGAGCCGCTGCTTCCCTGTATGTGGGCAGAGGAAAATTCCGAAAGCGCATATGGATACGGAGGAAATAGGCATGAGTTTGGTTCATCAGTATAAGAATAATGGCTGTAATATTGTGCTGGACATCAACAGTGGTTCCGTTCATGTGGTGGACGATATGGCGTACGAAATAATAGAGGCTATTGCCCAGGGGATGGATAAGAGCCTGGTTATAGAGAAATTGTCTTCTGTTTATGGCGCTGGGTCGGTGCAGGACGGGTATGCGGAGTGTGAGGAGTTGATCTGCGGTGGTCAGCTTTTTTCAAAAGACGTTTACGAAGCCTGTGGCCAGGAGATAGAGGCTTTTGCCAAGAGAGAAACTGTGGTCAAGGCCCTCTGTCTGCACATTGCCCACACCTGCAATCTTTCCTGCGAATACTGTTTTGCCGAGGAAGGGGAGTACCATGGTCAGCGGGCGGTAATGCCAGCGGACGTGGGAAAGCAGGCGCTGGATTTTCTGGTGGCCAATTCTGGATCGCGCAGGAACTTGGAGGTGGATTTCTTCGGTGGGGAGCCGTTGATGAACTGGCAGGCTGTTCAGGAAGTGGTGGAGTATGGCCGCAGCCTGGAGGAGAAGAACCAGAAGAAATTTCGTTTTACCCTGACCACCAACGGCGTTTTGCTGGATGAGGAGAAAATGGAATTTCTCAACCGGGAAATGGCCAATGTGGTGTTAAGTCTGGATGGCCGTCCAGAAGTTCACGACAGGATGCGTCCATTCCCGAATGGCGCCGGAAGTTACGATCTGGTCTTGCCCAAGTTTCTAGAATTTGCCAGAAAGCGGGGGCAGAAGGATTATTACGTTCGGGGCACGTTTACCCGGCATAATCTGGACTTTTCTAAGGATGTGCTGCATTTGGCGGATTTGGGATTCAAGCAGGTCTCCATGGAACCTGTGGTGGCGCCAGAGACGGCGGATTACGCCATTCGTCAGGAAGATCTGCCCGTCATATTTGAGGAGTATGATAAACTGGCCAGAGAAATGTTAAAGCGGGAAAAAGAGGGCAGAGGCTTTCAGTTTTTTCATTTTATGCTGGATTTGTCCGGCGGGCCCTGCGTGTATAAGCGGCTTTCCGGCTGCGGCTCCGGCACAGAATATCTGGCCGTGACTCCCTGGGGAGATCTGTATCCCTGCCATCAGTTTGTGGGGGCGGAGGATTTCCGGATGGGAACCGTTTACGAGGGAATTCAAAAGCCCAAAATCCGGGAGAAATTTTCATCCTATAATGTTTATACAAAGCCTGCCTGCAGGGAATGCTTTGCGCGGTTTTACTGCAGCGGCGGGTGCGCGGCCAATTCCTATAATTTTTACGGCGACATAGGGCGGGCGTATGAGATTGGCTGCGCCATGGAGAAAAAGCGGGTGGAGTGCGCGATTATGCTTAAGGCCGCCACGTCAGTTTAGCTGTGTGAAAGGAGGAAATCATGAAAAAAAACAAAGGCATTGCAGTGCTGCTTGCGTCAGCGCTTATACTGGCATTTTTAATTTTTACCGCCGCAGTGGGGCTGGGTCCCACAGGCACCGGGTCCGCGAAGAATATTAATTTGGGCCTGGATTTGAGCGGCGGCGTCAGCATCACGTATCAGACGGTGGACAAGAATCCGTCCCAGGAAGATATGGATGACACGGTTTATAAATTGCAAAAACGTGTGGAAGAGTACAGTACAGAAGCTCAGGCGTATCAGGAAGGGGATAACCGCATCAACGTGGAAATCCCTGGCGTAACAGACGCAAACGCCATTTTGGAGGATTTGGGAAAACCAGGCTCCCTGGTGTTTGAAGATGAAGAAGGCAATGTGGTGCTGGAAGGTTCGGACATCGCTTCCGCGGAAGGAGTGGTGGGACAGGATGAAGCCACCAAATCCAATGAGTATATTGTGACGCTTACCATGACCGACGAGGGCGCGCAGAAATTTGCCGAGGCCACTGCCAACAACGTGGGTAAGACCATCAGCATTGTGTACGACGGCGAGGAGATCAGCTCTCCCCAGGTAAGACAGGCCATCACTGGCGGACAGGCGCAGATTGACGGTATGGAATCCATCGAAGAGGCGAAAGAGTTGGCTTCCTTTATCCGTATCGGCGGACTGAAGTTGGAATTGCAGGAGCTGCGCTCCAACGTGGTGGCGGCCCAGTTGGGAGAAGAAGCCATTTCCACCAGTTTGGTGGCGGCGGCTATTGGTTTGGCGCTGGTTATTTTATTTATGATTTTCGCCTATCGGGTTCCGGGCGTGGTTGCCGGACTGGCTCTGCTGACTTATACCAGTCTGGTGCTGATTACGTTAAATGCGTTTGACATCACTCTAACCCTGCCAGGCGTGGCTGGTATCATTCTGGGCATCGGCATGGCGGTGGACGCCAATGTGATTATATACGCCCGTATCAAAGAGGAAATAGCGGCGGGAATCTCCGTTCGTTCCTCTATTAAGAGCGGTTTCCAGAAAGCTTTTTCCGCTATTTTTGACGGAAACATCACCACTTTGATTGCATCCTTTGTGCTGATGTGGCTGGGTTCCGGTACTGTGAAAGGCTTTGCCTATACACTGGCCATTGGCATTATTTTTTCCATGTTCACGGCTTTGGCAGTGTCCAGGCTTTTGATGAACGCTTTATACGCTGTGGGTGTGCAAGATGAGAAATTCTACGGCAGGGCAAAAGAGAGAAAGACCATAGATTTTCTGGGCAAGCGCAAGATTTTCTTCATCGTATCCATTGTGGTGATTCTGTGCGTGCCCGTGGGCATGTTCGCTTTCCACGCTTCCACAGGCAAGGCGCTGAATTACGGCCTGGATTTCCAGGGGGGAACTTCCACCAATGTGACCTTCCTGGAGGATATGAGCATTGATGAAATCGACGCCAATGTGGTTCCCATTATTGAGGACATCACTGGCGATAAAAACGTGCAGGCCACGAAGGTTGTGGACAGCAAACAAGTGATTTTCAAGACCCAGGAACTGGATCTGGATACCAGAAACGAGCTGAACAAGGCTTTGGTGGATGAGTTCGATGTGGACGAGGATTTGATTCAGGCCGAGAGCATTTCTTCCACCATCAGCAGTGAAATGCGCAGAGACGCCATTGTTGCGGTTATCGTGGCATCTATTTTCATGCTGATCTACATCTGGTTTAGGTTTAAGGACATCCGTTTTGGCGGAAGCGCCGTTCTGGCCCTGCTTCATGACGTGCTGTTTGTATTGGCTTTCTATGTACTGGTTCGGGTGTCGGTGGGAAATACGTTCATCGCGTGTATGCTGACTATTTTGGGTTATTCCATCAACGCCACCATCGTTATCTTCGACCGTATTCGTGAGAATCTGGGTGGAGGCGGAAGAAAGAAGGATTTGAAAGAGGTGGTGAACGCCAGCATTACCCAGACGTTGACCAGAAGTATTTACACATCTTTGACCACCTTCATCATGGTGACGCTGCTGTTCATCATGGGCGTGTCTTCCATTCGGGAATTCGCCGCGCCATTGATGGTGGGCATTCTGTGCGGGGCGTATTCTTCTGTGTGCATCACAGGAGCCCTGTGGTATGTGATGAAGACGAAACAGATAAAAAAGAACGCGAATGAATGAAGAAAGCAGGGGAGTGTTGTATACACTTCCCTGTCGTTCTTTATCGTTTATAGATAATTGTGAAACGAGAGTTTGACAATTATCTATTTATCGTGTAGAAAGAGAGGGGCAGGCGTATGGAAAAGTGGGTGGTTGCGGCTAAGCGGGCGGATTTTAACGGTATTGGTCAGAGATTCGGAATTGATCCGGTCATCGCCAGGATTATACGCAACCGGGACATCACAGAGGATAAGGATATCCGAATGTACCTGCAGGGAAAGATAAGCGACATGGCGTCCCACTGGCTGTTAAAGGATATGGAGAAATCCGTGGCTATTTTAATGGAGGCCGTCCATGAAAAGAGGCAGGTGCGTATCATCGGGGACTATGATATTGACGGCGTGTGCGCGGCGGCTATTTTGTACAAATGTTTCCGGCGGGTGGGCGTGCGCACGGACACATATATCCCCAACCGGGTCACCGATGGTTATGGCTTGAACATGCATCTGATTGAGCGGGCGAAAGAAGACCGGATTGATCTTCTGGTGACCTGTGACAATGGAATCGCCGCCTATCCGGAAGTGCAGCGGGCCAAAGAAATGGGCATGACGGTCATCGTAACCGACCACCACAATGTTCCCTATGAAGAACAGGGTGGTAAGCGCATCTGGAAAACGCCTCCGGCGGATGCGGTGATTAATCCGAAGCAGGAAGACTGTCCCTATCCCTTTCAGGAATTATGTGGCGCAGCCGTTGCGTACAAGCTGGCGGCGGCTCTCTATGAAAGATACGGTGTGTCAAGAAGTGAGCTGGAGGAGCTATTCGTTCTGGCGGCCATTGCCACAGTGGGGGATGTGATGGATTTACAGGGAGAGAACCGCATCTGGGTAAAAGAAGGGCTGAAACTTCTGCCCACCGTGCAAAATCCAGGGTTACAAGCGCTGATGCGGGCCAATCATCTGGACGGGCCAGTGAGCGCCTATCACATCGGGTTTGTGCTGGGGCCCTGCATCAACGCCAGCGGAAGACTGGATACGGCGCAGCGTTCTCTGCAGCTTTTGCTGGAACCGGATGAAAAAAAGGCGGCCGCACTGGCGGGGGATCTGGTGCATATGAATGAAAGCCGCAAGTCTATGACGGCTTTACAGGTGGAGGAGGCGGTGCGACGGATCCAGGCGGAAGGATTCAAAGAGGACCGGGTGATGGTGGTGTATCTGCCCGAATGTCACGAAAGTCTGGCTGGAATTGTGGCCGGTCGCATCCGGGAGCGGTATCATAGACCAGTGTTTATCCTGACAAAAGGTGAACAGGGGGCGAAAGGTTCCGGCCGATCCATCGAGGCATATTCCATGTACGACGAGCTGACGGCTTGTTCTGATTTGCTGATAAAATTCGGCGGGCATCCCATGGCGGCGGGCCTGTCCATGGAGCCGGAACGCATAGAAGAACTGCGGCGGCGTCTGAATGAGCAGTGCAGCCTGAAGCCAGAGGAGATGGTTCCCAAATACGTGATCGATGTGCCTATGCCCATCGGCTACGTGACCGAAGATCTCATTGAGCAGCTCAGCCTTTTAGAGCCTTTTGGAAAAGGAAACGCCAAGCCTTTATTTGCCCAGAAAAACATACGGGCGTCTGGATTTACCATAATGGGGAAAAATAAAAACGTGGCCAGAATGACCCTTATGGATGAAAGTGGATGTAAGCGGGACGGCGTTTATTTTGGGAATATGGAAGAAGCGGCCCGGGTTTTAGAGAAGAACGCGTCAGTATCTATTTTGTATTATCCGCAGATTCATACATATCAGGGCAGAAAAAATATACAAATTGTGGTGCAAAGTATCCGGTAAATTTACCACAGCCGATTGATTATCCAGGAAAAAAATGATATACTTTTCGGAACAGGAATGGCATAAGCAGCAGGTACATAGGAATGAAAAGTGCAGAGGTGATAGGATGGCGGATCAGAAAAATATTGAAAGCGTTAAGAGGGCGGATGCCAGGACGAAAGCGATGGCGGATTTTACCAGTCCTTCTGTTTTATACGATGAGTTGATAGACAGTGTTAAGAAATATCATCCGTCTACGGATCTTTCTATGATCCAGAAAGCATACGATGCGGCTTACAATGCCCATGAAGGCCAGAAGCGAAAGTCCGGGGAACCCTATATTATCCATCCGCTGTGCGTGGCGATTATTCTGGCGGATTTGGAGTTGGATAAAGAGACCATTGTGGCCGGCCTGCTTCACGATGCGGTGGAGGATACCTGGATGACAGTGGAAGAAGTGGCCCGGGAATTCGGCCAGGAGGTGGCCCTGCTGGTGGACGGGGTGACCAAGCTTGGCCAGCTCTCCTACTCGGCGGACAAGGTGGAGCTGCAGGCGGAGAATCTGCGGAAAATGTTCCTGGCCATGGCGAAAGATATTCGGGTAATTCTGATTAAGCTGGCGGACCGTCTCCACAATATGCGAACTTTACAGTATATGTCTCCAGTGAAACAGTTGGAAAAGGCCAGAGAAACCATGGATATTTATGCGCCCATCGCCATGCGCTTAGGAATATCCAAGATTAAGGTGGAATTGGATGACTTGGCGTTGAAATATACCAACCCCGATGTATATCATGATTTGGTGGAGAAAATATCCCTGCGAAAGAGCATACGGGAGGAATTCATAAACCGTATTGTGGAAGAAGTCAAAGAGCAGATGGATGCGTTTCATATCCAGGCGCAGGTGGTGGGAAGGGTCAAACATTTCTTCAGCATTTATAAGAAAATGGTAAACCAGGATAAGACGCTGGATCAGATTTATGACCTGTTTGCCGTGCGAATTCTGGTGGATTCAGTGAAAGACTGTTACGCGGCGCTGGGAGCGATTCATGAGAAATATAAACCCATTCCCGGACGCTTTAAAGACTATATTGCCATGCCAAAGCCCAATATGTACCAATCCCTGCACACCACGCTGATTGGCTTTAATGGCCAGCCATTTGAGATTCAGATACGAACCTATGAGATGCATAAGACGGCGGAGTTCGGCATAGCGGCCCACTGGAAATACAAAGAGTCTTCCGATGGGAAGAAGCCGGTAGATCAGAGTGAGGAAGAGAAATTAAGCTGGCTGCGCCATATTCTGGAATGGCAGCGCGACATGTCGGATAACAGGGAGTTCATGACCCTGTTAAAAAGCGATTTGGATTTATTTACAGATAATGTTTATTGTTTCACGCCGGCAGGAGATGTGAAAACCCTGCCCGCTGGGTCCACGCCCATTGATTTTGCATATAGCATTCACAGCGCAGTGGGAAATACCATGGTGGGGGCCCGGGTGAACGGCAAACTGGTTTCCATTGAGTACGTGATCAAAAACGGAGACCGGATTGAAATTATTACCTCCCAGAATTCCCAGGGTCCCAGCCGCGATTGGCTGAAGCTGGTCAAGAGCACCCAGGCGAAAAATAAGATTCAGAACTGGTTTAAGCAGGAATTAAAAGAGGACAATATCTACAAGGGTAAGGAAATGCTGCTCCAGTATGCGAAGAGCAAAGGATTGCAGCTTGGACTTTACACCAAGCCCAAATACCAGGAAACCGTCATGAAGAAATACGGATTCCGGGACTGGGATTCCGTGTTGGCGGCGTTGGGGCATGGCGGTCTCAAAGAAGGCCAGGTATTTAATAAGCTTCTGGAAGCCTATGAAAAGGAAAGCCAGTCGAAGATTATGGATGAGGACGTTCTGGAAGCTGTGGCCAACAACCATGAGAAGATTCAGGTGATAAAGGCAAAAGGCGGAATCGTAGTCAAGGGCATCCACGACGTAGCCGTGCGTTTCTCCAAATGCTGCGGGCCCATCCCCGGAGATGAAATCGTGGGTTTCGTAACCCGTGGAAGGGGGATTTCCATTCACAGAACGGACTGTGTGAATGTGCTGAATATGGGGGAAGTGGACCGCGTTCGGCTGGTGGAGGCAGAGTGGGAAACGCCTGTGGAGAAGGCCCAGGATAAATATTTAGCGGAGATTCATATTTACGCCAATAACCGGACAGGGCTGATTGCGGATATTTCCAAGATTTTTACAGAGTGGAAGATTGACTTAAAAGGGATCAACAGCCGGACCAGCAAACAGGACGTGGCTACCATTTCCCTGAATTTTGAGATAGGAAGCAAAGAAGAATTAAAGGCGCTGGCTGATAAATTGCGCCAGGTGGAAAGCGTGTTGGATGTGAAGCGCACCACTGGATGATAGGAGTGATAAAAAAGATGAAGCAGATGAAAGTGGGGCAATGCCGTGTGGGCATGGTGCGAACCAACTGTTACGGCATATTAAATACCCAGACCAGTGAGATGATTTTGGTGGACCCCGGAGACAGCCCGGAGACGGTCTGTTCCATGGTAGAGCAGATGGAGGGCAAACCGGTGGCGATTTTTCTCACCCATGGTCATTATGACCACATTCTGGCTGTGGAGGCGGTGAAAGAAAAGTATCAGATACCCGTTTACGCCTGTCGGCAGGAACAAGAGTTGTTGGGAGATGCGCAGATGAATCTCACAGCCATGGTGCAGCAGCCCACGTTCGTTCACCCGGATATGTGGGTAGAGGATATGGAGGAATTTTCTGTGGCAGGATTTTCCATCCAGGCGATTCATACCCCTGGGCATACCCAGGGCAGTGTGTGTTATTATTTTCCCGAGGAGAAGACGCTGGTCAGCGGGGACACTCTGTTTTGCGGGTCTGTGGGGCGGACGGACTTTCCCACGGGAAGCGGCGCGCAGATTATAGAGAGCTTGCATCGTCTGCTTCAGATGCTGCCAGAAGACACGGATGTGCTGCCCGGCCATGAATCCGCCACCACCATTGGCTATGAAAAGAGGTACAATCCCTTTGTGTGAAATTCAAATATGGTTGAACAGGCAGGAATTTGAATACGATATATATTCGCTGGCGCGGGCTTTCTATCCCCGGATATCCACCACAGTTCACTGCACAGACGTGCCGCCGGGGGAAGCCGTAGAGCCGCAGAGAGATCAGATCTTCTTGTTGGCCTGGTGCGGCAGCGAGGAAATCTATGTGGAATGCCGCAGAGAGGGGCAGCCCCGGGTACGCAGGGAGGCTGCTCTTGTTTCGTCCCAGGAGAGAACAGCGGTGAGAAACCAGGTGAAGCAACTGTTGTACCAGACGCTTGTCCATGTCACCGGTCGCACGTTAATCTGGGGCGCTCTGACGGGAATCCGTCCAGTGAAACTGGCGGCTGGTTTCTTAGACCAGGGGATGACGGCTGCCCAGGTTCAGGCGCACATGGAAGAGACTTATTATTTAAGCCGTCAAAAGAGCAGCCTGTGCGTGGAAATCGCCCTGCGGGAAAGACAGATGTTAAAGAGCCTGGATTACAAAAACGGGTACAGTCTGTATGTGGGGATACCTTTTTGTCCCAGCATCTGCATGTACTGTTCTTTTAGTTCTTATCCGCTGGATAAATGGAAGAAGCGGGTGGACGGGTATGTAGACGCCCTGTGCAGGGAAATCCGCACCATGGGACAGCTTATGCAGGGACGAAATCTCCACACGGTTTATATAGGAGGCGGCACGCCGACTACGCTGGAACCAGTCCAGATGAAAAAGGCGTTGGACTGTCTGGCGGAATGCTTCCCGCTGGAAGATCTGCGGGAGTTTACGGTGGAGGCGGGCCGCCCGGACAGCATAACAAGGGAAAAGCTGCAAGTTCTAAAGGAATATTCAGTCACCAGAATCTCGGTGAATCCACAGACCATGAATCAGAAAACCCTGGATTTTATCGGCAGGCGGCACACGGTGGAGGATGCTCGGAGAGCCTACGGCCTGGTGCGGGACATGGGATTCGACAACGTGAATATGGATTTGATTGCCGGGCTTCCGGGAGAAGGCGCCCGGGAAGTGGAGCATACTCTGGCGCAGATTCAGAAGCTGGGGCCGGATAGTCTGACCATGCATTCCCTGGCGGTGAAGCGGGCCGCCCGCCTGCGTCTGTTTTCAGAGGAACACCGGGAGCTGACGTTTGAGAACAGCCTGGCGATTATGGATCGGGCGGAGAAATACGCCAGAGCCATGGGACTGGTTCCCTATTATCTGTACCGTCAGAAAAACATGGCGGGGAATCTGGAGAATATAGGTTATGCCAGGCCAGATAAAGCTGGGCTTTATAATGTATTGATGATGGGCGAGAAGCAAGATATCCTGGCGTTGGGTTCCGGAGCCGCCAGCAAACTGCTGGCTGAAGAAGGCAAAGTGGTGAAACGGGTGGAGAATGTAAAGGATGTTACTCAGTATATGGAACGCCTGGATGAGATGATTGAACGTAAGAAAAAAACAATGGAAATACTGGGCAAAATGGACAAATAAGGAGGGGCCCATGTCTGTAAGAGTACGAGAAAACGCCAGAGACTTGGATGGTTTCATATCCTTGGATTTATCCGAAGAGCTGAAACATGCAGTGCAGGTGAGTAATCTGGCCTTCCATGTGGCCAGTGAATTGAATCTGGATGAGAAAGTCTGCAATGAGCTGGCTGTAGCCGGCATGTTGCACGATATAGGCAAGCTTAAGTTAATCAACTATATTTATGGGGAGGAAAATCCTCTGATTATTGAAGAGTTAAAATATGTGCGTATGCACTCCACCTTGGGCTATGAGGAGTTGGTGGGAAAGGGATATTCCGACCATATTCTTAAGAGCATTCTGTATCACCATGAGAATTACGATGGAAGCGGCTATCCGGCCAATCTGCGGGGAGAGGAAATTCCTCTGGGGGCGCGGATACTGCGGGTATGCGATGTGTACTCGGCGCTGCGCTCAGACCGTCCATACCGCAAGGCGCTCGATATGGACAGCGCCATGGAATTGATGATTGGTGAGGTAAAATATTTTGACATGAAGATTTTTCTGGCTTTTCAAAGAGTTGTGCATAAGCAGACGGAATACATTGGAATGGAGGATGTTTTAGATTATGAAGAAAAAACCGGTAACTGGCATGAGGGATATTTTACCGGGTGAGATGGAAATCCGTAATTACGCCATGAATCTGATTCGGGAGACATACGGCAGTTTCGGCTTTCTTCCCCTGGAGACGCCTTGTGTGGAACATATTGAAAATCTGTCCAGCAAACAGGGCGGGGAGAATGAAAAACTGATTTTTAAAATCTTAAAGAGAGGGGAGAAGCTAAAGCTTCAGGAAGCCAAAGAAGAGATGGACCTGGTGGACGGGGGACTTCGCTATGACCTGACGGTGCCATTGTCCCGGTACTATGCCAACAACGCCAGTAAGCTTCCTGTGCCTTTCAAAGCTTTGCAGATGGGCAGCGTGTGGCGGGCGGACCGTCCGCAGAGAGGCCGTTTTCGCCAGTTTATGCAGTGCGACATTGACACGTTGGGGGACGCGTCCTGTCTGGCTGAGATCGAGCTTATCCAGGCTACCACTACGCTGCTGGGAAAACTGGATTTTAAAGACTTTACAATACGCATCAATGACCGGAAGATTCTGAAGGCCATGGCGAAATACAGTGGATTCCCAGAGGAAAACTTTGACACAGTCTTTATTATCCTGGACAAAATGGATAAATTGGGTGTGGAAGGCGTGGCTGAGGAATTGAGAAAAGAAGGCTTTGATTCGGAAGCCGTTGATAAATATATGGATTTGTTCGGGCAGCTAACTTCCGATGTGGAAGGGGTGAAGCGCTGTGGACAGATTCTGGAAGGAATCGTGGAGGAATCCAGCATTCAGGACATGGCGTATATTATGGAAAGCGTGGAAGCTGTTAAGACGGCGGATTTCGCCATTCGGTTTGACCCCACGCTGGTGCGGGGCATGTCTTATTACACCGGTCCGATTTTCGAGATATCCATGGATGAGTATGGCGGCTCCGTGGGCGGCGGCGGGCGTTACGATGAGATGATTGGGAAGTTTACCGGACAGGAGACCTGCGCCTGTGGCTTCTCCATTGGATTCGAGCGGATTGTGATGCTCCTTTTGGAGAGGGGGTTCCAGGTTCCCACCGCCGGCCAGAAGACGGCCTATCTCATAGAGAAGGGAATGACCGCTGGGCAGTTGCGCCAGGTTCTGGAGCAGGCCACGAAACTCCGGGGCCAGGGCGTTCAGGTGAATATTGCGTTGATGAAGAAAAACAAGAAATTCCAGAAAGATCAGCTTCGCCAGGAAGGATATGAAGACATTCAGGAATTTTACAGAGATAAAATGTAGAAAGATGAGGGTTATAGAGAATGGCTGAGACAATGCAGGGACTGCACAGAACCGCCAGGTGCGCGGAAATCGGCAAAGAATCCATTGGCCAGGAAGTGACGCTGATGGGTTGGGTGCAGAAGAGCAGGAATAAAGGCGGGATTGTATTCGTGGATTTGCGGGATCGTTCCGGTGTGATGCAGTTGATATTTGAAAACGGCAGTATTGACGAGGCGGGGTTTGAGAAAGCCGGGAAGCTGCGAAGCGAATTTGTGATTGCGGCTATTGGCACGGTGGAGGCCAGGTCCGGTGCGGTGAATAAGAATCTTCCCACCGGGGAAATCGAGATTCGGGTGCGTAAGCTTCGCATATTGGCGGAATCCGAGACGCCGCCTTTTCCCATTGAAGAGAATAGTAAGACAAAAGAGGAGCTTCGGTTGAAACACCGCTATCTGGACTTGCGTCGGCCGGACTTGCAGAGGAATCTGATGATGAGAAGTCAGGTCACGTCGTTGACCCGGAAGTTTTTCACAGAAGAAGGGTTTCTGGAGATTGAGACGCCCATGCTGACCAAGAGCACGCCGGAAGGCGCCAGGGATTACCTGGTTCCCAGCCGTGTTCATCCTGGCGCTTTCTACGCGCTGCCCCAGTCTCCGCAGATTTTCAAGCAGTTGTTGATGTGCTCTGGTTACGACCGGTATTTTCAGGTTGCCCGGTGCTTTCGGGATGAAGACCTGCGGGCGGACCGGCAGCCGGAATTTACCCAGATTGACCTGGAGATGTCCTTCGTGGATGTGGACGATGTGATCGACGTGAACGAGCGGCTGCTGGCCCAGCTGTTTCGGGAAATCCTCCAGATTGAAATACCGCTGCCCATTCAGCGGATGACCTGGCAAGAGGCTATGGACCGATTTGGTTCAGATAAGCCGGATCTTAGATTCGGCATGGAGTTAAAAGACGTTACCCAGACGGTGAAGGACTGCGGCTTTGGCGTGTTCAAAGGCGCCATTGAGCAGGGCGGCAGCGTCCGCGGCGTCAATGCCGAAGGAATGGGAACCATGCCTCGAAAGAAGATTGACAAGTTGGTGGATTTCGCCAAAGATTTTGGCGCAAAGGGTTTGGCCTACGCTGCCATCGCAGAAGACGGGTCTGTGAAATCCTCTTTCGCCAAATTTATGACCGAAGAGGAGATGGACGCGCTGGTGCAGGCCATGGCTGGAAAGCCTGGCGATCTGCTTCTTTTTGCGGCGGATCAGAATAAGGTTGTATGGGATGTGCTGGGAAATCTTCGGCTGGAGCTGGCCAGACAGCAGGAGCTGTTGAATAAAGAGGAGTACCGCTTCGTCTGGATTACGGAATTTCCACTGTTGGAGTGGTCTCAGGAGGAGAACCGCTACACGGCCATGCATCATCCGTTTACCATGCCTATGGAAGAGGACCTGGATCTGCTGGATACGGATCCTGGGAAGGTCAGGGCCAAAGCCTACGACATTGTGTTGAATGGCACCGAATTGGGCGGCGGCAGTGTTCGTATTCATCAGAACCATATCCAGGAGAAAATGTTCCAGGTGTTGGGTTTTTCTAAGGAAGAGGCATACGAACAGTTCGGATTTCTGCTGCATGCGTTTCAATATGGCGTGCCTCCCCATGCAGGGCTGGCCTACGGTCTGGACCGGATGGTCATGTTGATGGCAGGAGAAGACAGTATACGGGACGTGATTGCATTTCCAAAAATAAAAGACGCTTCGGATCTGATGGCCGAGGCGCCGGGAACGGTCAGCAGCCTGCAATTAGAAGAGCTGCAGATTGCTGTGACAAAAAGAGAATAATATTTTTTTTCAATCATCCAACTGCTCTGCACTGTGATAGAGTCAGTTGGATGAATCATTATAGGAGCTTGTCCGGCTGTTATTTTCTCCGTCGCTTAGGGAAGTGGCGGCCGTGTCTGCGTTGAATTCGCCAAATAAAGCCTTGCCCAGCAGCGCATTGGACTGTAATTTCCAGCTTATTCCATCGTTTATCAGGGTCAGAGGGACGGAGTTGGACTGGGTGGCGGTGTTTTCAGCGATGCATTTGAGCAGAAGTTCATTTGATTTTTCCAGTCGCCCGCTGGGACCGTCGATGAGAGCGTCTGTGGTGGCCAGATAGTCGTCCAGTTTCTTATTATAATTCGATAGAATATCATTGTATGAGAAACTGGTGATTTCGGTATCCACTGTGGCGATGGTGCCGTTGTCCTTCGCGCCCACCACTCTGTAGTCAAAACAGGCTTGCACCTGCAGTAGCAGCGCGCTGGCCAGCGCCTGGCTGTTGGGATCGCTGTTGCTGAACAGCTCGTTTAGTCCCAGGTAAGTGCCCATTTGGGCTGTATTCATGCTCTTTAATGCCCGGAAATAGACATCCACAGTATCGGCGGGGGTTAGAAGGTAGGGGTTGGCGGCGGCGGTAATGAAGCCTCCCACCAGTTGGTTTTTTAATTCCTTATCCCGCTGAATCTTCCAGTGCCGCCCATCTTTCACCAAGTTAATGCTGCAGGAGTTGGATATTGTCTGATAATTATTCTTCTGCATCAGATCTTTCATTAATATATAATGCTGTTCCAGTGAAGCGTCTGTAAAGCCTTGTCCATTGGCCGTCGCCATAATCACCTGCGTTAAGTAGCCTCGTTGGTAATCCTTGGCAAGCGTGTGGGCGTCCAGCGTGGTGATCTGCAGGCTGCAGGTGGCCGTGGTTTCTTCTACATGTATTTTCAGGATTTTATAGTCAAAGTCTTTAAAAAACTGGGAAGCTACTTCTTCAACAACTGCGGAAGAGGCCTGGGATGTGGACGCGTCTGGAAATAAGCTTTCCGAAGCCAGATAATTCTGGACGGTTTTTGAATTTAATTCCTTTAGCCGGTCAAATTCAGAAACAACTGCCTTTTTAACCTGCTTTTGATCGGTATTGTCACATCCTGTCAGGGAGAGCATAAGAAGAAGTACAAAAAGAAGCTTTGCTCTGATCAACCGTTTCATAGTTCCATTCCTTTCCATTCTTTCCTTACCTAGTTTATCAGAAAGTAACGGAAATGTCAAAAACAAGGAGAAGATTGATGTTAGAAATAAGAGGAAAATATAACACAGCTAAAATTTTTACAGATCAGGTGGATGAAGACTCCATCGCCCAGGTCATCCAGGTTTGCAATCAGAAATTCACAGAAGGCAGCAAAATACGCTTAATGCCGGACATTCACGCAGGGGCCGGCTGCACAATCGGAACCACCATGACCATTTTGGACAAAGTGGCGCCGAATCTGGTGGGTGTGGACATTGGGTGTGGCATGGAAGTGATTCAGATTCGGGAAAAGCATATAGAGCTGCAGAAGCTGGATAAGTTGATTTACGAGAAAATTCCCGCTGGGTTTAAAGTCCGGGAGAAAACGCATCCGTACTTCAATGAAATAGCATTGGAAGAGCTGCGCTGTTATAAGAATATAAACCCGTTGAGAGCCGAAAAAAGTCTGGGAACGCTGGGCGGCGGGAATCATTTCATAGAGGCCGATAAAGATGAAGAGGGAAATCTATACATCGTCATTCATTCCGGCAGCAGGCATCTGGGACTGGAGGTTGCCAATTATTACCAGGAAAGAGGCTACCAGGCGCTAAACGGTCCTTCTGAAAAACAGGTCGCCGATTTGATTGCGCAGCTGAAAGCAACCGGGCGTGAAAAAGAAATTGAAAAAGAACTGAAAAAATTGAAAGCTTCCATGGAGACGGATATTCCCAAATCTCTGGCCTATGTTTCCGGAGAGTTATTTGAACGATATTTACATGATATGAAGATTGTTCAAGAATATGCCAAATTAAACCGTCAGGCTATGATGCAGGAAATCGTAAAAGGCATGAAACTGCACGTGGTGGATTCATTTACTACCATTCATAATTATATCGATCTGGACGCTATGATTTTGCGCAAAGGAGCAGTCTCCGCCAGGAAAGGAGAAAAGTTGCTGATACCCATCAATATGCGGGACGGATCGTTGATCTGCATAGGTAAGGGCAACGATGACTGGAACCAGTCGGCTCCCCACGGCGCGGGGCGGCTTATGAGCAGGTCGGCTGCAAAACAATCATTTACAGTCTCGGAGTTCAAAAAACAGATGAAAGACATTTACACCACTTCTGTGGGCAAGTCCACGTTGGATGAATGTCCAATGGCATATAAAAGCATGGAAGACATTACGGAAAACATAGGGCCTACGGCGGAAATTGTAAAAGTGATTCGCCCCATCTATAATTTTAAGGCGGGAGAGGAATGAATCTGTGAACTGTTTGTGACACATTGAGGCGCAGGCTTGCCCCCATTGTACAAATCTGTTATGATAAAGTACAGATTAGACAGCTTTTTATCGGAGGAATATAGATGAAGAAACGGATAGTGATTATTGGGGGCATCGCGGTGGCGGTGTGTCTTTTGGGAGTCGGCTCCTGGTTCTTCTTAAAAGGGAGGAGCAAAAGCGCGGACGATGTGGCCTATGTGACGACCGTAGGGTCCTTGACGGGAGAGGACGTCTCCGGCACGCAGAACCGGTACGCAGGAGTTGTGGAGCCTCAGAAAACCGTGGAAGTAAAGCTGGACAGCGGCAGGGCGATCCAGCAGCTTATGGTGGAAGAAGGTCAGGCGGTGAAGGCGGGCGACGCTCTTTTTTCCTACGATATCAGTTCGGGAGAAGAGGAGCTGGCCACGGCCAAACTGGAGCTGGAACGTCTGAAAACAGAGGCCATCAGCTACCAGGAACAGATCAATACGTATCAGCGGGAGAAGGAAAAAGCGGCGCAGGAAGAGCAGCTCTCCTATACCATCCAGATTCAGTCCGCCCAGATGGATTTGAAAAAAAATGAATACGACCAGAAGAGCAAAGCGGCGGAGATTGAAAAGCTGGAGAAAGTCAGCGATTCCCCAGTGGTGACCAGTGAAATCGACGGGTTGGTGAAGACCATTAATAAAGACGCAATGGGGAGCGGGGACAGCCCGGATTCGGAGTCTTCCGGTGGGAAAACCACTTTTATCACAATTCTGGGAACAGGAAATTACCGGGTCAAAGGAAAGGTGAATGAGCAGAACAGAGGAAACATTATAGAAGGCGATCCGGTGATCATACGTTCACGGGTGGACCCGCAGATCACGTGGAAGGGGACCATGGGCGAAGTGGATACCGAGCATCCAGCCGACGGAGGCGGCCAAGACGACGCATCCAGCATGATGATGTCGGATGGCGGCGACGATTCTCAGACCACATCCTCTTCTTATCCTTTTTATGTGAATCTGGATTTCACAGATGGGCTGATGCTGGGCCAGCATGTGTACATTGAGATGGATTACGGCCAGGCAGAGCAAAAAGAGGGAATCTGGCTGGATGAATTCTACATTCTGGATACAGACGGAGACGCTTATGTGTGGGCTTCCAACGGAAAGGACCGTCTGGAGAAACGTTCGGTGACGCTGGGCGATTACGACCAGGAGCTGGGAAAATACGAGATTGAAAAAGGGCTGACAAAAGAGGACTGCATTGCGTTCCCCTCGGAAGCTCTGAAAGAAGGCATGACCGTGGAAATCAGTGATCAGATGCAGATTCCCACGGAAAGCCAGCAGGATGGGGAGACGGACGACGCAGAAGAATTCGAGGGCATTGAGAACATTGACGACGACAGCGGCATTTATCCGGGAATGGAAGGGGAAGTCCAGGATCTGGAACTGCCTGCGGGCACAGATGAAAACGCGGAGGCTCCCAATATGGAGGTGGCGCCCTGATGATTTTACAGTTGAAAAATATATATAAAGAATACCAGCAGGGTAAATTCGTGGTGCCTGTACTCAAATACGTGAATTTCACCATGGAAGAGGGCGAGTATGTGGCCATCATGGGTCCGTCCGGCTCGGGAAAAACCACGCTGATGAACATCATTGGTTGTCTGGACAAAGCCACTTCCGGTGAATTCTACATGGACGGGCAGGATGTGAATAAATGTTCTGAAAACGAGATGTCGGATCTGCGCCTGCACAAACTGGGGTTTGTGTTTCAGAGCTTCCATCTGCTTCCACGGCAGACAGCGCTGGAAAACGTGGAAATGCCTCTGAATTATGCAGGCGTGCCAAAGAAAGCTAGGAAAGAGAGGGCCTTTCGCGCGCTGGAGCGGGTGGGGCTGGCCGACCGAGTGTCTTTTCGTCCCAACCAGCTCTCCGGCGGACAGATGCAGCGGGTGGCTATTGCCAGAGCCATGGTCAACGATCCGAAGATTCTGCTGGCCGATGAACCCACCGGCGCGCTGGATTCCAAGTCCAGCAATCAGGTCATGGATTTATTTCAGAAATTAAATGACGAAGGCGTGACCATTCTGATGATTACACATGATCCGGAGATTGCGGAGTACGCCGGGCGCACTGTGTTAATTCGGGATGGGGAGCTGACGGAGAAAGGAGGCGGCCATGGGGAAGAAAAGTAGCGTTCGCAAAAAGATTTTGCTGGCGCTGATTGGCGTGGCCGTCGTATGCGCCATCTTCGTGGGTGTGGGCGTTGTGGCAAAAAGAGCCAACGCCACCACCGTCAAAGTAATTCCGGTCCGTGATCTGAACCAGGCGGATTATATGATGGATGAAGGCCAGTCTACGTTGTCTGGGGAAATCACTTCCAGCGTGACCCAAAAGGTGGAGCTGATGCAGGACGCCATTATTTCGCAGGTCTATGTGAAAGTGGGGGACCGGGTGAAGCCGGGGGACAAACTGCTTACCTATGATATGACGCTGAAAGAGCTGGAGCTTGAGCTGGCCAAACTTCGCCGGCAAAGTCTGGAGAATAAACTGGACCGGGCGCGGGCGCGTCTGGAAAGTTTGGAAAATGGCGGCCCCATAGACGATGATGAGGCGGAAGACTATACGCCCATGGATGACGGCGAGGACGATAAGGACCAGGCGTTTTACGCTCCCTATCTGCATGCATTCGCCCAGTTGCCGCTGCGTGTGGTGGCGGCCTTGGTTAGCGGTTCGGACAACGAAACGGTCAGCGCTTCAGACGGTGAAACGGTCAGCGGACCAGACGACGATCCGATTATCGATCAGCCGCCGGAGCCTGTTTTGTACGAAATGCTGGACTATGATTCGGTTCCTTACCGGGGGACGGGAAGCAAGGAGGATCCCCTTTGTTTTTTGTGTACGGGAAGTGAAGAAGGCGTTCTTGTAAAAGGTTCTTTTTTCAACAAAATGGCAGGTTACGATGCGGCCGGGACCCAAAAGGAAGAGGGCAAAGAAGCCCTGTGGTACCGCCTGGAATTCCATGAAGAGGACCGGATTGCAGACCTGGACGATCCGGAGAAATCTCTGTTGGGGCACTACTTGCGTCAGGGAAAGGAAGTCATGGACCCGGACGAAGAAAAAATCTTCACTCTAAAAGGAGCCGGGCAGACCGATGACGGAGAGAGCGTGCTGACGTCTACGCCGGAACCAGAACCTAGCGGTCCTAATAAAGAGGTGGACGAAGAGGAAGAAGAGGATGACTGGGAAGAGGAAGAGGACGACTGGGAGGAAGAAGAGTTGGAAGAGCCTTCCATGACGCGGGAAGAGGCCATCAAATATCAGAAAAACAATATTCAGGGGTATGAGCTGGATATCCAGAAGCAGAGCCTCGCCATTTCCAAGTTGGAAAAAGAGCTGAAAGAGGAGACGGCCACCAGCACAATGGAAGGCGTGGTGACAGTGGTGGGCGACCCGCAGACCGGTGAATCGGACGGAGAGGGATTTATCGAAATCGAAAGCGACGACGGCTATTATGTGAAAGGTTCCCTGGGTGAGTTGATGCTGGAACAAGTGCATGTGGGCGACCGGATAACAGGCAGTTCCTACGAAAGTGGGATGGAGTTTACAGCGGAAATCCGCGAGATCGCCGCATACCCTGCCACAGGCGCGCAGGATTTCTACGGGGGCATGGGAAATCCCAATGAGTCCTACTATCCTTTTGTGGCGCATGTGACGGAAGATCTGGAATTGGAGAACGGAGAAGGGACAGAGCTTAAAATTACTGGCGGCAATCAGGACTCTGGCGCTGAGAGCATTTACCTGGATTCTGCCATGATCCGTTCCGAAGGCGGACAGTATTATGTATACAGAGATAACAACGGAGAGCTTCAGAAAAAGTTTGTGACGGCCAAAAGAAGCAGTGATGGCTATTCCATTGTGGTGACCAAAGGCTTGAGCAACGAGGACAAGATTGCGTTTCCCTATGGAAAGGGCGTGGAAGAAGGAGCCAAGACAGAAGAAGGAACGATGGAGCAGCTGTATGACTTTTAGAAAGGCGCAAATTATGGGGAGGAAATTATGTTAGAAAATATCAGACTGGCTTTTCAGGGAATCTGGACGCATAAAATGCGCTCTTTTCTCACGATGCTGGGAATTATTATTGGAATTGCCTCCATTATCTCCATTGTCTCCACCATTAAAGGCACCAGCGAGCAGATTAAGGAGCAGTTAATCGGCGCGGGAAACAACACAGTGGATGTATTGCTGTATGACGGGAGTTCCGAGTATGACGCCAGTTGGGGCATGACAAACGCCGTCCTTCCCCAGATTTCAGACCAGCAGAAAAAAGATATCCGGAAAATCGAAGATGTGGCCAATGCCACGTTCTTCTACGGACGC
>CAJURH010000030.1 GCA_910588775.1 uncultured Lachnospiraceae bacterium
AGCGCGCGGCTGTTAACCGCGTTGTCGTAGGTTCGAGTCCTACTCGGGGAGCTTAATATAGGCTGTCTGCTTTTATGAAAAAGTGGATGGCTTATTTGTTTATTAAAGGTAATTTTACTTTACAATATCTGAAAAAAGCGTATAATCAAGGGTAAGGGATATAAGAGATAGAGGATATAGGTAGATCAATAGGAAAAGTAGGTTGATTGCCGGAAAGGGACAAATTTATGGATTTGAAAAGTTTCTATGATAACGTTGGCGGGGATTATGATGTAATGATGGGCAGAATGGGCAACAAAGAAGAACGGATCGTAAAATTTCTGAATAAATTCACGAAGGATCCCAGTTTTGAAAATCTGAGGGAAGCGCTATCTGCTGGAAATGCGGAAGAAGCATTCCGGGCAGCGCATACTATTAAAGGTGTGGCTTTGAATTTGGAACTTATGGATCTGCAGGAATCGAGTGGGCGATTAACGGATATATTAAGAGATGGAGAGGTTCCCGATGATGCCCATGAAATTTTCAAACAGGTAGAAGTGGATTATCAGAAAGCAACCGACTGCATTTCTCAACTGTAGAAACATGTTGTATGAATAAATATTGGGATAATGTAAAATACTGGGATTAATGAACTGTAAGAGACAGTCCTTAGAATATCAGTAGAAAAAAGAGCGGGGGATGTTTGAAAGTATGGATATACCGAATCCAATAGGGGGAATGCTTCCTGACATCCTTACGCTATTTTTTTGTAATATCGGATTTGCTAAGTTAGGACGGGATTAAAGTTGAGAAGACGAGAATACTTTAGAAGAATTGTCATGTTTGTTCTGGCGTCCCTGGTGATTTTGGCGCAGGCGGCTATGTTTGCGGCAGTGTGGTATCTATATTATCGGGGGAAGATTTTTGAGCCTTTCTGGAACAAAGGTAACTGGGTTCTGATTGCCATGTATGCGTTGCTCTTAATCCTTTTTTCCAGATTGTTTGGTGGGCTCCGCGTTGGATATCTGAAGCGTATGGATGACATATATTCTCTGGCTCTGGCGGGAATTTGTTCCAACGTGGTGATTTATCTGCAGATTACCCTGATCAACCGTTGGTTTCTTTCTCCAGCTCCTATACTGATTATGACATTGGCGCAGTTCGTTGTGATTGTGATATGGACCTTTGGTTCCCGCTATCTGTTCAACCATTTATATGGGGCCAGAAAGATGCTGGTAATCTATGGGGAGCGCAAGCCGGATCAGTTGATTAAGAAAATGGAGTCCAGAAAAGATAAGTACAACATCGGTGGGAAAGTGCACATCGACGCGGGAGAAAAGCAGATTTACAAAATGATGAGAGAATATGAAGCTGTCATTATCTGGGATCTTCCCTCACAGATTCGCAACAGGTATCTGAAATATTGTTTTGCCCATTCCATTCGGTGTTATATAACCCCCAAAATATCCGATGTCATACTCACCGGCACAGATAGGATTCATTTGTTTGACACGCCGCTTCTGGTGGCCAGGAATATTGGGCTGAATGCGGAGCAGTTGGTAGTAAAAAGGATTATGGATATGGTAGTCTCGCTGATTGGCATTGTGGTTTCCTCGCCGATTATGATTCTGTGCGCCATCGCCGTGAAATTATGCGACAAAGGTCCGGTATTTTACCGACAGGAACGGTTGACCCAAAATGGGAAATCTTTTCGGATTTTCAAATTCCGCAGTATGTATGTGAATTCCGAGGCGAACGGCGCAAGGCTTGCTTCCAAGCATGATGACCGAATCACTCCAGTAGGACGAGCGCTGCGCAATCTGCATTTTGATGAACTTCCTCAGCTTTTTAATGTTTTGGTAGGAGATATGTCCCTGGTGGGGCCGCGTCCAGAGCGCAAAGAGCTTATGAAGGAATACCAGCGGGAGATACCGGAATTTTATTATCGCTTGAAAGTGAAGGCAGGTCTTACCGGGTACGCCCAGGTTTATGGCAAATACAACACTACGCCTTACGACAAACTGAAGCTGGATTTGTTTTATATTGAGAATTATTCTATATTTATGGACATTAAATTAATGTTTCTCACATTCAGGATATTATTCCAGAAAGAGACTTCGGAAGGTGTAGAGGACAAGCAGACCAATGCTCTTTTGAACTCGGCAGGGGAGGATGAGGATAAATGAATGGCCCTTTGATTTCTGTAATCATGCCTGCATATAATTGTGGAAAATATATCCGGCAAGCGGTGGATTCTGTATATAGCCAGCAGGTTCCGCTGGAATTAATCGTGGTGGACGATTGTTCCAGCGATGATACTGGCAGCCAATTAGAAAGTTACCGGCAGAGGCCGGATTTTTATTATATAAGAAATGAAAAGAACCAGGGCGTGGCCGCTTCCAGGAACCGGGGCGTTTCCATGGCGAAGGGCAGGTACGTGGCGTTTCTGGATTCGGACGACTGGTGGGAACAGGGAAAGTTACAAGAGCAGTTGCGGGTGATGGAGCAAAATGGTGCGGTGTTGTGTTCTACGGGCAGAGAATTGATGGATGCAGACGGCCACAGCATGGGGAAATATATCGGCGTGAAAGAGCGAATCACTTACAGGGATTTGTTAGCCCATAACAGCATCAACTGTTCATCGGCGCTCTTAAGGACCCAGGTGGCCAGGGAATTTCCCATGTGCCATGATCATAGCCACGAAGATTATATTACCTGGTTAAAGGTTCTTCGGAAATATGGCTGGGCCAGTGGCATTGATAAACCTTATTTAAAATACCGCATCAGCGAAGGCGGAAAATCCAGAGATAAATGGAAGTCAGCAAAGATGACTTTTCAAGTATACCGCCATATGGGGTACAGTGTGCCCAAAAGCTGCTTGTTTTTTATTTCTTATGCTGCTCACGGAATATATAAATATAGATGAATTATGTATTAAAATTATGAATAACAAATTAAATACTTTTCTACAGGCGCAGGGACTGAAAATACTTTCGGCTTCCAGAATAAGGCGGGACCAGTGGGTGTTTTCATCCACGGAAAATAGGCATTTCGATTCGAATTCCCGTTATCTGTTTCAATATGTCTATGCATATATGCCAGAGATTCATCCGGTGTATGTGATGAATGACGAAAAGAAGAGGGAAAAACTTCAGATAGAATATCCGAGGGCAGAGATTGTAGACGCCAACACCCTTGCCGGAATCCGCACTGTCTTAGAGTCTGGCGCCTGGTTCACATCCGCTGGGCTGCCAGTTTACGGCGCTGGGTTGGCCAAAGGGCGAGTGATTGTGAATCTCTGGCATGGCGTGCCTCTGAAGAAAATTGTCCTGGCTGAGAAGCGGGGACATTTGTTGTATCGTATAATTTTCCATTTGATATTTTCACGGAATTACACTTGGGTTCTGACCACATCTTCCCGATTGATTCCCATCATGCAGGAGAGCTTTGGAGTAAAGCGGGAACAGGTGAAAGTATGGGGACAGCCGAGAAACGACTGTCTGTTTCGCAGTCGGAAGGCGCAGGAAGCGCTGGGCGGAATTTACCCGGATTTGCCCCCATTTACCAAGGCTGTTTTATACGCGCCCACACACCGGGAAAACAATCCGGTCAAACTCTTTCCTTTTGACGATTTTAATCGGCAGGAGTTGGAGGAATTTCTTGGGCGGGAAGGCATTCTGCTTTTTATCCGAACGCATTTGTACACGTTGGGAAACGCCCAGTGGTCAGAGGATGGTTTTGCAGGAGCGTCCAGGGTTTTCTGGCTCAATGAGGACCGGGTGGAAGACGTGATGGAAGTATTGGATGCATTTGATTTGCTGATTACCGATTATTCCAGTATTTACATTGATTTCTTATTGACTGGAAAGCCAATGCTGTTTCTTCCTTATGATAAGGAGGCGTATCTGGCGGATAGGGGGCTGAACTTTCCTTATGACAAGTTCACGCCAGGGCCGAAGTCGGACACATTTGAAAAATTTTGCAAGCAGATGAGAGAATTGCTGGAAGGTGAAGACGAATATGGCGAAGAGCGCAGACGGGCCAATCAGTTTTTCAATGAGATTCAGAAGCCCTGTTGTGAGGAAATCTGCGCCCGGGTGCAGGAGCGCCTTTGGCAGTGAAGTGTTGAATTATATTCTATTTTGTGCTATGATTTGACAAGCATGTAGGTTCGCCGCGGCATATTCAGAAAAGTGCGGCGAGCTGTGTTGGCATCGGAGGAAGAATAGAATGAAGTTTGTAAATGATTTGAAGAGATACTGGGATTATACCAGGCAGTCGGCGAAAGCGGAGCTGAAGTCTGAAGTGGCCAGCTCTTATCTGAACTGGCTGTGGTGGATTCTGGACCCGTTGCTTTTTATGATGGTATACACGTTTATCGCGCAAGTTGTCTTTAGCAGCAGGGAGCAGTTTTTTCCTATTTTTGTCTTTATTGGTCTGACCATGTGGAGTTTCTTTAATAAGATTGTAATCGGCAGTGTGAAGATTGTAAGGAGTAACAGCGCCATTGTGTCAAAAGTGTATGTGCCAAAGTATATTCTGGTCGTTCAGAAAATGCTGGTAAATGGCTTCAAGATGGCCATATCCTTTATTTTGGTCTTTGTATTGATGCTGATTTTTAGAGTGCCGATTACCTGGAACATTCTGTATATCATTCCGATTGTGCTGATTTTGTTGGTCATCACTTTCGGCGTCAGCAATTTAATGCTTCATTTTGGTGTGTTCGTGGAGGATTTACGCAATGTAATGACAGTGGTTTTGAAGCTGATGTTCTATATGTCCGGAATTTTCTATTCAATTACAAACCGGGTGCCGGCGCCTTACAATGAATGGATGATGCAGCTTAACCCGATGGCCTTTTTGCTCACTTCGGCCAGGGGGTGCATGCTCTACAACCAGGCGCCGAGCGTGAAGCTGTTGCTTTTCTGGGGGGCGTTCGGACTGTTCGTGTCCTTTGTATCTGTGAAAATACTGTATAAATATGAAAATAGTTATGTAAAGGTGATATAAGATGGAAAACCGGGAAATTGCCCTGGATGTGAAAGATTTGAGAATCAGTTACCGCTGCTTGAAATCCTTTTCGATTAAGAGAAGTTTATTTCAGCTTAAGAAATCCAAAGTGGAAGTATACGAAGCTGTCCGCGGGGTTAGCTTCCAGGTTCCTAAAGGGGAGATTCTGGGAATGGTGGGAAGAAATGGCAGCGGAAAGTCCACCATGCTCCGCGCCATTGCGGGGATCTTCTCCCCGGACAGTGGAACTATTGATCTGCACGGGCATAGCGTGTCGCTTCTGTCCATTGGCGTGGGTTTTCAGAAATCGCTGACAGGCAGAGAGAATATACTTCTGTCTGGCATGTTGCTGGGATTTACGGAGGAACAGGTCCGGGAGAAGATGGATGAGATTATTGAGTTTGCCGGGTTGGGAAAGTTTATCGACATGCCAGTGAAAACCTATTCCAGCGGCATGCATTCCAAACTGGCTTTTTCGATTACGGCGGTTCTGGAGTCGGATATTATGCTGATTGATGAAGTGTTAAGCGTTGGGGATGTGCGATTTAAGAAAAAAAGCTATAAGAAAATGCAGCAGTTGATTTCCAATAAGGACCGGACGGTGGTAATTGTATCTCATAATTCAGAAACCCTCCGAAAACTCTGTACAAGCCTGATGTGGCTTCACGACGGTAAAGTCAAGATGCTGGGGGAGCCAGATGAAGTGTTGGAAGCATATGAGGAATTTATGAATTGAGGTGCAAAAGAATGAAAAAAGTGATTACTTATGGAACATACGATCTGCTTCATTATGGACATGTAAATCTGCTTCAGCGGGCCAAAGAGCTGGGGGAATATCTGATTGTGGCGCTGTCCACAGATGAATTTAACTGGAACATGAAGCAGAAGAAATGCTATTTTCCCTATGAGGAGAGGAAGCGGCTGCTAGAGTCCATCCGCTACGTGGATTTGGTGATACCGGAGAACTGCTGGGAGCAGAAGATATCAGATGTAAAAGAGTTCAAAGTGGACACATTTGTCATCGGAGACGACTGGGAGGGGAAATTTGATTTCCTGAAGGAATATTGTGAGGTGGTTTACCTGCCCAGGACGCCGGAAATATCCACCACGCAGATTAAACAAGATTTGAAGAAATAATCCATTTGGGGAGATGGAGTAAGGGCTTTAAGGGGAGACATGCATGTTTTACTTGAAGGGGAAGAATATTGTCCTGTTGGCCGCCGTATATTTATTGGCGGTGTGCTGGCTGCTGGCAGGATCTGTGGTGGATACCAGCGCCAAAATCAAGGAGGTCAGCGCACTGGAGAACCCGCAGTGGAGTATGGTGGCTCAGGTGGGTGTAACCCAGGAGGAAGGCTGGCCCCAGTCTATGTGTGTGACGGATCAGTACATTGTCTGTTTTGAGAACACATCCAATAACAGCAATGACCCGGATACGCTGCTGGCTTTTTATAAGAACGATTATGATGAGAATGGAAACCCAGTGGAGCGCTACAGTCTGGCTAAGGTGGTCACGGAACGGGATTACGAACACGGCAATGGCATGGCCTATAACCGGAATACCAACGAGATTATTATTGCGCCCAGCAAACCCAGGAAGAAGGAAAACCGGGGAATTATCTATAAGGTGGACGCAAACACGCTACTGTATAAGGAAACAGTGCTTGTTGCCGACGAAGGTTGGCGGGTGGAAGCGGTGGAGTACGATGCGGAGAACAGGCAGTATATTTTGTTGGAAAAGGATACCGCCCGCAATTATAGGTTTGTTTTCACAGATGAAGAATTTCACGATTTGCATTATTTTGACGCCATTGCGGCGGGCCGGGGAATTGTGTGCCAGGATTTTACCATATCCGGAGATTATATGTTGCTGCTGACTACGCCTCAGGAAGAGCTGGGCGGAGTGCCTGGGCTTTTGGTTTTTTCCAAGAGCCAGGAGATGCAGCTTGCCAATTACCGGCTCTATATAGACGGAATCGGTGTGCAGGAGGCGGAATCCATCGCGGAAGTGTCGCCGGGGCATATTCTGGTAGCGGTGGGAATCCAGGCGCCTAGAAGCATTGGTTTCTTTGAGACGGAGTTGCAGGCGGTTTTCAAAGTGACGACCTCTGTGGAACACGGAGACGTGACAGGTGGACACGATCAGTTGGATGAGGGGAGCAATTATACGGTGACTTACACCCCGGATGAGGACTATGAGTTGTCCACGCTGTTTATAGATGGGGTGCAACAGGATATCGCGGCGTTTCCAAATTCCTATACTTTTGAAAATCTGTCCAGCGATCACACCTTGGATGTGGCGTTCAAAGAGATTCCCAAGTTTGACATTACCACATCGGTCACCAACGGTTCCATTGACGATACGCTGACAGTTCGCCGGGACAAAGACGGCACAATCTCTTATCGTCCCAGAAAGCATTATGAGCTGGATCAGGTGCTGGTAGACGGAACGCCTGTTGAAAACCCGCAGGATTGCTTGGAATCGTATACATTTGTCAATGTCCAGGGACCCCACCATATAGAGGTGAAGTTTAAAGAAATTCCATCCTACGCCATCACCACGGAAGTAGTCAATGGTTCCATAACCAAGTCGCAGCGCAAGGTTTACCGGGATGAGAATTTTGATGTGGAATATTACGCACAGAAAGATTACGAGCTATCTTACATACAAGTAGACGACCAGTGGATGCAGCAGATACCCAAGAGCATGTTGGAAGATTATACGTTTGAAAATGTCCAGGGACCTCATAACATCAAAGTCGTTTACCAGTGGAAATACACGCCGTACATATTATTTGGCGCATTAAGCGTACTGGCTCTGATTTGCGGCATTATCTATGGATTCTATATTCTGTACGCCGAGCGGCGCAGAAAAAGGGACGAAATGATACGCAGGCGGATTGAAGACAGACTTCGCATGCAGAAAGAATTGCAGGATGCGGTCCAGAGAATACAGAACAAATCAGCTGGCGGCGGGGGAAAAGGACGTGGAAAGGGTTAAAAAATATTTGCTGAAATTAAGAGCGTGCATACGGATGTCCTGGTATCTTCACTTTTATAAGAAGGCAGGGCTGAAAGAGGGCTGGATCTTAATTGATTCCAAAAACGGCAAGGATCTGGGAGGCAATATGCTCCGGATTGCACAAGAGCTTGCGCGTAATCCTGACTATAGGGATTACAAAGTTTTTCTGTCCTATGGCGCGGGCAGGCGCTCTGGCATACGAAGGATGACAGTTCAGTACAATTTAAAAGGGGTGAAACTTATATTGGAGGGCGGATTTCACTATGCGAAAGTGGCCGCCCTGGCCCAATATTTGTTTACGGACACCTCATTCCCGCTGTGGTATGTGAAGAAGCCAGGGCAGACGGTTACCAACACCTGGCACGGCACGCCTTTGAAGAAGATGGGCAAGGACGTGGCCAATCGGGCGTATGATATGGGAAACGTGCAGAGAAGCCAGATGATGGCGGATTATCTCACCTATCCCAGCGATTATATGAGAGATATTATGGCATCCGCCTATTTCCTCACAGATCTATTCCAGGGGAAAGTTTTATGCTCTGGATATCCGAGAAATTCCGTTTTCTTTCAGCTGGATGAGGGCCAAAGACTTCGCGGCAAGCTGGGGTTGAAGGGAAAGAAACTGTACGGCTACATGCCCACCTGGCGGGGCGTGCTGAAGAAAATTGATGTTGAGAGAAACGTAGGCCAGATCAGGAAATTTCTGGATGAGTTGGACGCGGGACTGGCGGATGAGGAAATCCTCTTCGTGCGGCTGCACCCGTTTATCAAGGACACAGTGGACTACACCAGGTACAGCCATGTTAAGCCGTTTCCAGAAGGGTATGAACCTTACGATATTTTGAATATGTGCGATTGTCTGGTGACGGACTATTCCAGCGTTATGTTCGACTACGCCTATTCCGGCCGGAAAATAATTCTGTTTGTTTTCGACAAGGAGTCTTATATGGAGGAGAGGGGGGCGTATGTTTCCATCGACGATTTCCCGTTTCCCCAGGTGCAAAGCTCTCAGGAGCTGATCCAGGAACTTGGCAGACCGAAAGAGTATGACGACAGTGCGTTTCGGGAGAAATTCTGTTCCTACGGCAGCGAGGATACCGCGCAGAATTTGTGTCGTCATATTATAAAGGGTGAAAAAGTTTATGAAGAACTTCAGCCGGATAAGAACGGCAGAGAAAACGTTTTGATTTACAGTGGAGACCTTTCCAGAAACGGACTGACTACGGCGCTGTTGAATTTACTTTCCAACTTAGATATGGAGAAAAGGAATTATTACGTGGCGTTTCGATCTGCGCTTTTGCAAAGGGAGCCAGATCGAGTTGGCTTATTGCCAGATCAGGCGAGGCTTTTGCCCATTGCGTTTACAGACGGCGCGTCGGTAGGGGAAGGATTGGCTATTCTCCTGCATTTCTATGGAAAGGTGCATGCGCCCTTGGTGACGAGATGGGTGGACCGTTATTTTAAGCGACTGTATCAGTGTAATTTCGGTGGCTATCATTTCAGTCATGTGATTCAGTATGCCGGATATGAGCGACTGATGATTCATATGTTTCTGCAGGCGCCGGCCAAGAGAATTATTTTTGTCCACAACGATATGATAAGGGAAATCGCGGTAAAATACAAATCCACGGGATCTACATTTCGAAGGGCGTACCGGGATTACGACTGGGTGGTTCCGGTTACGGAAGATATATGCCCGCCCACCCGGCGGCTGGGAGCGGGGGACAATATCCGAGTGGTGAACAACTGCCATGATTATCCGTCTGTACTTGAGAAGGCCCAGGGGAAACTGGAATTTCAGGAAAATACCGACTGCAACGTATCTATACAGAAGTTAGAGGACATATTGGATGGAAATTCCAGGAAGATTATAACCATTGGGCGTTTTTCGCCGCAAAAAGGCCACAATATGCTTCTAGAGGCATTTGAACGATATTTCAGGGACAATCCCGACAGTTATCTTCTTATCATAGGCGGTTACGGAGAACTGTATGAGCGGACCGTTTCTCAAGCCAATTCTTTGTCTTGCGCCGACCATGTGGTAATCATACGGTCTATAGAAAATCCCATGCCAATTCTTAAGAAATGTGATTTGTTCGTGTTGTCTTCTCTGTATGAGGGATTGGGTCTGGTGTTGTTGGAGGCGGATACGCTGGGCGTTCCGGTTCTGTCCACAGACATTCCGGGACCGCAGGGGTTCTTAAAAGAGCATGGAGGCTATTTGGTTTCTGCGAATGCAGACGGGATTTATCAGGGAATACGGGCGTTTGATGAAGGAAAGATAAAGGCGATGGGCGTGGATTATGAGAAATATAATCTTCATTGCGTGCAGCAGTTTGAGGAATTGCTTTCCGGGGATGAGCGGCCGATAAGAGAAAAGAGGCGATAAAATAGGATGGAGTTGGTTAAGAGAAAAGGGGACTGTTGCGGGTGCAGAACCTGCGAGCAGGTATGTCCCAAGAAGGCAATTCATATGGAAGCGGACGCATGTGGTTTTCTGTATCCCAAGATAGATGTGGACAAATGTGTGGACTGCGGGTTGTGTCTGGAAAAATGCGCATTTCAAAGCGGCTATAAAAAGCGCAAAACTTTTAAGCCGTATTATGCCTATGGTGTGCGTCACAAAAAGAAAGAAGGTTATATGAACAGCCGTTCTGGAGGAGCGTTTACAGCTTTATCCGATTATGTTTTGAGACAGTCCGGCGTGGTGTATGGAGCTGGATACGATTCGGAGGATGGGCCTTATCGGGTGAAGCATGTAAGCGCAGAGAACAAGGCTGAGAGGAATACGCAGCGCGGTTCCAAATATGTACAAAGTGATTTGAACCAAGTATTTCCGCAGGTGAAGGAAAAGTTGGAGCAAGGCCGGACCGTATTGTTCTCTGGCACTGGCTGCCAGGTGGGTGCGCTCTATGCATATTTGCCCAGAGAGTATGAGAATTTGTACACCATAGACATTGTCTGCCATGGCGTTCCATCGCCTAAGGTCTGGGAGGATTTTCTGCATATGCGCGAACAGGAAAAAGGCGGTGAAGTGGAGAAGGCGGAATTTCGCGATAAGAAAAAATGCGGTTGGAAAGCGCACAAGGAAACGGTTGTAATCAATGGAAAACATTATACATCCAGGATTTATACCCAGATGTTTTATGGGTGCAATATCCGGGAATCCTGTTATAACTGTGCGTATGCCAATAAGAACCGTGTGGGCGACATTACGTTGGCGGATTTCTGGGGCCATAATAAGGCAATGCCTGGCGTGTGGGATGACGACAAAGGGATTTCCCTTGTGTTGGTGAATAATCCCCAAGGTATGAAGCTGTGGGAAGCCTCTAAGGATGAGGTGAATTTTGTGGACGTGACGGGTCATCCATTTCGCCAGGGCAGGCTGAGAAAGCCTATGAAAAAGCCGGAATCTTACGATGAATTTTGGGAAGATTACAAACGCGAAGGATTCGTATACTGTGCAGAAAAATATTCAGATTATAGAATAAAGTCGTTAGAAGAGCTGAAAAAGGAGAGTTTTTTCATGAGATTGTTAAAGAAATTGTCCGGGGACCAAAAGTGATGCGGCTTTTGAGGAAGAAGATATGAAGATGATTGAGAAGAGCTTGTTAAATCTACGGGTATGGCTTCTTATGTCATGGTACACCCTGTTTTTTAATAAAAACGTGCTGAAAAGGGCCTGGATTTTAATTGATTCCAAAAACGGCAAAGATTTGGGGAGCAATATGCTGCGGATTGCCGAAGAGCTTACGCAGAACCCGGATTACAGGAAATACCGTATTTTCATATCCTGTAATAAAGATAAGAAATCAGACATACAGAAGATGGCCGCCCGGTACGGACTCAAAGGGGCTGCGTTCATCCGGGAGGGCGGCTTTCGTTATGCGAAGGTTGCCGCCATGGCCGGGTATATATTCACGGACACATCCCTTCCGCTGTGGTTTGCCAAGAAAAAGGGACAGGTCATTACCAACACCTGGCACGGCACGCCTCTGAAAATGATGGGGAAGGACGTTTACAACCGGGCGTACGATATGGGAAATGTGCAGAAAAACCATATGATCGCCGATTATCTGATTTACCCCAGCGATTATATGAAGGACTGTATGATCTCGGCGTATTTCCTGGACAATCTGTTCCAGGGGAAAATTTTGTGTTCCGGCTATCCACGAAATTCCATTTTCTTCGACAGGGGCCGTGAGAAGGAGCTTCGCGGTCGGCTGGGGCTGGAGGGGAGGAAGCTCTATGCCTATATGCCCACCTGGCGGGGCGTTTTAAAACATATTGACGCAGAGAAAAACACTTACCAGGTGGAATATTTTCTGGAGGACATGGACAAAAAGTTCGCGGAAGATGAGATTTTCTTCGTGCGACTGCATCCTTTTATCGGAAATACCATTGACTATTCCCGTTATAAACACATCCAGCCTTTCCCGGAGGGATACGAGCCTTACGACATTCTGAATATATGTGACTGTATGGTGACGGATTATTCCAGTGTAATGTTTGATTATGCAAATTCCAGAAAAAAGATAGTTTTGTTCGTTTATGATAAGGAACTGTATATGGATGAGCGGGGCGTTTACGTTTCCATGGACACGTTTCCGTTTCCACAGGTGCGCCGAGTGGATGACCTTCTTCGAGAGCTTCGCGCGCCTAAACAGTACGACGACGGCGCTTTTCTGGAAAAATTCTGCAAATACGACCAGGAAGACACGGCCCAGAGTCTATGCCGCCATATCGTGAAGGGAGAAAAAGTTTTCCAGGAACTTCGCACGGCCAAAAACGGGAAAGAAAACGTGCTGGTTTACAGCGGGAATTTTCCTCAGAATGGTCTGACAACAGCGCTTTTGAACCTTTTTTCCAGCATTGATTTGGAGAAAAGAAATTATTATGCGACATTTAAGTCCGCTTCCTTGCGAAAAGATCCGGAACGAGTGGCCATGCTGCCGGCTCAGGTAGGATTTTTCCCCATTGCATTTACGAGAGGCGAATCCTTCGGGGAGGCGGCGGCCATGTTTCTGTATTACAGAAAGAATGTGACCTGGCCCATTGTGAGGAAGTGGGTGAAGCGATATTATAAGCGGATGTATCAGAGCCTATTCGGTCATTGTGATTTTGGTTATGTCATTCAGTACACAGGGTATGGCCAGGCGATTATTAATCTGTTCGGGCAGGCTCCGTCAAAGAAAATGATTTTTGTCCATAACGATATGGTAAAGGAATTGCAGACCAAGAATAATCAGCATGGACCTACCCTTCAGAGCGCATACCATGATTTTGACAGGGTAATTCCGGTTACTGAGGATATTTACGCGCCGACGTTTGAGCTGAGCGGGCGGAAGGATAATATTCAGGTGGTCAACAACTGCCACGACTATAAAGGGGTTCGGGAAAAATCCGAGAGACAGCTTCAGTTCGATTCGTTTACGGACTGCAATGTGTCGCAGGAAGAGCTTCAGAGGATTCTGGACAGCGATTCCAGAAAAATGATTACCATAGGGCGTTTCTCACCGGAAAAAGGCCATCATTTGCTTCTGAAAGCATTCGATAAATATTATGAGCAGAATCCGGACAGCTACCTGATTATTATCGGCGGTTATGGAAATCTGTATAAAGAAACGGTTTCCAGGGCAGCGGCGCTGTCCTGTGCGAATCGCGTAATTATCATTTGTGCTATCTCTAATCCCATGCCTATTTTGAAAAAATGTGATTTATTCGTGCTGTCTTCTCTGTACGAGGGATTAGGATTGGTGGTGCTGGAGGCGGATACATTGGGTATTCCGGTCATATCCACCGATGTGCCTGGGCCGCGCTGTTTTTTGAAAAAGTATGGCGGCTATCTGACATCCCCGGATGTGGGGGGGATCTATGAAGGCATGAAGGCATTTGAGCAAGGGAAGGTCAAAGTCATGAATGTAGATTACGAGGAGTATAACCGTAATTCCGTACGGCAGTTTGAGCGGCTGTTTTCAGAAAGCGGGCGGTAGATATGGAGGTAAAGATGAAAATTGGAATAGTAACTTTTCATAGCGCCCATAATTACGGGGCAGTCCTTCAGGCATGGTCTTTACAGGAATACCTTAAGCAGCAGGGGCATCAGGCGGAGATTGTGAACTTACGTCTTCCGGTTATTGATAAACTGTACCGCATTGTCAATAAAACCAACAAGAGAGTTACTGGAATCTGGAGGGTGGACCAGTTTATCAACGAGGCATATTACCAGACGCGCCGCATATACAGATATATCATGCCGGATTCGGGGAAGGTGGAGAAGTATCGTAAGTTTGAGAATTTCATCAATCACACACTCCCGGTGACAAAAGAATTCAACAATTATGAAGACTTGTGCAAAGCCAAATTACAATACGATGCCCTGATAGCCGGAAGTGACCAGATATGGAATGCGGTGATGATGAAAGATATCAACCCCGCTTATTTCCTTCAATTTGCCAATAAGAACGCCATACGCATTTCCTATGCGGCCAGTATAGGCACGGATGAAATACCGGCGGAATATAAGATGTTGTTTCGGCGGTACCTGAGAGATTTCGACCACATCTCTGTGCGGGAGAAGAGGGCCAAGGAAGAGGTGGAAGCGCTAACCAGTCTCCCGGTGGATCTGGTGGCAGACCCCACATTCCTGTTGGAAAGAGAAGATTTTGACAAATTGCTGGAGAAGCCAAAGACGACCGGGAAATACATTTATGTGCATAATGTACACCTGAGCCGGGTGGACGAAGCGCTTAACAGTGTGGTGGAGGAAATGTCCAAACGGCTGAATCTTCCGGTTATTCATAATTGGAGTAAGAAAGTATTTTCCAATGAGGCGGGCCATTTCACCGGAAGCGTGGGTGAATTTCTGGGCTTGGTGGCATCGGCAGAGTATGTGGTGACAAATTCATTTCACTGTACGGTGTTCGCCATTATTTACCAGCGGAATTTTATCACCGTTCCCCACTTTAAACACCCGGACCGGATGAGAAATCTTCTGGACACCTTGGGGATATCGGAACATCTCATCGGAGATAAGAAGGGGATTCCAGAGGATTTGCAGCAGCTTGCCATTGATTACCATGGGGTGGAAGAGAAGAAATCGGCCATGGGAATTCACGCAAGAGAATTCCTCAGAAAGTCTCTGACGGCAAAAAAAGCGAATGACAGAAAGGCTTACAGAGAGACCGAAGATATTTTCCAGTGCTACGGCTGCGGCGCCTGTAAGGACATATGCCCGCAGCAAGCCATTTCCATGGAGGCGGATGAAGAAGGATTCCTATATCCGAAGGTGGATGAAGAGAGCTGTGTCCACTGTGGAAAATGTGAGCAGGTCTGCATACATCGAAATGCAGATATTCGAAATAAAAAAGAGGCGGATTTTCCGGCTGTCTATGCCGCTTGCCATAAGGACAAAAGCGTACTGGACAGAAGCGCCAGCGGCGGGGCGTTCACGGCCATGTACCGAAGCATTTTGAAAAAAGGCGGTGCAGTGGCTGGCGTTCGCTATGGAGGGGATTTTCAGGTGGCTTATGACCTTGCCGAAGATGAAGAGGGCTGTCAGCGTTTCTGCGGTTCCAAAAATGTCTTTGCAGACAGCGAGGGCATAAAGCCGAAAGTGAAAGAACTGCTGGAGTCTGGGCGGTATGTGCTTTTTTCCGGCGCCCCCTGTCAGATTGCCAGTCTGAAGAGCTTTCTGGGAAGAGATTATCCGAAGCTTTACACGGTGGAATTGATTTGCAGTGGAGGTGGCTCTCCGAAAGTATTTCGTAAATATTGTGATTACTTGGAAAACACGTATAAATCCAAATTGGTGAGCATGCAATTTGGCAATAAGTTTAAAGGGCCGGGCGACCTTTTTGTGGTGACGGAGTTTGAATCGGGAAGCATTGATGTGGAAAGTGCAGAGAAGCATAATTATAATAGGGCATGGCTGGATGGGAACATACAACGTCCCTCCTGTTATGTATGCGAATTTGCCGGATCAAAAAGAGGCGTTGCGGATATTACAATTGGGGATTACAAGAATGTTTCAAAGCATCACCCGGATTTTGGCAGTGTACAAGGCGTGTCTCTGGTGAAAATTAATACCCAAAAGGGAAAGAACTTCTTTGAAGAGTTTAAAGAAGAGCTGATGGTGGAAGAGAGTACGTGGAAAGCAGCGTATGCGGCAAACGTAAAAGAACCCATACAGATGGGCTTGAACCGGGCCAAGCTGATGAGTGAAATAGATGAGAAGCCTATAGAAGAGTTGCTGGCTTCGTACAACCGTAGGAGAAAGGTGTAAAGCATTTGACTTTACACCTTTTCTTTTATCGCATCCGTGATTTCAGAAACCCAGGACCGCAAGGTTGGCTTTTTTTCTAGTTTTTTGATAGCCTGTTGTTGTCTGCAAAACATTACCCCAAGGAAAGTGATCAGATCTCTGTACATAGTATCGGAATCCACTTGATAGACGGGAAGATGTTCAATGGGTTTACGGAATAAAACGCCGTCTTCGCGGTTGAGGAATTCGGTTGCGACTTTTCGGTTACTTTCTTCGTATTCGCTGAGAAAAGCGGTCTGTTGTTCGTAAGTAAAAAAGCTCTGTTTTTTCTTTGGAGAATGAGACTCCTGGAAAGCGCATGCAGATAATATGGGCTTTTCTATAAAGTCAGACATTTCCCGGTATTCTGGAAGGCCGTTGATAAGCCGTTTCATCTCAATAAAATTACCATTCAGACTGGGGTTTCTCCGCTCTGAATCCTGTTTAAACTCATCCGTCAAGGTAATGCCCAGCGTGTGCGTAAAATCGGAAATAATGCTTTGTTCTTCTCCTTCATATTGCCCATTCTCATATATGCGTATCAGCAGATTCTCCCGTCCCACAACCTGTTCGATTTTCTTTAGATGGGTATAGTAATCCAGTGGAAAATACTTATATTTTTTCGTGCGAATATATTTTTGAAAACTGACGGACAGCCGCACTCCGATCTTCACACCTTGATTCCAAAGGGACTGGATCAGTTCATCTTGTCTGCGCAAATAAACGACGATTTTTAGCTGGCAGTTGATTTTCTTTAAATTATCTACAATATCTTCCCAAAAGTTTTCATATTTTTCGCAATGGTGCCAGAGCAATTCTTCCGACAGGACAATATTTGAATAGTCGTTTGCCAGTTTTTGAAGTTTCTGGTAACCAGCAATTCTTGTTTCTTCATTTTCTTTCGCCTTTTTCTGAGGGTCTTTTTGCGTGGACTGATAAATCAGAAAATTTCCATTCCGGTTTTTGGGATTTGGACCTGGGCCGACTTCCATGAATGGATAACAGAATCCCTGTTTTTCCAACGCTTTTGGGTTGTTTCGCATAAAATTCTGGAGTGCGGTTGTTCCAGTCTTCATGGTACCTATACATAAATATACAATCGCCATTGTGATTCCCGTTCCTTTCGCCCTGTTCAGGTACAGATTCATAGTAAAAATTTTGTCAATACAGAAATATGACATAATAGAAATTATATATAATGGCTTATCCCTTGTCAAGTAAGCTGTTCAAAAGCGTTTTAAAACAGCCTCTGGGAGCCTTGATGATTGATGTGTTTTTTGTCTGTTATGTCTTTCTTATACAACAGTTGGAGCAGATGAAATAGGTCTATATTGTTTTTATTATGGAATTTGAGGGCGATGTCTTACGGCTTTTTGCCATAATAGAGTATTGAGTAGGGAAGAGAAATTTATCGTCGTTTACCCCTTTTTTGCGCGGGTATTGTCGGAGGCAGGAATAGGCATTCTATTAAAAAAGGGGCTGATAACGGGTTTGCCATGATATAGGAAAGCGTTGAACAAGTCAGCGAATTCTGTGGGCCTGTTTCAGTAAAAAATTAAATTTCGTCGCAAACGGAGAGTTTTGTGAGGGTGGGTGGTTTAAAATAGGGTCTGGCAATGAGAGGCGCTTCGAAGATGTGGGAGAAATCGTTGGAATGGGCCAGGAAAGTTCCTTCGAGAAGAGAAAAGAACTTTCCATTCAGGAAGAAAAAGTGAAAGATGATGAAAAGACTGTTTCCATTTATGACAAGAATCAAAGAATATTTGCAAGTAATTTAAAACCGCTTGTGGACCATAAGAAAAGCGGCAGCACGCTCCAAAGCTGTGAAACCGTCAAAAGGCAAGTATTATGTAAAAGGCATTTACCAAAGCGGCCGGGACAACAGTGAAGTAGACACGTCCATATTTCGGGTGGACAGGGATGCGGATTATGTGGTTGTCTATGGCGTGAAGGTAGATATGATGGCTTACACAGTGAACTACCAGGACGCCGCTGGGAATGGACTGCCTCCCAGCGATACCTTTTACGGAAACCAGAGGCTTTACTTTTTTGTTGTATGTTCCGCTTGTCAGTACAGAGCAAGTATCTGGCGCAGACGCTTCACGATTATTTTGGACGCACCAGACAGAATTTGTACAGGAGCAAAAAAGCATAGATGCCAATATGCCGGAAATTCATCTAAATATGTACAGAAAATAGGAAATCAAAGCCCAGGGAAATATCATTAATAATTAGTATGTCGTCTTTACAAAAATAGCAATGAACAGGTGGCTCTCTATGACAGAACGAAGAAGCGATTCAGGAAGCGATATAAATCTGCAAGAAAAAATGTTCTGAGGGAGTATCTGGAGGACAGGGAGAAAGAGGCTGTAGACATTATGACTATGCGTTCGTATCTGGAATGCGAGATAAATGAAGCGGAGAGAGGCCAGGCGGGATGAGCGGATGGAAATAGCCGGAGAGATGCTACACAATCAGGAGCCCATGGAGAAGATCAATACTCCAGGCTCTCAGAGGATGCCATCCTGAAGCTGCAAAAGGAACAGAAGATGCAGCCCGCATAATCAAATATTTACTAAGAAGCAGGGCGCGTTTGAAAAATCAAATATTTTCAGGCGCACCCTGTCTTTACGTCTATATTCGCATAGAAAAAGGTTTCCCTGGGAACCATTTAATGCTATAATCATTACCATATAGAGAGGTTTAGGTGGCAGAAGGGGGGATATTTATGGAGATAAGCGTTACGGTTTTATGGTTGGGGCTTCTGATTGTGCTGTTGGTAATCGAGGCGGCCACGCTGGGGTTGACGACCATTTGGTTTGCGGGGGGTGCGCTGGCGGCTTTTCTGGCGGCGCTTCTTCACGTGCCGCTGCCTGTACAGATTGGCCTGTTTTTCGTGGTTTCCCTTGCGCTGCTGATTTTCACCCGTCCGGTGGCTGTGCGGTTCATGAACCAGAAGACAGAGAAGACCAATGTGGACAGTCTGCTGGGGAAGAAAGCGGTGGTGACGGAAACCATTGAGAATCTAAAAGGCACAGGGCGCGTGCAGATAAAAGGCGTGGACTGGGCGGCCAGGACGAAAGAGGACGGAAGCGCCATCGAGCCGGGCGCAGTGGTGACTGTGACCGAGGTGCAGGGCGTGAAATTAATTGTGGACAGTTATAGAGATTAAAATGGAGGGCTGAATATGGCAGGTTTTATTGTTATCATTGTTTTTCTGATTGTGGCGCTGATGGTGCTGGCTTCCTGTGTGAAAATCGTGCCGCAGGCGTCGGCTCTAATACTGGAACGGCTGGGCGCATACAAGGCCACCTGGGGCGTGGGCATTCATTTCAAAGTACCCTTTATCGAGCGGGTGGCGAAAAGGGTGAACTTAAAAGAGCAGGTTGTGGATTTTCCGCCCCAGCCGGTGATTACCAAGGATAATGTGACCATGCGCATCGACACCGTAGTGTTTTTCCAGATTACGGACCCGAAGCTCTATGCCTACGGGGTGGAAAATCCCATTATGGCCATCGAAAATCTGTCGGCAACCACGCTGCGTAACATCATCGGCGACATGGAGCTGGACGAAACCCTCACGTCCCGTGAGGTGATTAACACCAAGATGCGGGCTTCCCTGGACGAGGCCACGGACCCCTGGGGCATCAAGGTGAACCGGGTGGAATTAAAGAACATTATTCCGCCAGAAGCCATTCAGGATGCCATGGAGAAACAGATGAAAGCGGAGCGTGAGCGAAGAGAGTCCATTCTGATTGCGGAAGGCGAGAAGCGGTCCACGATTCTGGTGGCCGAGGGTAAGAAGGAGTCGGCCATTCTGGAAGCGGAGGCGGAGAAACAGGCGGCCATCCTGCGGGCAGAAGCTCAGAAAGAGCGGATGATTCGCGAAGCGGAAGGTCAGGCGGAGGCTATTATGAAGGTGCAGCAGGCCAATGCCGACGGTATCCGCTCCATCAAGGAAGCCGGCGCCGACCAGGCGGTTCTGACATTGAAGAGCCTGGAAGCGTTTGTGAAAGCGGCGGACGGACAGTCCACGAAGATTATCATCCCGTCGGAAATTCAGGGCCTGGCGGGGCTTGCCACGTCGCTGAAGGAAGTCATAACCGAGAACCCGAAGGAGCAGTAAAATGGAAGCGGCGCTGGATTTGTCAAAAGAATACGGCATTGTGCTGGAAGGCGGCGGGGCCAGGGGCGCATACCAGATTGGCGCCTGGAAGGCTTTAAAAGAAGCGGGCGTGAAAATCAAAGGCATTGCGGGAACCAGCGTGGGCGCTTTAAACGGCGCCCTGATGTGCATGGACGATTACGAAAACGCAGAAAAAGTCTGGAAGGACATTTCCTATTCCAAAGTGATGGATGTGGATGATGTGCGGATGGAGCAGCTTTTCCAGGGAGCCATTCCGCTGGGGGAGGCTTTTGAAGCGCTGTTTGAGATCATGAAAGAGGGGGGCGTGGACATTACGCCCCTTAGAAATCTCATCCGCCAGTATGTGAACGTGGAAAAGATACAGGCATCCCCTATTGAATTCTATGTGCTGACATTCTGTGTGGATGAGATGAAGGAGCTGGATGTGGACGTGCACCAGATTTCCCCAGAAGAGCTGCCGGACCTGCTTCTGGCCAGTGCCTATATTTTCCCCCTGTTCAAAAACGAGAAGCTTAAGGGGAAGACTTTCATAGACGGGGGTGTAATTAACAACGTGCCACTAGGTTCTCTGGTAAATCGGGGCTACCGGGACATTATCATGCTCCGCATATACGGACCAGGCCGGGAGAAGCGGGTGAAAAACTTAGACGACGTTCAGATCTATTCGGTGGAGCCACGGATTTCCCTGGGGAATATTATTGATTTCAATCCGAAAAAAAGCCGGCGCAACATGGTGGCCGGGTATTACGACGCCATGCGCATGGTCTACGGACTGAAAGGCTCCATCTACTATATCGACGCGCCCGAAGACGAGTTCTTCTACCTAAATCGTCTGGCGGAGCGCAGTCCGGGCGGCAGCCTGCGTAAATTTCTGGAAAGCCGTTTAAGTCAGACGGCCCACGAATTGAGGCTGTCAAACGACTGGACGTACCAGGAATTGTATATAGCCATCCTGGAAGGGGCGGCCCGGATTCTGGAGCTGAAAAAATACAGAATTTATACGCTGCAGGAGCTGGAGGCGGCTGTGGCAGAGCGCCGGGAGGAACTGCTGGAACCGAAGAAATCACCCCAGTTTGTAGAATTATTTAGACAATTTCAAAACGACGATTTCGACAACCATAGTTTGGGAAAAATAGATAAATGAGGAGCGAGGAGGATAAGGCGCCATGAATTTGAAAGGACGCAATTTTTTAACACTGAAAGATTATACGGCGGAGGAAATTACCTATTTGCTGGATTTATCCGCAGAGCTGAAAGATAAGAAGAAAAAGGGGATTCCCGTTGACCATTATAAAGGAAAGAACATCGCGCTGATTTTTGAAAAGACAAGCACCCGTACCCGGTGCGCCTTCGAGGTTGCCGCCCACGACTTGGGCATGGGGACCACGTATCTGGACCCGTCCGGCTCTCAGATTGGAAAGAAGGAGAGCATTGCGGACACGGCCCGGGTTCTGGGGCGGATGTACGATGGGATTGAGTACAGAGGATTTGGCCAGGAGATTGTGGAAGAGCTGGCCGAGCATGCGGGGGTTCCGGTGTGGAATGGCCTGACCAACGAATACCACCCCACACAGATGCTGGCGGACCTTCTGACGGTGCGGGAGAATTTCGGTAAATTAAAAGGCATTAAGCTGGCGTATATGGGGGATGCCCGGTTCAACATGGGTAATTCTCTGATGATTGCCTGCGCCAAGATGGGCATGCATTTTGTGGCCTGCACGAATAAGAAATATTTCCCCAATGAGGAGCTGGTGAACCTGTGCAAGGGATACGCGCAGGAGAGCGGCGGCTCCGTCACCCTTACGGAAGACGTGCAGGAAGGCGTGAAAGATGCGGATGTGATTTACACAGATGTGTGGGTGTCCATGGGCGAGCCGGATGAAGTGTGGGAAGAGCGCATCCGGGAGCTGACGCCCTATAAAGTGACAAAAGAAGTGATGGGATATGCGGCGAAAGAAGCCATTTTCCTCCACTGCCTGCCGGCGTTCCACGACCTGAAGACCATCATCGGCAAAGAGATGGGAGAAAGGTTCAATCTCCAGGAGATGGAAGTGACCGACGAAGTGTTCGAGTCTGCCCAGTCCAAAGTATTTGACGAGGCGGAAAACCGGATGCACACCATCAAGGCGGTGATGGCGGCCACTCTAAAAGAGCAGGCATGAAGGCGGAAAACTTGCGTCTGAACACAAAATGGCTGGGACGTGACCTGCGCCAGGAGGAGACGGTGGATTCCACCAATGATTTCCTGAAATGTCTGGCCCGGCAGGGCGCCCGGCACGGAACTGTGGTTCTGGCCAAAGAGCAGACCGGCGGAAAAGGCCGGATGGGCAGAAGATGGGTGACGCCAAAAGGCAGTTCTGTGGCTATGAGCTGCCTTTTGCGTCCGCAATTTGGGCCGGAGAAAGCGTCCATGCTGACCCTTCTGATGGGTCTTAGCGTAGCCCAGGCGTGTATGCGTCTCTATCCGCTTGAGGCGTGGATTAAATGGCCCAACGACATTGTAGTGTCCGGGAAGAAACTCTGCGGCATTCTCACAGAGATGGAAGCAGAGCCGGGCCGGATTGAGTTCGTGGTCATCGGCGTGGGCATAAACGGTAACTTCACAAATTTCCCCGAGGATTTGCGGGACAAGGCCGTCAGTTTGCAGCAGACGCTGGGCCATTCCATAGAGCTTGCGACTTTGACAGCGGCGGTTCTGGAAGCCTTTGAGGAAAATTATGAGAAATTCTGCCAGACCGAAGATTTATCCAAATGTCAGGAACAATACAACCGGATTTTAATAAATCGAAATCGGCAAGTGAAGGTTCTGCAGTCCGGGGAGGAACTACAGGGCGTGGCCCAGGGGATTAACGCCCAGGGCGAACTTTTGGTGGAAAAAGAAGGCCGGACGATGGTGAAAATCTGTGCCGGGGAAGTGTCTGTCCGGGGCCTGGACGGTTATGTGTAAAAGAATGCTTTGAGATGGAGGCTGTATGTATCAGGAAAATGTAACGCTCTGCGGGGCAAGCGCTTATGAGCAGAAATATTATTTTAACCCGGATTTTGCCACCCTGCCGCCGTCCGTTCAGGATGAGCTGCAGGTTATGTGCGTGCTTTTCACAGAAGACGTTGGTGGAATTCTGCTCCTGGAATTTGATGAGGAGGGCAGCTTGCAGTTTAAGGTAGAGTCCCTGGAGGCGGACGCCATGTTTGACGAAATCGGAAGCGTGCTGAAGATTAAGCAGATTCGCAGGGAGAAGGAAGAGCTGCTGGAATCCTTGGAAACATATTACCGGGTATTTTGTATGGGTGAGGAAATGGAGGATTTTTAAACTATGATTTTAGTCATTGATGTGGGGAATACCAACATTACCATCGGCGTGTTTCAGGAAGAGGATTTGAAAGGGATTTTCCGCATGACCAGCGGTTACGTGCGCACATCCGACGAGTACGGGATTTACCTATGCAGTATGTTGGAGCATCACGGAATCGAGCCGTCTTGCATCGAAAACGTAGTCATCAGTTCGGTGGTTCCAGACGTGATGTACTCCTTAAACAGCGGCGTAATAAAATATTTCCATGTGCATCCCATTACGGTTAAACCCGGCATTAGGACAGGGATTAAGCTGGTGACGGCCAACCCTAAGGAGATTGGCGCGGACCGAATCGTGGACGCGGTGGCGGCCTATTCGTTGTACGGCGGCCCAGTGCTGGTGGTGGACTTCGGCACAGCCACCACCTACGATCTGATACTGGAGGACGGAAGCTTCACCGCGGGCATCACGTCTCCAGGCATTCGCATTAGTGCGCGGGCGCTCTGGGAGGACACGGCGAAGCTTCCGAAAATCGAAATCAAAAAGCCCGCTTCCATCCTGGCCAAGGACACCATTGCCAGTATGCAGGCGGGGCTGGTCTATGGCTACATAGGGCAGACGGAATACATCATTCGCAAAGTGAAAGAGGAATCTGGCCTGAAGGATCTGCAGGTGGTGGCTACCGGAGGTCTGGGGAAAATCATCGCCGATGAGACGGATTCCATTGATGTCTACGACAACTTGCTGACGCTAAAGGGCCTGCAGATTATTTACGAGAAAAATCGTTAGAGGTTCCTATGGGATTGAGAATAGGCAGTGTAGAGCTGGAAAATCCGATTGTGCTGGCGCCCATGGCGGGGGTCACTGATTTGCCCTTTCGGCTCCTGTGCAAAGAACAGCAGGCAGGGCTGGTCTGCATGGAGATGGTCAGCGCCAAGGCGATTTTCTTCGGAAATAAGAATACAGAAAAATTGATGGAGATCCATCCCCAGGAAGGCCCCACATCCTTGCAGCTCTTCGGCAACGACCCGGAAATTATCAGTGAGATGGCTAAGAAAATCCAGGAAAAGCCCTTCGACATTCTGGACCTGAATATGGGTTGTCCGGTGCCGAAAGTGGTCAACAACCAAGAGGGTTCGGCCCTTTTGAAAAATCCGGCCTTAATCGGGAAAATCGTGGAGAAAACGGTGAAGGCCATAAATAAGCCGGTGACGGTGAAAATCCGAAAAGGATTTGACCGGGAAGCCATCGACATTCTAGAGATTGCCCATATAATAGAAGAAAGCGGCGCGGCGGCCATAGCCGTCCATGGGCGCACCCGGGAGCAATACTATTCGGGAGAAGCGGACTGGCAGGTCATTCGTCAAATCAAAGAGTCCGTGTCCATTCCGGTGATGGGAAACGGGGACGTGGATTCGCCCCAGAAGGCCAGAGCGATGATGGAGGAAACTGGCTGTGACGCCGTGATGATTGGACGGGCGGCCAGAGGCAATCCATGGATATTTTCAAGAGTTCGTTCCTATATAATAGAAGGAACGTTGAAGGGCTTTCCGGATAGAGAACAGGTGCGTCAGATGGTTTTGCGGCACGCCAGGCTTCTTGTGGAATATAAAGGAGAGTACACAGGCATACGGGAAATGCGCAAACACGTGGCCTGGTATACGGCAGGCATGCCACACAGCGCCAGGCTACGCCGGGAAGTGAATCAGTTGGAAAAATATGAAGATTTAGAAAAATTATTGAAATACATGTAAGAACCGAATACCTGGAAGCGTCGGGCAATACACTGTTAAGGAATCTTGACAACCTGCAGAGATTTGGTTATAATACAGAAATTGTCAAAGCAAAAGGGTGAAGGGAGCGAGGAAAATGGAAGAAAAAAAGAATCTGCTTACGTATGCAGGTCTGAAGCAACTGGAAGAGGAGTTGCATGATTTAAAAGTAGTGAAGAGAAAAGAAGTGGCCCAGAAAATCAAAGAGGCCAGAGAGCAGGGGGATTTATCCGAGAATGCAGAATATGACGCCGCGAAAGATGAACAGCGGGATATAGAAGCCCGCATTGAAGAGATAGAGAAGATTCTGAAAAACGCCGAAGTTGTGGTGGAAGACGAAGTGGATTTGAAAACTATCAGCGTGGGCTGCAAAGTGAAAGTTCATGACATGGAATACGACGAAGACATTGAATTCAAAATCGTAGGTTCCACAGAAGCCAACAGTCTGGAAGGCAAGATTTCCAACGAGTCCCCCGTGGGCAAAGCTCTGATCGGCGCCAAAGAAGGACAGACTGTGAGCGTGGAGATGCCCACAGGCGTGATGGAATATAAAGTATTGCAGATACAAAGAAATGTGTAAGGAGTGAAAAAAGTGGCTCAACAGCAAAAGAAAGAACCAGATCAAAGCCAGTTATTAAAGGTGCGCCGGGAAAAGCTGGCGCAGTTGATGGAAGAGGGGAAGAATCCCTTTGAAATCATGAAATATGATGTTTCCCATCATAGCCAGGAAGTCAAAGACAGCTTTGATGAATTAGAGGAAAAGTCGGTTTCCATAGCTGGCCGGCTCATGTCTAAGCGGGTAATGGGAAAAGCTTCTTTCTGCCATGTGCAGGATCTACAAGGGACCATCCAGTCTTACGTGGCCAGGGATAGCCTGGGGGAAGAAGAATACAAGGCGTTCAAAAAGCTGGACATCGGAGACATTGTGGGCGTGGTTGGGAAAGTTTTCAAAACGAAAACCGGAGAAATCTCCATTCACGCGGAGCAGGTGACGTTGTTATCCAAGAGCCTGCAAATTCTCCCCGAGAAATTCCACGGCCTGACCAACACGGATCTGCGCTACCGCCAGCGGTACGTAGACCTGATTATGAATCCCGATGTGAAGGATACATTTATCAAACGGTCCAAAATCATTAGCTGCATTCGGCGATATCTGGATTCCCAGGGGTTTATGGAAGTGGAAACGCCCATGCTGGTGTCCAATGCTGGCGGCGCGGCGGCGCGGCCTTTTGAGACGCACTTTAACGCATTGGACGAAGACTTGAAGCTGCGAATTTCTCTGGAATTGTACTTAAAAAGGCTGATAGTGGGTGGACTGGAGAGAGTCTACGAGATTGGAAGAGTTTTCCGAAACGAGGGCCTGGACACCCGCCACAACCCGGAATTTACCTTGATGGAACTGTATCAGGCGTACACAGATTACCATGGCATGATGGACCTGACCGAAAACCTGTATCGTTATGTGGCCCAGGAAGTGCTGGGAACCACCACCATTGTGTACCAGGGTATAGAGATGGATTTGGGCAAGCCATTCGAGCGCATCACCATGGTGGATGCTGTGAAGAAATACGCGGGCGTGGACTTTGACGCCATTCATACTTTGGAAGAAGCGCGGGCGGCGGCGAAAGAACACCATGTGGAATACGAAGAGAGACACAAGAAAGGGGACATTCTTAGCCTGTTCTTTGAAGAATTTGCAGAGGAGCATCTGATTCAGCCCACGTTTGTGATGGATCACCCCATCGAGATCTCCCCGCTGACCAAAAAGAAACCAGAAAATCCTGAGTATACGGAACGGTTTGAGTTTTTCATGAATGGCTGGGAAATGGCCAATGCCTATTCCGAGCTGAACGATCCTATCGACCAGAGAGAACGGTTTAAAGCACAGGAAGAACTGCTGGCCCAGGGCGATGAAGAAGCAAATACGACGGATGAAGACTTTATGAATGCATTGGAGATCGGAATGCCGCCTACAGGAGGGATTGGATTTGGGATCGATCGGATGTGTATGCTGATGACGGATTCGGCAGCGATTCGGGATGTGTTGTTGTTCCCGACAATGCGAACAGTCGATTAAAAAGTCCAGTAAAATCAAGGGTTTGCGGTATTT
>CAJURH010000031.1 GCA_910588775.1 uncultured Lachnospiraceae bacterium
GTTGATTACGCTATCGGGTTTTTTGTGGGAAAGCATTACAACCGTCTCCACATGATAAGTGTGAACAAATTGGTCCAGACAGACGCACTTCTCCACCGCATACCCTCTCTTTTGCATCACCTCCAAATCCCGCACCAGGCTCACTGGTTTGCAAGATATATAGACGATTTTCTCCACCCCAAAATCCAATATTTTCGGCAGCGCCTTGGGATGTATCCCGTCACGGGGCGGGTCGAGTATGATGCAGTCTGGTTTCCTATCAATCTCATCCAACACTTTCAGTACATCCCCCGCCAGGAAACGGCAGTTATGGATGCCGTTCAGCTCCGCATTTTCTTTCGCCGCTTCCACCGCTTCTTCCACAATCTCCACGCCAATGACTTCTTTAGCCACAGCCGCCACTGTCTGCGCAATGGTTCCCGTTCCGCTGTAGAGATCGTATACGGTCATGCCATGGGCGTCCCCCAGATACTCCCTCACCAGACTGTAGAGCGTCTCCGCCGCTTTTGAATTGGGCTGGAAAAAGGAAAACGGCGTAATCTTAAATGTCAGTCCCAGCAAGCGTTCATAGAAATAATTCTGCCCATGAAGCAGCTCCACGCCATCGCTCTGCACAACATCTGATAGAGAATCATTTAATATATGAAGGATTCCTGTTATTTTTCCTGTAAGTGGCAACGCCAGCAGTCCATCGACCCAGGCAGTCAGGTCATGTTGTTCCTGGCTGGTGGTCACCAGATTTACCAGAATCTCACCTGTGGCGCTGCCCCGGCGAATCATCAGATGGCGGAGGTACCCTTCCTGCTTCATTTTGTGATAATATGTTACATTATTTTCCGTAAAATACGTAAGCGTGCAGTTTAAGATGTCCGTCACATCCTTATGCACCAGCTTGCAATCCCCTGCGGTAAGAATATCATGCCAGCTCCCTTTTCGGTGCAGCCCCAATGTAAGCGGCCCGTCTTTCTCGGCATCCCCGAAAGAAAACTCCATCTTATTGCGGTAGCCAAATTCCTCTGGGCTTCTCACTATTCCCTGGAATTCATAATCCCCCTGGATTACAGCATCCAGCATTTCTTTTACCTGCTCCTCTTTCATCTTAAGCTGCGCATCATAAGGCATTGTCTGATACAGACAGCCTCCGCATTCCGGGAAAATGCTGCACACACAAGGCCGCTCCTCCAGGGACGACTTCTCCAGAACTTCCAGAAGCTGCCCTTCCACCTTCCCCTTTCGCTTCTTTTTCACATAAAAGCGCACTTTCTGACCTGGCATCACATTTTTCACAAATACATATACATCTTCTATTTTAATGAGGCCCTTATTGGGAAATAGAACTTTCTCCACAACCCCTTCATAGGTTTCGCCCTTTTTCATTTTCACTCCTCCACAACACAACAAATGGGCAGAGTCCGTAAAAACTCTGCCCATCGCATTCATTCGTTTCCTGCAAACACTCTAATGTCTATTCTTCCTCGTCTTCAAAATAGTCGTCGAAATCGTCATCAAAGTCTTCTTCAAAGTCTTCCAAATAATCCGGTGTGAAAAAACGGTACACACCGTAAGCAATGCCTGCTACAGCCGCTACCGCCCCTATAATAGCCAGAACCCAAAGAACTGTATTTCTGGTCTTCTCTTCTTCCTTCTTCTTCAATGCAGTTACCAAATCATCAATTTTATTCATGGTCACGACCTTCCTCTCTCCTTTACTGTTCCGGTCCCGGAACATGATATTGACTGATAGGGTATATTATACCACCTTATATTGAATTTTACCACGTTTTTCTTTATTAAATTTTTACCTCCCACAGTTCAGTCAATCAAACTTTTTTCAGTTTTGCAAAACTGGCAAACATTTTCTTAACGCCCACTTTTTCAAAATCCACGGTCACTTCATAGTCCTTACCCCCACTTACAATGGCTGTAACTGTCCCCATGCCGAATTTCCTGTGCTGCACCTGATCGCCCTCCCTATAACTGAGGGGCTGGTCCGTATTCACCGGGAACTGCTGCGTCTGCTGAAAAGCCTTCGCGTGGAAATCCCGCTTTAACTGGTTAAAGCTTTTCCATGCTTCTGACGGCTTCGGCTGGCTTTTTTCCTGGTTTCTCCCCACATCCACCAGCTCTCTGGGAATTTCGCGGACAAAGCAGGACACTTTATTATATTGCGCTTCCCCCCGAATCATTCGCTGCTGAGCGCTGCTCAAAGTGAGATCTTTCATAGCCCTGGTAATTCCCACGTAACACAGGCGTCTCTCTTCCTCCAATTCCTCCGGGTCATCCGACGCAATGGTCATATAACTGGGGAAAATCCCATCCTCCATGCCAGCCAGATAAACATGGGGGAATTCAAGTCCTTTCGCACTGTGCAGCGTCATTAGCAACACCCGGTCCTGACTGTCGTCCACTGTGTCAATATCCGCCACCAGCGCCACTTCCTCCAGAAACTCACTGAGCAACGGCTTCTCCGTCACCTCATCATAAGAAGCCGCTTTGGAAATCAATTCATCAATATTCTCTATACGCGCCCGCGCCTCGTCGGTACCCTCCGCCTCCAGATCCTTCACATATCCTGTCTGCTCAATAATCTGCTTCAAGAGCTGGGACACTGTCAAATATTCCACCTGACTGCGCAGAGATTGAATAAACGTGACGAACGGCTGGATTTTAACCGCGCCCCTGCCCAAAGAAGGGATTTCCTCCGCTTCTTTCAGAGCATCATAGAAACTGATTCCCCGTTCCGCCGCGTAAGCCTGCACCCGTCCAATGGTCGTGGCCCCAATCCCTCTTTTCGGCACATTAATAACCCGGCTCACCGCCAAATCATCCCTGGCGTTGTCCACTGTCTTCAGATAAGACAGCAGGTCCTTAATCTCTTTTCTGGCGTAGAAATTCACGCCACCCACCAGTTTATAAGGAATATTTGCCATCAGAAGCTTTTCTTCAAAAAGCCGGGACTGGGCGTTGGTTCTGTACAAAATAGCGCAATCATTATAACTGCACACACCGCCGCCCGCTTTTCTGGAAATCTCCCCCACAATGTATTCCGCCTCTTCAAAACCCGTGTAAAACTGCCGGAAATGAACAAGCTCTCCCTCTTCATTTTCAGTCCATAGGGTTTTACTCTTCCTGCCTTTATTATTGCAGATAACCTCATTGGCCGCATTTAAAATATTCTGTGTAGACCGATAATTCTGTTCCAACCGGATGACGGTCGCGTCTGGAAAAACTTTCTCAAAGCTCAAAATATTGCCGATATTGGCGCCGCGGAATTTATAAATAGACTGGTCATCATCGCCCACCACGCACAGATTCCGGTATTTCTCCGCCAATAGGCGAATCATATGAAACTGGGCCGTGTTTGTGTCCTGATACTCGTCCACCATCAGATACCGGAACCGCTCCTGGTAATTCTCCAGCACATCCGGGCAAGTCTGAAACAACTCCACCGTCTTCACAATCAGATCGTCAAAGTCCAAAGCATTGCATTTCTTCAACTGGGCCTGATATTCCTTGTAAACCTGCGCAATTTTCTCCTTCTTAAAATCCCCCATATGTATCCGCTCATAAGCTTCCGGCCCAATTAACTCATCCTTCGCCGACGAAATAGCCGCTAACAGCGCCCGTTCCTTATAAATCTTGGTATCCAACTGCAATCTCTTACAGATATCCTTCATCAGAGACTTCTGGTCATCTCCATCGTAAATAGTAAAATTATTTTCATATCCCAGTCGGTCTATGAAACGGCGCAAAAATCTTACGCAGGTGGAATGAAAAGTGCTGACCCACACGCTAGCCCCGCCAGCCCCCACAATGGCATCCACCCGCTCTCTCATTTCCCCCGCCGCCTTGTTGGTAAAAGTAATGGCAAGAATATTCCAGGGATTCACCTGTTTTTCCTCTATTAGATAGGCCACTCTGTGCGTCAGCACGCGGGTCTTACCAGAACCCGCCCCCGCCAAAATCAACACAGGACCTTCCGTCTGCAGCACGGCTTCCGTCTGTCTCTCATTTAAACCGTTATATGTATTCATTCTACTCTCCCGTCATCTACTGTATCTCCGTCCGTTTGCAAAACATTATATCATACTTGTTCCAAAAAACAAATCCTCAAATATGTGAAAACCATTGACAGAAATATGTGAAAAATATTACTATATATGTATAATAGCTAGTAAAAGAAATTGGAGTCTGCACATGGAAAGAAAATTCATAATAACAGTTCTTATATTATTGGCAAGCATCGGACTGTTCGGCTTGTTTTACGAATATGCAGGATGCCTGCTGGGCGCTCTATCCGGATTCTTATTCAGTTGGTATATACTATTCGAAAAGAAGGCAAAATTTTTTCTAAATCCGAACAGCATACTATTTACCATATGGATTGCCTCTTACGGAATTGTCAGCCTCTATGCGGTGGACAGAGGTATGGCTTTTCTGGGATTTTTGAAAATGATGGCTGTATTCTTCTTTGTGGGAATTGCCATGCAGATGGACAAAGAACAGCGAGAGCTTTTGCTAAAGGCAGCGCCTATGTCAGCGTGTGCAACAGTTCTTTTGGGAACGGCGGGATATTTTATCTGGCCCATCCACAATTTCTTTTACAAGGCCGAGCGACTGGGCGGTTTCTTCCAGCATGCAAATGTCTTTGCCCTTTTTTGCCTGCTGGGCATCCTAATTGAAGCAAAGGAAAATCATTCCCAGCGCTATTTACGGATGGCGCTGCTTATTCTGGGCATCTCATTATCCGGAAGCAGAACCGTGTTTCTTATGACCGTGGCTATATTTTTCCTATTGGCCATAAAGGAGAAAAAGCGCCGCTTGCCGTTTATAACTTTGGCATTACTTATGATTGCGGGGTCAGGCGTCCATGTGCTCTTATCCGGCGATATCCAGAATGTTGAACAGATTTATTCCATGCTCATTTCCTCCAGCTTTCTAAGGCGACTGCTGTTTGTGAAAGATGGCCTGCGCCTGCTGGCGGATCGTCCCTTTGGACTGGGATATCTGGGCTATTATTTTATGCAGCCCTCTGCACAGACAGGCGTATACAGCGCCCGGTTTATCCACAGCGACCTGCTGCAAATCGCCCTGGATGTGGGCATAATTCCATGCTTACTTTTTGCAACGATGCTCATCCGAAGCATCTTTTCCAAAAGGACGGATTTTTATGAAAAGCTTATTCTGATTGTAAGTGGAATTCATTTCGCTATGGATTTTGACATGGAGTTTACTGTAATGTTATTTATCTTGACATTGATTTTAGACTTTTATTATGGAAAGGAAGTCGAGATATCCAGCGGAGGAAAACTGAAATTTTATAAAGTATTGACCATCAGCCTGTCGTTTGCCATGCTTTATTGTGGCGCAGCCATGGCATTTCACGCTTTTGGAAAATCAGATATCTCCGCCCAGATGCTACCCATCTACAGCGAAGCAAAAATCCAGATTCTGCAAAATGAAACCGACATGGACCGGGCAGAGAAACTGGCAAAGGATCTGACATATCGCAATCCCTATATTGCCACAGCACACGATATACTGGCTCTGGCCGCTTATGAAAACGGTGATTACCAGACCATGGCCCGTGAAAAGGAACAGTCCGTTGACCTTCAGAAATACAACATGGACGTTTACAATCGTTATGTGATCTTATTGAGCAAAGGTATAGAAGCCGCCTACGCCCAGGGCGATAATGAGACGTTTCAAACGCTGCTCTCCCACGTGGCCGGCGTGCCAAATAAACTTAAAAAAGTCCAAAAAGACACAGACCCACTGGCCTATAAAATCAAGAAAAAACCAAATTTTGAACTAGAAGAAAACGTACAAGAGTACGTCAACAGCGTTGTGGATATTTACCAGTAATGTAATGGAACGCATATTTTGAAAGGCATAAGAGATGGAATATATACCCGCAAAACATATTGTGCAAAACAGCCATTCAGCCGGCCATTGGTTCGGCATCGACTACAACATGAATATATATCGCGGCTGCTGCCACGGATGCATTTATTGCGATAGCCGCAGCGCCTGTTATGGCATTCAGGACTTTGACATAGTGCAGGCAAAAGAAGACGCACTGCGAATTATACGGGACGATCTGCGCCGCAAGACCAGGACAGGCGTTGTGGGCATGGGCGCCATGAGCGACCCTTATAATCCCATGGAAGAGAAGGAACAGCTCACCCGCCATGCCCTAGAACTGATTCACGCCTTTGGATTCGGCGTGTCAATCGCCACAAAAAGCTCTTTGATCCTGCGGGACATGGACATTCTTAAAGACATTGCCCAGTACGCCCCCGTGCTTTTGAAAATCACCATCACTGCAGCCGATGACAATTTGTGCAAAAAAGTGGAACCCAACGCGCCTGTGTCCTCTGAACGGTTTGAGGCCATCCGGCAGCTTACAGAAGCGGGATTATTTACCGGAATTTTGCTCATGCCTGTTCTTCCCTTTATTGAGGACACAGACGAAAATATCATGAAAATTGTGGAAAAAGCGCATAAAGTAAATGCACGCTTTATTTATCCGGCTTTTGGCATGACGCTGCGGGACATACAGCGGGATTGGTATTATGGAAAACTAATCCAGTAGTTTCCTAATGAACGTCTGGTGGATAAATACCAGAAACGTTACGGGTCCTCTTACCGATGTGCAAGCCCCCGCGCAAAGCATTTGTGGTCCATTTTCTCACAGCAATGCCGCGATAGAAATATCCTATACGACATGAAAGATATTACCTGCGCTTATAAAAGACGCTACGAAAACCAACAGCTTACACTGCAGATTTAAACTTACACGTTCACGCCTATTTTTCACGGCGTTGATTTCCTTATTATTTTTCGGCAACTGTGAACACTGCTATAAAAACAGAATTTCACAGTTGCCCATTTGCTAAATCAGGATTCTTTTACCTTTACTCTGCCAACCCTCTGAACAATAAAGTCCTCCATTTCCCCCTTTTTCATCCCCAGCACAATGGACAATTCTCCATAGAGCTGATTTTCCGCCAGCTTCAAATAATGTTCATCAATGGAAGTCACTTTCTTTCCCTGTGCAAGCCTCTCCTCTTTGCGCAGATAAAGGGTCTTGATAATCCGTATCCACTGACGGCAGTCACAGCCTTTCACCACTTCCTTATACTGCTCCTCCCGCAGCTTATCATTGGTTATCCATAGCTGTTCGATTTCCGGAATTTCATCAATTAATGCGTGCGCTTCCTGTTCGGTCAGCATTTTACGAGTCTGAATTTTATTGCTGTCCACAGGTGAATATACTTTGCCTCCTTTTGTATTCATGGGTAGCAGCACATAATACAGCCTGTCCTTATCCACGCCACTCATGTCCAGATGCGTGATATCTTCCACTCTGCATATCCCGTTATGTCCATAAACAATAAAATCCCCAATTTTAAACATTCGGCCTACCTCCTTTTTGTAATATTTCTTTTCTTAAACCAAAATTTTGCTTCTATTGGGTATTGTAACACTTTTTTTGCGTTTTGATAAGAATTTTCTGTAAAAAATTCCAAAAATTACAACAGTTCAGCCTTGTCATAGAAATAATATAAGATAGACACAAATAAGAACTTGTGATTTCTATTTTACTAAATTCAAAAAAACCTTGCGCGCAGTCACAAAATAGTGGATAATAGAATAGTAAAAATAAATATCCAATCAACTAAGAAAGTGGTGATACCCATGGATATCATAATTTCAGAGCACGTAGAGACAGAATTTCTGCAGATTGTGGAATGCATTCTCGCAGATAGCGATTATCAAAAACTGTCAAATTATGTCCAGCATAAGAACACTACGCGCCTGATGCATAGCCTAAATGTGGCATATATTTCCTGGAAATTAGCGAAAAAGATGGGATGCGATGCACGGATGGCAGCGCGGGCAGGAATGCTGCATGACTTCTGCCTGTACGACTTTCGGGAGAAGGCGGAAGAAGCGCAAGTCTTCCACCACCCCAAGGTTGCCGCCAGGATGAGCCAGGAACGCTTTCAAATCAGTGAAAAAGAAGAAAAGGCAATCCTATCCCACATGTTCCCTCTGGGACCTGTGCCCACCAGCAAAGAAGCATGGATCATATCCTTTACAGATAAAATGTGCGCTGTCACAGAGAGATTCTGCATCGGCATCGCCCTATCCCGGAAAAACCGTGTGCAAGTAAACGTTGCATAAATTATTCTTCACAAAATGGACGAAGGGCAAGCGACCAATTCGCCTGCCCTTGTCCGGTCTCTGGTATATGGGTTGGATTTAAGAATTCAGATAATGATATAAAATATCTATAAACTCACCATTTGTCGGTTTCTGATTTAATTCATACCCTGCAATCTTAAATAACAATTTTCGATTTCCTTTGTACCAGCAATTGTAAACTGCAGTCCGAATACAATGCTCTACACTATCCTGCGAAGCGCCAAAGTGAGCAGCTATGTCTGGATACAGATCTTTATATACCGATAAAAGATAATCCTCATTCTCCATACACAACCCCAAACCGTATTTAAGATAGTGGAATCCCTTTAAAGTAGAATGTATTCCAAGGGATAACATAAGTGACGTGATGTTCATATAATACCTCCTATTTTTATTTACCATACCATTAACCATTCAGAATACGTCCTCCTGGCATTTGACTTCCAACATAACCAAAGTCCCCTTTTTAAGCGTATAATAACTTTATTTGTGCAATAACATGCGTTAACTATGAAAACATTTTTCAAATTTCAAATATCCACCTAAATTATATTAATGTCATATGACAAAAAAGTGAAATAAAAGACAAAATTCGACATAAATCGCCAAAAATTGTCATGAAAAATTATTTCCAAAAAATCCATCCATTGTTTTCCATTAAAAAATCCAGTATAATATTTACAAACGGACATGCCTGTTTGCGCAGGCGTCCATAAATGGAAAATGGGGACATTAACGCTATGAGAAATATCACCCTGGGAATCCTGGCCCATGTAGACGCAGGGAAAACCACACTGTCAGAAGGAATGCTGTATCTAAGCGGAAAAATTCAGAAAATAGGAAGGGTAGACAATCAAGACGCCTTTCTGGATACTCATCAATTAGAGAAAGCCAGAGGCATCACTATTTTCTCAAAACAGGCGCAGATAAACGCCAATGATTTAGACATTACCTTGTTAGATACACCCGGTCACGTAGATTTTTCAGCAGAAATGGAACGCACACTGCAAGTGTTGGACTATGGATTACTGGTCATCAACGGATCCGACGGCATTCAGGGGCATACCCGCACCCTGTGGAATCTTCTGGAACTCTACCAGATTCCGGTTTTCCTATTTATCAACAAAATGGACCAGGCCGGAACAGACAAAAAAATTCTGCTTGAACAGCTTCAGCAAAAGCTGGATGGAAACTGCATTGATTTCACAGAAGATGAAAGCCTCCAGATGGAAAACCTGGCCACTTGTGAAGAAGAAGCCATGGAAGAATATCTGGAAAATGGGATTTTAAAAACAGACAGCGTAGCCCGGTTAATCGCCTCCCGCAAAGCATTTCCCTGTTATTTTGGAAGCGCATTAAGATTAGAAGGAATTGACTCCATGCTGGCGGGACTGGAAAAATACGCTCAGCCACCCACCTATACAGAAGAATTCGGCGCCCAGGTTTTCAAAATCGCCCGGGACGATCAGGGAAACCGCTTAACCTATCTGAAAATCACTGGCGGCTCCATCAAAACCCGGGACGCCCTCACAGGCAAAGACCCAGAAGACTGGGAAGAAAAAATAACCCAAATCCGTATTTACTCCGGAGACCGATACGAAGCAGTCCCACATGCCAACGCCGGGAGCATATGCGCCGTGACCGGGCTTACTCATACCTTTCCAGGACAAGGTCTGGGCCGGGAACCAGGCGGGGCCAAACCTGTCCTCCAACCGGCGCTGACCTACCAGATTCAACTGCCCGACTCCTGCGACATCCACAAAATGCTGCAGAACCTGCGGATGCTGGAGGAAGAAGAACCACAGCTTCACATCGTATGGAACGAACGCCTTCAACAGATACATGCCCAAGTGATGGGAGAAATCCAGATCGAGATTCTAAAAAGCTTAATCCAGGAGCGTTTCCAGACATCGGTGGAATTTGGCGCCGGGAGCATCCTGTATCGGGAAACCATAGCAGAGCCGGTGGAAGGAATCGGACATTTCGAACCCTTGCGCCATTATGCGGAAGTCCACCTGCTGCTGGAGCCAACAAATCCAGGAAGCGGTCTGACCTTCTCGTCCACAGTCAGCGAAGACAATCTAGACAAAAACTGGCAGAACCTGATTCTAACCCATTTAAAGGAACGCGAGCATCCCGGCGTGCTTACCGGGTCCCCCATCACCGATATGAAAATTACCCTGGTGGCTGGAAAAGCCCATCTGAAACACACAGAAGGCGGGGACTTTCGGGAAGCCACTTACCGCGCTGTCCGCCAGGGACTGAAAAAGGCCCGCAGCGTCCTCTTAGAACCCTGGTATACGTTTCGCCTAGAAGCGCCAGAAGAGAGCATTGGAAGAGCCATGTCCGACATTCAGAAAATGGGCGGCGACTTTGAGCCGCCTCAGACAGAAGGGGAAATATCCCTCCTCTCAGGGAACGTAGCCGCTATTTCCATACAGAATTACCAGACGCAAGTGGCCTCCTACACCAGAGGCAAAGGGCGGCTCTATTGCACCTGGAAGGGATATCTTCCCTGCCACAATGAACAAGAAGTCATCGCTTCATTTGACTACGATTCTGAACAGGACCCAGAAAATCCCACTGGCTCCGTCTTTTGCAGCCATGGAGCCGGATTCATCGTAAGCTGGGATCAGGTCGAAAACCATATGCATGTGGACAGCGGACTGTTTCAAAAGAAACAGGAAAAAAAAACAACGAGTCCCTCTCCTAAACCATCCAAATCCCAGGGAGAAACCCTGCTGCTAGACAAAGAACTGGAAGAAATCTTTCAGCGCACTTACGGTCCCATACAAAAAAATCTGCCCGACGGACCCACTGAATACAGACCAAAATCCGCACCAAGAGAGAACGCCTCTGCGGGCGCTTTAAAACAGGAGACCCCAAAGAAAAACCCAGAAGACGCTTATCTGCTGGTGGACGGCTATAACATTATATTTGCATGGGAGGAGCTTAAAAAACTGGCGGAGACAGACCTGGGCGCAGCCAGAGACAAGCTCATGGACATTTTAAGCAACTATCAAGGTTACACAAAATGCACATTAATCCTAGTCTTCGACGCTTATAAAGTGCCAGGAAACAACCGGGAGATTTTCCAATACCACAACATCCACATCGTCTACACCAAAGAAGCCGAAACCGCAGACCAATATATAGAGAAAACTGCCCACCAAATCGGACGGACTCACCAAGTGACCGTGGCCACTTCCGACTCGCTGGAACAAATCATCATACGTGGTCAGGGTTGCCGCTTGTTCTCAGCTAGAGAATTAAAAGAAGAAATCAAACGGGTGGCAAGCCTCATACGCAGCGAATACCTAAACAAAAGAAAAGATGGCAAAAACTATTTATTCAATTACCTGGATGATGACTTGGCCGACGCCATGGAAGATATCCGGCTGGGCAGACAATCCAAACCGAAAAAAGCGAGGAAAAAGAAATGAATATAGCGCTAATTCTAGCCGGGGGATCCGGGCAACGCATGGGGCAGGACATACCCAAACAATTTCTAAACGTGTACAACAAGCCAATCATCATCTACACACTAGAAAGCTTCCAATGTCATCCCCGGATTGACGCAATCCTGACCGTATGCATCGACGGATGGCACGACATTCTGTGGGCCTATGCCCGGCAATTTAATATAACCAAACTAAAATGGATAGTATCTGGCGGAAGCACCGGACAGGAATCCATCCGAAACGGCGTATTTTTCCTGGAAGACAAATGCTCCCCCGAAGACACCATCATCATCCATGATGGAATCCGCCCCTTAATCGAAGCCTCCGTCTTGTCGGACGTGATCATCAAATGTGAACAATACGGCAACGGAGTCACCGCACTGCCCTACAACGAACAGATTTTCCTGATGGACGACGAAATCTCCACCACAAAATACATTCCCCGGGAATCTCTGCGGCGGGTATCCACCCCCCAAGCGTATAAATTCGGAAAACTAGATGAATCCTATCATATAGCATTTGAAAAAGAAATCGGCATCCACGGCTCCTCCTATACAAACACCATGATGGTGGAACTGGGCGAGCGCCTCTATTTCGCCGCAGGCTCCGAGCGCAACATCAAACTGACCACCAAAGACGACCTGGAAATGTTCAAAGCATTCTTAAAGTCCGAAAACGCGGAATGGCTAAAATAACTGAAAGGACCGCCTATGCATAACTCAAAAAATATTTTAGAAAAAAAACAGTACCAGGAAGAAATCAAAGACCAGTTATCCCTGCCCCTTCCCTGGGAGAAATTAGAGAACAAATCCATCCTCCTCTCTGGCGCCACAGGAATGATTGGCAGCTACCTAATTGACCTTATCATGGCCAAGAACCAGTTTCACAGCCTAAACTGCAAGGTTTACGCCATCAGCCGCCAGGAAGAAAAAGCCCGCCTAAGGTTCGCTCCTTACTGGGACAGACCAGACTTTCAATATCATTCCCAGGACATCAACCAGGAACTTACCCTTGCAGATTTTCGCGCCGACTACGTGATTCATGGCGCCAGCAACACCCACCCGGTGGCCTACGCCACAGACCCCATCGGAACCATTATGACCAATATCACCGGAACCGCCCACCTGCTGGACTTTGCCAAATCCGTGGAATGCAGACGATTCGTCTTCCTCTCCTCCGTAGAGATATACGGTGAAAACACAAGCTCTGCCCTGCGCTTTCGAGAAGAAGACTGCGGTTACATCGACTGCAACACCATGCGCGCCGGTTATCCGGAGAGCAAACGCGCCGGGGAAGCCTTATGTCAGGCATACATCCATCAGGAATCCATGGACGCGGTCATTCTGCGCCTAGCTCGGGTCTACGGCCCCACTATGCTCTCCTCCGACTCCAAAGCTCTGGCCCAATTTCTGAAAAAAGGCGCCGCAAAAGAGGACATTATCTTAAAAAGCCAGGGAACCCAACACTATTCCTACACCTACGCAGGGGACGCCGCATCCGCCATCCTGTGGGTTATGCTGCAAGGAAAATGTGGACATGCCTACAACGTAGCAGACCCCGATTCCGACATCACTTTAAAAGACCTGGCCTCCCTGATTGCCAAACACGCCGGAACAAAAGTGATTTTCCAAATACCTGACGAGGTAGAAAGCGCTGGCTACTCCCGCGCCACCCGGGCGCTCCTGGACGGATCCAAGCTAAAAAGCCTTGGCTGGAACCCCAGGGAAACCATTCAAACAGGAATTGAGAAAACCCTTTCACTACTGGACGGCCAGCTCCCTTAAGAGATCCGTGTACTGAGTACGGCAGTCCTTAATAAATTCAATGGCCTTGGAGGGATGGTGATTTCCCTGCCCGGTGAGCAGGTACGGAATATCGTACCCCCAAACCACTCCTTCTTCTTTAAGCGCCAGCATATGCTTCTCAATAAACCGGATCAAAGGCTCTTGCTTGCAGGGAACGCCCTGGCCCATCAGATACCCAGCCAGAAGCTCCGCCGAACAGTTCCCTGCGCCTCTTCCCAGACCGTTTATCGTCACATCCAACAAGGAAACGCCATTTCTCATACCCTCAATCGTATTGGCGAAAGCTAACTGCTGATTGTTATGAGCATGGATTCCCACCTGCTTTCCCTCTGGCAAAACAGCTTCCGCGTACTGACGGGAAAGCGCCGCCACCTGATGAGGGTAAAAAGCGCCAAAACTGTCCACCAGGTAAACCACATCCACACTGCTGGCCGCCAATTTCTCCAACACACTGGCAATCGTCTGCTGCGCGTCGTTGGAAATGGCCATGATATTCACCGTAGTTTCATATCCCAAATTATGACAATGCTCCACCGCGTCTATGGCCTCATCTATGGTGTGGGAGTAAGTGGCTATCCGTATCATATCCAACACACTGTCTTTCTTGGGCAATATATCCCTCTCAAAATTCGTCCTCCCCACATCCGCCATAACAGACAGCTTCATCTGCGTAGGATTATCCCCCACGATTTCCCGGATAACTTCCTCATCGCAAAACTTCCATTTTCCAAAATCGCTTTCCTTAAAAACATCCCTGGACGCACGGTACCCCATCTCCATGTAAGCCACGCCCGCTTCCACATTGGTCCGATATAAATCCCTTACAAAAGAATCATCAAAGAAGAAATTATTCGTCAGTCCCCCATCCCTCAAAGTGCAATCCAAAATCCTTAGTTTGTTCATTTCTGAATCTCCTTTCTCTAAACGGATATATATTCTCACCGACTTTGCCAGACTGCACATGATCCATGGGTAAAATGACCCTACAGAAAAACTTCTTCCAGAGTACAAAAAAGGCCCATGCATGCACACGCAAACATCGGCCTCAATCAAATCCTTACCTAAAATAAAAGCTTTCGATTGGTCACTTACTCCAATGTTTTGTGCATCAAAAGAGCTGGTACGTAATAAAAGTACCAGTAACCAAAAAAGCCATATGTATTCTCTGTATTATTCGCCCATACATTCACTTCTTTATCCCTTGACATACAAAACACTCCTTAAAACAAATTAAAATGATTAGAGACATTATAAAAGAATTCAAATAGAAAGTCAAGACATATTTTTTGGAAAAACCCCCGATTGCAGTAATATACTTTCGGGGGTTCATTTTTTATGAAATACTCACGCCTTAATCCAACGTCTCATACATTCCATCAAGCGCTCTTCTTCCAACGGTTTTTTCATATGCTCGTTCATTCCCACCTCCCGGCTGGCATGAATATCCTCCGCATAGGCATTTGCAGATATGGCCACAATGGGTATCAAAGCCGCGTCCCGCCGCCTTAGCTTCCGAATCTCCCTGGTCGCTTCATAGCCGCCCATTACTGGCATCTGAATATCCATAAAAATCAAGTCGTAGTAACCCTCTCCTCTTTCCTGAAAGATCCGAAGCGCCTCCTGGCCGTTTTCCGCGCATTCCACCGCCGCTCCCATTTCCTGAATGAAATCTGTGGCAATCTCCCGGTTGATTTCATTGTCCTCCACCAGAAGAATCCGTTTTCCCTCAAAAGACTCTCTGGAAGACACATTTTCCTGCGCGTCCACCTTCTCATACAGAGGAATTTCCTCTATTTCCTGTTGCTTTAATAACAGTGTCACCGTAAACTGCGATCCAGCCCCCAGCTTACTCTGCACACTAATATTTCCTCCCATCATACGGACAATGTTCTGGACAATGGTCATCCCCAGCCCTGTGCCTCCCACTTTGCTAATCCGGGAATCCTCCGCCCGGCTAAATGGGTCGAAGATTCTCTTCACAAATTCCTCGTCCATACCGATGCCATTATCCTGAAACACGAAATCATAGCGTCCATAACCATATTCCTTCGTCTCGTTTTCGGAAACCATCAACTCCAGCATCCCACCAGAGGGCGTATATTTCACCGCATTTCCCAAAATATTTATAAACACCTGCTGAAGCCATGCAGGATCCCCAATGACATTTACATGCTTCACTTGCAGAGGATGAATTTTCACTTCCTGGCCCTTTTCCAAGGCAGAGGGCAAAATATATTCCACCGCATTGTGTACAAATTCTGAGAGATTGAATTCTTCCTCAGCCAAGTCGATTTCCCCGGATTCTATCTGACTCATATCCAGAACTTCATTGACCAGAGACAATAAGTGCTGACTGGATATCTTTATCTTATTTAGACAATCCAGCACCCTTTCGCGATTTTCCACATTGGTAATCGCTTTTGCCGTCATGCCGATAATTCCATTCATAGGCGTACGGATATCATGGCTCATCCTGGATAAAAACTCACTCTTAGAAGCGCTGGCGTGATTGGCCGCCTCGCAAGCCGCTTGGAGCGCCCGCTGTTCCCTGGCCTCCTTCTCCTTACTCTCCGTCACATCCTGCGACACATACACCGCTGTGCAGGGACGTCCTTCTGCATCCGTCTGCGCCAACACTGCATTGGAGCGTATCCAGCCATAATTTGTCAGGCCATATTCATCCCTACCCAACAGCTTGCGATACTCCACCGCCACATAAGGACGGCCCTGTTCCAAGGTGCGGACCAGATTTTCCGTGCACATCACCTTTAAATAATTCTCCCGATCGTCGGGATGAATGAACTTATCTGCATAGATATGCAACGCCTTTGTAAAATTTTGCTGGCTGCGCAAAACCTTTTCTACTTCCCTAAGCTGGGTTACGCTACTGAACGTATCCATCTCCAGATCTATATAGTAAGCGGCAAAGAACATGCTGCTCAAACTTCGGATAACATTCACTTTATCCTGCTCTTCCCTCAACCGTTTCTCTTCCTGATATTTCTCCTCTGTAATATCCCTTCCCAGCATATTCACCAATACCGTGTCTCCCGGACAAATATAGATGACATGCCATTCCACCCACCGCAGTGGCTCTTCATTCAGACAATATTGAAAAATCTCCTCAGAATAGCTCTTTACATCCACGGCCTTTCGACGCAAATGTTCCAAAGACAAGACGTGCCTTAATTCCTCCGCATCTTCCTGGCAAATATTCGATAATTCCCGCTGCATATACTGGCTGTAATCTTCCTTATGGGTTTTCTGGATTCCGGTAAAGTCATTCAAAGAAATCCATTCGCATTGGCCCGTATCCAGATTAACCGTATTCATCACGCTAAAACGCGACCGAAGAATCGCCGCCATCTGCATGTCCCGCTGGGTGTGAGACACTTCCTGGCGCATACGGTCATCCACATCCTGAACGGCCAAAACGGTATAGTTCTTCGTCTCCTGACTCTGGCCAAAATGGGCGATGACAGTTATATATCTATAGCCTTCCCCACTTTTTTGCAGACACACCAATTCCACCTTATGTTCCCCGGACTCTCTGGCATACAGCAAACTTTCCAGAGAAAACTTCTGTGCAAATTCTACTTGATATCCTGGATGGAGATTTTTCACAATTCGAAAGTGCATCCACTCGTCCCACACCATCAGACAGGGTTCTAACCTTTCCTGCATATGGCCATCCATGCGGACAGGGTCCACCTCTCCAGTATGTAAATCAATGGCGTATATATCCGTATTTTCTTCACCTAATATACGTATAATCTCCTGACTGCGAATATTCAGGTCTTCCCAGGCCAGCCCCTCTCTTAACACATCATGAACATCCTTCACACACACCGTAGCCGTCTGGTTATCGTCCGTATAATCAAAATCCGGCACAATCTCCAGAATATTCCACCGAAAAATTTCTCCCATTTTTCTTCTATACGTGCATGTTAGAGCTTTTTTTCCACAATGAAGAGCGCCCCGTAGATGTTCCAGCCGAATAAATCGACGAAACCGCTCCAAATCTTGGGGATGGATATTCCCCATTTTTCCAAACTGCTCCATCCAAACAGAGAATTTATCTGACGCCTCCCACGAGGGCTGGGCCTCCATGCCCAATTTAACCATATCGTACAAATCTTTCGTCAGGTTTACCCGTACGATTCTATGATAATTATAAGTGGTTGCCTCCATATGAGGAGTTATGGTGATTACAAAAGCCGGAATATGCCCTTCCCACATAATCCTGGTTGCCACAATATCCACCGCCTTGCCAAAAGGGTGATCGTAACTGACAGATCTGCTCTCCGACTTATTGCCCATGACCAACAACGGACAATGTCCACAGGAAGAAGACCAAAAATCGTGGCAGGCTTTCCCCATCTCCACATCCGGCGTTATCTCCCGCACCCGTCTGTTAAAATACAGCAGTCCATGGTTATCTTCACGTATCACATATACGCCAGTTTTCTGCATGGCATTCAAAATATTTTCATAATCCCTGATCTCCACAAATACACCCCCTTATTCAAGAAGCGGCAGCAGTCCAGCTATATATTTTTGAATCATCCACGGAACAGCTGAATCCTTTGGTATCTTCTCCTGACTGAAATCCGCCATTCCAGCCATTTCCAAAAGGCGACTTCCCACCCGCCAGGCTTCCTGCGGCTGCAAAAGCCCCCAATCCAACTGGTCCATAAGATGTGCATACAACGAAGTGCAAGTCACCAACTGTTCCCCCGTTTTTATGCCATCCAATCGGTTCTCGAATGCAAACCTAGGCGTACATTCCCTTTTTTCTGCTTCCATTTTCTCTCTATACGCGCTCCACAGCTTATCTTCCGTAACGCCAAACCTGTCCATGCGCCGGATGATGTTATGCTGGAACGCAGGCCCCAGTTCCGTCTGCAGAAACAAAGCCTCTTTCACGGCTTTTTTCACCGTTTTCCCGATATATTCGCCCAATTTACTGTGATGTCCCGCATCCGTCAGCCTTTGCTTATAAGACGTATTGCACACCACAATAACTCCGTCCGTTCCAGAACCTGTGGCCAGTCCCCTGGAATAACGACTGGGAGCCAGAAGTTCCTGAATAGCCGCAACTTTCGCCTCCGTGCAGGAAGCCAACGCCTTAACCAGCGTCCCATCGGGAAGATTGGCGTCTATATGAAGAATAATGTTGATGGTGCCTGGTTTCTCGCTGTGGACAGCCGTATCTCCGATGCGGCCTCCATTACCCTGGATTCCGCCAGTCACAATAGCAGTCACGGTGAAATTCTCATGCTCCATAGCCTGAATGGACACGTTATCCATACTGGCGGCCGTACACAATCCTGTGCATTTCTCCGGGTCCAAGCCCATATCTTCCTCCGCGATAATATCCAGATGCTCCCGATATGTATCCGCCCTCAGATTAAATTGTATGCCTGGACCAGGGTTTCCGTCATTATTAAAAACAGCCTGAAGATCCGTCCTGCACCCGCCATGATTTAATCCGGTGCTCAGAACCTTTCGCGGCCCTCGAAAATAGAGAACCAAAGACTTCTTATAATAATGAAGCTCATCCCCGCACGCCAGTTGATATTTCTTCATCTTTTCCCGCCTTTCCTTATTCGCCCATATCTTTTAAAATACTCAGAAACTCATCGTTATCTCCAATATACCTTATTTTCTTCGTTTTTTCCAGTTCTTCCAACTGCCGAACCAATTCACCGTCTGTATAATCGTTGCTCAGAGCATTTTTGTGAAAATAAATCTTGCCTGAAACCGTTTCCAACCCATGCAGATTGGCAACATTGCTGATTCCAAAGGGAACATCCGCCACCATAATCATGTCCGCGTCCTCCATCAGCTTCAGATTCTCTTTCTGCTTATCTTCCGTAACTGGAGTAAACGGCTCTATCTCCACGCAGGAAATACCCAATTCCCGGCAGATTTTCCAGTCTTCGCTTCCCTCGTTCAAAACGCCCGCTGTGATGCGGTATCCTCTTGCATCCAGCTCTTCAATCAGACGCACGGCTCCCGTAGCTCCACAGATAACATGTATCCGCTTGGAAACAGCCGCTTTCTTCTCCTCCATCACACGGATGGGTATAATCTCCGGTTTGTGAAACAGAGGATTTTCCCGAATCATCAATTTCATCTGATACAAAGATTCCATATTCTTACGGTTAATCACTTCCCGGGGGCTTCCATCCACGGAAACCATACCATCCTGCAGCATAATCATCCGTTTACAAAACCGGGAAGCCATGTTGATGTCGTGGAGCACCGCCAACACCGTCATATGTTCCTCTTGATTTAGCTTGGTAATCAGCTCCATCACCTCAATCTGGTGATGCACGTCTAGCGCCGACGTGGGCTCATCCAGCAGAATAATCCTTGGCTTCTGAGCAATGGCCCGGGCCAGAATCACCCGCTGGCGCTCGCCGCCGCTAAGCTCATTGTAATATCTCCTGCGAAAAATCTCCGTGTTGGTGGCCTGCATGGCTTCTTCGACAATTTCGTAATCCTCTTGCCCTTCTTTTTTCCGGAACCCCAGATAGGGATTTCTCCCCATCATGATAATGTCTTCCACCGTAAAATCATACTCTACGTGGTACGACTGAGGAACAACCGCCACCATTCGCGCCCGCTCGCGGCTTTTCAGAGAGGAGTTTTCTTTTCCACAAATGGAAATATTTCCGCGCTTCAAAGGTAGAAGCCCGGAAATACATTTAATTAATGTGGATTTTCCTGTTCCGTTGGACCCAATCAGCCCTGCAAATTCGCCCTCCCGGACAGACATGGTTACGTCTTTTAAGATTTCCCGTTCTCCATATCCGGCAGCCACATGATGAAATTCCAAAATCTCGCCACTCATGACAGTTCCCCTCCTCTCTTCATCCTGCCAAGCAGGTAAATGAAAAATGGACCTCCGCAAAGAGAAGTGATAATCCCCACCGGAATTTCCCACACGGCAATGCTTCTGGCCACCGTATCGCAAATAATCAGGAAAGTTCCGCCAAAAACCAAAGACAGCGGCATCAGAATCCGGTGTTTTGGGCCGGTGACCATGCGAACCACATGGGGAACCACCAGACCCACAAAGCCAATAATCCCCGTTACGGAAATCACCGCCGCTGTGATAATCGTGGAAGCAAATAGAACTTTTTTCTTCAGAAACTCCACATTCACGCCCAACTGAATAGCCGCATCCTCTCCCGTCAACATAATGTCCAGTTCCCTGCATGTGGTAAAAAGGATGACAAGTCCCACAACGCAATAAGGAAACGCACTCCCAATCTGGCTCCATCCTTTCCCATTCAGGCTGCCCATGGTCCAGAACATAATCTGGTCCATACTTTGTTTATTCATAATCATTATTATGGACATAGCCGCTGAGAGCGTCTGACTCATGGCAATGCCCGACAAAAGCAGCGTGGATACCGGCACCTTTTTGCCAACTCTTGAAATATTATACACCAGTATAATAGTAAGAAAAGCCCCTGCGAACGCCAGCAAAGTCGTCCCGCTCATCCCCAGAAATCCACTGTCAAAATGCAGAACAATCCCAATAGCAGCGCCCAGGGCCGCCCCGGAGGACACACCCAGGACAAAAGGATCTGCCATAGGGTTCTTAAATATTCCTTGAAACCCAGCTCCACACACCGCCAGAGAAGCGCCCGCCAGAAATCCCAACGCTACCCTGGGAAGGCGTACATTGCGAATAATCGTAATACTGCCGTCCGAAATCCCCTCCATACTTATATCCAAATGCAAAATCTCATGAAAAAGGATACGATTGGCGTCCTGAAATGAAATGGATGCCACACCGGTCACCGTGCATACATACATGATAGCCAAACACGCGACAATGGACATAAAAATTGCCCACTTTCTGCTTATTCCCGTTCTTTTCATCTGTTCATCTCACTCTACTGAAACAAATCCGGATAAATCTGCTCTGCCAAAAGCCGCATGCCCTCCACTACGCGGGGACTTGGCCTCTGTACCACATCCGCTTCCTCCGAAAGCGCCTCATAGAAAATAATATTGTCATTCTTAATACATTCCAGCTCATTTAACCCGGCAGTCTTTTTTATCTCTTCCGGCGTGGAATACAGTGAAAGATAAATGTCCGGATTTTTCTCAATAATTGCCTCCACTGAAATCTGCGGGTATGCCTCTTCTGTATCGGCAGCAATATTATTTACACCCATCTTGTCCAGCATATCAGCCAGCAGGGAACCCGGCCCCGCGCTGTAGAAAGAACCTATATCCACAAATACCGACTTTGGCGCCTTAACGGAAGCCACCGTATCCTGCAGTTCCTTCAAATCCGCTTTCATGGAATCCGTCAATTCCTTGGCCTTCTCATTCAAATTCAAAATCTGACCCGCTTGCAAAATCACATCCTGCACTTCCTCCACACTGTTTGCGGAAAACACAACCGTCTTAGCTCCTGTGGACTCCACCTGCTCTTTGATACTGTCATCTATATAATCGGAAGCGAAAATCACATCCGGTTCCATCGAAAGAATCAGTTCTGTATTGGGCGAAGTGTATGTGCCAATGGATTCCACCTCAGAAGCCTCCTCCGGATATGAACAGTAATCCGTTCTACCCTTCACCCGATCTCCAGCTCCCAGTGCAAACAAAATCTCTGTATCCGCTGGCGCCAGAGAAACCACCCGCTCCGGTTCCTTCTGGATGGTCACTTCATTTCCAAGGCTGTCTGTTATCGTAAGTGGATACTTGGTCCTGTCCCCCTCTTTTACCTGCTGTTCGTCTTCCTGCGTTTTATTTTCCTCCACCTGGGATTCGTCTGCAGTTTCCTGGCTGCCCTTCACATCCTCTTTTTTCTCATTTCCTCCACATCCGGTCATGATTGCCATGGCCAATGTCATAAGAAGAGAAAACAGCATCATCTTCCGTCTTTTATCCATGTAGTCCCTTATCCTTTCTGCATATTCCTATGCGCACAACTTAACAATACAGCCCGCCTGTCCTGAAGTATGTTTGAAAAATTTACATAGAAAAACCACTTCTGAACTTTGATAAGCTGCAGAGTGGCATTTTCTATGTTCATTCTTCAACTGTAACCCGTGTGAGCGGTCATTCCTTTTACTATCTTACTATAACATATCTGACAGTAAGATTCAAGCAATTTTTATAATAATTATGGTAAAATTTCATCATTTATTGTAACTTTTTACTGTGAAAATTCACACCCAAACAGACGACATACTTCAATGATTCCAAACGTGCCTGCGCAACTCTCATTAATATGGCAGCAGACTTGCCCTACAGCCGCATTCTCTCTCTCTTCTTCATTAAGAGATCTTCCTTAAACACATAAGATCGGATAGCTGACTCCATATTATCCGTCAAATTCACAAACCTACATCCATAACCCATCATCCTATCCCGGCTGAAGTTTCCTTTTCCCTCATAAGGCTGCCTGCGAAGCACTTCACATTCCAGGCGCATCGGCTTGGACAACCGCCTGAACAAAAAAGAAAACCTGTCCCCTTCTGCAAAAATATGTTCAGATACACAAAAAAGACCTCCAGCGCTGATATCCTGAATCGTAGCATCCACACTAATCTTCTCACCCACTGTATCCACAGTCTGAATGGAAATAGGAATAATCTGGCGGATTTTCAAATCATTCCTCCGCTGCACTGCACCCTCTTCTTCCCCCAGGATACATTTTACAGTCAAACCCATTGACAAACGCTTGTAATCTTTTAGCTTACATTTATAAGTAATCAAGCCTTTCATATCGTCATAAAATACTACGCTCACATTTTCCCAGGACCCATTCATTATTTCTTCCGGAAAAATCAGGGTTATATCCTCATTCCTCGCCTGAACGGCTACATCACAGATATGTTCATGTTCCATATTATATATACTTGCTTTTTTCCATTTGTTAAACTGGGGCACGGATCCAACCTCCTTCTTAAACTTCCATATAAGTCTATCACCTAAACTATACCATTAATGTGACCCTGGAGGCAAGAGGGAAAGAGGATATTCTTTCATACAGATTTGGCGATAGCGATCATAGTTCCAAAGATTTAAGATCTTGCCATCATCATGCAGACACCAAGGGCAATGCTGCTCTGGCACCGCAATCTTATAGCCCTTCTTGCGAAATTCAAAACTCTGGGAAACATCATAGAAATCCCAACCGTCTAAGAGATCCGTGCGCCAGGGGATATCGTATGCCGTAGCCATCAGAAGGCCGTCAATGGCGTCTACTGCATAAATGCCATGAGTGAATTCATAACGGTAGCTGCCATAATCACAATCTCCTGTCTTCCTATCATAGAGATCTCCCACTCGTCTTTCTGACCACATCATATAATCTGAAGGAAAGACAGGTGTTCCCACCATCCCCACCATGCCAATGCGCCCGTATGCTCCAAAAATATCTATCAGGCTGTCCAAAAAATACGGATACAGGACAAACACATCCTGATGCATATAAATCTTATATTTAGCGTCGCTCTCCTCCATGGCCGCCTGATACCCCTCCGCCATAGACGGCGCATCCGAAATCGTCAAAAGATCTGTGGAAAAACCATCTGGCACATGAAGCTGTTGTAAATATAACAAGCACTCTTTCAAGTATACTTCCTGGTTATAGCAGATAATAAAACATATTTTTTTTTCGTCTAATTTCCTATTAATATCTATCTTAAATCCCTCCTGTCACCTGCAACCCTTGTCTATACACATAATCCCCTTTAGCAAAAATCTCACTTTCCGTAATTTTACGTAAAGCGCACGCAGATATTCGCTCCTCTATGAGCGCAACAATCGCTTCCTCCAATGCCTCCCTGGGCAGTTGTAATTCCAACCTGCGCAGCAAAAGTGTAATCCGTATATACTTTTCTATCAAATCATCAAATGTAGACACATTCTCCAGAAATAATATCTTGGAACCAGGAAGCTTTTCCTCCGCGGCCACGATTTCACAGATAATCGATAGCCTGCGCATATCCGCATCCAACTGGGAGAGTACATAATCCCCAATGGGAAAACAGCGCATTATTTGCGGTATATAAGAAGAATCCATACTCTGAATCATCTGCTCTGTAAGAGAAATTGCCTGACCCTTCTGAAGAAATACTGAATCTTTAATATCAGATAACATATCCAGAAAAGAAGATGTGGAATCTTTCTGATTACTCATAAAACACCTCCAACTACAATAATATTTATGGCAATAAGTCTGGCGTACGCGTGGCGCCCCAGTAGATTGTTACCATTCGCAGACTAACTCTATCGGCACAATTTTAGCAAAATAGTATTGCCCTATTATACTGAATGACTAAATTCATAATTACATTTATCCTATCAATCAGATTTTCTCCCTTTTAATTCTGCATACTTCTGTGCCAACACTTCCACATTTGTACAATAATTTTCCCATGGGTTTACTTCGTCTAGCTTCGTGTATTTGATTATCATCGCTTCTCCCGGTAAATGTATGGGATCTTTCTTTATACAAACAGAGTTTAATTCTGGAGACGATGTATACATTAAAGCCATCATCTGCAAATCCTCCAGAGACAGTTTCTTCCCCTTTTTCGCAACCGCATACATATATCTCCACTGAGCCGCATCGTCAGGCATTCTCCCTGGAAACGCCAGACAGTTTGTCCAACCCGTTAATACTTTCGAACGCAACTGCGCTTCACTTCTGCAAGGAAAATGAGCCATTCGGGCAAAGGGTAGCAAAATATGATCCTCCACCAGATTTCCACTGCCACCATGGTTGCCAGATAATATTGAAAAAGTTCCGTCCTGCAACACTTTTCCTGGTATAATCACTTTATTCAGCGCTTCTTCCGTATCTTCACAACAATATGTCTGCCGTTTAGCTGCGCAAATTTCACTCTCATCATCTTCTTCTGTTGGCACGTAAATTTTCCATTTTAAATAATACAAATTATTCGGTGACAATTTTCTTATTTTCTGTCGAATGTCTTCAACCGTGTTTCTCTCAGATGAAGGCGCTATACATTCGTCGTCATCAATAGGAACAATATAATCTGGATGATATTTTTCATTTACATAGTAAATTAGGCGATTCATCTTTTCTCTCTGATCATGTTCAATTATCTTATCTTTAATAATCTCGATCTCAAAACCTTCCTGCTTTAACTGTTCCAATATAAGAATTGTGCGATCGGAACACATATTGTCTAATAAGACGAAATTATCCACCAGCAGCCCATTCGCCCGAATATAAGTTTCTATTACATCCGCTGCATTTTTTATCAAACCCACTGCTGTTATTTTAAATTCTTTCACACTAACCTGCGCACGAACCATATATTGTTGTACCAAGAAACTTTTTTGATCTGTGTGTTCTAATATTTCTTTTATATACTCCAAAAATTGCTGATCCATTTCTTTTATATCAATATTCTTATATTTTAATTTATCTATATATACTCCACATTTATCAAACAACCTACGAGTATTATTTAAATTAAAGAAACTTAAATAAGCCATATTCAGAATATCAATATTTTCATATTCTATATCACATTTCATCATAGAATATAATACAGACAAATTTATAAAATTAGGAATATTACAAAGAAACGCCCCATTTGATTTTAAACGCATTAATAATTTTTGCACAATTTTTTCTGGATTTTGAATGTATTTCAACACATCTGATAGTATAATGTAATCAAATCGTTTATTACCAAATGGAATTCTAAATTCTCCAGAATCGCCCCGCACAATATTTAAAAACCTGTTTTCAGTCTCTGTTTTCTCCAAAGAAAAATCTATACCGTAAGCTTGCCCATTCGGATATTTAGACTGTAGTTCTCGCAATTTTTCGTCCAGTCCATATCCAACCAGCAATATCCGAATCATACTCTGTTTATCTGCATTTATAAATTCAATAAGTTCATTGAAACTATTTGCATCATACACCATATTAAAAAAATACTTTTCGCTAAATCTTTCCTTTAACGATGTATCCTGACTCTTTTCATTTTTAGAATGACGAAAATAACTGTTATGACACAATATATTTTCCCATCCTGCCAGATATAGTCTCAAACCAAAGTCCTTTTCCCATGAACTGCACTGCTCAAATTGGACATTTGGCAACCCAACTTCATCTATCGCTTCACGTCGTATTAATATTGGAAGTTTATCCAAATAAAATCTTAATTCAGTGAACTTTTTCACGAAAATATGCTTTTCCTGGGTAGATTGTCTATACATC
>CAJURH010000032.1 GCA_910588775.1 uncultured Lachnospiraceae bacterium
AATCCAATAATTAAGTTTATTATACAACTTTATTATTGTGTTATAAGGGCTGGAAATAGATAATATATGCAAATTTCTTATATTATCATGCATTTTAAAAAAATGGAACTCATATCCACATGCGAACCCTATTTTATTGCCCTACTAAATGGATAATTATCTTAATTCAAAAAACTAATAAGTTTATTCAGTAGATTTCTGCAGCGAATAAGTTCCTCACGGTTGTATTGACTAATAAATTGCAGTAATTCCTGCGTATCTGGAGAAAATGGCTGTATTCTCCTATTATTCCCAAAGATAAGCTTATCCAGTGAAATTTGCAAAGTAGATGCAATCCTTATCAAAATATCCAACGATGGCGCCTGAAAACCATTTTCTATCTTCGTATAATAACTATAAGATATATTCAACTGCTCAGCCATCTCTTCTTGTGTGTATCCATATGCTTTGCGCTTTTCTTTAATTCGCATAGCCATCTGGTCCAAATCCTTTTGGTTCATATTGTTCACCTCATCTGGAATGCAATATAATTTTCAATTAGTGAGTCAAAAGTCTGACAATTCTTTTGACCAGCTAATCATAATATAGGATAAATGGCCATACCATTTCTCATTTATGAAATAATCTTTCATAAATAGGAGTTTTAACCATCATTTTTTAGGAATGTATTTTTGAATTCTCTTTATCAAATGAAGAAGAGAGTTCACAAATATATAATTAAATTAAGTTATATAACTAATTATATTTTTTAAGGAGAGGAAAATGAAAAAATATGGAATTTATTTAGGAATGGCAGCTATGATTTGTCTTTCTTTTATGACAATTGGATGTGAAAACTATGAAAAAAAACCTTCATATATTTCACGTGCACCCCAAAAAGAATGCAGAATCTGTGGAAACGGAAAAAACAGCTTAAAACGTATTTATAAAAATTGCACTGGAGTCGGTATACTTTGTCTGAATGATTGGCGGGTAGTTCAAATTCAATCATCCGAAGATACACTCACCAGCTCCAACAATACATCCTACATATGGGACGCAAAAAACGCATACAGCATAAAACTTCATCAAATACAAACACGAAAAATATCACTTATGCAATATACATCTTCAAAAAACAACACACCAAATATGAAGAAATTAAGTTCCATCTTATGCCATAAGTGCCTAAAAAATGTTAAGGAGGCGGTTCATATATACGGAAAACATGAAGATCGCGCAGTAAAAGCTGTTTGTATGATAGCATTTCCCTCAATGAAGCTGTATGGACTCCAACAAAGTTTCCAATATTATTTCATTGGCGATTACTATGTTCAAGCCTGTTGCAAGAATGACGAAATCAACCTGACCGTATTTCTGACCCCCGAAACATAAGCGTCTGTAAGCAGTTTATATCCTAAAGAATGGCTAAAAACTATTCCCCACACATACAACATTTTATTTTACAGAGCATTTCATAAAGCATTTTCAAACAAGCTCTAGAATATGAAAACAAGTCAAGTGTATATATCCTCTACAGGATATGCACACTTGACTACGCCATTCATTTCAATTCTATTTTGCACTGCTTACAACTCTAACATTATCATATCATGTAATTAATATGACCAGTTTTTCATCTTCTATCCACAAAAAAACGGCAAAGCCCTCAAACAGGCTCTGCCATTCTCATCTTCTATGCTTTTGCCTTTGTGTTTTTCACGTAATCAATAAATACCGCAAGCAGGATTACTATACCCTTTACAACATCCTGCCAAAATGAGTTTACGTTAAGCAAATTCAGACCATTATTCAAAATACCGATAATCAACGCACCAATAATCGTTCCGCCAATTTTGCCAGAGCCGCCAGCCATAGATGTGCCACCCACAACTACTGCCGCGATTGCATCCATTTCCGCGCCTTCACCAGCAGTAGGTTGCCCGGAATACATACGAGAAGCCAAAACAATACCAGCCAATCCAGCCATTACACCGGAGAACGCATGTACAAAGAATTTTACCCTGGATACTTTGATACCGGAAAATACAGCCGCCTGCGCGTTTCCACCCACCGCATAGATATGGCGTCCCATTTTCGTTTTATTCATAATCAACGCAGTAATAATCAATACGATAATCATCAGAATTACAGGAACCGGAACAAATCCCACATATCCAGCGCCCACAAACTGCCACTCTTTAGTCACTACACGAACTGGAGAACCGCCCGTATATACTTTCGCCAACCCTCGGGCAATATTCATCGTTGCCAAGGTTACAATAAACGGCGGAATCGTTGTTGAACTGATCACAAAACCATTGAATACGCCGATTACAAGGCCAATCAGCACACCCACAATCAAAGCCACTGCGATGGGCAGGTTATAACGAGATACGCAGCCTGCCGCAAGAACGCCAGACAACGCAATGATGGAACCCACCGAAAGGTCAATCCCGCCCAAAATGATAACCATAGTCATCCCACAAGCCAAAAACATATTTGTGGAAATCTGTCGCAATACGTTAAAAATATTTTTCGAAGTCAAAAAAGATCCGCTTGTAGCCGGAAATACAGCTAAGAACACGCACAGCACCAACAAAGCGCCGATAATGCCCATATTTTCTTTCAGAAAAGCCACGACTTTGTTCGTAGAGCCGGCTTTTTTTGTTAATTCTTGAGCCATTTTTACCCCTCCTTGATTCATTTATCTTAATTTGCCGCCAACTGCATGATTGCTTCCTGGGTCACTTCCGTATGATCCAAGCATCCGGCCACCCGGCCCTCCGCCATCACATAAACCCGGTCACTCATGTTGATAATCTCTGGCAATTCAGATGAAATCATTATTATAGACATGCCTTCCTTTGCCAACTGATTCATAATTGCATAGATTTCGGATTTGGCCCCCACATCCACGCCGCGGGTAGGCTCATCCAGAATCAAGATTTCCGGATTGGTGGCCAGCCAGCGTCCAATCATCACCTTCTGCTGGTTTCCGCCAGACAGGTTCCCAATGGCCTGTTCCTGGGTAGGTGTCTTTGTGCTCATCATATCTATATATTTCTGGGTAATGTCCACTTCTTTCTTGCTGTTCACCGAGATTCCGTGGATAAACTGTTCCAGCACTTCTATGGTGGAATTAAACCGCACACTCTGTACGTGATACAGACCCTCTAGCTTCCGATCTTCTGGAACCAAGGCTATGCCATACTTTAAGGCATCTATAGGACTATGAACATTCACTTTCTGTCCTTTTACATACACATCCCCTTTGGAACCTTTCGTCAGACCGAAAATACACTTCATCGTCTCGCTTCGCCCTGCGCCTACCAGACCGGCAAAACCGATAATCTCACCTTTATTCAGCTCAAAGCTGGCATCCTGAACCATTTTCCCGTCGGAAATATGCTCACATTTCAGCAGCGTCTCCCCGGCCTCCTGATAATCTCTGGTATAATAATTGGTCAGTTCCCGGCCAACCATCATGGCAATCAGGTCGTCTTTCGTAGTCTCTTTGACTACTTTTGTTCCCACATACTGGCCGTCACGCATAATCGTTACCCGATCACAGATTTCCTCTAGCTCACTCATCTTATGGGAAATGTATACAATTCCAACGCCCTTAGCTGTCAACTTGCGCATAGTCTCAAAGAGGAAAGCCACCTCTTTATCTGAAATCGAAGATGTAGGTTCATCCATTACCAGAATCTTTGAATTATAAGAGATGGCTTTTACAATCTCCACCATCTGCTGCTGTGCAATGGTCAAGTCCTTGATCAGTGCGCCTGCATCTATATTTATCTCTTGAGCGTCAAGCAAAGCCTGTGCCTCTTCAGTCATTTTCTTACGGTTAATTAATACTCCGCTGCCGTGTTCCCTGCCCAGGAAAATATTTTCAGCAACTGTCATATGGGGAACCAATACAAGTTCCTGATGTATGATGGCTATACCGTTGTCCTGAGCGTCACGCACCCCGTTTATAACCACCTTTTCCCCATCTATATAGATTTCGCCTTCTTCCGGATGATAGATACCGCCCAACACTTTAATTAATGTGGACTTTCCGGCTCCATTTTCGCCCAGAAGCGCATGCACTTCGCCGGCCCTCAATTCATAGCTGACGTCATTCAATGCATATACACCGGGAAACCGTTTATGTATATGCTCCATTTTTAATAAAACCTGTTCACTCAAATTATCACCCACTTAAGTTTTATTCGTCACTGTTTTCGCTACAACTGCACCATACATGAAACATGCCCCAAAAGCCTATCTGTTCATGCGGCCTTTGAGGCAGTTCCATTCACCACGGGGCAATCCGCCTTCGTTTACGAAAGCGATTTATTTTTTACTGCCATCCGTCTGTGCCGTATTCATTTACATTATCAGCAGTAATCAGGAATGTTTCAACTGGATATCTGTCATCCACTTCTTCCCCTGCCATAATCTTGTACATCAAATCCACAGAAGATTCAGCGATGGATACAGGTGACTGTGCGCCGGTTCCTTCGATCAGAGATTCACCAGAAGCCAGTTCAGACTTAATGTCTGGAGAACCATCCACGCCATAAATCTTACAATCCTTCAAATTCGCTGCATTTGCCGCTGCCAACGCACCCAATGCTGTTGGGTCATTACCACCAAAAATAGCAACTACATCGTTATGAGCCTGCAGTAAATCTTCCGCGATGCCCATGGATACTTCCAGATTTCCCTTCGCATCCTGCTGCGCTACAATATCAAAGCCTTTTCCTTCAATAGCATCTAAGAAACCATTGGTTCTGTCAACAACGGAATTCATGGTCGGAGAATCCAAAACGATGATCGGACCGCCATCTGGGCATTTCGCTACAAGGTCTTCACCACAAACTTTACCTGCGTTGTAGTTATCAGATCCGGTGTACGTAGCCACGTAAGATAAATCTGCAACTTCTGTATCAAAGTTTACAATCGGCACTTCCGCTTCTTTCAGAGCGTCCAGCGCCGGAAGGATGCCTTCCGCTTCCGCCGGGTTTAGGAAGATACCGTCCATGCCCTGGGCAATCATATCCTCAATCTGTGTAATCTGAAGAGAAACATCATTGGCTGGGTCTGTGGAAATCAGCTTGTCTCCCTTTTCTTCCACAGCTGTACGAATAGCGTCTTCAATTGTTACAAAGAATGGGTTTGTTCCGTCCATACATGTGTATCCGAATGTGTATGGACCATCAGATTTCTCAGCTTTGGCATCGTCTTCGGCATCGTCCGCTGTATCATCTGCCTCATCGACATCGTCCGCCGCATCATCTGTAGCCTGCGCATCTGTGTTTTCTTTCGCATCGTTTGATCCGCCGCCGCATCCCACTAATAAGGTTCCTGCCATAGACAGACAAAGCAGCGCTGCTAATAGTTTCCTTTTCATATTTCGTTTCCTCCCTTTCAATATGAATTTTTACTACTTAACTACATCCTATATTTTAACTCAAAATTTCATAAAAATCACCTATATTTTGTAATTATTTTCTTATGACATTTGTCATATTAACGACAGTTTGCCCAACCTATCCATTACAGTATTTCAGCGCTTTGTCCAATTCCATGGGCCCACCGAATATATTTAGCGCACTCCCCACGGTCACATCCAACCGCCCTCTGCCAAATCGCCGCAACCGCTCTAGGTCTTCGTAACTTCCCACACCTCCCGCGTAAGTGATTGGACACCCATCAAATTCTGCCAGCAGTCGGGTCAGTTCTTTGTCTATACCCGCCGATTTTCCTTCCACATCCACAGCATGCACCAGAAACTCCGCGCAGCTTCCCGCCAACTCCTGAAGAAGCTCCAGGGAAACTTTCGTATCCGTGAATTTCTGCCAACGATCGGTGACCACATAATAATCCCCGTCTTTCTTCCGGCAGCTCAGATCCAGAGTCAGATGCTCCTTTCCCACTTCCTTTTTAATTTTTTCCAAATTATCATAGGAAATCTGACCCTCCCGGAAAACATAGGACGTTACAATCACGTGACTGGCCCCTTTTTCCAAATATTCGCCAGCATTATCCGCTCGAATGCCGCCACCCACCTGCAACCCACCAGGAAATTCCGCAAGCGCCGCAAACGCCTGGGTGCGGGTGGCCTTGTAATAATCGGAGCATTCTGGATTTAATAAAATCACATGACCTCCCGTCAGACCTTTTTCTCTGTACAATCGGGCAAAAAAACCGGCCTCCTGTTGGGCTACAAAGTTTTCCGCCGCCTGATCGCCGCTGTCATTTAAGCTGCCTCCCACAATCTGCTTCACTTTCCCATTATGTATATCAATGCATGGACGAAACCTCATAAATTATCCCTCCAAAATTATAAGTTAAAAAAGGATGAGACGCAGCGTCGTCCCACCCTTTTCCCTTCAATACTATTATTCATTTGTATTTTCTGTATTGTCTGTACCTTCTGTGACACTGTTATTATTGGTGTCTGTCTGGTTATCCGTCGTATCTTTTGTGGCGTCATCCAGAGCGTTGTCCACATCATCGCCCAGGTCTTCCACGCCATCACCAATATCATCTACCACTCCATCACCGGTATCCGCGCCATTATTCTGTGTAGTTCCACCGTTTCCATTATTGTTTTTATTTGTACCGGCGTCATCGATGTTATCATCATCAACCGTGTCATCCATGTCGGCGTCCGTATCATTCGTATCGGTATCATTCTCATCTGTAGCGTTTTGTTCTGTCTGCGTATCGTTGCCGTCATCAGCTTTGTCCTTGTTTGATCCGCACGCAGTCGCCATGCACAACACCAGTGATGCAATTCCGCATAACATCAATTTCTTCATTTTCATGTCTCATTCTCCTTTTCCTTTTGAAATCATTCATACATATAATATCTTCCTAAAAGAGAATTTTATACATGAAATATTTTTAAACTTATACTTATTTGGAAATTACATCACTCATCTGGTAATAACCTGCAGGTTTTCCCGCCAGAAATTTCGCCGCTTCCACAGCGCCTTTCCCAAACACCGCTTTCGAATACGACGCATGGCTGAATGTGACCACCTCATCCGGCCCGGCAAAAATCACGTCATGCTCCCCCACAATGGAGCCGCCGCGAACGGCAGACAGACCGATTTCCTTATCTCCCCGCGCTTCTTTCCTTTGACTACGGTCGTACACATAGCGATAGGCGCTGCCCATAGCTTCATTGAGACTGTCCGCCAGCGCCAACGCCGTTCCGCTGGGCGCATCCTTTTTCAAGCGATGATGCTTCTCCACCACTTCCATGTCAAACCCCGCATGGGCCAATACTTTTGCCGCGTCCTGAATGATTCGCAACAGCATATTGACGCCCAGGGACATATTGGCTGATTTCAGTATGGCGACTCTCTTGCTGGCATCTTCGATCTTCGCCAACTGTTCCTCGTTCAGACCCGTGGCGCATAGAACCGCCGGTATTTGTTTTTTCACACAATAATCCAGCAGTCCTTGTAGCGCCTGGGGAGATGAAAAGTCAATGACTACATCCGCGTCCACGTCACACGCTTGAATGTCCGTAAACACCGGATACCCATTGTCCCGGTCATCCACCACATCGATTCCCGCCACAATCTCGGCCTCTGGGTCGTCTTTTATCAAACCGCTGATAACCTGGCCCATGTGCCCGTTACAGCCGTACATGATTATTTTTATCATTTTTCTTCTCCTGTATTTCCAACCATCCGCTGTCTGCTATTTCAAAATGCCAAATTCCCTCATGGCTTTCGCCAGCTTCTCCTGGTTGGCAGGTTCCATTTCCGTAAGCGGCGGCCGCAACGCGCCCGCTTCCATTCCCATCAGGTTCAATGCGGCTTTTACCGGAATCGGATTCACTTCACTGAACAGAGCATCCACCAGCGGCAGAGCTTTCAACTGGAGCTCCCGGCTGCCTTTCACATCCCCATCCAAAAACTTCTGTACAATGTCATGGGTCTGACGGGGAGCCACATTGGACAGCACGGAAATCACGCCCACGCCACCCAATGACAAGAGCGGAACCACCTGGTCATCATTTCCAGAATACAGATCTATGCAGCCGTCTGCCAACGCCATCAATTTAGCCGCCTGGGAAATATTTCCACTGGCCTCCTTGATTCCCACAATATTTTTCACATTTTTCGCCAGGGCCACCGCGGTCTCCGGAAGTATGTTGCATCCGGTCCGGCTGGGCACATTGTAGAGGATAATCGGCGTGGAAACCGAGGACGCAATCTTGGTATAATGGGCAATCAGCCCTTTTTGCGTCGCCTTATTGTAATAGGGTGATACCAGAAGCAGGCCATCCGCACCATATTTCTCGGCTTCCTGTGACAGATAGACCGCCGTCTCTGTACAATTTGACCCCGTCCCCGCAACCACCGGAATCCTTTTATTCACCTTCTCAATGGCGAACCGGACAACTTCCAGATGTTCTTCATGGGTCAACGTGGAAGACTCACCCGTGGTGCCACAGATAATAATGGCGTCCGTTCCGTTTTTAATCTGAAATTCCAGAAGTTCCTCCAGCTTTTCATAGTTCACTTCTCCGTTTGACAACATGGGTGTGACAATCGCCACGCCTGCCCCTGTAAATATAGCCATTTTATTCTCCTCCTCTTACACACAATAGAATATAAAAAAAGGCAAACAAAAAAGTTCGCCTCTAAAGAATACAATCTTAAGGAATATTCCCTAGATAGCCCTCCATCCTGAAAAATCCGGCTCCAAGATGACAGTCATATGATTGTTCACCATATGCCCAAAGACATAACATCAGGCATCATGCCTTTTCGGCGCTTTCCCCCTTCCTCTGCCATCCCGTGCCCCTGAAGCATCCGACAAATCTACTCATGAAAAACGCAACCTCTATCTATTCTATAAATTGTGATAACTATAGCACGAAAATCCTTCCTTGTCAACGGGCATCCACCGGATTTCACGCATATGATTTATGAATTTTTGCTGGAAATTTATATTTCATATTGCCGCAAGAATATGGTATAATATGTATGTGATTATTATTCCGTAACCAATTAACTCATTTTTTTAATAGAAAGGAATTTGAATTATGCCATTAGTTACAACTACCGAGATGTTTAAGAAAGCTTACGAAGGCGGCTACGCCATTGGCGCCTTCAACGTAAACAACATGGAAATCGTACAAGGAATTACCGAAGCCGCAGGGGAATTAAACTCTCCATTAATTCTGCAGGTTTCCAAGGGCGCCCGCGCTTACGCCAACCATACTTACCTGGTGAAACTGGTGGAAGCCGCACTGATTGAAAACGACATTCCCATCGCCCTTCATCTGGACCACGGCCCGGACTTCGAGACATGCAAAGCCTGTATCGACGGCGGATTCACTTCCGTTATGATCGATGCGTCCCACTATGATTTCGACAAAAACATTGCAATCACCAAAGAAGTGGTGGAATACGCTCACGACAAAGGCGTTGTAGTGGAAGCGGAACTTGGACAGCTTGCAGGCGTTGAAGACGACGTGAACGTATCCGAAGCGGACGCTCAATACACCCAGCCAGATCAGGTGGAAGAATTTGTGGACAAAACTGGCGTAGATTCTCTGGCCATCGCCATCGGAACCAGCCATGGGGCATTCAAATTCAAACCCGGCCAGAAACCACAATTACGTTTTGACATCCTGGATGAAATCTCCAAACGTCTCCCCAACTTCCCCATCGTTCTTCACGGCGCTTCTTCCGTATCACAGGAATATGTGAAGATCATTCAGGAAAATGGTGGAAATCTGGCAGACGCCATCGGCATCCCGGAAGATATGCTCCGTCAGGCAGCGCGTTCCGCCGTATGTAAGATTAACATCGACTCAGACTTGCGTCTGGCTATGACCGCCGGCATCCGTCAGGTGCTGACAGAGAACCCTGCCGCTTTCGACCCCAGAGAATATCTGAAAGTAGGACGGGCCAACGTGAAAACGCTGGTTGCTCATAAGATTAAAGAAGTTCTGGGCAGCGACGGAAAAGCGTGATCAAAAATGAATCCTGCCAGGTAGGATTCTCCGCCTGCGGCGGGTTGCCTTTGGCAACATAATTCCTTACCGTCGCAGTGCGCTCCCACCCGGAAGGCTTTTATCTTATACAGAGAATTCCAACTGAATTTCCTATGAGATTAAACAAAAGAGGCAGCGCCCAGTGCGTTGCCTCTTTTTTCATTATCTTATTGGTTGAAAAATCCGTAAATTCTCCCGGACATTTCGGCGATTTGTTCCACAGCCGCGCCGCTGTCTGCCAGCCCATCTGTCATAAAGCAGATAATATACGCGTTCTTGTCTCCAAAAACAATCCCCGCGTCATTTTCCACGCCTGTCAGCTCGCCGGTTTTGTTGGCAATCTCCACGCCGTCTGGAATCTTAGCTGGTATCTTGGTCCTGCGCTGCTGGGATTTCAACAGATTGAGCATATCTTCCCAGTGGTCAAATTCCTTATAATAAATCGTCTCCAAAAACGACGCGCAATCCCCCACCGACGTATAATTCTCCCCAGTGGGACTCTCTTCCAACAGCATCCGGCCCATGCTTGTATTGGAATAGCCATGTTCTTCGCAATATTCCGTCACAACCTGACGACCGGCCGACGAATCCCCATTTCCCAGCATGGTCACCAACTGATTGGCCGCATCATTGTCACTGACCGTAATCATAATATTCAGCAGGTTGTTCAGCGTATCCTGTCCGTTTGTCTGGGCAAGGGTCTCATACTGGTCATAAACAGCCCCCATGATAAACAGCTTAATCAGACTGGCCGCCCGCATGGGACTGTCATCCCTCTCTGTGTATATCTTGGAACTTAAATTCTTAATATGCACGGACCATCTGCCTCCTGCCGCTGACTTCGCCAACGCAACCATATCGTCCAACTGGTCTTCCAACAAAGTTAAATCCGCCACTCCATCCATTTCCTCGCTGGGACTTAAAGCGTCTTCCCCACCGTCCTCATCTGTTTTCGCCAGGGATGCGTCCTCACCCTGACTTACCGCGGTGTCTTTGGGGCTGTCCGCCACTGTATCCGTCTTTGCGTCATCCACATCCGTCTTAGTTTTGCTCTCCTGATTGTCCGCCAAAATCTTTATCTCCGATTTTAGCTGCGCGGTTTCCTTCACCGCATCCGCCAGCATGGTTTCCAGAGAACGAATATTCTTATTCAGTCCTCTCCAGCTTGCCGTGAGAATCAGAAGCAGCACGCCAAATAAAACCATCAGCCCAGACGCAGCCCAGGCTATCATTTTATACATTTTCTCTTTATCCATGGTCTGTATCCTCCGCTACGACTAAATACTATTGTCCAAAATATGCATCAATACCGTCTGCAATCCCCTTAGCCATCGTCTGCTGGAACTGTTCGTCCGCCATGGCCATGTCGTCATGCTCGTTGGTCATAAATCCCATTTCCAGAATGGACACCGGAACTTTACTCCAGTTTATGCCCGTCATATTATCGTAGAACTGCACGCCGCGATTTTCAAAGCCCGTGGCCGCACAATAAGCATCCAGCAAATTCTGAGAAAGGCGCAGACTGTCTCCGTAGAGTTCCGACACATATGGATTATCCTGGGACGGACACATGCTCAACGCCCCCTGCACGCCGTGGTCGTCCGATCCGTTGGCGTGAATCCGCACATAAATTTCCGCTCCCTCATCCGCCGCCAATAACGCCCTCTCCGCATTGCTGATAGCCGTGTCATTGTCCGTCCGAGTCATAATCACCCGATATCCACGCTCCTGCAAAATCTGCTGCAATTTCAGAGAAACATCCAGGTTTAACTGGTATTCGCCTATGCCGGAATACGCCCCGGAAGTTCCCGATGTGGCTTTCGCTTTCATCTCCGCAGAGCCTGGCCCATTGGGTTCCGTGGCGCTCATATCCACATTCGGCCCCTGATGCCCCGGGTCAATGCCCACCACGTGGCCAGCCCCGGACGCGCTCTGCATCTGCCCTTCCTGATTTTCCGACAAAACGCCTGTGGGCTGTTGATTCTGGGAAATTGCAGCTTCCCCTCTATTGGCAGAAGCCACAGACGTAGGGCTTGGACTGGGCGACGGGCTTGGGCTAGGAGTTGGCTGCACAGTCACTTCCGGCTCCTCCTCCTGAAACGCCTTTTCCAACTCCGCCTCTCTTTTCTCCTGCTCCTTCGCTTCCTTCTCCTGCTGGCGGGCCACTTTCTTCACCTCCTTCTTGATTTCTTCCAACTCGTTTTGTTTGGCTTCCAATGTTTTCTCACTTTTCGCCACTTCCCGGCTAACCCGGAAAATTCGCACAAAAGCTATGACGCTGCACACCAAGGCAAACGCTGCACAGACGCTGCCCAACGCGATCAAAAATTTTACCCAAGGTTTTCGGTACATTCCTGGCCTCCCATTTATAAATAAACACACTCTAATCGCGATAATTATAGCCTTATTTCAATATATTGTAAAGTTTTTTTCAGCCGCGACAAGACAAAACGCCTGGGACTTCGCCCAGACGTTTCCACTTCATACCCGAACAGATTTTCCAGAAGCTGTTCCCGGGACACGCCCACACTGCCCGCATGGAGCAGCGTCTGAAGCATGCGAACCGCTTTTGTCGTCTGTTTCCTCCCCTCCTGGAACGCTTTCCCCTGGTAAATCATCTCAAATCCACCCAGCGTCCGGACTTCCAGGATACTTTTCTCATCAGCCATCTTCGCGGCTCCCACAAAATTTTTCTTCTAAGCGGTGGCCAGACGGATGCTGGGCATAATACCATTTGATAAAATCCTCGTGCATCTCCTCTCCTTTTTGGCGGGCCTTGACCGCCTCCCGCTTATCCGCATAAGAACCCAGATAGTAGGTTTTTCCCTTAAATCCAATCTGCGCAATCCACTTGCCCTGCCTGCCGTCCAGATAAACCCCGGTATGACCGCTGGCGCTATTTCGGTTTAAACCTTTCCTGTATACCCGGATTTACCCATATGTTTCTCCTGCCACCGTAAGATTCCCTCCTTAAACCTTAATACGCCCTTAAAGCAATCGCACTACTATGACTATAAGCTTTGCGGGCGCATTTGGCATCCCTGATAAGATAAAAAACGCTCCACAAAATACATCTGTGGAACGCTCTTTTATCCATACTCTATTCAGCTTTCCAAAAACTCAATTCCCAGCAAAGTCAGCCCGCAAGCGGGAGCCGTCGGCCCCGCCGCCGCCCGGTCTCTAGCCTCCAGAATTTCCCACATATGCTCTGGCGGATACACTCCATTTCCGATTTCGATTAAAGAACCTACGAATATTCGCACCATGTTGTAGAGAAATCCTTTGCCGGAAACCCGCAAATACACCATTTCACCTATTCGTTCCACCGAAAACCCGGTCACCAGCCGCACCGTGGTCTTCACCTGCGCCCCAGCCCCACAGAAACTGGCAAAATCATGTTTCCCGATTATGTAGGACGTGGCTTCCCGCATCTTTTCTAAGTCCAGCGGATAATGATAGAAATAGGAATACAGTCTTTCTGTGGGCAGAGAAAATCTTCTATTTAAAATCCGGTATTCATAAGTTTTCTCGCTCTCACAGTACCGGGGATGAAAATCCGCCGCTACTTCCTGGGACGCCTGTATACGAATGTCTTCTGGCAGACGCTGGTTTAAAGCGTAAGAAAATTTCTCCCCCGGTATCCGGCTGTCCGTGTCGAAGACCGCCACGTTCCCCAGCGCATGAACTCCCGCGTCCGTGCGGCTGGCGCCCATGGTCTCCACCGGATGGCCCAAAAGCTCTTGCAGACAGCGGTTGAGTTCACCTTGGATAGTCCGGCCGTTGTTCTGTATCTGCCACCCGCAATACCGTGTCCCGTCGTAAGCCACCGTCAACGCGATTCTCTTCTTCATTTTCTAGATCCCCCTTACGCGGAACAAAACGCTCACCGCCAGATAAATCAATGCAATCCCATACGCAGCATAATCCCTGCCTTTATAACATAACGGCTTCATCTGGGTGCGCCCCTCGCCGCCATGGTAACACCGGGCTTCCATGGCCATGGCCAGATCGTCCGCCCGCCGAAACGCGGAAACGAAAAGAGGGACCAGAAGCGGAACCAGACCTTTCGCCTTCTGAAAAATATTTCCCGTCTCAAAGTCCGCTCCCCTGGCAATCTGCGCCTTCATAATCTTATCCGTTTCTTCCATTAATATGGGGATAAACCGCAGCGCGATAGACATCATCATGGCGATCTCATGGACTGGAACCCCCATGCGGCGCAATGGAGACAAAAGACGCTCCAGCCCGTCGGTGAGTTGATTGGGCGTGGTAGTCAGCGTCATAATGGAAGAACCAACCACCAGGTAAACCAGGCGTATGGACATTTTGGCCGCCTGCGCCAGACCTTCATAAGTGATTTTCAGAAATCCCCATTGCCAAAGTATATGCCCCGGCGTTAAAAAAACGTTGAATCCCACGGTAATCAATAAAATCACGAAAATCGTTTTCAACCCACGGAACATGAAAGACGCTGGAACCTTTGACAGGACGATCATCGCCGCCAGAAAGAAGGTCGCCACCCCATATCCCAGAAAGGTATGGAATAGAAACAGAGAAATCACAAACATCAGCGTGCCCACGAATTTGGTGCGGGGGTCTAGCCTGTGAAGCACGGATTTGGCCGGGTAATATTGCCCCAGCGTAATATCACGAATCATGCCCCGCCCCTTTCAGCGCACTTAATATACTGTCTCTTGCCTCTTCCACTGTAATCGCCTCCACGTCCACCGACAGACCTCTCCTTTTCAAATCCTGCATTACATACGTCATCTGAGGCGCAGCCAACCCCATACTCTCCAGTTCCTGACAGTGGGAAAACACTTGCCTCGGCGCGCCGTCGAAAGCAATCCGTCCTTTGTTCAGCACGATCATCCGCTGCACATAACGGGCAATGTCCTCCATACTGTGAGAAACCAATACAACGGAAATTCCGCGCGTTTTATGCAACGCGGCTATCTGTTCAAGAAGCTCGTCTCTGCCCCTGGGGTCCAACCCCGCCGTGGGCTCATCGAGAATTAAAATGCGCGGATTCATGGCCAACACTCCTGCGATGGCCACCCGCTTTTTCTGGCCGCCAGATAACTCAAAAGGGGATTTGTCAAATAGTTCCTGGGGAACGCCCGCCTGTTCCAGAGCCTTTTTTGCCCGCTCCTTAGCCGCTTCTGGGTCCAACCCTTGATTTTTCGGACCAAAACACACGTCTTCTAACACATTCGTCTCAAACAACTGGTATTCTGGATACTGGAATGCCAGCCCTACCTGGCTGCGGAGATTTTTCCGGGAAAATTTTTCCGACCAGATATTTTCCCCGTTGTAGAAAACCTCTCCCCCGGTGGGTTTTAACAGCCCATTGAATAGCTGAATCAATGTGGATTTCCCGCTGCCTGTATGACCAATCATGCCGATGAACTGGTTATCCGGGATGGTCAGATGAATATTCTCCAGTGCGTGCATTTCATAGGCTGTACCCGGACTGTATATATAGGAAACATTTTTTAACTTAATTGACATAAAGCATCCACCAATTCTTCTCTGCGCAAGATCCCTTCTGGCATGGAAAGTCCCGCTTTTCGAAGCTCATAGGCCAGCAGCGTCACCTGCGGCACATCCAAGCCATAGCTTTTTAATTGCTCCACTTGAGCGAAAATTTCTCTGGGCGCGCCCTGCATAACAATCCGCCCCCGATCCATCACGTAAACACGGTCTGCCGCTATGACCTCTTCCATATAATGGGTAATCAAAATTACAGTCACGTTCTCCTGATGGTTCAATTCCCTGACCGCCTCTAAGACTTCTCTACGACCGTTGGGGTCCAGCATGGCTGTCGGTTCGTCCAACACAATGCACCGGGGGCGCATGGCCATCACTCCGGCGATTGCCACCCGCTGTTTCTGACCGCCGGATAGCTTGTTGGGGGAGTGATTCCGATAGGCGGTCATGCCCACTGCCTGTAGACTGTCCTCCACCCGCTTCCAGATATCCCCCGTGGGAACGCCCATGTTTTCCGGCCCAAATCCCACGTCTTCTTCCACCACTGTGCCGATTATCTGGTTATCGGGATTTTGAAAAACCATGCCTGCCCTCTGCCGTATCTTCCACAGCTCTTCCTCTGTGGACGTGTCCATATGATCCACCCATAGGGTCCCTTCTGTTGGGAGTAAAAGCGCATTGATATGCTTGGCCAGCGTGGATTTCCCAGAACCATTGTGTCCCAGTATAGCCACAAACTGGCCCTCCTGCACGTCCAAGTTCACATCGTCGATGGCACGGGTGACTTCCCGCTGCTGTCCGTTTTCGTCATACCGGCAATAATCATATCCCAGGTTACTGGCCCGAACAATTTCCATCCGTGTACTCTCCTGCAATAACAGCCTCCATAATCTTCCAGATCTCCTCCCGCCCCTGCTTAGAACTGGCTGAAAACGGAATCAACGTGGCCTTTTTTGGCAACTGCAACCCTTCCCGCACTTGCTTCACGTGTTTGGGTACCTGGCTGCGCTTTAATTTGTCCAGTTTGGTGGCAATCACAATGGGCTCGTAGCCGTTTGACACAATCCACCGATACATGAGCTTATCATTTTCAGATGGCGCATGGCGGATGTCCACCAGCAGAAAAACCGCTTGCAGCGCCTGGGAGCTATACAGGTACCGCTCCACCAGTTCTCCCCATTTTTCTTTTACCACTTTCGCAATCTTGGTGTATCCATATCCAGGCAGATCCACCAGGTAAATCTGCTTGTTCACATTGTAATAATTGATCGTCTGGGTCTTTCCTGGCTGGGAGCTGGTCCGCGCCAGAGATTTTCGATTCATCAGACTGTTAATCAGGGAAGACTTCCCCACGTTGGATTTGCCGGCAAAAGCGACCTCCGGTAAGGGATTCTTAGGCAGTGCGCTGGTTACGCCGCACACAGTGTCCAACGAAGCGCTTATTATTTTCATGGAGTCCTCCTTAGCTGCACAGCGCCTGTTCCACTACCTCATCCATGGACTCTACGTAATAGATGTCCAATCCTTCGGTAATTTCCTTAGAAATCTCCCGGATGTCCGGTTGGTTTTCCTTGGGCGCCAACACTGTTTTCACCTTTGCATTTTTTGCGGCCAGCAGTTTTTCTTTCAGTCCGCCCACCGGCAGCACACGTCCCCGCAGCGTAATCTCTCCGGTCATGGCTACCTGGGATTTCACAGGTTTTTCAATAATCGCAGAAAGCATGGCAGTGGCCATTGTTATCCCTGCAGAAGGCCCGTCTTTGGGAACGGCCCCTTCAGGAATATGTATATGGACATCATGCTCCTGAAAAAATTCCTGCTCAATCTCATATCTGTCCGCCACAGAGCGGAGGTAACTGATGCCTGCCTGCGCCGACTCTTTCATTACGTCTCCCATCTGTCCGGTAAGTTGCAGGCGGCCTTTGCCCGGCATTACATTTACTTCTATCTGTAAAGTGTCCCCGCCTACGCTGGTCCAGGCCAGACCTCTGGCTACGCCCACCTCGTCTTTCTTGCCGGCTGTGTGGATGCTGTATTTCTCATGGCCCAGGTACTTCTCCACGTTTTTCCCAGTAACCGTGGCTTTCTTACTGGAACCCTCCAACACTTCGCGGGCCACTTTACGACAGATTTCTCCAATCTTCCGCTCCAGGTTGCGTACGCCCGCCTCTTTGGTATAACCGCTGATAATCTTCTTGATGGCGGAAGGCTGGATAGCCAGTTGGTTTTTCTTCAGACCGTGGATTTCCCGCTGTTTGGGAATCAGGTGATCCTTGGCAATGTGCGCCTTCTCATTCTCTGTGTAACTGCTGATCTCGATTATCTCCATACGGTCCAGCAACGGCCGGGGTATGGTGGACGCGTCGTTGGCTGTAGCGATGAACAATACCTGAGACAAATCCAGCGGAATCTCCACATAGTGGTCCGCAAATTTGTTATTCTGCTCTGAATCCAGCACTTCCAAAAGAGCGGAAGACGTATCGCCTTTATAATCGCTGCTGGTCTTGTCGATCTCATCCAGCAGCATCAGCGGATTTTTCACGCCGGCCTGCTTTAGGCCCACGGCAATACGGCCAGGCATGGCCCCCACATAGGTTCTGCGGTGCCCGCGGATTTCCGCTTCGTCTCGAACGCCGCCCAGACAGATTCGCACGTATTGCTTGTTCAGCGCGTTTGCCACAGATTTAGCGATGGAGGTCTTACCGGTTCCGGGCGGACCAACCAGACATAAGATGGGGCTGTCGCCCTTTTTCGTCAGGGTGCGCACAGCCAGATATTCCACAATCCGTTCTTTCACTTTCTCCAGACCGTAGTGGTCCGCCTCCAAAATCTTGGTGGTCTTTTTCAAATCTTCGGAGTCCTGAGACATCTTATCCCAGGGCAGCTCCAGCAAGGTTTCGATATAGCCTCTCACCACCGCACTTTCTGAAGCGCTGCCGCCCAACGCTTTGAAACGGTCTATTTCCTTGGAAATCTTCTCTTTCACGCCATCAGAAGCTTCCAATTTCTTTAGTTTTTTGCGAAACTCGTCCACGTCGCTCTGGGGATTTTCATCTCCCAGTTCTTCCTGTATTAGTTTCAACTGTTCCTTTAATATATATTCTTTCTGGTTCTTGTCGACACGCTCTTTGATTTTCATCTGCAAGTCCTGCCGAATCTGCGCAATCTGTATCTCATTGTTCAGAATTACACAGAGCAGTTCGTGCCGCTCTTCCAGGCGAATGGCTTCCAGAAGCTTCTGTTTGTCTGTATAATCCAAGGGCAGATGAATGCTAATCTGGTCCACAAGCTGCTCCAGGTCTTCCATACCCATAATCTGACCTGCCAGTTCTTTACTGACTTTGCCGCACTCCATGCAGTATACATGAAATATTTCTTTAAGGCTGCGAATCATGGCCTGGCGCATCTCTTGATTCATCATCTCTTTTTCATGGCCAAACCCGGCCACTTCCACTTCCAGGATCTCTTCATCCCGGATGACCCCCAGCAATTCTCCCCGTTCTACGCCCTCTACCAAAATGCGCAAAACGCCCTGGGGCAGTTTCACCACCTGCTTCACACTGCCGATAGTCCCGATTTTATATAACTCATTAAGACCCGGAGCTTCCACCGCCGGATCTTTCTGTGTAATCAAAAAAACTTTCTGGTTATTTAACATAGCAGTTTCCACTGCCTTCACGGAACGCGGCCTGCTAATATCAAAGTGCACGATCATATCCGGGAGTATGGCAGTTCCCCGCAAAGCCACTGCGGGCATTACTTCTACTATATTACTCATATTATCCCTCCATTACTGTGCGCAGGCTTATGCAGGTTCCGGCTGTCCCTTTCTCTTCGTCTTCGCGGACCTTCTGGGCGGCGCCGACGCATCTCCTCTTATAATCTCAGGTTCTCCAGTGCCGTCCACCATTTCCTTGGTAATTACACACTGCCGGATGGTGTCATCCGATGGCGCCATGTACATCAAATCCATCATCGTGCTTTCCATAACGGAACGCAGCCCGCGCGCACCCGTCTTTCTCTCCATAGATTTCTGAGCAATGCTTTTTAACGCTTCTTTCTGAAAACTAAGTTCCACTCCATCCATCTCAAATAATTTGTGGTACTGCCTGGTCAGAGAATTACGCGGCTCTTGTAAAATCCGAATCAACGCATCCTGATCCAGCGCATTCAGCGAAACCACCACAGGAACACGGCCGATAAATTCTGGAATCAGCCCGAACTTAATAAAGTCTTCTGGCATAACTTCTCTTAAAAGCTCTCCCACATCCGCATCCCCGGAAGTCTGCACATCCGCACCAAACCCAATGGACTTGTTGTCTTTTCTTCTGGAAATAATCTTATCCAGCCCTTCAAAAGCGCCGCCGCAAATGAATAAAATATTTGTGGTGTCAATCTGAATAAAATCCTGATGGGGGTGCTTTCTCCCTCCCTGGGGCGGTACGCTGGCCACTGTGCCTTCCAGAATTTTCAGCAACGCCTGCTGCACGCCCTCTCCAGACACGTCCCTGGTAATTGAAGCATTTTCTGACTTCCTGGTGATTTTATCAATTTCGTCAATGTAAATAATTCCATACTGCGCCATTTCCACATCGTAGTCAGCCGCCTGGATGATTTTCAGCAGAATATTCTCCACATCCTCACCCACATACCCGGCTTCCGTTAACGTAGTGGCATCCGCAATGGCAAAAGGCACATTCAAAAGTTTCGCCAATGTCTGCGCCAGCAAGGTCTTTCCAGAACCCGTGGGACCCAGCATCAATATATTGCTTTTCTGCAAATCCACATCCAGGTTCTTAGGCGCCATCACCCTTTTGTAATGATTGTACACAGCCACCGATAACACTTTCTTGGCCTCATCCTGCCCGATGACGTACTCATCCAATATGGCATTGATTTCCTGCGGCTTTAACAGATTGATTGCCCCGCTGTATTCTTCTTCGTCATAAACGGCAAATTCTTCTTCGATAATTTCTGAACATATGCTTACGCATCCATCGCAAATATAAGCGCCATCTGGGCCTGCAATCAGCTTGCGAACCTGTTCTTCCGGTTTATTGCAAAACGAACATCTGACTTTAGCGTCCCTCGTCTTATCCGCCATAATATCCCCCTTTCCCTACAATCCTCAGCCAACGGCGGTTTAAGGCCAACCCCTGTATCTCATACAGTGAATCAGCCTTTCCCCATCTCTTTACCTATGTTCAAACACTTTATCTATAATCCCGTATTCCATGGCTTCCTCCGCTGACATATAATTATCACGGTCTGTATCCACTTCCACCACTTCAATGGGCTGTCCCGTATTCTCCGCTAAAATCTTGTTCAACTTTTGTTTCGTTTTCGCAATCTGATCTGCAACAATCTGAATCTCCGTAGCCTGACCCTGGGCGCCGCCAGAAGGCTGATGAATCATGATCGTGGAATTGGGCAGTGCAAAGCGCTTGCCTTTTGCTCCTCCCGCCAACAGAAAAGCTCCCATGCTGGCCGCCATGCCGATGCATATTGTAGATACATCGCATTTGATATAATTCATCGTATCATAGATAGCCATTCCCGCAGATACCGATCCCCCTGGACTGTTGATATACAAATTAATGTCTTTCTTGGGATCTTCCGACTCCAAAAACAGCAACTGGGCAACAATAATGCTGGCAGATACGTCGCTTACTTCTTCTCCCAAAAAAATAATCCTGTCCTTTAATAGCCTGGAATATATGTCATAGCTTCTCTCTCCCCGGCTGGTCTGTTCAATCACATACGGCACCAAACTCATCGCTTACCTCCCTGCCTTTTTGCGCTGTCTCCCATTTACACAAACATCTTATGCTATTTTAGCCGCGTCTACGATAAGATCCACTGCCTGCCGAACAGCCAGATCTTTCTTCATCTGTTCCATTTCAAAATCCCCGACCATTTCTTTGACCTTATCTACATCCATTCTGTACATATCGGCTGTCTTCTGTATCTCTTCATCAATCTGTTCCTGGGTAGCCTGGATGTTCTCCACTTCCACGATTTTCTCCAGAACAAGTCTGCTCTGAATGCTGTCTAAAGCGCGTTCCTTTAATTCTTTATCCAGTTCCTCCATGGTCATCTTGCTGAAGGCCAGATACTGATCCAATGTAAGACCCTGTGATTCAATTCTAGCGCGGAAATCGTCCTTCAACTGCGCCTGCTGGGTTTCAATCATTGGTTCTGGAATATCCATCTGGGACGCTTCGATGATTTTACCCAGAGCATCGTCTCCCATTTTCCGCTTGGCTTCTTCTTCCTTTTTCTCTAACAGGTTCTTCTTGATATCTTCCTTGTATTCATCCAATGTGTCGAATTCAGACACATCCATGGCGAACTCATCGTCCAGCTCCGGGACTTCCTTTTTTTCAATTTTATGGACAACGCATTTAAACAATGCATCTTTTCCAATTAATTCTTTGTTGGAATAATTCTCTGGGAAAGTAACGTTCACCTCTGTAGGCTCGTCCACCTTGGCGCCAATCAACTGCTCTTCAAATCCAGGAATGAACGCACCGGAACCAATCATCAACGGATAGTCCTTGCCCTGCGCCCCTGGAAAACTCTTTCCATCAATAAAACCTTCGTAATCCATGGTCACAATGTCTCCATCCTGTGCTGGACGATCCTCCACCGCAAGCAGACGGGAATTTTTTTCCTGCTCCTTATGCAGTTCTTCTTCAATTTCCTCGTCCTTCACTTCCACTGTTTCCTTGGTAATTTCCACTCCTTTGTACTCGCCCAGCGTCACATCTGGCTTCACCGCAACTTCCGCAACAAATACAAACGGCTTGCCTGCTTCGATCTGCGTCACCTCAATGGCCGGATGAGAGACAATCTCCAGCTCACTTTCCTCCACGGCTTTTGCATAAGCGTCCGGAAGGAGCGCGTTGGCCGCGTCCTCCAGGAAAACGCCTTTGCCGTACATTCTCTCTATCATGTGCCTTGGAGCTTTTCCTTTACGGAATCCAGGCATGGCAATCTTTTTCTTGCTTTTCTGATATACGCCGTCAATCGCTTTTTCCAATTCATCAGCAGGAACTTCTACGGTCAGCTTAGCCATATTATGTTCCATTTTTTCTACTTGTAAACTCATTTCTCAATAATTCCTCCTTGAATTCTAAAAATGCACCACTATCCACAGCGCTGTTTTCGTGCATGTCCAAAAGGCTCTGCCGACAGCGGCAAAACGGATATGCCCACGCATATAGGCATCCTTATATATAAAAGCTGACTGCTTTGTGCCTGCGGCACGTCCACAATCACCCCCGAATGCACAATCATTAGTGAAGTATACCATACAAATCACTACTTGGCTAGTACATCATTGCATTAATTTTTCATTTCCCATAGACAACAGACTCTGCAATCTCTTTCGCTTTTTCCCTGCTAATAAGCTGTCCAATCAACTCCAGCGAAAAGTCGATGGCCGTACCCAGCCCTCTGCTGGTGGTGATGCACCCGTCCACAGCTACAGCCTCTGTGGTTGTTTGGGCGTCTGTAAGCTCTTCCATCACAGACGGATAACTGGTGGCCTTTCTTCCATTTAACAGCCCAAGCCCTGCCAGTATCCTGGGCGCAGCGCAAATCGCCGCCACTTTCTTATCTTGGGCGACAAAGGACTTCACCAGCTCCAGAAGCGGTTGGAATTTCTCCAGATTTTCCGTGCCCACTGCGCCTCCTGGCAAAACCAGCAGATCTCCCTTCGAACAGTCGATTTTGGAAAAACAAGCGTCCGCTGTCACGGGAATCTGATGGCTTCCCATCACCTGAGATTCTTCCTTAATAGATACAGTGACCACGTCAAGTTCCGCCCTGCGAAGCAAATCCACCACAGTCAACGCCTCTATTTCTTCAAATCCATCCGCCAAAAAAACATATATCTTCTTCAAAATTCCACGCCCTCCTTCAGACATCCAAACTTTTCACTAAATTATAGCATCCAATTTTTCCTTTGGCTACCTTTATTTCTTAAAAAAGCGTGAATCTATTGTAAAAATATGATATGATTCCTATGTTTCAAACTAGAAAATCCAAAGGAGCCTACGTATGGAAATCGAGAGAAAATATTTAGTTGCAAAGGAAAATTTGCCAAAAGACCTACATCGCCATCCCCATCTGGAAATCGAACAGGCATATCTGTCAAACGACCCTGTGGTGCGCATCCGCAAACAGGACGATTCGTATTACCTGACCTATAAATCAAAAGGACTCATGGTGCGGGAAGAATACAACCTTCCTCTGACCGAACAGGCATATCTGCATTTGCGGGAAAAGGCCGATGGAATCGTCCTCACAAAAACCCGCTATCAAATCCCCCTTCTCCAGAAATTGACTGCGGAACTGGACGTTTTCCACGGCAAATACCAGGGGCTTTTCCTGGTGGAAGTGGAATTTGAAAGCGAAGAAGCCGCCGAAAGTTTTACGCCACCTGACTGGTTCGGTGAAGACGTGACATTCTCTTCCCGCTACCACAACAGCACGCTGGCTTACATCTGACGCGCCTTCTTGGCGCACGCCCGGGCCGCCTCCATTATGCTGCTGCGAAATCCTTTTTCCTCCAACACGCGAACCGCCTCAATGGTCGTGCCCCCTGGTGAGCAGACCATATCTTTGAGCTCGCCGGGATGCAGTCCCGTCTCCAGCATCATTTTCGCGCTGCCATAGACTGCTTGCGCCGCAAATTCGTAGGCCATTTTCCGGGACATCCCATCGGCCACCGCCGCATCCGCCAGCGCTTCCAGGAACAGAAACACATAGGCCGGCGAACTTCCGCTGACTGCCACTACCGCATCCATCGTAGACTCCGGCAATACCGCCGACTTACCAAAACTGTTGAAAATACGGCAGACCATGCGCAATTCCTCCCGTGTAACGCGATCGTTTGCGCAGATGCCAGTCATCCCCGCCCCCACCTGCGCTGGAGTATTGGGCATGGTCCGAATCAGCTTCACGTCTTTTACAAAACAATCCTCCAGCCACTGAAGCGTCTTTCCCGGCGCAATGGTCACAATCAGATGACTCACCGAAATATCATCTCGAATCTGCCGAATCACCTCCTGATAATACTGGGGTTTCACCGCAAGAACGATGCACCTGGCCTCGTCCACCACTTTCAGATTATCTTGTGTGGCCTCAATGCCAAACTTCTCCCGTAACCTCTGACAACATTCTTCTGACTGGTCCGAAACAATCAAATGCTCCCGATCCAACAGCTGCTGATCTAAGATCCCCTTCACCATCGCAGAAGCCATATTGCCGCCGCCAATAAATCCCAACTTCATCCACTCAACCTCCCATAAATTTAAAAAGATAAAAACCCGGCCGCCACAGCCAGGTTTATGCAACAATCTATTTCCGTTTCTTTGCTACTCTTTCTTCCCAAACAACTGCGCCAAAGGACGGGTAGCGCTTTCCATATTCTGTATAGCCTCGTTCAGCCTGTCCAAATCCACTTGCCCCAACTTGTCCGCCGCCTGACCAATTTCCTTCAGGCCATTCATGCCGTCTGCAATACTCTCCAGATCCTCTTCATCCAGCTCACTCAAAATCCTCTCCGCATGACTCAAAGACCGGGCGGCCGGAACCGCCACCATCGCCATCACCGCGAGTAACGCAACAGACACGACAATCACAATCCCTGTGACAATCCTGGACAACCAAAGCTGTTTCTTCAAAATATCCAACTGCTCGTACAGCAGTCCCTCTGTAGTTTCTTCTCTTTCCACTGTTCTATCCTCAGACGTTCACCGTCAAAATCCGCTAAATCAAACCGCCCGAACTTCCACTTCCACTCAAGCTTGTGTTAAAAGCCGCCAAGCTTGACATCTGCATCTGCATTTTCGCCATCTCCGCCAAATACTTAGCGTCATCGGCTGAAAAAACGCTTTCTGTATTGCCTGCCTTCGTGGTCCCAGAACCGGACGCATTTCCAGA
>CAJURH010000033.1 GCA_910588775.1 uncultured Lachnospiraceae bacterium
TTCTTTCTTAGGTCTTACCTTTTTCTTCTTTTTTTCTTCTGCATCTGTAGCCTTTTTTTTCCCAAACATGATCCGTCCTCCACCGCTACACTATCCACACATCACTGCTCACACCCATTATCTCTCCATTTCTCACATGAACTTCAGAACTTCCTGATAAATTCTGGAAATCGGAAGTCCTACCACATTATTATAGTCCCCCTGAATACAGCGGACATATTTTGCAAATCCACCTTGAATTCCATATGCCCCGGCTTTATCCATAGGTTCCAATGTATCTGTATATTCTTCCATTTCCCACATTTCCATCGGATAAATAGATACCTTCGTCTCCTCTACGAAACTGGACTCTTGAATATTCTTTTCTTCTTTCTTTATAGCGCATACGCCTGTATATACACTGTGGGTGTCTCCCTGCAATCTGGAAAGCATAGCAAGAGCCTCTCGCCTATCCGCAGGTTTGCCCATAACTTTTCCTCTATGTACTACAACTGTATCTGCCCCTAGTATCCACACATCTTTTCGAAATTGATGCACTACAGACCGCGCTTTTCTACAGGCCAATTCTTGCACGCCCTGAATAGGATTTTCCCACCGAAGCCGCTCATCCACATCGGCGGGAAAAACTATAAAATCCAGACCAATCTGTTCCAGCAACTCTTTTCTGCGAGGAGAAGCTGATGCCAAAACAATGGGTAACATGACAATTCCTTTCGTCTTTTAGAGTGGTAAATATTTTTTCAGCGCTTCGACCTTATCCAATTTTTCCCATGGCAAATCCAAATCATTTCTTCCAAAGTGACCATAAGCAGCCACCTGTTTATAAATCGGCCTTCTCAAATCCAACATTTTAATAATTCCCGCTGGTCTTAAGTCAAAATTCTCACGAATAATTTCCACCAATTTCACATCGTCCAGCTTACCTGTGCCAAATGTATCCACACGCACAGAAGTGGGTGAGGCCACACCAATGGCATAAGATAACTGAATTTCACATCTATCCGCTAATCCAGCCGCCACCAGGTTTTTAGCTGCGTAACGAGCAGCGTAAGCTGCAGAACGATCTACTTTTGTGCAGTCTTTACCTGAAAAAGCCCCACCGCCATGGCGGGCATAACCACCGTAAGTATCCACAATAATTTTTCTTCCAGTAAGTCCACTATCTCCATGTGGGCCGCCAATCACAAAACGCCCTGTGGGATTGATGAAGTATTTTGTCTCTTCATCCCTCATATTCTCAGGGATAATTGGATCAAAAACATATTTCTTTATATCTGTATGAATTTGTTCCTGAGAAACATCCGGATCATGCTGTGTAGAGCAAACCACCGCGTCCAAGCGGATTGGTTGCCCTTCCGGAGAATACTCCACCGTTACCTGTGTCTTTCCATCTGGCCTAAGATAAGGAAGCGTTCCATCTTTACGAACTTTCGTCAACTGTAGAGCAAGCTTATGAGCTAGCGCAATGGCAAAAGGCATATATTCCTCTGTCTCATTGGTTGCATAGCCAAACATCATTCCCTGATCCCCAGCTCCTATGGCTTCAATATCTGAATCTGACATGGTATTTTCTTTAGCTTCCAAAGCCTTATCCACACCCATAGCTATATCTGCGGATTGTTCGTCAATGGCTGTAACTACTCCACAAGTATCAGCGTCAAATCCATATTTTCCTCTTGTATAGCCAATCTCTTTTACTGTATCACGAACAATTTTCTGAATATCCACATAAGCTTTCGTGGTAACCTCGCCCATAACCATAACAAGACCGGTTGTGGTGCAGGTCTCACATGCCACACGACTCATAGGGTCCTGCGCCATCAATGCATCCAAAATCGCATCTGAAATCTGATCACACATTTTATCTGGATGCCCTTCTGTCACAGATTCTGACGTAAACAATAGTTTTTCCATCTCAAAAGATTCTCCTTTTCTATCATTGTGAAAAAGATCCGCCTCAGGCGGACCTTTTATAAATCTCAAAAGTAATTTTAACTAACCCGCAGCCTGAATTTTTGAATTTCTTTCTCATTCGATACTTTCTCTATTTCAGCGCCAAGACTTCTCAGTTTTATTTCAAAATCTTCATATCCCCTCTGTATATAGGCAATGTCATCGACAATCGTAATTCCTTCCGCTGCCAATCCAGCAATTACCAAAGCAGCGCCAGCCCTCAAATCAGAAGCGCTGACTCTTGCTCCTGTCAATCCACCAACGCCATCTATAATCGCCGTATTGCCCTCTACTTTAATATTGGCTCCCATCCTAGACAATTCATCGACATATTTGAAACGATTTTCAAATATACTTTCCGTAACAATGCTTGTTCCTGTAGCCATTGTCAAAGTGGCTGCAATCTGTGGCTGCATATCTGTGGGATAGCCAGGATACGGCAAAGTCTTTACATGAGTTCTTCTCAGATTCCCAGCGGCTATTACGCGCACACTGTCATCAAACTCCATAACTTCACATCCAATTTCCTCCAACTTGGCAGTTGTCGCTTCCAGATGTTTTGGTATAACATTTCTCACCAATACATCGCCTCTAGTAGCTGCCGCAGCAAACATAAAAGTACCCGCTTCAATCTGATCTGGAATAATTGAGTATTCTGCCTTATGTAATTTTTCCACACCCTTTATACGAATAACGTCTGTCCCCGCGCCCTTTATATTCGCTCCCATACTATTTAAGAAATTGGCCACATCCACCACATGGGGTTCCCGGGCAGCATTTTCTATAATTGTGCGTCCACTGGCCAATGAAGCCGCCATCATAATATTTATGGTCGCGCCTACAGACACCATATCAAGAAAAATATGGCTTCCTTTTAATTTCTCCGCCTGCGTAACGATCGCGCCATGTTTAATCTCAACAGAAGCCCCCAATGCCCGAAAACCCTTCAAATGCTGATCAATTGGTCTGCTTCCGATATTGCATCCCCCAGGTAACGGCACTTCTGCATGTTTATACTTTCCTAATAAAGCCCCCAATAAATAATAGGAAGCGCGTATCTTCTTAATAAATTCATAGTCTACACTTACATTCGTAATTGTGGAACCGTTGACCTTTATCCTGGATCTATCAACCCTTTCTACGATTGCCCCAATCTCTTGAATTGCCTCCAGCAATACATTCGTATCTCTTACATTCGGCACATTTTCAATCAATACTGTCTCATCCGTCATAATTGCCGATGCCAAAATTGCCAATGCCGCATTCTTGGCCCCCGCAATTTCAACTTCGCCAGCCAGGGGATTGCCGCCTTTGATCACATATCGTTCCATACTACACCTCTGTCTTATTTTATACTCCGGTATATCTTCCATACATGTTGTTTTAAGACAACACAATCATATTTTATACCAATTACGAAATTTTGTAAATAAAAATTTTGAACTTACTGATTTATGTTACAGCATTTCCCTCGACTAGCGGCAAATCACATATCCTGGAATGCTTCCATCAAAGCAGGTATTAACTGTTTTTTTCTGGATACGACCCCCCGTAATATGTAAGTTCCCTGTTCCTTTTGGATACGGAACGCTTTTTCGATCATTTGTTCACTATTTTCACCATAATACAAAAGTTCCGTTGATTCCTCCATAATATTTGTAAGCATAAAAAACACCTGGGAAATCCCGTGCCTTCCACATTCACTCTCCATAAAGGGGAGCAATTTTTCTTTCAATGCGGCAAGCTCTTCCGGATTCATTGAGCTAATCTGCCCCACGCCAAAACTGGATTCTTCCGCCATAAATTTCTTATAATCCTGATAGAAAATTTCTTCCGGAGATTTATCCTTCAGATTGCTTCCAGCGCGGAACATTTCTGCAGCAAATTCTTCAATGTTAATATCCGCAATCAACGCTAATGCTCCTGCCGCCATTTTATCAGCCACTGTACATGTTGGTGAGCGGAACATAAGCGTATCTGAAATAATGGCTGCACACAACAGTCCGGCAATTTCCGGGAATATTTCCAATTTATTTTCCTCATACATCTGGTACATAATTGTTGCCGTACACCCTACAGGCTGATTTCTAAATAACACAGGCTGTAAAGTTTCCAGACTTCCTAGACGGTGATGATCGATAATCTCCAGAATTTCTGCATTCTCTATATTATCCACTGCCTGATCTCTTTCATTGTGATCCACAAGGATAATCTGTTTCTTATGCATCCCCATAAAATTTCTTCTGGAAATTGTCCCAATGCATTTGCCTTTTTTACTAATAACTGGAAATGCCCGGTGTCGGTTCTTCACCATTACTTCCTTGATATTGTCTGTATAATCTTCTGTACTGAATGTAATCAGATTATCCTTTTTCATAATATGCCGAATGGGAATACTCTGATTGATCAACGTAGCCACTGTATAAGTATCCAATGGACTGGTAATCACAACACAATCATTTTTTTCCGCTAGAAGCCTAACCTCACCGCTCACTTTTGAACCAAGGCATATAATAATGCAACTGGCCCCCATCTCTATGGCAGATTTCTGGTCATCCTCCCGATCTGCCATTATGACAAGATCATCTTTTTCCACATGTTTTTTCATAATTTGTGGATGCGCTGCCCCAATATTCACTTTCCCTTTTACGAAATAGGCATGTTCATTGCCAACTGTTATCTCACCCTCAATCGTCTCCGCTATTCTACGGTATTGCGTCCGTGCTTTTGCCAATATGCGATTATCCGGCATTTCCATAAATATCTTGGCAATATCCCCTACTGTGACAATACCCTCCAGACAACCATTTTCATCTTTCACAGGCAGTGTCACAACTCCATTGTCTTTCATCAGAGCCCAAGCGTTCTTGATTGAGAAATAGCTGTATGCATCTGGACTCTTCCGGATATCCATATCCTTCACTTGCGTGCCCACATCAGAAATATATCCTGGCGGATTCACTCCAAACCGATTCAGCACATATTCCGTTTCCTCATTAATCTGTCCCGCTCTTTTCGCCACATACTTTTTCTCATGGCTTCTGTTTTTTATATCCGCATAAGCGATAGCGGAACATATAGAATCTGTGTCTGGATTCTTATGACCTACCACGAACACTCTTCTTTGATTTCCCATCGCGATCCCCTCCGGGCCTCATAGAATATTTTCGGACAGCTTTTCTCCATAAAATTAATCATCCAACTTAATATTTGCAAATAAAGATCCCAGAGACGTTGTCAGCTGTTGACTCTTAGGAATTTCATAATCTATTTCCTGATCCTGAGGCTCCATATTATCGTTCAGAGCTTTTATACTCAAGCTAAGCTTTCCATCCTGGATTTTGGTTATTTTGGCTGTAACTTCATCACCCAGATTCAACGCCTCCTGCACTGTTTTCAGTCTCCGATTGCTAATCTGTGATATATGAATCAGCCCAGATAAACCATTTTCCAGTTTTACAAATGCGCCATAAGGCTGGATTGTCTCAACCACGCCATTGACAACCATGCCTACTTCCATTTTTCCCAACTCTTCTTGCTTCTTAGCCGCTTCAGCTTCTTTCAAAATCTCTCTAGCTGAAAGTATAAGCCTCTTATTCTCCACTTCAATTTCAAGAACTCTCACTTTTATATTTTTACCCTGGAATTCATTTAGATCTTCCACATAATTTAGAGATAATTTCGACGCAGGAATAAATCCTCTCACTTCATTCAGATATGCAACTGCTCCGCCTTTCACGATCTCTTTGATTTTCACTTCGACTTCTGTCTTATCGTCTTTCATCTGTTTCAGTTCTTCCCAAACAGCCTGCTCTTCCTCACTCAAAGAATCAAACATACTTTGTTTCTCTTCCATTTGCTGATAGGAAACCTCCAGTTCGTTTTCATAATCCTTCATTGTTTCAGACATACGTATAATCTCCTTTTATTTTTATATTTTATTGCGTAACCATAACCAGTTACTATTTTCTCCTATTATACCACAGAATGCGTTCTGGTGAACTGTCTACTTGGTATTTTACTAAATTACTTGTCTATGTAATTTTTTTACATTTTATTCATTATTTGTTCATTTTTTGTTGGTATGATTGGGAGGTGTTAGAAGAAATGCATAAAAAAAAGGTAATGTTTTCATTACACATATAATTTTTTCATAATAATAATTTGCCCAGGCATGCACCTTATTGCCTGGGCGCTCATCATTTTTAAGAAACATCTGTTTTTTTTGACTCTAAAATCACATCAGTTAGTCGTAACATTCTCTCATCCAGATAACTAATAATCTTTGCACACTCCCTCAACTCCCGGCTAATATAGTCAGGTGCATTCCCTTCAAATTTGTAATATATTTTGTGCTCCAGAGTTGCCCAGAAATCCTGCGCTATCGTCCGGATCTGTATTTCCACTTTCGTATCTATAACACTGTCTGAAAGAAATATTGGAACTGTTACAATCATATGATAGCTTTGATAGCCGCTTTCTTTGGGATATTTGATATAATCCTTAATGGAAAGAACCTTTAGATCGTTTTGATTAGCAATCATCTCCGCTATTTTATAAATATCTGAAGTAAATGAACAAATAATGCGTATTCCCGCAATATCATTGATATACTTCACCATATTCTCAATACTGGTCTCATATCCACGCTTTTTCAACTTCTTCACAATGCTTTCAGGGGCCTTGATCCTGGATTTTACATGCTCTATAGGATTGTATCTATGTCTATGCTGAAATTCATCATTCAGAATATCAATTTTTGTCCCAATTTCTTTCAAGGCTGAATTATAAATAAAAATAACAGTATCCCAGTTATTTATCTCTTTAAAAAACCTTAATGGCAGTGATTCCATGTTTTGATCACATCCTTCTTCTATAACCTTAAATCACGCCGAGTGACAGAATGGGATGCCTTTTGAGGTATATTTTTATAGACTGGGATATTATAACACATGAATCTATAAAATTGGGGTTTTTAATTTTTTTTTAAGAAACTACGGAATTCTTTAATTCTTTGCCGTTTTCCAGCGCGTAAGCGTTCTCCAGCGTAACTTCCGCAATGGCTTTCGTCGCCTCTTTTGTGAAAAAACCCATATGAGAACTAATCAAAACATTTGGGAAGGATGTCAGTCTGGCCAATTCCTCATCCAACATAATATCATTGGATCGATCCTCATAAAACACTCCTTCTTCCTCTTCGTATACATCCAGCCCCACTCCGGCAAAAACTCCCTGAATCAGTCCTTCAATCAAATAAGAAGTATCAATTAATCTCCCGCGGGATGTGTTAATTAAATAAATATTTTTCTTCATCTGACTAATGCTTTCCTTATTGATCAGATGATAAGTTTCTTCCGTCAATGGACAATGCAGGCTAATCACATCTGAATTTCTAAATAATTCTTCTTTGGAAACATATTTTACTGATAGATCCTTGTTTGGATAGAGATCATATGCAATCACATCCATAGAGAACCCCTGGCAAATTCGAATCATCGCCTGTCCAATCTTCCCGGTCCCCACAATCCCTGCGGTCTTATGAAAAAGATTTCTCCCCATCAGGCCATTAATATTCATATTAAATTCCCTGGTTCTGGTATAAGCTTTATGGGTGTAACGGTTGACAGTCAGCAGCATAGCCATGGCGTATTCAGCAACTGCTTCTGGAGAATAGCTTGGCACCCGGAGCACTTCCAGTTTTCCCTTAGCGGCCTTCAAGTCCACATGGTTAAATCCAGCGCTCCGCAGCAAAATTCCTTTTACGCCCATTTGGTATAATTCTTCCACCATGGGCGCAGTCACATAATCATTTACAAAAATACAAATAGCGTCATACCCTTTCGCAAGCGTAATACTAGCCTCTTTGCATGGACTTTCCAAAAAATCAATATCAAATCCATATTTCTCATTATTCAATGATTCAAACCAGATTTTATCATAAGGTTTTGTACTATAAAAAGCAATTTTCATAAAAAACTCCTTTTTATTTTTAATTTTCCCCTATGCTGAAAAAATATACGCAATTTAAAACAAATTCATAACAAAACTTTCAAATCGCTCCCACAACCGATTCAGAAATCCTTTCGCCTGTTCTTCCTCCACGTGAAGAGTTACATTCTGAAGCTGGGCATATAAATCGGATATCTGCAGTTTAATATCTTCCATATTTAAATCCAGCTTATCTACCTGGTCCATTAATTCTAAAATTCTCTGCCTATCCTCTTCTGTAAGGCTTATCTGCATCTCCGCTGCCGTTTGATCGATAATCTCTCCCACTTTCTCTTGACTGTAATCGTTATCAATGACTTTATCTTTTATTATGCTAATTAACTGTTCTGCCCGAACCGGATCATCCAAAACCTGTCCCAACCGACTGGACACTGCCAGCTCTTGATTAGCAGCCTCTATCTGCTCACTGTCCATGGCTTGCCCAGTTAATCCTTCGTAGGATCTGATTGCGCCCAGCAATCCAGCGGTTCCGGAAATGCTAAATGGTCCCACCACCATAATATCCGCATCTTTAATCCCCGCAGTAGCCAATGCATTCTGATACATGCCTACAGTGCAGTAGGAAATATTCTGTGTTATAACATGGATGCCATATCCCTTTTCTCTGGTCGTTACCATAACGCTTGACAATGCCCTGTTTCCAATCAATCCTTTGTCTAAATGAGCATCTAAATATTCATGTTCTTCCTGATTGGTAATGGTGATAACATTGTAGTTAGATAAGTCTACTTCATCTAGATTGAAAAATCCAAGTACAATTTGTCTCTCTGCGTCGGTTAAATCCGCCCCCAAGGAAATAAATGAATTCGCTGAATTTATATCTGACTCAGCAGCATGCACACAGACAATCTGCATCGTCAAGGATAACAAAACCAGTAAAAAAGCAGCTACTCTGCTCCGACTCATGAATGAAACCCCTCCATCCTATTTAATTAAATATCTTAACCATTATAACACAGACTCACCATAACAATCCTTAATATTTTATAAAAATTATCCTATCCATATACTATGAAACCACAAGGAACTGGTTCATAAAACATTTGAGAATCGTTCATTATTTCTTTACAACTTAATCATTGTTTTATCATAATTCGTGGATATACTGTTTATCATAAAAATAATAACAACCATTAAATTATTTTTATCAAATTTCTTTTTCATATGCCGACATAGTTCGGCACTCCTTCCTTTATAAAATAGAACGCTCCGCTTAGCGTTCTATTTTTTATTTCCTGTTTATTTTTTCTGAGAAAGTTGTTCCACAAATATATCCGACAATTTGGCGAATTGACTTAAATTCAATTTCTCACCGCGTATATCCACCGGAAGCCCGCATTTTTCTAACGCAATGTGGATATCTTCTTTTTTCAAAAAAAGTTCTGGGGAATTGAGCAAACCATTGACCAAAGTTTTCCGCCTCTGATTAAAAGACGCTCTTATGAGCTGAAACATTAAATGTACATCCACTGTATCCACCGGCGGTTTTTCATGAATTTTTAACTGTATAACCGCGCTTCCAACTTTTGGACGGGGCAAGAAACAATTCGGCGGCACATTAGCAACTACAGACGGTTCTGAATAATACTGAACCGCCAGCGACAGCGCTCCATAATCCTTCGATCCAGGCCCCTGACACATACGCTTTGCCACTTCCTTTTGCACCATAACCGTTATGGAAGTTATAGAAATCCTCTTCTCCAACAATTCCATAAGAATAGGCGTTGTAATATAATAAGGGAGATTCGCCACCACTTTTATGGCTCTCCCCTGATTTTGTTCTCTTATCAGTTCTTTCAAATCTATTTTTAAAATATCACTGTGTATCACTTCTACGTTGGAATAATCCCTTAATGTATCTTTCAAAATGGGAATCAAAGCTCCATCAATTTCCACAGCCACTACTTTACGCGCAGAAGAGGCCAAATATTGGGTCAATGTGCCGATACCAGGTCCTATCTCCAGCACAAAATCATCTTCACAGATTTTCGCCGCATCAAAAATCCGGTCCAGAACATGTGTATCTATTAAAAAATTTTGGCCAAACTTTTTCTGAAATACAAATTCATATTTTTTTATAATCTCTATCGTGTGTTTCGAATTTCCCAAATAAGGTTTGACCATATTACTTCCTCTTCTGCGCACTGCGCAATTATTTGAAATCTTTCTCATATAAAACAACTTTTCCATCGTTATCAAATCTTTTTTTAGAAATGGACCTCTGTAATTTCCGGTGACTGCTTTCAGCCTTGGTGATCGCCGCATCAATCATGTCTTTCACCGTACCGATTGTCATAGGCTCATCTTCTTTTTGGTTATCGCCAATTAGGTTATATAGCGCTAAAACCCCCATTGTATCCATCACATAACCCATTTCATCCGCATATATTTTCGCAAAGTGCACCAATTCATCGTTGGTAAATACGGGAATATTAATGGTGGAAGTAAACTTTTTAGCAAACTTCTGGTATTTAGCAATAAATTTGCGCATGCCTATTTTCTCATCTTCCAGAATAACTGTCAGCCCATCTGTTCGGAACTCCATAGCCTGGTTCAACTGCATTACGCTGTCCGAATCCAACTGACTGATTTTCTGAATCACCAAGAAACCTCCTGCAAGTTTACTGACAATCTTCGCAATGTCTTTTCCATTTAGCTGAGATGCTTCCACTGTGGCGATTCTAGCAGCCGGCATGTGCAGTTCACGACATATAGTTTTAATCAGACCGTCTGTAAGCCTCGTCTTTCCAGTTCGAGAATTTCCCATTACTATCACATTTCCGAATCTGGATGTTTTATCTGTAGCCGCCAACTGAGCGTCGGACAGCGCTTTCACCAACTGCTCTTTCATGCCGGGAATCATGGAAAAATAGCTAAACAACTTTATCTCTACATCATCCAGCGATTCACTTCTTGGAACAATTAAATCCTGTTCCTCCTCGTCCTTAGCGTCCTTGGATTCTATAAACTGAATCAAACTCTCCTCTTCACTAAGAATCTCTTCTTGCGGACGTATCTCACCCTCCGGCTGAATTTTGTCCATAACAGGAGGCGCCTCTATATGTTCTTCTTCCTCTTCTCTTTCTGTATCTTCCGCTTGATCCTCTTTCTGCTCTTCTTTCTCCTCCGTCTCCTGGGGCAAGCTTGGCGCAATTTCTATATCAGGCACTTCAATTCCTTGTTTCTCCGCAGCGGAAAGAATCACTTCTTCCAAATTAAATTCTGGAAGCTCCAGCTTGGGAAGTTTACTAGTATCAAACTTTTTATACTCTTGCTTTTCCAGTTTTTCTTCCACCTGAGCCGGCTCTAATTCCAATTCTTCCTGCTTTTGCGCCACTTCCGGCTCACTTTCTGACTCCTCTACATCCGATATTTCTACATCGTCAAACTCTTCTTCTAGGCTCTCCTGCTCCTGCATTACTTCCGGTTCTCTGGAATACAATGTGATTTCCGGTTCACTCTTCGACTCTGTTTGCTTTGGTTCGTCTACTTCATCCGCTTTTTCCTGGGATTGTATTTCTTCTGGATTTTCCTGTTCTTCCTGACTAACAGCTTCCATTTCCAACTGTTCTTCCTGCTGTTCCTGAGCCAATTCTTTTTCTTTGATGCTTTCTTCTACTTTCTGTGGCGGAATCACATCTGCAATATTAATTTTTGGCGTACCAGCATAGCCTTCCAGGTATTCTTCTTCCCCTTCCCATTCTTTCACAATCCCCGCAAATATATCTTTAATCCCTTTACTGATCTTCTCCTGCAAAGAATCATTGTTGTCAACCATCGGCGCCATATTATCCGCCAGCTCATCACTTTTATCTTCTTCTGTATTTTCCGCATCCTCCGACGCCTCTATTTCAGCCTCTTCCTCCAATGGAGGCGCTTCTATTTCCTTTTCCTCTGCCTTTGGTTGTAGCTGCTCTTCATAAATAACTCTTTGCCTTGGGGTCAAATCTGCCAAACGCTGCTTTAATTCCAGGGATTTCATCACATATTCGCCTTCGCTAAACCACAATACAATATCATCGCAGATTTCTATGCATTTTTTCTCTTCCCCTGCTTTGTAATATAATTTCGCCAGTTCGTAAGACCATCTCTCAGTATATTCTTTTTCCTTATATTCTTCCAAGATCTGTATCTGTTCTTCCAAAGGGGCATTCCTTGCGCTGTATATTTTATATTTTAAAATATATTGCGTATTGTCATTTGGCGCTGCTTCCAGAAATTGCTGATAATATTTCAATGCCTCGTCCAGATCGTCCATCTTTATAGACACTTCGATCAGTCGATACAAAATATTTTTCCTTACGGGTGAACGGCTGTAGGCCAGAAGAAAAATTTCTTTACTTTCTTGATAGCGCTTATTTGCTGCATACACTTCACCTGCCACACAAAGAGTATGCATATCCCTTACCCTCTTCCATTCAATGGAATCCACATGCTCCAATGCGCCTTTGTAATCTTTCTTATATACCAATTCATTGATTATTTCCAATTTCGCATGAAATTCTTCTCTGTCCATTTTCATCACCAACTTTCCATCCAAATATTCTTTTGTTACCTATCCACAGTGTATCATAGGGCATTGGCATTGTCAAAGAGCTTATTTTACCATCACCGAATACTGCCGGCCACCACCTGAAACACTTTGTTAATGGGAAATCTGTTATTTACAAAATCATCCAAACCTGTACAGGTTATAAAAGTCTGTATATGATGTATGCTGCTTAACAAATAATTCTGCCGGCTGCTGTCCAGTTCCGAGAGCACGTCGTCCAAAAGCAAAACCGGCGTATCATGGATTGTCCTTTTCACCAAATAGATCTCAGACAGCTTCAGAGAAAGAGCCGCCGTTCTCTGCTGTCCCTGGGAACCATACTTGCGAATATCAAAACCATTCACCTTTACACACATATCATCTCTGTGAGGACCTGTACCAGTAGTCTTCATTTTCAAATCCCTTTCCCGGTTCGTTGCCAAAACATTCTCGTAATCCGCTTCCGAAACGCTTGGCTCATAAATTAATTCCAGACGTTCGTTTCCTCCGGTGAGGCTACCGTGAATATCTTGTATCGTCTCATTAAGCTGAAAGATAAATTCCCTTCTCTTTGCAATAATTCGGCCCCCATATTGCAAAAGCTGAAAATCCCATACATCCATAGTCTCTTCCAATCCCGGATGAAAGGCAATATCTTTTAAAAGCTTATTTCTCTGATTCAAAATTTTATTATAATTTACAATATCAGATAAATAAATCTTATCAAGTTGACATAACTCAAGATCTAAGAATTTTCTTCTTCCACTAGGCCCCTCTTTAATAAGATTTAAGTCCTCCGGTGAAAAAAAAACCAGATTTACCACACCAAACAATTCCCTAGCCTTATGAATGGGAATCCCATTGATAGCCACTCCTTTTGGCTTATTTTTCTTCAAATGCATGTCCAACTTATATTGCAGGCTATTTTTCACGATTCTCATGCATATATGAGATTCCTCTTCCTGAAACCGGATGATTTCCCTATCTTTACTTCCTTTGTGTGACTTGGTGGTTCCACAGAGATAGACAGCCTCCAAAATATTTGTTTTTCCTTGGGCGTTATCCCCATATAAGATATTAGTCCCCTGATCAAATTGAAGGTCAAGGGACTGATAATTTCGAAAATTTTTTAATTGCAGAGATTCAATATACATTCTTCACCCTATAATATGAATCTGATTACCTTTTAAGCTGACCACGTCTCCGGCGTACAGTTTCCTTCCCCGCCTAGTTTCTTTTTCACCATTCACTTCCACCAATCCATCCTGAATCATATATTTAGCTTCAACTCCGTCTTCCGCTAAATTCGCCGCTTTCAAAGCCTGTCCCAATTTAATATATTCATCCCTCAACCGAATCTCAAATGTATCGTTCATACCGCTCTCCATTATCCTATCTGATTAAAATTCACTGGTAAAATCAAGTACGTATACTGCCTCTCCTCATCCCGGATAAAGCAAGGCGCCTTCGGGTTCACCAAATAAATATGGATAGTTTCGTCATCAATCACCTTTAATGCGTCCATTAAAAACTTTGGATTAAATCCTATCAAAATATCTTTTCCCTCTTTTTCTATATCAATTTCTTCATCCATAGACCCCATGGCGGAATCGATTTTCAACTCCATAGCCGTATCCGTGATCTGTATGATGATTGGACGCTTATCGTTTTCCCGGATAAACAAAGCCGCGCGGTCTATACAATCCAGAAATTCTTTTCTATTGATAGACACCATGGTCTCATAGTCACTGGATAACATCTGATCTATCTTAAAATACTCCCCTTCAATAAGACGAGAAACCACCATTGTCTTATCAAATTCAAATAATATGTGATTCTCACCAAAAAATATGCTGACTAAGTTATCCACCTCACCAGAAAGGATCTTACTGATTTCACCCAGCGTTTTACCGGGAACAATGACTTTTCTGTCTGAATATTGCTTTTTCAGCTGAGCGTTGCGTATAGAGATTCTGTGACCATCCAGGGATACTATTTTCAAAATTCCATCTTTAATCTCAAATAATTCTCCTGTCATCAGTTTATTGTTCTCATTAACCGCAATCGAGAAAATTGTCTGACGAATCATTTCTTTTAAAGTAAACTGAGAGATTGTCAGAGATTCATCTTTCTCAATAACAGGAAGATATGCAAAATCTTCTCCAGATTTCCCAGGTATATTGAATTTCGCTTTTTCACATGTGATTGTCACATTCAAAGCCTCATTTGTCTGTATAACGACCATACTCTCTGGGAGCTTGCGAACGATCTCTGAGAAAATTTTGGCATCCAGAGCAATTATACCCTTCTCTTCAATGGTTCCATCTACTATTGTTTCGATGCCCAGTTCCATATCGTTGGATATGAATTTTATTTGACTTGCCGAGGCATCGATTAATATACATTCTAAAATGGGCATGGTTGTCCTGTTGGGCACGGCTTTTAATGAAATATTGATACCTTTTGATAAATCGGTCTTTGAACAGATTATTTTCATGGTTGTACACAATTTCCTTTCTAGATTTCTGGCGGCTGGAACTTATAAATAATAGAAAAAGAATTTCAAAGTAATCTTCTTAGGGGCTGTGAATATGTGAAAAAGCATGTTTAAGCTTGTGTTTCCAAGGTTTTACAGCTTGATAACTATGTTCAAGGTAGATGGTTTGTCTGTGAATGAGTGTGTACAGGCTGTGTAGGATTGACTCACCATAAAAAATATTCATAGGGATTATACACCACAATTCACAGAAGTAAAACAATTAATTCACATTTTCATGTGGAAATCTCCGTTATTTTTGAGGGTTAATCTTTTTCTTGAGGATTTCAATGGTATTTTGTGTAGTGGGAGATTTTTGCATCTCTTTTTCTATCTTTTCGATGCCATGCATTACTGTGGTATGATCTCGGTTGCCTATATGTTTGCCAATCATTTTCAAGGCAGTGTCCGTCATGTCTCTGCAAAGGTACATGGCGATCTGGCGGGGGAAAACAATCCGGGAGCTTCTCTTGTTGCTTAAAATGTCTTCAACGGGTATGTCAAAATGTTCAGAAACTACATTAATTATGTATTCTGGCGTTACGGCCCGTTTGTCATCTGGAGAGATAATATCTTGCAACACTTGTTCGGCCAGTTCCAAGGTTACTTCCCTTTTTTCAAGGTTGGCAAAAGCCATTACCTTATTTAAAGCGCCTTCCAGTTCCCGTATGTTGGATTTCACATTTGTTGCAATGTATTTAATCACTTCTTCATCTAGGTTGTACCCGTCCAGTTCTTCTTTTTTCCTTAAGATTGCCATACGCGTTTCATAATCAGGTGTGGATATGTCTGCGATTAATCCCCATTCAAATCTGGACCGAATTCGATCTTCCAGAATTTCCATATCTTTTGGTGGCTTATCTGAGGAAATGACAATCTGTTTTTTGGCGCTGTGGAGAGCGTTGAAAGTGTGGAAAAATTCTTCCTGTGTGGATTCTTTACCTATGATGAATTGAACGTCGTCAATTAAGAGTACGTCAATGTTCCGGTATTTTTCGCGAAATTTGGTCATAGCCGTGTTGTTGCCATTACGGATGGATTCAATTAGTTCATTGGTAAATTCTTCGCTGGTTACGTATAAAACACGGCTTTGGGGGGATGCGTTTATCACAAAATGGGCGATGGAATGCATTAGATGCGTTTTGCCAAGTCCCACGCCTCCGTAGATAAAAAGTGGATTATAAATTTCACCAGGAGATTCGGCGGCGGCAAGGGAAGCGGCATGAGCGAATTTGTTGTTACTCCCCACCACAAAGGTGTCGAAAGTATATTTTGGATTCAGCCGTGCCTCTTCTAATCGTGTGGCGCTGGCGTCTTGATTTGTGAGAGGTTTGGCAGCCACGTCCTCTTCCAGGATAAATTTTACTTTGCAGTCCATAATGCCCGTAGCTTCCCCGATGGCCACCTGTAGGGGAAGGGTGTATTTTTTGCTGATATATTTTAACGCGGCCTGCTCGGTGACAACGATAGTTACAATGTTGCCGTCCACACTATGCACTTTCAAGGGTAATAGCCATGTGTTAAAAGAAACATCAGACATTTCGTGTTCTGTTTTTACAATTTTCAGTATCTCGTCCCATTTTTCCTGTATCATGTTCATAACCAACTCTCCAATTCTTTTTTTACATCTTCCATATTATAATAAATAAGAGTTTTTCGCAATGACTAAATATTTAGGCGGTTACCATAATGTTACCAAATTATTAAAAATGTGTATAAATAGTATGAATGTTGAAATGGCTTATTTAAAGGATTTTCTTGTAGATATGTGTATGAAAATCGGGTTTTTACACGAAAAAAATATAGTTATCCACAAGTTATCCACATTTTGTGGATAATGTTACGTAAACTGTGGTGGAACAATCTATCTTTTTGAGGATTTCCGCTTGACGAATGGCTTATTTATGCATATAATTGAAATGATATTTTTCAAACTTTGCGGTAAAGGAGGTGTCTGATTATGAAAATGACGTTTCAGCCGAAAAAAAGACATAGAGCTAAAGTCCATGGCTTTCGGGCGAGAATGAGCACAAAAGGCGGTCGTAAGGTATTAGCTGCCAGAAGATTAAAAGGGAGAAAGAAATTATCCGCATAAGACCGCATAACTGTGGTCTTTTCTTCTATGTAAGTCTAGAGTTTGTTTGAGGGTTATTTCAAGCATGCTCTAGATTACGTTTGTGCGGATGCAGATATTTATTGAATATCTGTGTGGGGATTTTATTATGGATTATTCGGAATCGTTGAGAAAGAACAAGGATTTCCAGAAGGTTTACCGGCAGGGGGCGTCTTATGCCAATCGTCTGCTGGTGATGTATGTTTTTGACAATGCCACAGATAGGAACCGTCTGGGCATTTCGGTGAGTAAAAAGGTTGGAAACAGTGTGGTCCGTCACAGAGTTACCAGGTTGATTCGGGAAAGTTATCGGTTAAATGAAAATTGTTTTCAAAGAGGATTGGATATTGTTGTTGTCGCCAGGGTGCAGGCAAAGGAGAAGAGTTATTGGGATTTGGAAAGTGCGTTGATACATCTGGGAAATATGCATCATATTATAATAGGTAAGAAATGGTGAAAAGATTATTAATTCGGTCCATTCAGTTTTATCAAAAGTATGTATCACCTGTGAAACTCACGAAATGTCCTTATTTTCCCAGTTGTTCCAGGTACGGGATAGAGGCTATTGAAAAATATGGGGCATTTAAGGGAGGAGTGTTGACGGTATGGAGGATTTTGCGGTGCAATCCTTTCTCAAAAGGCGGGTATGACCCGGTGCCGTAAACGGCATTTAGAAAATTACCAGGAGGAAATTGATTTTGTTTATTTTAGCTACGAAGAGCAGTGTGCCAATATTAGGCCAGATAGCTTATATATTGGGCTGTCTGATGGATGGGATATTCAAGTTTTTGGACAAGTTTTTCGGAATTGAAAATATTGGCCTGTGTATCATTATTTTTACTCTGATTGTCTACCTGTTAATGACGCCCCTCCAGATCAAACAGCAGAAGTTTTCGAAGATGTCTGCAGTCATGAACCCTGAATTGCAGGCGATTCAAAAAAAGTATAAGGATAAAAGAGATCAGATCTCTATGCAGAAAATGCAGGAAGAAACATCTATGGTGTATCAGAAATATGGCGTGTCTCCTACGGGGAGTTGTTTGCAGCTTTTGATTCAGATGCCCATTTTGTTATCTCTTTACCAGGTTATTTACAGGATACCTGCATATGTGAGCAGCGCTAGATCTGTATTTACAGATGTAGTTGATAAAATTGTACATGTAAATGGATATACAGAGATTTTGCAGAAATTTCTGGAAGATAATAAGATTAATCAGGTAAGTTTGGTTTTAGAAAACGATGTGGCGACCAGGGAATCAGTGATTGATGTCCTGTATAAACTTTCGCCCTCTCAATGGCAAGAATTTGCAGATATTGATAAGTTTTCCACATTCTCAAGCACCATTGATTCAACGGCGGCGAACTTGTCTGGAATGCAGATTTTTTTGGGATTAAACATTGCAGATACTCCATGGGATATTATTAAAAGCGCATTTGCGGCCGGGAGCATATTGCTTGTCATTGGAGCGGTCTTGATCCCGTTGTTAGCATGGTTTACCCAATGGCTGAACTATCGCCTGATGCCCCAGGTTTCCACGGATGATGCAGAAAACAGCATGGCCAGCACAATGAAAACGATGAATACGTTTATGCCTATTTTCTCAGCAGTTATGTGTTTTTCTTTTCAGGTTGGTATTGGAATTTACTGGATCGCCGGAGCTGTGCTGCGGGGATTGCAGATGTTGTTGATTAATCGCCATATCCGTAAAATGGACATTGATGATTTGATTAAGAAGAATATGGATAAAGCTGCAAAGAGGAGGGAGAAAGCAGGGCTTCCGCCTCAGAAGATTACGAATCAGGCGCACCAGAGTGTGAGAAATCTTGAGAAAGAAACAGGCTCTTTAGCAAATAAAAAAGTAGATATTCCGCAAAATAATCATCCGAAACCAGGAAGCATTGCAGCGAAAGCAAATATGGTTAAGCAGTTTGACGAAAGAAATAAAAAGAAAAAATAGGTATGTGGAATAGGTTGGTATAGAGTGGGAGGATGGATGAGAGCGATGGATTATATTGAAATATCTGGCAAAACAAAAGAAGAGGCTATTATTAAAGCGTCTATGCAGTTAGAAACTCCCAGTGACGAGCTGGATATTCAAGTTGTTAGTGAAGGAAGTAAAGGGTTCTTGGGATTTGGCAGCAAACCTTTTGTAATCAGAGCCAGTAAGAAAGAAGCGGAAAAGGAGATACAGACAGAAGAGAGATCGGCTGTTGAGGATGAGGAGAAGGTTGAACCAGAGAAAGTAGAAAATCAGCAGATAGGTGAACAGCAGCGAGAAGAAAAAAGTGCAGAACAAACAATGCCAGCAAAAGACAGAACCAGAGAATATAGAAGAAGGGAAAACCGCCAGATTGAGGTAATCACAGATGAAGCACAGATAGAAGAAGTTAAGAAACGGGCCGAAGAGTTCTTATCCCAAGTTTTTGAGGCTATGGGGATTGAAGTTCACATGGAATCCGTATATAATAGTACAGATGGCAGTCTTTGCATTGATTTCTCAGGAGAAAATATGGGCGTCTTGATTGGTAAAAGAGGACAAACCTTGGATTCTCTACAGTATCTTACAGGGCTTGTATTGAATAAAGGCGCCAATGTATATGTGAAAGTGAAACTGGATACAGAGAACTATCGTGCCAGACGGCGGGAGACTCTGGAGAATTTGGCCAGAGGTATCGCGTACAAAGTCAGGAAGACTAAGAAATCTGTTGTGTTGGAACCGATGAATCCTTACGAGAGAAGAATCATACATTCAACTTTGCAGGGAAATCGTAATGTGGAAACTTTTAGTGAAGGGGAAGAACCCTATCGTCATATTGTTGTAAAGCCAAAAGGCAGATAAAAGAAATCAGCCCTCACTATGTAGTAATAGTGGCGGCTGTTTTTTATAGGAGAGAATATGTATAAGGATACTATTGCGGCAATTTCTACTGCGGTGAGCGCTTCTGGAATTGGCATTATACGTTTGAGCGGATCTCAGGCATTGGAAATAGCGGATCGGATATATAGAAGTAAAGTTAATAAAAAGTTACAAAATGTTCCTACACACACCATACACTATGGATATATATACGATAATGATGAGGTTGTGGATGAAGTATTGGTGATGGTGATGCGTGAACCCCGGACTTTCACAGGGGAGGATACGGTAGAGATAGATTGTCATGGTGGCATTTATGCTATGAAGAAAGTTCTGGATACAGTATTGAGAAATGGAGCTAGAATTGCGGAACCAGGAGAATTTACAAAGAGGGCTTTTCTGAACGGAAGGTTAGATCTATCCCAGGCAGAAGCTGTTATGGACATCATACAGTCAAAGAACCGTTATGCGCTGAGAAATTCCATTCAGCAATTAAAAGGCTCTGTGAAAATTAGAATTGAAGAAATTCGTAAGATAATTTTGCATGAAATAGCCTATATAGAGTCGGCCTTGGACGATCCGGAGCATATATCTTTGGACGGGTATGGAGAACATTTAAGAGAAACGGTGGAAGAACAGCAGAAAGGAATTCAGAGGCTTTTATCCACAGTTTCCAATGGTAAAATTATTCAGGAAGGAATACGCACGGTTATATTGGGAAAACCCAATGCCGGGAAATCTTCTCTCCTAAATGTATTGGTAGGAGAGGACCGAGCTATTGTCACTGAGATTGCCGGGACTACCAGAGATGTCCTGGAAGAGTATATTCATTTTGGCGGTGCGGCTTTGAAAATCGTAGATACAGCTGGTATTCGAGACACTTCCGATATCGTGGAAAGCATTGGCGTGGATAAGGCCAAGGAACAGGCGGAACGGGCGGATTTTATCTTATATGTGGTAGATGGGTCCGTGCCATTGGATGAAAATGATTATCATATTATAGATATGATACAGGATAGACAGGCAGTGGTCTTGTTAAATAAAATGGATTTGCCGGCTAAGGTGCAGGCGAAGCAGTTAGAGGGTCTGACGGGGAAAACCGTTATTTCTGTGTCTGCTAGGAATGAATCAGGTTTTGATAAATTGGAGTCTTGTATTTCCTCCATGTTTTTTCAGGGAAAATTGGACTTGCCAGAAGACATCTATATTACGAATCTGAGGCATCAGGGATTGTTGGAGGATGCATTAGAAAGTTTGAGACAGGTGGAAGTCAGTCTGGATGCTGGTATGCCGGAAGATTTTTATTCTATTGATTTGATGAATGCGTACGAAGCCTTGGGATCTATTCTGGGTGAAGCGGTTGATGAGGATGTAATTCATGAAATATTTGAGAATTTTTGTGTTGGAAAATAATTTCGATGCAGATGGGAGGAAAAGATGAGCCGGTTGGTGCGAGAATATCAGGTTGTGGTAGTGGGTGCAGGACATGCAGGTTGTGAAGCTGGTTTGGCGTGTGCCAGGCTGGGTTTAAATACGATTTTATTTACAGTCAGCGTAGATAGCATTGCTTTGATGCCCTGCAATCCCAATATAGGAGGAAGTTCCAAAGGGCATTTGGTGAGAGATTTGGATGCGCTTGGCGGAGAAATGGGGAAAAATATTGATGCGACGTTCATTCAGTCCAAGATGCTGAATAAGTCAAAAGGTCCAGCTGTTCATTCTCTTCGGGCGCAGGCGGATAAGCAGGCTTACAGCAACCGGATGCGAAAGATGCTGGAAGAAACAAAGAATCTGACTGTTAAACAGGGTGAAGTTGCCAAGTTGCTGGTGGAAGATGGAGAGATAAAAGGCATTGTTACCTATTCTGGCGCTACTTATTTATCTCAGGCGGTGATCTTGTGTACAGGAACTTATTTGAAAGCGCGGTGTATCTATGGAGACGTCAGTTCCAATACAGGACCCAATGGTCTGCAGGCGGCCAACCACCTTACAGATTCCTTGAAAGAATTGGGGATTGAGGTACTCCGGTTTAAGACAGGTACGCCCGCAAGAATGGATGGAAATACTATTGACTATGAAAAAATGGAAAGACAGGTGGGAGATGAGCGCATTCGCCCGTTTTCTTTTTCCACAAAGGTGGAAGAAGTCCAAAAGGAGCAGGTTTCGTGCTGGCTTACCTATACCAATGAAAAAACCCACGAAATCATTCGTCAAAATCTGGATCGGTCACCTTTGTACTCAGGTATGATCGAAGGGACAGGTCCCAGATATTGTCCTTCCATTGAAGATAAGGTTGTTCGATTTTCGGATAAAAATCGTCACCAAGTGTTTATTGAACCGGAAGGGTTGTATACCACGGAAATGTATGTGGGTGGAATGTCCAGTTCTTTGCCAGAAGATGTGCAGTTTCAAATGTACCGCACCGTTCCCGGCTTGGAAAATGCGGAAATCGTGAGAAACGCTTATGCTATAGAATATGATTGTATCAATCCCCGTCAGCTTAACCCCACCTTAGAATTTAAATCTATAAAAGGATTGTTTAGCGCCGGCCAATTTAACGGAAGTTCTGGATATGAGGAGGCTGCAGCTCAGGGTTTAATAGCTGGCATTAATGCATCCATGAAGATACTGGGTAAAAAGATGGTAACCTTAGATCGCAGTGAATCATATATAGGAGTTTTAATTGACGACTTGGTGACCAAAGAAAATAAGGAGCCGTATCGCATGATGACAAGTCGTGCGGAATACCGATTGCTACTGAGACAAGATAATGCTGACTTAAGACTTCGGGAAATTGGTTATGAAGTGGGCCTGGTGGATGAAAAAGATTATGCATATGTCCTGTGGAAGAAGGAGAAAATTCAAAAAGAGATTCTCAGGGTGGAGAAGAAAAATATTGGCGTAAGTAATGAGGTTCAGGATTTTCTGAGAGAAAATAATAGTGCGCTGTTAAAATCTGGGGTTACGCTGGCCGATTTGATTCGGAGGCCAGAACTTAATTATGACATGTTAAAAAAGTTAGACGAAGATCGTCCGGAACTTCCGTGGGACGTAACTGAACAAGTGAATATACACATTAAATACGAGGGTTATATTAACCGTCAGGAGAGGCAGGTTTTGCAGTTTAAAAAATTGGAGGAAAAAATATTGCCAGAAGATATTAACTACGAGGATGTTCCTAATCTTCGTAATGAAGCTAGACAAAAGCTGAATCTATACAAGCCAGTTTCGTTGGGACAGGCTTCCAGAATATCGGGCGTATCTCCGTCGGATATATCTGTTTTAATGATTCATCTGATGGCAAAATAAAAATGTGGAGATTGTAAAAATGCAGATAATGATACAGGGATGTGAAGAGCTGGGAATCCACTTAACAAAAGAGCAGGAGCAGCAATTTATAGATTATTATCATTTATTAATAGAATGGAATCAGAAAGCAAATCTAACTGGCATTACAGATTACGAGGATGTTATAAAGAAACATTTTTTAGACAGTTTATGTATTGTTAAGTTATCTGAGGTAGACGATAGTAAGTTTAAGAAAGTAATTGATGTTGGTACAGGCGCTGGATTCCCGGGAATTCCGCTGAAAATTGTTTTCCCGGATATTCAGTTGACTCTGTTGGATTCTCTGAATAAGAGAATTAAGTTTTTGGATGTTTTAATAGAAAATTTGGGTTTAAAATATGTGAGGACTGTGCATGGCCGGGCGGAGGACTTTGGAAGGAAACACGAGTATAGAGAAAAGTTTGATTTGTGTGTTTCACGTGCAGTAGCTAATTTAAGTGTGTTGTCTGAATACTGTGTTCCATTGGTGCAAGTGGGGGGGAATTTTGTATCTTATAAGTCTGGAAAACTCCAAGAAGAATTGGAAAACTCCAAGAAAGCTATTCGTTTGTTGGGAGGTATAGTTAAAGAAAAAGCGGATTTCTTTGTTCCAGAATCAGATATGGCCAGAACTTTAATATGTGTTGAGAAAGTAAAAAGTACACCTGGAAAATATCCAAGAAAAAGTGGCGTGCCAGGCAAAAATCCTCTTTGATAAAAAATGAGCGGGGATAAATGAAAAGCCCGCTCATTTTTGTTATAATAGTATATCCATTTGTTTTAGAAATTCTTCTGCATTTTCAATGTGAGGAAAATGTTTTGCGTGTTTTATAAAAGTGGTTTCAATGGCTGGGTTGCAGTCGGTATATTCTTTGGAGATGGTTTTTCCTTCTTTTTCATAACTACCTTCTAAAATATAAATACTGTGATTGGTTTCCCGTATACAGTTATGAATATTTATATTTGTATAGTTTCCAATACGACTGGCGTATAAATATTTCCCGCCGCAATCATTCAAGTGTGCGTTTTCATAATATATATCCAAAAATTCAGAATCAATTCGAAATGGATTAAAAAATAAATCTTCCGAAAAAGTATGATCGATGCTTTGTCGGCTCATAAATATATTATAAATCATGGTCCCAATAATTGGGATTTCTAATAAAA
>CAJURH010000034.1 GCA_910588775.1 uncultured Lachnospiraceae bacterium
CGGCTGTCGCCCACATTCGCCACATACGTATAATTTCCCACCACAGTGGCAACCACCGCCGTGGTGCCCATCCCCTTCCTCTCTGCAGAAGTCGCTGACTCCTCCAGAATTTTCAGGTTTGCGGCTTCAATGCCATGACGCATAATCTTCACAGGATTGTAATTCACATCCTCTTTAATCGTATTCACTAAAACATGAACTGCGCAAGATGAGGCGTAATCTCCCGCATTGTGTCCTCCCATTCCGTCCGCCACCACAAATAAATTGGGTAAATTCCCTACGGCGTCCATAGAGGCATACACATAATCCTGATTCACCTGCCTTCGCTGTCCGATGTCCGTACCTGCGTACACTCTCATCGTCATTTCTCTCTTTCCATTACTCTGAAAATCCGCCACCCAATAGGCAGCATGTATTCAGGGATGCCAAATGCGCCCGCACAGATTTTAATAGTGGAACGCCTGGCTCATGGGTGCGTGAAGGTTTACTTTGCCACAGGAGGACATCTCTACTGTACTGCATCCGTATCCATATGACGCCTTCTCAGTTGCCCGCAAGCGCCGTCTATATCACGGCCCATTTCCCTTCTAATAGTAACATTAATTCCATATTTTTCAAGTTTATTTTTGAATTTGTCCACAATTTTCTGCTCAGACTGGCAAAATCCCCGCTCTTTTACCGGATTTACAGGGATCAAATTCACATGGCAGTTCCGATGCCGCAAAAGATTCGCCAACTGCTGCGCGTCTTCCTGCGTATCGTTGACCCCTCGGATCAAACTGTACTCATAAGTAATTCGCCTTCCCGTATTCTTAAAATAAAAATCACAGGCTTCCATCACTTCCGAAAGCGGGTATTTTTTCGCAATGGGCATCAGCTCCTGCCGTTTCTCATCGGTGGCGCCATGAAGGGAAAGCGCCAACGTAATCTGAAGCTTCTCCCTGGCCAGTTCATAGATTTTTGGCACAATCCCACAGGTGGATACCGTGATATTGCGCTGACTCATACGCATTCCCTGTTCATGGTTCAAAATCCGGATGAACCGCAGGAGATTTTCATAATTATCCAAAGGCTCCCCGGTTCCCATAACCACCACATGGGATACGGATTTCCCCACGGCGCGCCCCACCGCATAAACCTGCTCTAGCATTTCCTGCGCTGTTAGATTGCGCACCAGCCCCCCTATTGTGGATGCGCAAAACCGGCATCCCATCCGGCATCCCGCCTGGGAGGATATGCAAACAGAATCCCCATGGCGATAATGCATCCAGACGCTTTCCACCATTTGCCCGTCCGGCATGGCAAACAAGTATTTCCTGGTGCCGTCCAACGCGGAAATCTGAGTTTCCACTGGCTGCAAAATCAAAAGATGGCATTCCTCTTCCAGACGTTTACGCACCGCCCCCGGAAGATTGGTCATAACGGAATAACTGTCCACCTGCTTTTGATGCAGCCATTGGAATAACTGTTTCCCTTGAAAATCTTTTCCACCCATTTCCCGAACTGCCTGGATGGCTTCCTCCAGGTAAAGGGATTTTATTTCATTTACCATCATGCATGCACCCGCTTAAACCTTGCCATGAAAAATCCGTCTGTCTGATGCACTCCAGGCAGCAGTTGCAAATATCCTCTGGCAGTTGTCATACACTGTAATTCTTTGGGCAGATATGGGTCCAGACTTTCTGCCTGCAAAGGGAAATTGTCCAGCAGCCACTGATAATTCTCCTGATTTTCCTCGCTGGCAATGGTGCAAGTGCTGTAAATCAACACGCCTCCTGGCTTTATGTAATCCACAGCCATAGATAGAATTCTGCGCTGCAAGAGCACAAGCTCCTGCTGTTTTTGCACGGTCATCTTATACTTGATATCTGGCTTTTTCCCTATCACTCCATAGCCGGAGCAGGGAAGATCCGCCAGCACAATATCCGCTTTAAACACAGACTCTGGATCAAAAGCTGTGGCGTCCTGACATCGCGCCTGTATGTTAATGGCCTCGGAACGGGATATATTTTCCCGAATTAAATCTACCTTCCGGGGCGTAACGTCTCTGGCGTCCACCATCCCATAATCCCCCATGCAATCTGCCATATGCAGAGCCTTTCCGCCAGGAGCCGCGCACAAGTCGATCACATAATCTCCCCGCTTGGGATGGGCGATTTCCGTCACCAGCATGGAGCTTAAATCCTGCACGTAAATCTTCCCATTCCAAAAAGCGTCCAGCATCATAAGATGATCGTATCCAGAGATATAAAACGCATAGTCCAGGTAAGGCGCCTTCTCCACCTTTACATTTTGCTTTCGCAAACTCTCCAGAATTTCTTCCTGAGAATTGTGATTCTGCACACAGCGGATGATTGTGGGTTTCTCCTCTAAAAAGTTTTTCAGCATTTCACGGGTAATGTCCGCCCCGTAAACGTCCACCCAACGCCTCACCAAATGTTGCGGCATAGAATAACGGGCGCTTAAATATGCAACGGGATCGGATTTAGAGGGATATTCCACTTCATCAATCCGTCGGGCGATGGTGCGCAACACGCCATTTACAAAAGGTTTCAGATTATAGAAACCTTTTTTCTGGGCGAGCTTTACGGCCTCATTGCAAACGGCGGAGTCTGGGACGCTGTCCATATACATAAGCTGATACACTGCGCTTCTTAAAATTTCCCGGATCACTGGCTTCATATCCGCCGTTTTGATTTTGGAATAATAATTGATGATGTAATCAATCTGAACGGCGTATTCCACCGTACCTTCACAAACTCGAGTGATAAAGGCTCTATCCTTTTTCGGCAAAAACTGGTATTTTTTCAGCGCATTGCCCATGGCGATGTGGCAATACACTCCTTCCTCGTTTATCTCCAGTAACAATTCCAATATGATTTCTCTTGCATGATACCCTTTATTCACGATTTCTTCCTCCGGCTAAAATCAATAAACGAAGCAACTGCAAAATAGAAGTCGCCAGAGCGGCCACATAGGTCAGCGCGGCGGCTCTAAGCACCTTGCGCGCCCCCGAAACTTCCTGATCCTGTAAAATCCCATCATCTGTAAGCAAACGCAATGCCCGGGCAGACGCATTCACTTCCACGGGCAGCGTCACCAGTTGGAAAAGAACCGCCCCCATAAACAGCGCAATCCCGAGGTAAAGCAGCGGGCGCATAGAAGTGACAAGCCCTGCCAGGAAAATCGGCCAGGACAGTCCAGAACCGAAATTGGCAACCGGCACAATGGCGCTTCTCCATCGAAGAGGCGCATATCCTGTATGATGCTGCACTGCATGTCCGCATTCATGGGCCGCTACGCCTACGGCCGCCAACGAGGTCTGGTTATAGACCGCTTCTGATAAACGCACCGTCCGTGTCCTGGGATCGTAGTGATCCGTCAGTTGACCGGATACTGGACGCACCTGCACATCCCCGATCCCGGCCATGGACAAAATCCTCTGGGCCGCCTGCGCCCCGGTCATGCGAGACGCGCTGGGTATCCTGCAATATACAGAAAAAGTGCGCTTTAGACTTGCAGAAGCCAGCAGTGACAATACCATACCAGCCACCAGCAGTAACACCGTCCAGTCCAGCCCGTAAAATCCGTATCCATAGTATCCCATCCTTACCTCCATTCATGAAATTTATTCCAAGAGGACGCCTGTTTGTATGGAATGTCCACGTAAAAACTCTCCAGACGGCATCCGCTTCTTCCCTTCCAACTGTAATTCTTCAATGCGCAGACAGTCCCGTCCACACTTTACACAAATCCCTTTTGCATCCGCCGCCAATATCTGGCCGGGAATAGCTTCTGACGCTCCTTCCAGATCCTCCGGAGCGCATACGCTGCCTTTGAAAATTTTCAGTGTTTTTCCATTCAAATGAGTAAACGCGCTGGGCCAGGGATTTAACCCCCGTAACAGCCGCTCAATCTCCACCGCTTCTTTGGACCACTGAATGCAGCCCATGCTTTTTTGAATCATGGCCGCATAAGGCGTAGGGCTCTCTTCGGGCTGCGGTTTTGCCACGACGGTTCCCGCATCAATGGCTTGTAAAGCTTCCACCAGAAGTTTTGCGCCCAGATGACTTAATTTCTCAAACAGGCTGCCCCCGGTCTCATCCGCCGCCAACGGTATAGCTTCCTTCACCAGCATGTCTCCGGTGTCCAACCCTTCGTCCATGCGCATAATCGTAACCCCGGACTCTTGCTCCCCGCGGATCACTGCCCACTGCACCGGAGCGGCTCCCCGGTATTTTGGCAAAAGCGAGGCGTGCACGTTGACGCAGCCATGAGGCGGTATTTCCAGAATTTCCCTTCTAATCAACTGCCCAAAAGCCACTACAACAATTATATCTGGTTTCAACTGTTTTAATACATTTACAAAATCAGGAGATTTGATGCTTTCGGGTTGATACACAGGCAAACCCAGCTTAAGCGCCACTTCTTTCACTGGCGTTGGCTGTAATGACTTACCTCTGCCTTTCGGTTTGTCTGGCTGCGTCACCACCCCCAGAATTTCATGCCCGGCCCTGGCCGTCTGACATAACGTCTCCACTGCGAAATCCGGCGTACCCATAAAAATTAATCTCATACATACCTCCCAAACAATCACTCATCTTGGTATTCCACCGGGTGCAGGCCACCCTTTACCAAAGAAGTGTACATAATGCCGTCCAGGTGATCGATTTCATGACAAAAAGCCCGCGCCAGCAGTTCCGTGCCCTCCACTTCAAATACTTCCATATTTTCATTCATGGCTTTTACTTTCACATAATTGGGCCTGGTTACCTCTCCGGCCATTCCTGGCACGCTTAAGCACCCTTCATCTCCTGTCTGCTCTCCCTCCGTCTCCAGAATCTGTGGATTAATCAAAACAATGGGACCATCCCCCACGTCGATCACAACGACCTTTTTTAATATGCCCACCTGAGGCGCGGCTAATCCCACGCCGTTGGCCTCATACATGGTATCCAGCATATCATCGATTAACTGGTGAATCTTGTCTGTCATTTTTTCCACCGGCCTGCATTTCTTTCCCAATACCGGATCGTCTTCCAAACGGATTGTTCTTATTGCCATTTTTCCATGCTCCTTTATATATGAAAATCAAATTGTATGCGAAGTTCCCGAAACCCTGCGTTAATCTGCACGTAGGCTTCCACCTGGTCCTTCAGTTTTTGCAACCTGGCCCTGTCCGCGTCTTTCACGTACAAGATGCGTCTGTACACATCCTGCACTTTGGCCACAGCAGGCGCCGCAGGCCCGATGATCTGGCAATGACCTTTTGCGCCTGTCCGGTCGATAAACTGCCGGATAAACCCCATGGCTTTCACCAACTGCCGCTCGTCCTGCCCAAACCCCAGAATCCCCATCATGCCAGAAACCGGAGGATAATTCAGCAATTCCCTGTATGCAATTTCTTCCTGATAAAAACTTTCATAATCCTGGCGGGCGCCACAGGCAATGCTATAATGTTCCGGCTGATATGTCTGTATCACCGCACTGCCAGCAGTCGACCCTCTTCCTGCCCGGCCCACCGCCTGGGTCAAAAGCTGGAACGTCCGCTCGCCACTAGCGTAGTCTCCCGCAAACAAAGACATGTCCGCCGCCAACACTCCCACCAGCGTGACATTGGGAATATCATGCCCCTTTACAATCATCTGAGTCCCAATCAAAATGTCCGCCTCACGGTTTTGAAACGCTTGCAGGATTTCCCAATGTCCTTTTTTACGCCGGGTGGTATCGTAATCCATCCGCAGCGCTTTGCTTAACGGAAATCGCTTTTTCACAACCGCCTCAATCTGCTGAGTGCCCGCCTGAAACCCTCCGATATATGAAGAACCGCACTCAGGGCAGACCTTCTGTTGTTCCTGCGTAAATCCACAGTAATGACAGACACTTGTGCCATTGCTATGATCCGCTAAAGCCACGTCGCAATGCGGACATTTTAGCACATAACCGCAGGAACGGCAGGTGATAAATCCGGCGTATCCCCGCCTGTTCAAAAATAGAATCACCTGCTCCCTTCTCTCAAGCCTTCGCTCCATCTCCTCCTGGAGTTTCCGGCTTAAAATGGACCGATTCCCTTCTTGAATCTCCTTGCGCATGTCCACAACGAACGTCTGGGGCATGGGCCGCTGACCGTACCTTGCATCCAGCGTGCATTTTATATACTCCCCCTTCTGACACCGGTAATACGTCTCCAGTGAAGGGGTGGCTGATCCAAAAACCACATGGGCCTTTTCCAGTCCCGCCCGGTAAATGGCCGCTTCACGGGCATGATAACGGGGCGCCTGCTCGCTTTTATAGCTTTGCTCCTGCTCCTCGTCAATAATAATCAGACCCAGCCTGGGAAAAGGGGTGAAAAGAGCGGAACGAGGTCCTACCATAATGGAAATTTCCCCTGCTTTCGCCCTTTTCATCTGATCGTATTTCTCCCCCTGAGACAACCGTGAATGAATCACCGCCGCCTGCTTCTGAAACCTGCTATAAAATCCCATCATAACCTGATACGTGAGGGCAATCTCCGGAATCAGAACAATGGCCTGCTTCCCCTGCTGCAAAACATGTGCGATCAACTCCATATAGACCTGGGTTTTTCCGCTTCCCGTCACCCCGTGGACCAAACATGGACGGTCGGCCCCCTTCCACTCTTGGCGAATCACTTCCACAGCCTGCCTTTGCTGGTTGGTCAAAACAACCTTCTCATCCTGTCCTTTGGCGAAATCCATGAAATTCCGCAATCGCTGCTGACTGGTCACCTGTACAACTCCAGCCTCTTCCAATGCCTCCACCACATTTTTTCCGATTCCCAGCAGATGAATCGTTTCCCCATAATCCGCCTGCTTTTCCCGAAACATGTGCTCCAGCAGACGAACCCGCGCCTTATAATTTTTCTTTTTCCATAAGGCTATGAGCTCCTTCATCTCTTCCTCTGAAGCCAGCAACACAATGGTTCGCTGCTCCTTGGCCTTCATCTTGGCCTTTATGGGAAACACAGTCCGTAACGCCTGCGCCATGGTACAGCCGTACCGGCGTTTCATCCAGGCCGCCAACAAAATCATCCTGGATTCCGTAGTCTCCGCATGGCTTTTTAGCGACTGGATGCTCTTTATTTTCCCCGGCTCCAGAGAGGGCACAGACTTCAGTTCCACCACATACCCAGCTATCTCTCGGTTTCCCGGGCCAAACGGCGCCGTCACCACCATGCCGATGCAGATCTGGCTCTCCAGCTGAGATGGAACCCGATATTGAAATACTTTATCCAGATTTTTACTGGAAATGTCTACGACAATGTCCGCATAAAGCATTGCAGTTAAAACGCCCCCCGTTTCCTGTCTTCCTCCAATATCTCCCGAATCAGCTCCCGCTCATCCATAGGGTATTTCTTCCCTTGTATCTCCTGGTAATCCTCATGGCCTTTTCCCGCCAATATGACAATATCCCCCGGCTGCCCATGGTGGATGGCATAGGCGATGGCCTCTTTTCGCTCAATAATCTCCACATATTCCCCATCGGTTCTGCCAATCCCCGTCTTGATATCATCTATAATGGACTGGGGATCTTCATCTCTTGGATTATCCGAAGTGATGATGGTCAAATCCGCCAGTTCTCCAGACACTTCCCCCATCTCAAAACGCCTGGATCTGGAACGGTTGCCCCCACAGCCAAAGAGGCAGACCAGCCGATGGGGATGATATTCTTTAAGCGTCAACAAAAGACTTTTCAGCGCCATGGCATTGTGGGCGTAATCGATCATCAGCGTAAACGAATCCGATACAGGGACCATTTCCACGCGCCCTTTTACTTTTGCGCATCTTAACGCACGGACAATATTATCCTGGGACACTTGAAAATGGCGACAGACTGCAATGGCCGTCAGAGAATTGTAAATGCTGAAAGTTCCAGGTATGTCAATCTCCACCGGAAAATCCATCAGCCCCTGCAGCTGATAGGCGATCCCCAACTGCCCCCGCTTTTTAATAAGCTGTGGCTCCACGGCCCGCAAATCCGCCTCCTGAGAAAATCCATATGTCTCTAACTCACAGGTATGCCCCTGTATCATCTGTTCAAAATGAACATCATCCCGGTTCACAATCCCCGTCCTACACTGACGAAGCAACATAGCCTTGCAGGATAAATAATGTTCAAAGCTTGTATGTTCATTGGGCCCAATATGATCCGGCTCTATATTCGTAAAAATCCCATAGTCGAACTCGAATCCCGCCGTTCGATGCAACATCAGCCCCTGGGAAGAGACTTCCATGACCACACAGTCACAGCCAAAATCCACCATTTCACGGAAACTCTGCTGCACCTCAATGGACTCTGGCGTAGTATGGGACGCCGGAATCCGCCTATCCCCAATAATTGTTTCTATAGTTCCAATTAAGCCAACCCGATACCCTGCATTTTCTAAAATCGATTTTATCATATATGTGGCTGTAGTCTTACCCTTTGTCCCGGTAATGCCGATGGTTTTCAACCGCCTGGCCGGATGCCCAAACCAACAGGCGGATATGCAGGCCATGGCGTACCGACTGTCCTTCACCTGTATAACAGTCACATGATCTGGAACCTGCACCGGACGCTCCGTCACCAGAGCGCAAGCTCCTTTTTCGGCCACCTGCGCCGCATAATCGTGGCCATCCGACACGGCGCCGTGAATGCACAAAAAAAGAGATCCTTGCCCTGCTTTTCTTGAATCGTTCACCACACTCGTTATTTCAACGTCCAGGTCACCCTGACAGCATTGGTAATCCAAATCCGCCAGCAATGTCCTTAGCCTCACAGACGTTTGTTCTTCCCTTTTATCTTCACTCTCCATAGAATCTCCCATCATTGTTTTTGAAACACAATATTTTCTATCCCAATTCAATAGCCTGTCATATGCTTTACGCATATAAAATTACCCACTTTGTTAAGAATATCATAATTGAAGCTACATTTCAATCTTCCCTTTTCATCTTATGCTGTAAAAAGATTACTGTGTTACTGTCTGCCAAAATTGTGCTGTAAAACAGGCAAGCCCCTCACGAATGAGGGGATAAACCTATTATTCCTGTGTTTTTTTCGGACAAAATCGAATGCACAGCAATGTTACAACTCCAATCCCTGCAATTCCCAACAACAATAGAAGTGGCGCCAACGGCGCATTATCCTCTGTTTTGGGGGAAGTGGACGCTGCCACGCCTCTTCCATCCGTTCCCGCGCCTGTAGACGTATAAGAAGCCCTTGGAGTAGCTGCCGCAGTACGGCTGCCCTGTTGGGATGAATTCTTCGGCTCCTCCGTGGCAGACGCTTTTTTCTTTTCCGTAAGCGGGTGATTCATGTTTCCACTGACGGAAGTTCCCGGCAATTTCTTTTTCACAGTCGCCGACGCCTCAGCGGATTTTTCTTTGCCTTCCTGCCCGTCCAGCGATACCAACACTGTATTGATCAATTCTTCCTCTGTAAAATTAAAGGGAATCCGGGCGGTAGCCGTCAATACAACCTCCTCACCTGGAAGAATGCTCTCGATCCAGGCTTGCGTGCCGCCTTTTCTCAATGACACATGAGCCTGTTTCTGGAATCTCGCCTGAATATTTGCTTTTAAAAATTTATCTGTAGCGACTACAGAACACAGTTCGCGCTCCCCAGTGTTTGCAATCCGAATTTCATAGGTCAATGTTTCCCCTGGCGCAACCTGCGCCCTGTCTACCGTCTTCTCCACTTCAAAATTCATATCCAACGGAACGATTTCCACTGCCGCCTTCGCTGTTTTTTCTATTTTCTTTTCCAGCTCCCTTGGATTTGCCACTGTAGCAGTCACAACATTTTCTATATTTCCCTGCAAATCTTCCGGAATCTTCGCGGACCCAGTTACAATTTTCTCCTCTCCCAGCCCCAGATTATCCACGATAAGGGAATCTTCCTCTTGCAAAGATGTTCCTTCTGTGGCGTCAAAAGTCAAAGTCACGTTTTTATTTCCAAAAACATCTTTTAAATGTATGGAATTCAAAACCGCCTGCCCACAATTCACTAACCGGAATTCATATGAAACCGTCTCACCTGCCCTGACCGGGGATTCCAGCGCCCTTTTTTCCAAAATGAAATCCGGTTGCTCTGGATAGACATCCAATCTGGGCGTTTCCGCGAAAACCCTCTGCTCTTCCCCTTCCAGATTCATATATTCTACATACGCTCCCGGACCTTCCTGGTCTTTCAAAAAAGGCGCGTCCTGATTGGTTTCATACAACGTTTTCTCCTGCACCTGTCTATATTTTTCCCTCAGAACCACCGGAACCTGGATCTCTGCATGCCCTCCAGCGCCCATCTCTTTGGTAATAGGATAGGTCAATTTATAAATCACATCGGGCTGTCCTTCCTGATTGACAATGGGAATTTCCTCTATTTTGCACTCGTTCGGAAGCTTATCCCTCTCAACCTCCCAGAACTCTGAGATGTAGTCTACTATATGCGCTTTTGTGGCTTTATAAATCATATCGGAATAAATTGCACGGAAGATATCCGTGACTGTCTGAATGGATGTAGAACGGGAATCAATAAAGTAGTCTTCCCCTGAACTGATCATTTGCAGGATCTGCATGGACCCGTCTGTGTCCAATGTGTAACCATATCCCACACTGTAAACAGAAACCAGCTTTTTCAATGCCTGGGCATCCTCAACCGCCCACTGCCCATAGATGGGATACCAGCTCTCATCCTGGTCCGGCATATAGAAACTGTGAGGGTCCAGACAGCTTAAATCGGCTTTGCCCGAAGCATGGTCATACCCGCTGGTCGCTTCCCCATCGGTAAAAAGTATGGCAAATGTATTCTCATACTCTTCCAATCTGCCCACCGCATCCATAGCTCCAGCCAAGGCCGCCTCATAGTTTGTCCCATAATTATAATCCGGCAGAACCTGCTCCTTTTGCAGGTACTCTTCTCTGCCAAGAAAATCAATGGCTTCTTGGGGGTCGTCCGTCCATCCGTTGATGTAGTAACCACCCACAAAAGCAACCGGACAGATGCGCGCCCCTGAATTCTCAAAAAGCGCCTGGACAAACTGGGCGTATCCGTCTTTTAACTGATCCATGCGGGAAGCGACGCATCCGTGCCCCGGCTCTTTATCCCCAGTATAACGCCAGGCTAGACAACTTTGCGCCTGCTGGGCCGTGCCTACAGGAAGGTAAGCGCCATCCTGGAAAACAGTATGCCCATATGAATAGATCCCATGTCCCTCTTTAATCGGATACAAGGGCGTATCGTCATCTGTCACATAAAACACACGCCAGTTTGTCATTTCATAGTAAGCCTTCTGATTCTGCTCGTTTTTCAGATAAACAAGGCGACACCTTCCCAGAGGGTCCACTTCCTGGGGAAAATGCAAAAACATCTGATCCGCGCTGACCTGCCCCATTTGGCAATAGCTGTCCGGGTCTGGAAGCGTGGGCGCAATCTCATTTTTCCATATCTCGGCCGCATTCAAAAAAGAAGTAAACGGGTGACTGAATATATCATGGTGATGCCCCAATGTCTCACAGTGCTCCATGCTGCCTGTCACATCCAACAGAGGAATCACGGAGATGGGAACTTCTTTCTGTGTGTACTTTTCAATGCCGCTTACCTTCAGATTAACCGTAGCTCGATAATCCACCGGAGATTCCCAAACGGCAGACTTCCCCAACGCCACTTCCTGCTGGTTTTCCTGTGCGCCAGCCACCACGGCTCCTCCACAAACAAATAACAATATCAGAACGCCTGTCAGGATGCCCACTGTCATCCGCTGCCTTATAAGCCTGTCTTTTTTCATATGCAAACTCCTCCTCATTCATTTTTCTGTAAATACAAGTCCTCTAAATTCTGGCAACATTCATAGGCATCCCTCCTTTTTGAAAACACATTGCCCGGAATTATCCTTACGCCTGCTTCCGCGGCTGAAATTCCGAGAATACATAAGATAAACCTGTTTGGAATTGGATAAACGGCCGAAATGGCCTTGATAGATGCCAGAACAGATTGTTCTGACATTTTTACCATAACATATTTTATTTGTATATACAAGAAAAATTTAAACTCTTATAGTTTGTTTAGGATTTGTTTATTTTTTTTCCGATTCTTTAAGGATTCGGTCACAATTTACTCACATTTCCCTTATATAATAGTTCTTGGATAGATGAATAACCACTCTCTATCTCCCCCCTCAAAAAAAGCAGGCGGCCCAGCACATACACTGGACCGCTTGCTTTTTTCATAGGTCAAAGCTATAATAGAAAGTAATCAGACAACAAGAAAGGGAAAAACCTATGAGTGATAAAACTGTAGTAGTAGCTCTGGGGCATACCGCCCTGGGCACAACATTGCCCGAACAGAAAGAAGCCACTAAGAAATCCGCCAAAGCCATTGCGGATCTGGTGGAACAGGGGCTAAGAATCGTCATCTCCCACAGCAACGCCCCTCAGGTGGGCATGATTCACACGGCTATGAATGAATTTGGGAAATCACACCCCGACTACACATTCGCCCCCATGTCCGTGTGCTCTGCCATGAGCCAGGGATACATTGGCTACGATTTACAAAATTCCATCCGCGCCGAGCTGATTTCCCGCGGTATCTACAAACCCGTGTGCACGGTGCTGACCCAGGTGACCATTGACCCGTACGACGACGCTTTTGCCGAGCCAGAGAAAATTATTGGACGAACCCTCACCAGGGAAGAAGCGGAAGAAGAAGAGCAGAAAGGAAATTTTGTAGTTGAACTGGAAGACGGCAATTACCGGCGGATCGTGGCCGCGCCCCGGCCTCAGTCCATTGTGGAACTGGATGCCGTAAAAGCCCTGCTGGCTGCGGACCAGGTTGTCATTGCCGGAGGCGGAGGCGGCATTCCGGTGATGGAACAGGGCGTGGAGTTAAAGGGCGCAAGCGCCGTGATCGAAAAAGACTTGCTCTGCGGCAAACTGGCTGAGTTAATCAACGCCGATGACTTGCTAATTATCACGGGAGTGGAAAAAGTCAGCCTGAACAAGGATACCAACCAGGAAACTTTTCTGGAAAATCTCTCCACCGCAGAGGCCAGGAAATACATGTCCCAAGGCCATTTTGCGCCTGGCTCCATGCTTCCCAAATTCCAGGCTGGTGTCTCTTTCGTGGAAAACGGCAAAGACCGCCGGGCCATCATCACCGATCTGCCCCATACCAAGGCCGGCTACCTGGGAAAAACCGGAACAATCATACAATAATCTGGACTAAATGCCCTATTTTCCGGTATATTTGCCCTTATTCAGTTGATGTAACCCGCTACACCGCCCTCATTCGGAACAAATCTTCCACAATTTTGTTATGCAGTTGACGTAAAACAGTTTACAAACACACCCTAGTGTGTGGACGGATTGGGCGCCCTTACATTTTATTTTTCATTGGCGCAAAAAAAGGAAATTTTTACAGTAAAAAAGGCAGCTTGTGCAAATGGCTGCCTTTTTCCCTATCTTATTGTTCATCCGTCCAGCTCAAAGCCGTTTTCACCGCCCGGTTCCAGCCTTTGATCAGTTGTTGACGCTTAGCGTTTTCCATATCTGGCTGAAACACGGTCTCCACGGCCCAGTTTTTCCGAATTTCTTCTATATTTTCCCAGTAGCCCACCGCCAGTCCTGCCAGATAAGCCGCACCCAGCGCCGTCGTCTCGATACAGCTTGGCCGCACTACTTTCGCCTCCAACAAATCCGCTTGAAACTGCATCAGAAAATTGTTGGCGCTGGCGCCTCCATCTACTTTCAGCTCTCGCAATTCAATCTGCGACTCTTGCTCCATGGCGCGAATCAGATCATACACCTGGTAAGCCAGGGACTCCACGGCGGCCCGCACCATATGATTCTTGCTCACGCCACGGGTCAAACCCAACAGCGCGCCACGCGCTTCCTGATTCCAATAAGGCGCGCCCATGCCGGTAAATGCGGGCACCAAATACGCACCGCCTGCATCTTCCACCGCCCGGCAACATTCCTCCGACTCCGAAGCTCGTCCAATCAGTCCCAACTCGTCCCGCAACCATTGAATGGCCGCCCCGGCTACAAACACACTGCCTTCCAGGGCGTATGCCGGTCCGCCTTCTTCATTGACGGCTAGCGTTGTGAGAAGTCCATGACGGGACTGAACTGGCTGATCCCCAGTGTGCATCAGCAAAAAACATCCGGTGCCATAGGTATTTTTCACATCCCCCGGCTGCACGCAACACTGGCCGAACAGGGCCGCCTGCTGGTCCCCCGCCGCTCCGCCGATGGGTATGGGCGCGCCAAAGGCTTCTGTATAACCATATATTTTGCTGGACTTTTCCACCTGGGGAAGCATCTGCGGGGGAATCGTCAGTTTTTCCAGAATCTCCTCATCCCACCGCATCTTGTGAATGTCGTAGAGCATAGTGCGGGACGCATTGGTGTAATCGGTCACATGAACCTTTCCCCCGGTCAGATTCCAGATCAGCCATGTATCCACTGTTCCGAAGAGCAGCTCACCCTTTTCGGCCCGCTGCCTAGCCCCTTCCACCCGGTCCAGTATCCACTGAATTTTCGTGGCGGAAAAGTATGCATCCGGCACCAGACCTGTGCGTTCCCATAACACTTTGTCAAATCCGATTTCCCGCAAACGCTCAATCCGGTCCGCCGTACGCCTACACTGCCAGACGATGGCCGGGTAAATGGGTTTCCCCGTCTCTGTATCCCACACAATGGTGGTTTCCCGCTGGTTGGTGATGCCAATGGCCGCTACCTCCTCCGCGGACGCCCGTATCTTGCTCATGGCTTCCGTGGACACACTGAGCTGGGAAGACCAGATATCCATGGGATCATGCTCCACCCAGCCGGGCTGAGGGTAATACTGGGGAAATTCTTTCTGCGCCATGCTGCAAATATTTCCAGACCGGTCGAAAAGAATCGTCCGGCAACTGGTGGTTCCCTGATCCATGGCCATCACATATTTCTTCATCTCGTCCGCCTCCCATCTCCTGGTTGTGTTTTTTACTTCAAATATTTATTTCGGTTGGCCTTCGTATTGCGGTGCATTTTAATTTTCACAGGCTTTTTCTTTCCTGCCATCTGCTTCAAAGCGGAATCGAATTTCGCTTTCGTGGTCTTAACCTGCATGTTTTTGGAATTATATCGGCTATAGCTGTATTTCTTCTTCCCCACCGTTTTGCCGTTAGAATTTATTTTATAAACGCATTCCTTATAAAGCTTCCTGGTAAGTTTTGATTTAGTGAACTTATAGTAATCCGAACCTTGCATTCCTTCTTTATATATAACGTTATTATGAGTATGCAAAGTCACTATTACACCCTTTTTCTTATAATAACTGCATCCCGAATCCCCAAAGACAACTGAATGCTGTGTGACTTTTCCATCTTTAAAAGTATAAAGAAAAGCGCCCACCAGCAACTCTGGCACAGAGTCATTGTCCAGATAAATCATGGCAAAATCATAGCTGCCGTTATTGGGTTTGCCTGCCAAGAAATTTTTATAGGCTTTTATCGCCTGCGACTTCTTACTGGCCGCCTGCACGTTTACCGCTGGCGCCGCCAGGCTGATGCACAAAAGCAGCGCCAGCAATCCCCATAGTTTTTTGTTTCTGAATCCCTTTTTCATTTCTTCCTTTCCTTTCTGAAATGCACTTTCAAATGAATTTTAAGCCAGCAGATTTTTCCCGATGAAATAGCCGAACACCAACACGCCCAGCACAATCCGGTACCACCCGAAGGCTTTGAAATCATGTTTCTTGATGTAACCCATCAGGAATTTAATGGCCAGCACGGACACCACAAACGCCGTCAGCATCCCCACCAGCAAAATAGCCGCTTCCGCTCCGGTGAAATGAAACCCGAATTTCACCAACTTTAGCAGGCTGGCCCCGAACATAACGGGGATGGCTAAAAAGAAGGTAAATTCCGCCGCCACAGTCCGGGAGGCGCCCAGCAGAATACCGCCAATGATGGTGGAACCAGACCGGGAGGTGCCCGGAATCAGCGACAATACCTGGAATACGCCGATGAGAAACGCCATCCGAAAGGTCAGCGCATCCAGACTGGTGACCGTCGGCGTTCGCCTGGCGTTGTAATTTTCAATGAGCAGAAACAGCACGCCGTACAAAATCAGCATCAAAGCCACCACCACGTAATTATAGAGCTTCTCTTCCAGGATATCGTCAAAGGGCAGGCCAATGGCGATGGCCGGCAGACAGGCCACCAGAATCTTAAACCAGAGAATCATTTTGTCCATGTCCACATAACGTTCCCATGGGTTTTTCGCGCCTTTTTGATTCCGAAATGGCCACAGCCTAGAGAAATATAAGACCACCACCGCCAGAATGGCGCCTAACTGGATTACCACCCGGAACATTTCCATAAATTCCGTCGTGACATTCAGCTTGATAAACTCATCCGCCAAAATCAAATGCCCGGTACTGCTGATGGGCAGCCATTCTGTAATTCCCTCCACAATCCCCAAGATAATTACTTTCAGCAATTCAACAATATTCATACATTCCCCTTATTCATCATTTATTATCCACTTATTTTCCATCAATGGTCGCAATGTCCACCAGCGTCAAACGGCGCAAATCTGTGTTTTCCAGACTGGTGACCAGCGCCTGAGCCGTATCCAGCGAAGTGAGCACATTTACCCCAGTCTCCACCGCATAACGCCGAATCAGAAAACCATCATGGGCCCGTTCCACCCCTGGAGACGGCGTGTCTATAATCAGGTCAATCTTATGGCCTAGAATCAAATCCAGAAGATTGGGGGATGGCTGCTCCAGCTTATTGGTCCGTATCACCTTGACCCCATTTTCTTTTAAGACTTTCGCCGTGCTTCTGGTGGCGAATATCTTGTACCCCAGAGCTTCGAAACGGCGGGCAATATCCACAGCCTCCTCTTTATCCGCGTCTTTGACCGTTATAATCATGTTATTATGACGGGGAAGCTTCACCCCGGCGCCCAGAAACGCTTTATAAAGAGCCTCGTTAAACGTCTCGGCGATCCCTAAGCATTCTCCCGTGGATTTCATCTCTGGCCCCAGACTGATATCGGCGCCGCGGATTTTCTCAAAGGAGAATACCGGCATTTTAATGGCGAAATACTTGGCCTCCGGCTGCAATCCGGGCGTATAGCCTAAGTCTTTTAACTTTTTCCCCAGAATGACCTTGGTGGCCAAGGGGACGATGGGAATTCCGGTGACTTTGCTGATATAGGGCACCGTCCGGCTGGAACGGGGATTAACCTCAATCACATACACTTCTTCCTGGCATACAATAAACTGTATGTTGATCATGCCCACCACATGCAGGGATTTTGCCAGCCTGCGGGTGTATTCCTCAATGGTGGCCTTTGCCTTATCACTGATGGTCTGAGCCGGATACACGGATATGCTGTCTCCGGAATGAATGCCCGCCCGCTCGATGTGCTCCATGATGCCCGGAATCAAGATGTCCTCGCCGTCACAGACCGCGTCCACCTCGATTTCCTTGCCCACCAGGTATTTGTCCACCAGAATCGGGTGCTCCTGAGCAATCTGGTTGATGATGCCGATGTACTGCTCCACATCCTGGTCGTTGATGGCAATCTGCATGCCCTGGCCGCCCAATACGTAAGACGGGCGCACCAACACCGGATAGCCTAACTGATTGGCCGCCGCTTTGGCCTCCTCGGCGGTAAACACCGTCTGACCCTGAGGACGGGGAATCTGGCATTGTTCCAGGATTTTATCAAAAAGCTCCCTGTCTTCCGCCGCGTCCACGTTCTCCGCGGAAGTGCCTAAGATTTTCACGCCCATTTTCATCAGCGCCTCGGTGAGTTTAATGGCTGTCTGGCCACCGAACTGAACTACCGCCCCATCGGGTTTTTCAATATTCACCACATTTTCCACGTCTTCCGGGGTCAGCGGCTCAAAATACAGCTTGTCCGCAATGTCAAAGTCGGTGCTGACCGTCTCCGGGTTATTGTTGATAATCACAGTTTCGTAGCCTTCTTTGGCAAAGGCCCAGGTGCAGTGCACAGAACAGAAATCAAACTCAATGCCCTGGCCGATGCGGATGGGACCGGAGCCCAGCACCAGCACTTTCTTCTTATCCTGGTTGCTACAGGCTTCATTCTCGCCGCCGTACACCGAATAGTAATAAGGCGTGGTGGCTGCAAATTCCGCCGCGCAGGTGTCCACCATTTTATAAGCCGCCGTAATCCCATAACCCAGACGCATGTCCTTCACCTGCTGTTCGGTCATTCCCGTCAGTTTTCCAATGACATAGTCAGGAAATTCCATGCGCTTAGCTTCCCGCAAAAGTTCCTCGGTCAGCGGGCCTTCTTTCAGCGTCCGCTCCATTTCCACCAGAATTGCCAGTTTGTCAATGAACCACAGGTCAATCTTGGTCACTTGTTGGATGTCTTCCTGGGGAATCCCTTTGCGCAGCGCCTGTGCAATAACCCAGATCCGCCGATCGTCCACTTCTTTTAATTTTTCCCGCAACTCTTCTTCGGTCAGATCGGTAAAATCATAGGACATCAGACTGTCCACATGCTGTTCTAGGGAACGGATGGCTTTCATCAGGGCGCCTTCAAAGTTATTGCAAATGCTCATCACTTCCCCAGTGGCTTTCATCTGGGTGGTCAGGGCATGCTCTGCGCTGATAAATTTATCAAAGGGCAGGCGGGGAATCTTCACCACGCAGTAATCCAGCATGGGCTCAAAACTGGCATAGGTCTTCCCCGTGATGGCGTTGGGGATTTCATCTAGTGTGTATCCCAGCGCGATTTTGGCGGCCACTTTGGCAATGGGATACCCGGTAGCCTTGGAAGCCAGCGCCGAAGAGCGGCTTACCCGGGGATTCACCTCAATGACGCAATATTCGAAGCTATCCGGCTTCAACGCATACTGCACGTTGCAGCCTCCCGTAATGTTCAGCTCACTGATGATGTTCAGGGCCGATGTGCGCAGCATCTGGTATTCCTTGTCCCCTAAGGTCTGAGACGGCGCCACTACGATGCTGTCTCCGGTGTGCACGCCCACCGGGTCGATGTTCTCCATATTGCAGACGGTGATGCAGTTGCCCAGGCTGTCCCGCATTACCTCATACTCGATTTCCTTCCACCCGGCAATGCACCGCTCCACCAGCACCTGGCCCACCCGGGAGAGACGGAGGCCGTTTTCCAAAATCTCCCGCAACTCATGTTCGTTATTGGCAATGCCACCGCCGCTGCCGCCTAAAGTATAGGCCGGGCGCAGCACCACCGGATAGCCGATGGTATTGGTGAAATTCACGCCGTCCTGCACCGTCTCCACCACCAGGGAGGGCGCGATAGGCTCGCCTATTTTCTCCATGGTTTTCTTAAATTCCAAACGGTCCTCGGCTTTCTTGATGGTCTCTGGCGTTGTGCCGATGAGGCGCACGTTGTTTTCCTTGAGAAATCCCTTCTCGTCCAGCTCCATAGCCAGATTCAGCCCCGCCTGTCCGCCCAGCGTGGGTAGCACGCTGTCCGGCTTTTCCTTCAAAATCAGCTGCTCCACCACTTCAATGGTCAGCGGCTCAATGTAAACCCAATCTGCGATATCTTTGTCCGTCATGATGGTGGCCGGGTTGGAATTTAACAGAACCACTTCCACCCCTTCTTCTTTCAGGGATCGGCATGCCTGGGTTCCTGCGTAATCAAATTCCGCTGCCTGACCAATCACAATGGGGCCAGAGCCCAATACCAACACTTTCTGAATATCTGGATTTTTCGGCATTATTCTTCCCCTCCCATCATTTCTATAAACCGGTCAAACAAGCCTGCGGAATCTTCCGGTCCCGGACACGCCTCCGGATGGAACTGCACAGTGAAAATCTTTTTCCCTACATAGGATAGCCCTTCGTTGGTCTGGTCGTTGACGTTGACAAAAGCGGGAACCGCCACTTTCTCATCCAGGGTATCTCCATCCACCACGTACCCATGATTCTGGGAGGAAATGTACACCCGCCCAGTCTTTAAATCCTTCACCGGATGGTTGCCGCCCCGGTGGCCATACTTCATCTTCTTGGTGTCCGCTCCCGTGGCCAGCGCCATCAACTGATGACCCAGACAGATGGCGAAAATCGGCACGTCAGAATCATAGAGCTCTTTGATTTCCCGGATAATGGAACCGCATTCCTTGGGATTCCCCGGGCCATTGGACAACATAATGCCGTCTGGCTGATCGCCTAGAATCTCCTTTGCGGTGGCAAAAGCCGGATATATGGTCACTTGACATCCCCTTTCCTGCAGGGAGCGGGCAATATTGGTCTTCGCCCCCAGATCCATAAACGCCACTTTCTTTCCCATGCCTGGCAACGTTTTCTTCTCCTGACAGGTCACCTTCTCCACCACTTTGCCTGTGGTATAAGCTTTCAGCCGGGGAATAATTTCTTCCAGACGGTAATTCTCGTCCACGGTAATCATGCCGTTCATGGCGCCTTTCTCCCGCAGCCGCCTGGTCAACGCACGCGTGTCAATCCCCGCAATGCCTGGAATATCGTTTTTCTCAAGAAAATTCCAAATGGTATCCTCGCTGCGGAAATTGCTGGGCTTACGCGACAACTCCCGGACAATGAATCCTTCGAGCCAGGGTCTTTTGGATTCCTGGTCCTCGTAACAAATACCGTAATTTCCGATTAATGGATACGTCATACAAACCGCTTGCCCCGCATATGAGGGGTCCGTCATAACTTCCAGATATCCGGTCATAGATGTATTGAATACTATTTCACTGATTACTTCCCTGGTGGAACCAATGCTCGTCCCGGTAAATACATGGCCATCTTCCAAAATAAGGAATGCTTTCATAGATTCTCCCTTCTTCCGTAACTATAAGGCAAAAAAAAAGACATTCTCTCGGTCTTTTATTATTGCAAGTTTATCATATGGAGTCGTTTTTTTCAACCGGAATAAATTTTTTCATTTTCTTATTGACAAGCATTGGGAAATGATGTATTATAATTGAGGACACGGGGCAAGGGATACAGAAACAGCAACGGTCCAGAAGATATATAAGATATGCAGGAGTGGCGGAATTGGCAGACGCGCAGGCTTCAGGTGCCTGTGGTCGCAAGATCGTGTGGGTTCAAGTCCCATCTCCTGCATTTTTTATGCTCTTTTTTCTGCTTCATTTCTGAATTCAACCATTACCCTAGATTTATTTTCGCACACACAAACAGACTGTATGAATACCGCCAAAGGAACCATACAGCCTGCCAAAGTTTACAGATATTTAATTTTTCTTTTCTCTACACAGAAAGAAAATCTGTCCAGCTAAATATAAAAAAGCGCCTAGAAAAATAAAAATATCGGACAAGTTGAATACAATCTTCTTTAATTTTTCGTTCTGAACGCCGAAGCTGAAATAATCGGTCACATACCCTTTTGTCTCCCGTTCATAGAGATTGTTCAGTCCTCCCCCGACAGCCATCCCCAGGCCGATTTTCTCCAGTCTTCGTTTCTTCGAAAACAAAAGCCGTAGAAAATCCCAAGAAACACCGATAAGCGCGCCAAAGGATAACGCTTCTCCTAACTCTTCCCTTCCTTTAAAGATTCCCAGAACGCCGTGGGGATTGTGAAAATTTTGTAAAATAATCTTTCCACTGAAAATCTCCTTACGGGTTCCATGGAGATATCGAGCGTCCATATATTTCTTTAGAAAATAATCCAGTGCAAATATAAGCGCAGCTAAAGCAAGAAAAACCATCCGCTCCTCCCCTCCTAAATCTACTCTGCCTCTTTTTCCTCCTGAAGATCATCCAGATTTACTTCTTCTTTTGTAAAATCCTCTTCAGGAGCTGGTTTGGGATCTTCCACCGTCTCTTCTTCCGGCTCCTCCTTGCACTCAGCCCCACATTGCAGACAGAACAAAGCTTCTTTTGGCAAGGTCGCGCCGCAGGCTCCACAGATCTTTTCGCCTTTTTTTCTAGCCATATTCTCTTTCATCTTTGCAATGGCCACCTTATGATCCGTTATTTCTTCACAAAGTGAAGCAATATCTTCATGCAAAGGTTCGCCTTCCACAAATTTCTTGTAAACAATATTGCCAATATCTTTTAAACACTGATCGATTTGCTTTTGTTCGCCATTTATCCGATTGCGGATCTTCTGACTCTCAAAAAAATTATCTGTTTTCGCCGAAAATTCCTTCGCCGCCTGATGCAATGTTTCTCCAAATTCAGAAAAAAAATCGTCTGCCATAATTTCATTCTCCCTTCTAAAATTAAATAATTTATTTCTTTAAAGTTTGTTTAAAAACATATTTCACATTATTTATCAAATGAGCTCCATAGAACTATTATTGGATTTGCCCCGGACTTAACCTCTTAAAATGACTTTTGGTCCTCCAACTTGTTCTATGTACTCTTTTGTAATGACCACTTTACCAATATTATCGTCTTTGGGTATCTCGTACATAATGTCTAACATATACTCTTCCAAAATAGCCCGCAGCGCCCGCGCTCCGGTTTTCTTTTCCAAAGCTTTTTCCGCAATGGCCTCTAGCGCCCCATCTTCAAACTCCAGTTTCACTTCATCCAGATCAAGCAGTTTCTGATATTGTTTTAAAATAGCATTCTTCGGTTCTTTTAAAATCTGTATCAGCATTTTCTTATCCAGCCCTTTTAAGGTGAAAATAATCGGAAGCCGTCCGACAAATTCCGGAATCATGCCAAATGTTTTGATGTCTTCCAATGTAACTTTACTCAAAAGATCTGGGTCATCATCATACTTGTCTTTCAAATCCGCGCGAAATCCAATGGAAGATTGTTCATTTAAACGCTCTTTGATAATATTCTCTAATTCTGGAAAAGCTCCGCCACAAATGAATAAAATATTTCGCGTATTCACCGATGTCAACGGAACCATGGCATTCTTACTACTAGCCCCCACCGGAACTTCAATATTACTGCCCTCCAGAAGTTTCAACAAACCCTGTTGCACCGCTTCTCCGCTGACATCCCTTTGGTTTGTGTTTTTCTTTTTCGCCAATTTATCAATTTCATCAATGAAGATAATTCCATGTTCCGCTTTCTCCACATCATTATCCGCCGCCATCAAAAGCTTTGAGACAACGCTCTCAATATCATCTCCAATATAACCAGCCTCTGTTAAAGAAGTAGCGTCTGTAATCGCTAACGGCACATCCAACAACTTAGCCAAGGTCTTAACCAAATAAGTTTTGCCAGATCCAGTGGGGCCAATCATCAACATATTGGACTTCTCTATTTCTATTTCATCCATTGTCTCCGTTGCTACGCGTTTATAGTGATTATAAACCCCCACAGACATGACCTTTTTGGCATAATCCTGACCAATCACATAATCATCCAGTTTTTCCTTTATTTTATGCGGAGCGGGAATGTCCTTTATATTTAAAACTTTTGCAGGTTCCTTTTTAGCCGTTTTCTTTTTTATTCTTTGACTTTTCGGGATTTGACTATGCAAATTTGATAAATCGATCATGCTTACATTTGAAAGATTAACCAAATCGTTATAACTCAAATTACTATTTTTCATTGTGTCAAAACTTTTTTGCATACATTCTGTGCAAATATGAATATTATTGGGTAGGTCAATCATAGAACCCGCTTTGCTCTCTGGCCTGCGACATAAAAAACAAATTTTCTCATATTCATCTATATTGCCACTGTTCTCTACATCCCTGTCTTTAGGCAGAACATCCGAAGGATCGTTATGCTCCTCACTCATAATAGCATTCCTCACTTTCCATAAAAATACTTATCTATCTTACACAATAAGCATTTAATTAGTTATCTATTATAACACATTTCTAAGGATTGTGGAGTAGTTTTCCTAAGAAATAAAAAAACAACCAACCGTAAGTTGATTGTTCTTGCACTTCTTGCGTACCCTGAAAACCGCATACACGACATTCCCTTCACGCCTGGTCAAACCCTCACCCGATTAGT
>CAJURH010000035.1 GCA_910588775.1 uncultured Lachnospiraceae bacterium
CAAACGGTTTTCAAGACCGCCTCGTTATGACCACTTCGATACCTCTCCATATATTTCCTTATTGTTTTGACGCATTTGATATTCTAGCATCAATCCTTATGCATGTCAACCATAAAATTATAATTTTTTTAATAAATTTCAGAGGATAAAAAAACCTCCGCCGTCTTCAAATCTTCCGGCGTGGTTATCTTGATATTCGTATAATCTCCCATGACCATTTTCACCTGCGCCAAGCCGCTTATCTCCACCGCCATGGCGTCATCGGTCACCATATTCGCCCGCTCTTCGCCTAGCTCTTTATAGGCCCTGCAAATCAGCGCATACGCAAAGCACTGGGGCGTCTGCACCAGCCATGTCTGCCGTCTGTTGGGCGTATCCCGCACGAACCCATCCCCGTCCAGCAGTTTTATCGTATCTTTCACCGGCATCCCCACCACGCAGGCTTTATGATCCCTCACCGCTTCCATCGCCCTTTCCAGGATTTTCAGGGTGATAAATGGTCTTGCGCCGTCATGGATAAACACATAATCTGCATCCGGACAGCTCTTCAGCCCTTCCATTACAGAATCTTTACGCTCCTTCCCCCCTGGAACAATCTTTGTCACTTTATCTATCTTATAAGGCTCCACAATCCTTTTCTTGCAAAATTCAATTTTGTCCTGGGCCGTCACCAGAATAATTTCATCAATGACCACGCTTTTTTGGAAGCAATCCAGGCAGTAATACAGAATCGGTTTCCCCCCAATTTCCAGAAACTGTTTCTGCACCTGCCCTCCCATGCGCTTTCCCTGCCCAGCCGCCACTACAATGGCTGTACATTTTTCTTTTTTCATAACGCTGTCTCTACACGCTTTCTAATTTTAAGTTGGGGACCGCATTTAAGTCCCATCCATGGCGCACCCCTTTTTTGTACTCATAATAGGCGGCCACGCCAATCATCGCCGCGTTATCCGTACAGTAAATGGGCGATGGATAATACAGTTTAAGATTCCTCTTCTCACAGGCTTTTCCCATAGCTGCGCGCAGCCCCTGATTCGCCGCCACGCCTCCAGCCAGAGCCACCCGGTCTATATGAAATTCTTCTGCCGCCAACATGGCCCGCTCTATCAGCGCCGTCACCACCGAATGCTGGAAGGACGCCGCCAGATCCGCTCTGGGAATCTCAAGCCCCTGCATTTTCTGCTGATTTATATAATTCAACACGGAAGACTTCACTCCGCTAAAGCTGAAATCATAGGGCGCATCCTCGATTCTCGCCCGGGGAAATGAAATCGCCTGGGAATTCCCTTCCCTGGCCAGTTTATCAATTTCCGGCCCACCCGGGTATCGCAGGCCGATGGCCCTGGCCACTTTGTCGAAAGCCTCCCCAGCCGCATCATCCCTGGTGGAACCCAGAATGCGAAACCTACCGTAATCTTCCACAATCACCAGATTGGTGTGACCGCCGGAGACAATCAGGCACAAAAAAGGCGGCTCCAGGTCCGGATGTTCCAGATAATTGGCCGACACGTGGCCTTCGATATGATGCACGCCAACTAAAGGCAGTCCGCAGGCATAGCTGATGGCCTTGGCTTCCGCCACTCCCACCAACAACGCGCCCACCAGGCCCGGCCCATACGTCACGCCCACCGCGTCCATATCCGCCAGGGTCATGTGCGCATCCTTTAACGCCTGTGTAATCACCTGATTCATTTTCTCCATATGATTTCTGGAGGCGAGCTCCGGGACCACCCCTCCGTATAGCCTGTGTATCTCGATCTGAGACGCGATCACGTTAGACAGCGCCTTACGGCCGTTTTCCACCACCGCCGCCGCCGTCTCGTCACACGAAGTCTCAATAGCCAATATCCGAATATTCTCACTGCTCATGGACTGCCGAACCTTTCCCATTATCGTCTTCAAATGCCAACTCCACGCTTTTCCCATCTTTTCCTGGAATTGTATTTGGAAAAATCTTACGCGCCGCGGGGATATACTCCTCCGGCCACACCAGCGAAGGACTGTAATGCGTCAGCCACATTTCTTTCACCTGCGCGTTTCTGGCCAGCGTGGCCGCCTCTTTAAACGTCATATGCTTATATTCCCTGGCCTTCGCCTCTTTCTCCGGTTCCCCGTACATGCCTTCACAGATAAATAAATCCGAGCCCGCCGCATTTTCCTCAATGGATTTTGTGGGACGCGTATCTGTGGTGTATGTCAGCTTAATGCCTTTTCGCTGGGGCCCCAGCACCATGTCCGGGGTGAAAATCCCCTGATCCGTCTCCACTGTCTCACCCTTTTGCAGACGGTTCCAGCAGGATACAGGAATCTGACGCTCCCGCGCCCGCTCCACGGAAAATTTTCCCTGACGCTTAATTTCCAGCGTATAGCCATAGCAGAGGACATTGTGATTCACCTTGAAAGCGGTGATGCAGTACCCGTTGATTTCAAATTTCTGCACAGGGTCCGTTATCTCCCTGTATTCAATGGGAAATGGCAGCTCCGGCGCAATCACCCGCAACGCCGACACCACCCGCTCCAGTCCCTTCGGCCCGATGAGAATAAGCGGCTCTGTCCGCTCCGCATTTCCCATGGTCAGCAAAAGCCCCGGCAATCCGCTGATGTGATCCCCGTGATAGTGGGTGAAACAGATAACGTCGATGGGCTTAAAGCTCCACCCCTTTTCCTTAATGGCCACCTGGGTTCCTTCCCCGCAATCAATCAACAAACTGCTTCCGTTGTAACGCGTCATAAGCGCCGTCAGCCACCGCTTCGGCAGCGGCATCATACCGCCTGACCCTAATAAACATACATCCAGCATGTCACCAATCCTCTCATATTTCAAATCAATTCCACATTTTCCGCCACGGACGCAGGCTCTTTAAAATCCGCCACCCAGTTTTCGTAACATTCCTCACAGATATCGAAAGCATGCCGCTCGCCGTCTTTCTGCGAAAAATATCCCCAGCTCTTTTCCACATGCAGGGAATCCTCCTGGGGAACCCCTTTGATTACGGGTATGCGTTTTCCGCATTTATTACAGATAATTTCCACCAGTTCTGCTGCATTTTCCCGATCGTATATTCTCATTGGTATCCTCCCTGTGCGCCACTGTGTATTTGAATGGTTTCGATTCTTCCCCTATTATATGACAAGAAAATCAAAAAACCTAGTGGAAACAGTTAGAACTTATGTCAACTTCTGCACATGATAAGACCGTCCTCTTTTGGATATTCGTAATACCCTTTCCGAACGCCCAGTTTCTCAAATCCAAGGCTCTCATACAGGCCAATGGCCATCCGGTTGCTCATGCGCACCTCCAAATACAGGGAGGTAACCCCTTTCTCGCCGCTTCTTCTAATTAAAGCGTTCAAAAGCTTCCGGCCAATGCCCTGCCCCTGTCGTTCTGCCTTCACGCCCACGTTGACAATGTCGCCTTGGTCAAACACCATAAGAACACCACAGTAGCCCAGGATTTCCCCCCGTTCTTCCGCCACCAGAAACAACGCATCCTCCCGCAAAAGAAAGCTGAAAAAGCCGTTAGCCGTCCAGGGCACGGAAAACAGCGCTTCCTCCATGGGCATCACCTGCTCCAGATCGTCAATCTCCATCTCCCGAATCTTCATGATTGCTCCGCCCTCTCGGCCAATCTGGCCTGACGCTCCCGTTCCGCCTGGGATACTCTTAAATACTCTGGCTTATGCTCACTGGCCGTCTGCGTCCGACCTTCCTTCAGATATTCCATAGCCAGCGCCGCCACCGCGCCAGCCCGTTGCCGGTTCACATGCGCTGGAGCAAAATATGCCGTCGGATGCAGATTTTTCTCAATCGCCTCCCGATACACAGAAACGCCGTCTCCGCAGAACATCACCAAACGATTTCTTTCATTTAACTTCTCTATCAACTGATGGATATCAAGCGCCATCTGATCTTCCAAGATCTGCAGCCGCCCATCCATAAATGTATAAATCCCTGTGTACGCCTGATTTCTGCGAGCATCCATAATTGGGCAGATGATATCCGTAAAGCCATAGAGATTATACGCCAACGCCTGGGTTGTGGGCACCGCTACCAGGGGCTTGCCAAGCGCCAGCCCCAGCCCCTTGGCCGTAGCCGATCCAATCCGTAGTCCGGTAAAAGATCCCGGCCCGGACGCCACCGCGATAGCGTCGATGGTTTGCAAGTCCAAATCAATCATCTGCACTGCCGCATCCAACATAGGAAGAAGCGTCTGCGAATGGGTTTTCTTATAATTCACGGAATACTCCGCCAGCAACTCCCCGTCCTCTGCCACAGCCACAGAAGCCACCAGACCTGAACTGTCCAATGCCAGTACCTTCATACCTCTGCCATCCTTTCCGCCCCATCGCTTCCCTGGGGAAAATCAACTGTAATCACCCGGTAGTCATAATCTTCCTTTGCGAAATCCTTCTCTATGCTCACATAAATCGTCCCCTCCGGCAGAATTTCCTTAATCAAATCCGCCCACTCCACCAGACATACGCCCTTTCCGTAAAAACAATCCTGGTAACCGATTTCCTCCATCTCTTCCACGTCGGAAATCCGGTATACGTCAAAATGATAGAAGGGCAGACGGCCGTCTTCATAAACCTGGAGAATGGTAAACGTGGGACTGCATACTGGCCCTCCCACGCCCAGCCCGGCGGCCAGCCCCTGGGAAAATACGGTTTTCCCAACCCCCAGCCCGCCATTTAACGCATAAACCTGCCCAGGTAGAGCTGATTCTCCCAGCTTCTCCCCCAACGCATACGTCTCCTGTGCACTTCCAGTCTCATACTTCATGGCTGCCCTGCTCCTTTATAATTAGCGTTTTGAAATATTTTCCTATATAGGCATTTTATACCGGACAAGGCGCTGTGTCAACTTTCGTAAATTATTTTATTTTGACGCGTAGCTTGCTATTTTTACAAAAATTTTCTATACTGTAAGCTAACTAATCTGTTTTACCAGTTTTGAACAAACGCAGCATTAAGGAATAACAGTATTCTTTATCGACAAAAAAAGGAGAATTGAGGGTTAATCATGGGACAGATCATCGAAATAAACACCGACCGAATGATACAGCCAAAAACTGAGAGCAATCTATTCACCAACCGGGCCTTATTCGCTGAAATGCAAAAAAGCGTGGCAGAAGTTTCCATCATCGTAGTGGGCTACAACCGTCTGGACAAGACCCGGCGGTGCGTGGAGAGCATTTTGAAATATACAGAAGGCATCGACTATGAACTGGTTCTGGTGGACAGCGGATCCGAAGATGGGACGCTTGCATATTACGACTCCGTGCAATGCCCCAAGAAAAAAGTAATTCATATCACCAAAAACCTGGGCGCCGCGTTCGCTTATGCGTCACTAAGTTTAAATGAATTGGGCCGATACATCTGCATTGTGCAAAATGACTTAATCGTCACGCCCAACTGGATGCGCAATCTTTTGGGTTGCATAAAATCCGATATGCGAATTGGAATGGTAAACCCCGTCTCCTCCAATGTATCCAACCGACAGTGCGTGGAACTTTCTTACCAATCTTATGAAGAAATGCAGGAAAAAGCGCGACAGTTCAACTCCCCCGACCCCAGGAAATGGGAAGAGAGGCAGCGACTGGTGACCCTGGGCACGCTGTACCGCAAGGAAGTCTTTCTGGCGGCGGGATGGCCCATTGGGGACATGGGATTTTTCCATGATTTCTTCGATGATGATGTAAGCTTCACCATCCGTCGGCTGGGCTATCAGCTAATGTTGGCTGGGGACGTCTGGGTCTGCCATGACCACGACTTCCGAAGTGGAGAGGAGAAAAATCTGGAAGAGTATCACCGCTCCCTGCAAAACGGACGGGCAAATTTCTATGAAAAGCATTATGGCATTGACGCGTGGAGCGACGTGGACAACTCTTACGCGCCTTATATGCGGCTGGTTCCCGTCGTGGAAACAAAGGGTCCGGTTCAGGTTCTGGGCATTGATGTGAAATGCGGCACGCCCATCCTGGATGTGAAAAATCATTTGCGCAAGGCTAATATTTTCCAGACGAAGCTGTCCGCCTTCACTCAAGACCCCAGATACTGGCTGGACCTGAAAACTATCTGTGAAGGAGAGGTCGTCTGTGAGCGAGAAGAATTTCTAAAAGATGCATTTGGGGCGGAATCCTTCGACTATGTAATCATCGACCAGCCTTTCAACTGCTGCCGCGATCCCCAGAAAATGCTGGAAGCCCTCTTTACGCTCTGCAAAAAAAACGGAATCGTGATTACGAAGTTTAAGAACACATGCCCATATTCAGAAAACAGCCGCCTGGTAGAACAACAGAATGCCTATGGATGGGAATTCTTTTATCAGATCTTTTACAACGCTTCTCACGAAACCGCCCGCATGTGTCTGGAAACACTGGGAACCGTACAAAACATCTTGGGCATATCTTCCCCGTTGGATGCGCGCCAGTCCCGGGTTTTGGAAACCATTCTTCCTGCAGAAATGTCTCCAGAACTGAAAGAAGAAATCATTAACCGGATATCCTGTGAAGAATATCTGTTGGTTGTGCAGAAATAAAAAATACATTTTAAAGCAAAACGGGCATGTCAACTGGCGCAAACATGTCCATTTTTACATTAACCTATTTCCTTGCATATACAATTCCTCTTCTGAAATCCAATGTAGAGTAAATATTTTTATCCCAATAAAACACCATATACCCATTTGATGAATTGGCGTTATAACCATATTTCTGCAAAATATCTTTGATTGCCATTTCAGCCTCGGGTTTATGATAACTGCAAATCGCGCATTTGACGTTATTGTCAAGAAGAGTATTTTCCCCGCCTAAAAGCGCCTCCTCTTCCGCTCCTTCTATATCCATTTTCAGAAAATCCAGTCTTCCATCAATCACCGAATCTAAAGTTGTATATTCACCTTTTTCGTATCTGCCTAAAAACTTATTACACAAAACGACCTTGTCTCTAAATTTTTCAAATGTTTTTTGCAATGGTTTGATCCAACGCCAGTTGCATTCAAATAAATACAACTTGGATGCCTTTTCAACGTAACGCAAAGAAAAATTCCCCTCACAAACGCCAGCATCCGCCACAACATCCCCCTGCTCAACTCCAATATCATCTTTAATATATAGATGTGGCGACGTTGACTGCTGCTCGCCCAAAATATCCATCACAACTTTCTGTCCATCAACCACCGGAAATCTATGATCGTATGGAAAATACATGCGCTTATCTTCAAATATAATATATGGCATATTTTCTATACAGTCCCACTGCACAATATGTTTTTCTTTTCCTTTGCTTACATATTGATTAAACACGCTAATCCCATTATTTTCCCAGTATTTTAAGATCTCTTGAATCTCTACATCCGCCGAATCTTTATATTTCTCCACCATCATAATTTTTAACAAATAGAGTTTATTCTCTATCTTTTCTTCGTCTATATGATGCCAATACATCAAATTATCTTTGATTTCATTAAAACGCACTTCTGAAGGAATGATTATCTTGTCAAACTTGACCGCCTGTAAAATCTGTGGCGATCCGATATACCCTCCCCATTTTGACGAATCATCGTCCAAAATTCCCAAAAGCTCCACATTTTCTGGAAATCGTTTGATTTGATTCAACAGCTCCATTGTTGATCTCCCTGCCCCAAAAAGAAAAAATCTCATAATTTTTTTATCCTCTCATTTTATTTATTCCCCCGCCAAACCGCTTGCAGTTTTCCTTTTTCCATATTATAATATGAAACCAGATACTACAATTTTGAATTCGATCACAGAAAGGAATCTGCAACCTATGTCCAATCCAATTGTAACGATTACCATGGAAAACGGCGATGCGATGAAAGTTGAGTTATATCCGGACATTGCCCCGAACACTGTAAATAATTTTATCAGCCTTGTAAAAAAAGGCTTTTACGACGGTCTGACCTTCCACAGGGTAATCCCCGGGTTTATGATCCAGGGCGGCTGTCCCAAAGGAGACGGCACAGGCGGGCCAGGCTATGCAATCCGAGGTGAATTCCTCCAGAATGGTTTCCCCAACAGCCTAAAACACGAGCCAGGCGTTATCTCCATGGCACGGGCCATGCATCCCAACAGCGGCGGTTCTCAGTTCTTCCTGATGCACGAAACTTCTCCCCATCTGGACGGCGCGTACGCAGCCTTTGGAAAAATCACAGAAGGTCTGGAAGTCGTTGACAAAATCGCCCAGACGCCTACAGGATTCGGCGACAAACCAGTGGAACCGCAAGTTATCAAGTCCATGACTGTTGACACCCAGGACAAAGAGTATCCCCAACCAGAGACCTTATAAAATCTGCAGGCGCGTTCCCATACGCGCCTGTAATGAATAGAACGAATAGAAAAAATCTCACTCAAACAATTCTATATTCCCATCTACCATGGCAAAACACGTCTGCCGAAGCTTCTCAATCTGCGCTTTACCGCCGGTGGCCTCCGTCACCTTCTGAAGAAACGACTCAATCTCCTCACCTGGGAGCAGAATGTCCAACTTCACCATCTCGCCATAGTCGGACTCTAGAATGGACAAGCCCTGTTCCCCCGCCAGGTACTGCACTTTCCCCAATCCTGGATAGTCCACCTGCATCCGGTAAATGGCCCCTTCCCGCTTCTCTATGACCACCGCCTGATTCAGACCCTCCCGGACAGCCGCGGAATACGCCCGCACCAGTCCTCCGGTTCCCAGCAAAGTCCCGCCAAAATACCGGGTCACCACAACCACCGTGTCATATAGATCATTTCCCAACAAGACATCCAACATAGGTCTGCCCGCGGTCCCGGATGGCTCTCCGTCGTCACTGCACCTGGATATCTCCCTATGAGGTCCGATTACATATGCGTGGCAGTTATGGCGGGCATCCCAATACTGTTTCTTAATCTTCCCAATAAACTCAATGGCTTCTTCCTCACTGGACGCAGGCTGCACATGGGCAATAAAACGGGATTTTTTCTCCACAATCTCCCCCTGCCCGCCCCGATATATGGTTCTATACCTGGGCGCGCCTGATTTTTCGGTGTGTTTCTCTGGCATTTTCGCCGCCTCCTAATCCTTGCTATGTAAAAATAATTTTATCATATCGCACAGATAAAACAAACAAATATTTAAAATAACCCTTGCAGATATTTACAAACCTTACCCACGCCACGCAGACCTTTCGCCACGAATTTCCCCAGATAAGGCCCAAATATCCGGTTGATTTTCTGCGCTTGTCTGGTCTGCCTCCTCTGTTCTGGCGTATGCCAGGACGCGTGATACCAGTGGATGCTGTAAGTGTTTTCCGTTATTCTCAAGCGGTTATCCGTATAACATAAGGGTGCAAAATATTCCGGGGGGAAAACTTCAACATTTCCCACCGTCTGCCTCTTACCATTGGCCTTCAGTCCATAAGATTTCAGAATCTCTGTGGAATAGACCGGCGAGACAACCAGATTCAGCGTATGGTCTCCTTTATAAAAGGAAAAATCTTCATACATATCCCGCATCTGTTTGATGACCAGGTTCCCGCTCTCGGCGCCAAATCCCAATCCCAAAGCCACGCCTACCCGATTCTCAAAACCCATGAACGCTTCATATTTCAGCAAATCATCCAGATTTCGAACCATCTCCACATCCGTATCCAGGTAAATCCCACCCTCACGGTAAATGATATCCAGCCGGGCATAATCCGGCACAAATCCCCACATTTTGGCCTCATACGCCTGCTTCATATACGAACTTTTTGAAAAATCATAATTGGATTCATTCCATTCTATAATTTTATAATCTGGACAAAACTTTCTCCAACTGTCTATACACGCTCTGTCTTTCTCCGGTATCGGATTGCCTCCGACCCAGCAATAATGGATTTTTTTCGGAATCATACATGGCCCCCAAACACACTCTAATACCTGATTATCTTCTTAATCACTTTGCTTAGCGGCCCATACCAGCTTGGCGCCGACAAAAACAAAAGCGCTTTTCCAATGCTCTTCATATCCCTGGCATTTCGCATAATGAACCTTCTGTCCTGCGGCCACATCTTCTCTTGTGGAGACATGCGGCATGCCTCAATCATTTGCCGAGACAGGTAACTGAGCAAAATATTGCGTTGATATTTCGTAACATCCAGACTTCTATAGTAATGCTCTAATTTCCTATAAATGATCTTCGCATGCCGCGCGTTCTCATCTTTATCACTCCGATGGGTGACAGAGCCTTCCCGCCAGACATAATCGTACAGACATTTGTCTATATAACGGGTCGTTTCCGCCAAAAAATACAGCTTGGGAGTCCACAGTTCGTCCTCGTGAAGCATTCCTTTTGCGAATAAATGACGTTTCCGTAAAATAAGATCGCTTCGGATCACTTTCGACCAAACGGACACATTTATGCTCCTGGCTTCTATATTATCCAGAAAATAATCTTTACCGTTTTTTATAACATGCGTTTCAATAGGCCGAAGATTTATTTTCCTGATTCTCCCGCCATCTTTCACAACCCATCCGTTAAATTCCAGCACATCCACCGGGTCCCTGGTCAGTTCCCGGTCGATTGTCTCCAACGCGTCCACTTCCAAAAAATCATCGCCATCCACAAAAAAGACATACTCTAACAAAATCTTCCCAATCCCGAAATTCCTGGCATCCGAAAGCCCTCCATTTTCCTTCCAATAATACTCAAAACGGGAATCTCTGCTGGCATAATCTCTGGCAATCCATGAACTGCCATCCGTCGATCCATCGTCCACCAAAATGGCGCGAAAATCCCTGTGCGTTTGATGCAGGATGCTGCTTAAACAGCAATCCAATTCATTTTGAACATTGTAGATGGGTATGATCAGATCATATTTCATGGATACACCTCCGGGAAACTGGATTGACCTAACTATATCACATTTTCTCTGCTTTGGCGAAACATTCTTTTTCTTGCTTGAGAATTTCAGAGTGTGTTATAATAATCTGGAAATATTTTGGAAAACACGCTTCAAGGAGGAAGAGCATGTCTATAGAAAGAGTTCGGGCATATTTCAAAGATCAGAATATAGAGGACCGCATCCAGGAATTTGAAGTATCCAGCGCAACCGTGGAACTGGCCGCCGCGGCGCTTAACTGTGAACCGCAGCGGATAGCCAAGACGCTTTCCTTTCTGGTAAATGGAAATGTGATTTTAATCGTAGCCGCCGGGGATGCCCGCATCGATAACCCTAAGTACAAGGCTAAATTTGGCGCCAAAGCGAAGATGCTTTCACCCGGTGACGCTGAAAATTTAATCGGCCACGCTGTAGGCGGCGTATGTCCGTTCGCCGTAAATGAAGGCGTAGATATATACCTGGATGTGTCCTTAAAACGCTTTGAGACCGTTTTCCCGGCCTGCGGCAGCTCGAACAGCGCAATCGAGCTTACAATCCCGGAACTGGAAAAATATTCCGGATACACAAAGTGGGTGGATGTGTGCAAGGGCTACATTGAATAAAGCCCAGTGCGCCCGCAGAAAACAAGTGCGCTTCCATAAATTATAGGCTGCGCAGACGCAATTTGCGCCCCTGCATTTAGTTTCCTGCTGGAGTTGTTACGGTAATCTGACAGGATTCCATGGCCTTCAACGCCCTCTCATGGCTTTCCGGCGTAACTCCCGCGCAGCACGCACTATCCACGCTGATTTCCGTTTCCGGCAGGCATGCTTTCAGTATTATGGCATTGGAGATTACGCATATGTCTGTGCACAGCCCTACAAGCTCAATGGAATCAATTTTCTCTTCCCGGTTCCATTGAAGCATCCGCTGACCCAACTCCACGCTTCCAAAGGTCACCTTATCCACTGGCGGTTCCGTGCAGTATGGACGCAGTCTCTCATGTATCCGCCACCCTTCGGTATCCCGGATGCAATGTTTCACCGGGAGTTTCCGGCCCTCCTGGGTCTCCAGGTAATTTTCTTCATGGGTGTCTCTGGTAAACACAACCTTTCCATGGAACTGCCGCACCTTTTCCACTGTCCGCGGTAAAATTTCTTGGGCCTCAGCGGTTCCCAATGCCCCGTCTATAAAATCATTTTGCATGTCAACCACTACCAATACTTTCACTGCATTTTACCCCCGTACATAATCTGAAAAAGCTTCTTTCCGGTTTCCGTAACAAATATTTTCTCATAGACAGATCGGACGGCTGTTGAAGCGCTGGTCCCTTCTTCATACAGATTTACCAGGAAGTCCGCTTCCACCAGTATCTGATAGTCCGATCCTGAAATGCCGCTATATGTGTGATGATGACCCACCAGATAGCAGACTCTTTCCACCATCACTTCACCAAATCCCAGCCGCTTAAGCATCTTGGCCGCCTCGCCTGGTCCTTCCTGTTCCTGCAGCTTCCCGCTGCACTGGCCGTACTTTTCTTCCGCCCGCTTAATGCCGATATCATGAACCAGCGCCGCTGTCTCCAGTATGAATTGCGTCTCTTGGTCCAGATTTTCTTCTCTTCCGATTAGACGTGATAAACTGTGCACTTTGAGAAAATGTTGTATGCGGCGGGGATCTCCCTCATAATATTGCATCATTTCCATGGCTAGCCTGGAAATCTTCTCTTCATGTACCTGCATTTGCATCCCCTCTTCTCACGATGGCCTCCAATGGCTGTAGCTGTGGCGTTTCTGCACCGTGGGCAGAGCGTATATATGCGCTTCCTCTTTGCCTTCCAGGATGCGCAGCCCTCCAAGAGCCAGCGCTTCCATCTCGTTTTCTCCAGGCATAACTGCGACTGGAGCTATGAAGCCCACATATTCCTCCACCCGGCGGGTGAGCGCCTGAGAATGGGCCACTCCGCCTGTGAGGATGATGGCGTCACACTTCCCTTTCAGCGCCACGGACAATAGCCCGATGCCTTTGGCAATCTGGTACGCCTGCGCCTGGAAAATCAAATCCGCGTGTTCGTCTCCATCGGCGATGCGTCGCTCTATCTCCCGACAATCGCTGGTTCCCAGATGGGCATACATGCCCCCTTTTCCCCGGACCAACCGTTTCATGTCGTTTCGGGTGTAATCCCCGGAATAGCACAGATGAATTAACTCCAAGGATGGCACGCTGCCAGCGCGCTCCGGCGAAAACTGCCCGTCGTCATCCCCCAGGGAATCCACAATCTGCCCCTGACGGTGTACGCTGGCAGACACGCCTCCCCCCAAGTGGGCCACGATAAAGTTCTGTTTCTCGTAGTCCAACCCCCGCTCCTGGCAGTAGCGTAGAGCCATGGCCCTGCTGTTGAGCACGTGGCAGAAGCTTTGACGTGTTATCTTCGGAATTCCTGTAATCCTGGCCACGGGAGTCAGTTCGCTGGAAGTCACCGCATCATAGATATACGCTGGCACATGGGCCATGTCCCCCATCAGCTTCGCCAGCATTCCGCCTAGGTTAGACGCATGAGGCGAACTGATGTTGTCGTTTTCCAGCGCATAAAACAACTCATCATTTACCAAGTAGCCGCCAGTCCTCAGACCAGGAACCAGACCGCCACGACCCATGATAGCGTCCATGTTCGAAAGCTTTATGTCATGGCGTTTCAGAAAACTTTGCACCACTTCCATACGAAAGGGAATCTGGTCAGGAATCGCGTCGTACGCCGCCAGCTCTTCCTGGGTATGCTCTATATTTTCCTGTATAACCCTTTCCCGGCCCTGGTAAATGGCCAGCTTGGTGCTGGTAGAGCCGGGATTGATAATTAACTGTTGGTATGCCATGCTTTTCTCTCTATTGATATTCCTTCATCAGTTCCCGGAACGCAGGAAGCGAATGAACGATGGTTTCATAAGACACACAGTAGGCCAGACGCACATAGCCAGGACAGGCGAAAGAACTGCCTGGCACCATCAGAATGTTGTATTTTTTGCCGGCCTGACAAAACTCTTTCTCATCCGCCACCGGAGATTTCACGAACAGGTAGAAGGCTCCCTGGGGCTTGATGCACTCCAGCCCGCATTCCTTTAGCCCCTCGTACAGCGTCGTACGGTTCCTGTCGTAGTAGGCCACGTCCACCTGGGCGTCCACGCAGCGCCCGATTACTTTCTGAATCAAGGACGGCGCATTGACCGAACCGTTGATGCGGTTGGCGATGGATGCCGCCGTAATCACTTCCTCACTGCCATCCACCTCGTCGGGAATTACCAGATACCCGATGCGCTCCCCAGGCAGAGACAAGGACTTGCTGTAAGAATATCCCACCACCGTGTTGGCGTAATATTGGGTCAGGTAGGGAACCTTTACGCCGTCGTAGGCCAGCTCCCGGTATGGCTCGTCGGAAATCAGGTAAATTACGCTGTTAAATTCCTTTTGCTTGGCTTCCAATATGGAAGCCATCTTCTGAATCGTCTCCTCGGAGTAAACAACGCCTGTGGGATTATGGGGCGTATTCACAATCACCGCCCTGGTCTTTGCCGTTATTTTCTGCTCAAATTCCTGCAGATTGGGTTGGAACGTGGACGTGTCCGGCGTAATTTCCACCAATTTTCCGTCATAGTTGCGTACATAAGAACCATACTCCAGGAAATACGGAGCGAAGACAATGACTTCCTCTCCCGGATTCACCACGGTTTTTAGTATCACGTTCAGGCCGCTGGCCGCTCCCACCGTCATAATCAGATTCCTGGCCTGGAAATTGGTCCCAAAGCGACGGTTTAAGGATTCTGCAATGCTTTGACGCACGTCCTCAAACCCAGCGTTGTTCATATAGCCATGAAGAACCACCGGGTCCTCCTGATTTACCAAATCAAGAATCGCGTCTTTCACCTGCTGTGGCGCCGGAACATTGGGGTTTCCAAGACTGAAGTCAAACACTTTGTCCGCGCCATATTTTGCCCGAAGCTTATTTCCCTCTTCAAACATCGCGCGGATGGCCGAATTGTTCTGAACCAATGGTTTCATCTTTTCCGCTATCATTCTGTTCCCTCCTTACCTGAAACAGGCGCTTCCTCCGCTACAATATCCCATCCGATTCCATATTTATCAAACAGCTCTGCATGAAATGCGCTGTAAAAAGTTTCCGTAGGCGGCAAGACAATGCGCGAACTCTCCTCAAACTGGTCAAATATTTTCTGCGCGTCCTTCTTGGTGGGCACAGTAACCGTCAGCTTAATCTGATTTCCACTGTGTATCGGGTCCGTCTCATCGGCAAACCAGACAACCGTCCCGCATATTTCCATTTCAGCATGTATAATCCACTGGGCCAGATTCTTCGGCGCATCCGCCAGGCCATCCGGCACATATTCTCCATAAGGCTGCGTCATTTTCACAGCGCTGTCAAAAACTTTCTGGTAAAAATCTAAAGCCTCTTTACATTGGCCATGAAAGGCGATATATGGCATTATCATCTATAATTCCTCTTTTCTTAACTTAACAAATATTTATTTGGCTCGATTGTGTTTCCCGCCGAATATAAACCATGCGATAAATCCCAGGAACACAACTGCCGCCAATAACCAGGGCGCCAGGTACTTCAGTCCCTGCCCAGAGAACATATCCCAATAGCCTTTCACATAGATTACCAGCACAATCACTGGCAGGACAAACGTCATATAGCCCCTCATAATTACGGGGAACTTCATGCCTTCTCCCGCGTTGGCTTCCCGGATGAAATTCTCCCAGCCCCAGCCATAGCGGGTGGTGCAGAACATCAGATACACCAGGGACCCGATGGGCAGCAGGTTATTGGATACGAGAAAATCTTCCAAATCCATAATTCCGGTTCCTGGCCCTAACGGCTGAATCCCGGAGAGCAAGTTAAATCCCAGTATACAGGGCATGGACAATACAATCAGCAGCACAATATTAACCAAAACCGCTTTCTTTCGTTCCCAGTTCCACAAGTCAATGGCAAATGAAATAATATTTTCAAAAACTGCAACCACCGTGGATAAAGCCGCGAAAGACAAAAACAAAAAGAAAAGCGTTCCCCAGATGCGGCCTCCCGCCATCTGGTTAAATATATTGGGCAGTGTAATAAATATCAAGGACGGGCCTGCCCCCGGCTCAATGTTGTAGGAAAAGCAGGCGGGAATAATAATCAACCCTGCCATCAGCGCCACAATGGTATCCAAAAGAGCAATGCTCACCGTCTCTCCGGACAAGGAATGTTTTCTATCCAGGTAGCTCCCGAAAATGGCCATGGACCCCATACCGATGCTTAGCGTGAAGAATGCCTGGGACATGGCTCCAAACACCACATTTCCCAATCCCTGGTCCATCATGCGTCCGAAATCCGGTATCAGGTAGAACTTAACGCCCTCCCCCGCGCCCGGCAAAAGAACGGAATGAACCGCCAGCACTACGATTAACGCCAGCAGGCAGAGCATCATGACTTTCGTGATTTTCTCCACCCCTTTTTGCACGCCCAGCGAACAGATTCCAAAAGAAATCAGCACCGCGACAACCATCCAAAAAGTAAGGATGCCGGGCGATCCAGTCATATCCGAAAATCTTTCGGCGACTGCTTCCGTGGTCAGCGTCTGTCCGGTGAATTCTCCGCTTAAACTGCGGTAACAATAATACAGCATCCACCCGGCCACCACCGTGTAAAACATCATCAACAGGTAATTTCCCGCAATTCCAAAATAGCTGTAATTGTGCCAGTTGCTTCCTTCCGGTTCCAGCTTCTTGAAGGAAGCGGCGCAGCTTCTCTGACTGCCACGTCCCACCGAAAACTCACATACCATAATGGGAAATCCCAGGATAACCAGGAATATTAAGTAAACCAGAATAAACGCGGCGCCCCCGTATTTTCCGCACATATATGGGAATTTCCACACATTTCCCAGTCCAACGGCGCATCCGGCGGATACCAGAATGAACCCTAGTCTGGACCCGAATTTTTCCCTCTCCTGCATCTCACACACCCCCTCTTGTGTTTTTAAGCATTGGCTACTGCGCCCATGCCCATCTGTATGGCCTTCTTATTCAATTCCAAAAATTTTGGCTTAATGTTCTCTTCCAAAATAGCGTCCCAGTGAATGCTCTCCAGGCCCATGGCATGGATAATCGTCCCCAGCAGCACCATGTTAGCCGCTTTCTCATTTCCCAGCTCCCGCGCCATGCCGCTGGCGTCCACCACTTTCACATTCTCTGTATGCTTCTCAATCTCTTCCAGCACGTCACAAGGGTATTCCTCCTCCCCAATCACCACCGACTGGGAGGGTATCTCCTCATTGTTTACCACCAGCGTGCCGCCTTCTTTCAGATAATCCAGGTTTCTGAGCGCTTCCATTTTCTCAAACGCCACTACGATGTCCGCGGCTCCTTTTTCAATTACGGGAGAATATACCTTCTCGCCATAGCGCACCTGGGAGGATACACTGCCGCCCCTCTGGGACATACCATGAATCTCACTCATTTTCACATCGTGCCCGGCCTCCATCAACCCGGTGGTCAATATCTTGCTGGCCAGGATGGTCCCCTGGCCGCCCACGCCTACCAATAAAATGCTCTTCGTCATGAATTACTCCTCCATAGGAAAACTTTTATCAAATCCGATTACTCCTTTACGATTGCGTCGTGTTTACAGATCTGCATACATACATCGCAGCCCACACACTGGGCCGGATGAATCCGGGCCTTCTTTGCTTTCGTGTCAAAGGACATGGCCGGACAGCCTGCTTTCATGCAGAGTTTGCAACCCACGCATGTATCCTCCAACACTTTGTTCCTGGTGACAAACAGATCTGTAAATTCTTCCTGGTCCGCCTGGGAGAATTTCTTTAAGGCGCAGGGCCACCGGGTGATAATCACCGAAGGTTCGTCCAGCGCCAGCAGTTCATCCAGCGCGTCGTCCACTTCCTGCAGATGATTCGGGTTAATCACACGCACATGCCGGATGCCGATGGCGCGCACCAGGTCCTCGATCCGAATCAATGTGGTGGGCTCCCCTTTGGCGGTGAACCCGGTTCCAGGGTTGTCCTGATGCCCGGTCATTCCGGTTATCCGATTATCCAATATAATATTTACCGTATTGCTCTTGTTATACACGGTGTTAATCAGCGAATTGATTCCTGTGTGGAAAAATGTGGAATCTCCCAGCACAGCCACCACCCGTTTCCCGGAACCGGTCTGGTTGAACGCTTTCTGGGCGCCGTGTCCAATGGAGAAGCTGGCCCCCATGCAGACGGTGGAATCCATGGCGGAAAAAGGCTTGCCCGCTGCCAGCGTGTAGCAGCCGATATCCCCGCTGATCATGATATCTTTTCTCTTACCCAACCGGTAGAACAGACCCCTGTGGGGACATCCGGCACAGAATGCAGGCGCACGGGCAATTAATTTGCTGCGGTCAAATTCAATCGTCTTAGGCCCCTGTTGGCGTATGCATTTGCGTATCACATCCGGAGTCATCTCCCCATAGGGCGGGAACGTGTCTTTCCCCACAATCTTACAGGACACGCCCAGCCTTTCCACAAATTCCTGAATGTACGGGTCATTTTCTTCTAATATGTAGACAGTCTCCATTTTATCGCAGAAATCTTTGATGAGCTTGGCGGGCAGAGGATTGGTAAAGCCCAGCTTCAGGTAGGATGCGGCCTCCCCAAAAACTTCCTTTCCATAATAGTAGCAGATTCCGGAAGCAATCACGCCCACTTTTGCATCTCTGTATTCCGCCTGGTTGAAGGGAGATTTCTCACTATAGTTCTCCAGCTCTTTCATCCTCTCTTCCAGTTTTACCCGCAGGTTTCTGGCAATGGCCGGAAGACAGACGTACTTGGCCGGATTTTTCACCCATTCTTTCACGGCCACGTCTTTTCGTTCTCCCAGTTCCACGATGGATTTGGAATGGCAGACCCTGGTGGTCATCCGCACCATCACTGGGGTGTCGTAAGACTCGCTTAATTCGTAGGCGGCCTTCACCATGTCCAGGCATTCCTGGGAATCCGACGGCTCCAGCATAGCCCACTTGGCCGCTTTGGCATAATTACGGTTATCCTGCTCGTTCTGGGAAGAATACATCCCTGGCTCGTCTGCGGTAATTAACACATTTCCCGCATTCACACCCATATAAGCCCAGGTAAAAAGCGGGTCCGCCGCCACATTCACGCCCACATGTTTCATTGAAGCCATGCTGCGGATCCCCGCCACAGCCGCGCCAATGGCGGACTCCAGGGCAACCTTCTCGTTGGGCGCCCATTCGGTCTCAATCTCATCATACGTGGACAGATTTTCCAGGATTTCCGTACTGGGCGTTCCCGGATACGCGGACGCATGGCGGACTCCCGCCTCGTATGCGCCTCTGGCTACGGCTTCATCGCCGGTCATTAACTGCTTCATATAGAATTGCCTCCTTCTGCAAATGAATCGTCCCTCTGGCCACCCGTCAGCATCTGGGCGCAGGCCATCAGGGAATCGTATTTCTCTTCAAAACTGGCGCTTCTGGAATTCAGCGCTATGGGACATTTGGCGCCCAGCACACACCCGGCCATCTTCGCCTGAGCAAATTCCATCAGCGTTTTCGCCATAATATTCCCACAGGAAATGTTGGGAACCAAGAATATATCCACCTGTCCGGATATGGGGCTGTGATACCCTTTAATCTGGGCAGATTCACGGTTTACCGCCAGATCCAGAGACACCGGCCCCTCCACGTAACACTGGCCAAATGCGCCCTGGGCCGCCATTTCCTTTAACGCCGCAGCGTCTTTCGTCTCCTGAATCTTAGGGTTTACCGTCTCCGCTGGGCCAAGAGCTGCCACCATAGGCTTCTCATAACCAAAACCGTGGAACATTTCCACCGCGTTTTTCACAATGGTTTCCTTCTCTTCCAAATCGGGGTACGGAATCATGCCCCCGTCGGTTATACCTACAATCTTTGGATATCCTGGTATCTCCAAAAGCGCGATATGGGAAATGGCCCTGCCCTGGGAAATGCCGCTTTCTTTGTCCACCACGGATTTTAACAAGACAGCAGTCTGCAAAAGACCTTTTTGGAGAAAATCAGCCTGGCCACTTCGCACAAGATCCACAGCAATCCTGGCGGCTTCCTCATCAGAAGACGCATTCAGCACGCATCCTTGCCTGGCCTCATAACCCAGACTTTTACAGATATCCAATATTTCCCGTGCCTGACCCACCAAAACATAGTCCAAAATCCCTTCCTGTGCGGCTCTCAACGTGGCTTCTATGGTATGAGCATCCTGTGCGGCAGCCACTGCAACGGTTTTCCTGACGCCCGTCCCAGCTTGCTCTCTAAAATATTTAAAACTGCGGATTGCCAATTTGGATCACTTCCCTTCCTAATTAACTGTATGATTGTAGATATGTAGATTAATTATATGATTGTTTATATAGCTTGTCAATATACAACGCTTTTGGCCCCCATTTATCCACTGTTTTCAGTTGATTTTAGGGGCGTTTTTATGTGTTTTGGCCTCTGTTTTTTCCTGTGCGCGATTTTTCAGTGCCAAATCAGTACCGCCTCACATGTCCTTTTCCAGCAATCCCAGGGCTGTTCGCTCGGTGGAGCTTGACCAAGTTCGGCTGAAGGAACTGACCCCATTGCCCTTATAAGCGTGAGTGTCTATATAGTCCTCCAGGAAGGGCTTGAGACGTTTTGCGCGGCCCGGCTTGCGAAGCTCCCGCAGCCCTTCCCGGCACAGACGTTCCGCGTTCTGATAGCTGCAGCCCATCTCCACTGCAGCCTCTTTGAGCGTCTTGCCCTCCCGGTATCTGGCCCGGAGGGCTTCCGGCTGTCGGCCTGGCAGAGCGTCCACAAGAGGCCATATCACGGCCTTTAGCTGCTGGGCCTGGACTTTATCCAGCGCGTCCGCCTCCAGGTCACAGGGGGCCGCTATCGTGTCTGACAGGGCTATATCCCCCGTTTCATCCAGAGGCGCGTCCAGGCTCCCTATGCTGGCCATCTGGGCGGCTTCCTTCAGTCGGCGCACGGCATTATAGCCAAGCCCCAGACAATGGCCGATTTCCCGCTCCGTCGGCTCCCGGCCCTCTTCCAGCAAAAAGGCGTTGCGCAGCTTCCGGTATTGGTGCAGACCGCTTTGCTCATGCACGGGTATGCGCACCGTGCCGTTGTTGTGAATGAAGCGCGTCATCCTCTGGCGTATCCAGTGGGCGGCGTAGGGCAAAAAGTCCACGCCTTGGTCCGGATCGTACCCGTCCACGGCCCTGCACAGGCCCAGATACCCTTCTTGAATCAGGTCGTCCTCTTCCGCACATCCTCGGTATCGGTTGGCCATTTTGAAGATGAAGCGGCGGCATTGCGTCCAAAGCTGCAGCATGTTTTGGGCCACGTCCGCCCCGGCCTTTATGCGTATAACAAGCTGTTCATTGGTCATGGCCTTTAGCCTCCTTTCCCGCGCGCGTAACCATGTCAGCAAACGCCTTTGTCCATGCGCTAACCCACGGACATGGTTTGTTTTACAGAGGGATGCAGCAGGAGACCGCCGCCGTCCCAGGCTTTTTTAAGAAAAATGCAGCAGGACAGCCTCCAAACGCCTGCCTTTATGCAAAAAAGCGCGGGAAAGCCTTACTCATTTTTGAGTGAAACCTTCCCGCGCCTCTATGGGCTTCCCCCGGCCATGCCGAAGGGGTACTTTTCCATATTTCGTTAGCGTTACTTTACCATAAATGCGTCCACTTTGCAAGATTGGCGGGGCCGATCCCCGTACCTCCCGCGTACTTCGCTTGTCATTTCAGGTTTTTGAATGGGCAGCAGGCGGCATCCCCCATAATATACGCCTTTTTGAACCTTCCCCGCTGTCTTTTGGCCACTTTACACGACTTGGCCATAGGCCCCAGCCGCTCCAGGACGGCTTTTAACTCTTCCAAACTCTCGTAACTTACGGTTATCTTTATTGACGTTTCAATCACCCCCTTTGCCGTCTCCCAGGGCTTTTTTTCCTAATCACGTTCCGAAGCGACCCCGCGCCCTCCTGTGGGGACTATTCCTCGATTGCGGCCACCGTTACGCATCTCACGCCCCATTGCGTACAAACAAACGCCTGGTCCCCCACAAAGACCTGATCCGTCAAATGTGGAGGAAGCTCCCACGAATACAGCCTGCCGCCTGGCTTATGGCAGGCTTTTATGACTTGCCTTTCCCCATGCCGGACTGGCATTTTTTCAAGCCCGCATTCCATAGCCAGCAGGTATGACGTAAAGCCGTCTATTAAATAATTCTCGCTGTTTACGATTATGTCTGACTGAAATGTTCCGCTTTCCTTCAAATATTGCCTTTTTCGCGCCATCTTCTCTTCGCTTGGCGGCGTTTCCCAAAAACACGGGTATATTTTTATGTCTTTTAACAACATTTTACATCCTCCCTCTTATTCGCAAATTTTATGCTGACATACAGATGCAGTATCTTCCCCATGGCTTTGTGGAACTGTCTGGGCGACAACGCTGGTTCAAGCGTATCCGCCCAAATCTGCGCTCTTAGAAGATACCCGCCCGGCTTCGGCGAAAAGCACAACAGCCTTTTATCCTCGTAGGAAAGCCCCTTGAACGCTTCCCAAATAGCGTCATGCAGGCTTTTATCCCCGTTCGCGAACATGCACCCTTCTGGAGTTTCGTAGAAAGCCGGACTTCTATTGATAACAGGCATATTCACGAATACTTTAATCTTAGGCTCAAGCCTACGGACCCTTGCTTCCCTTGCGGCGGCAAACGCTTTCGCCGCCTCCTTTACGTCAGCTATAAAATTTTGCATAATTTTTTTTACCTTTCTGTCGGAATCCATGCTATACTTATGTATGGTTTGATTTCGTATAGCTTCCGGCTATGCCCGCCCCTGGCCAGAATTGCCGTTCTGGTGGGGGCGTTTTTCGTTTTCCGTTTCCATGGCGCGTCCCTCATACCGCTATGTTAATCAACGCACCCAGGTTCTCTTTCCATCCATAGCCCCCAATAATTTCCATTAGAGAAGCCTTTACCTGGATGCCCCTATCAATCACTTTGGAAAGCTCATTCGCCAAGGCTTTAGGCACATAGCCTATAACTGTTCTCCGGTGAATAGGCTTGATATGCGCGACTATCTGAATCGCGTTGCCGTCGTATCTGTTCTTTGGCTCCCTCTCCAGCGTCACGCTCAAGTCCTCTGGCCTGAACTGCCTTAAGAACGCTAGCCGTTCCTGTCTGTTCTCAAAAGTGGTTCCCGCCGCCCGGATTGTCATTGACAGCTTTACCCGCCTCCACGCTTTACGGAAAGCGTCTGATAAGGTATATCCTAATTTTCTTAGCTGGTTCGCCATAACGCATACGGCTTTTCTTATGTTGGTTATCTGTTTTTTCATGTGTTGCCCTCCTTTATTTGATAGCCCTATTATACACAAAATTAAGTGCACATTCTATTCGCAATATACACAAAGTTAAGTGTGTATATTTGTCTATTTTATACACTTTACTTTGTGTATATTCTGTGGTATACTGGGTATAGTAGAAAAAGTGTCTGCTTTTTTAACCGCCTATCCACTAGAAAGGAGGATTACGATATGGCTATTAGTTATCAAAAACTATTCCAGCTACTAGAAGAAAAAGGATGGACAACCTATAAAATCCGTAAAGAAAAACTAATAGGTCAAGGCACATTAACAGCCCTAAAAAATGGAACTGGTGGGCTTGACAGTAAAACCGTATCCCGGCTTTGTGAAGTTCTTGACTGTCAGCC
>CAJURH010000036.1 GCA_910588775.1 uncultured Lachnospiraceae bacterium
TAATTCATGCTTTGGTTTAATCTGTGGACCCATTCCATGAGATACCTCCTTATCCGCACATATTGTGTTTTATGGACATTCATATGCCTTTATTATTATAAGGGTTATTCTTAAATTATTCCTCTCTATCCTTGCACAAAAAAGAGAGGCCGCTATTCAATCATTGCACCTGTATGGAAAGCGCCCACGCATAATCAAGCGACCCACTCAATGCCATTTTTTCTCTGTCTAACTCCCACACAAATTCAAATTTGTCGCTTTGTGAATCAGTTCCGCGTTTTTGCTTCAAGCCCTTTAATAACCGTTACTTGTAAATCTTTTTGCATCAATCAAATTTTCCTGCATGCATCATCAAATCTGTTCCATTCTGCCAGGCCAACCTTTTCGTAGATTCATTTGTTTTCCATTTAATTCTTGGATATTATCTTTTTAACAGGATAATAGACTTCAGTTATATTATCTTTTTCATCTACAATCTGTGAAGGATCTGTCACACAGACTTCAAATAGAGCGTTTGTGCATCGGTATCCCTCTTTTTTGGCCCATTCTATTTGTTTTGCATAAACCGAAAAAAGTTCAGAGCTCCTCGTACAACTGTTTTTAAGCACAATCCAGGGCAAAAATCCTTTGTGCCTGTGACATGTTCTTGCACAGGGATAGCAAACTCTGTATCTAAGCCAGAAGGAGAATATTCTGCACTGTGGAAAAGCGCCATTGGTTCACCACTCATTGTCAGCTTATCGACTGCAATCCTTTTGAATAACTTCTCATAACACTTGATATATTCGGTAGGATAATCTTCTGCCTGTACCATTCTCTAATAGACAAGAGATACATTTTAGGTACATCTACAAGCTGAACATCTATTTCATCCATATATGACAGAATGGATTTGCCCCGTTCAATAGCCGATATGTCATTTATTCTTCCTAGCCATTCTAATAAGCCTATTTGGCTGTTCTTCTTCGTCTGGTAATCCCAAATCTGGGATTAGATGCCCATTTTTTCGTGATATGCGCCACTTAACTGTTCAAATAATGTCTTTGCCGTTTTGAAATTCCTCCATATGATTTGAATTTGCCTACAATTCAATCATTCTGGCTGATTGAAAGGCAAAAAAAGCCTCCCCGATGTATCCACACACGATACAACGGAAGGCTTTCACATATTTTCTCATTCATCTGCATAAAAAGCATAACCGCAGCGGCCAGCTTCTTTTACCCTATACAACGCCTTGTCCGCTTTCTTATAAAGTTCGTCGTCAAATCCCCGATCCGAAAAAGCGATGCCAATGCTCAGAGAAAATTTGGGCAGGCCGTTTTCTCCTTTTAGAAGGATATGGTTCATCTCTTCCGCCTTTCTCGCAATGCTCTCCCTGGAATCTTCATTGACCTCTGTCATAATAACGGCAAATTCATCTCCGCCAATCCGAGCCGGAAAATCTGATGCGCGAAAAGTATCCTCCAGAAGCTCGGCAACCCGTTTCAACGCCCGATCCCCCATCTCATGGCCATATGTGTCATTGATAGACTTAAACACATCCACGTCAATCAGCAATAGGCAAATCGGAGTCAGCTTCATTTTCAATCTACTACGAAGCTGGTCGAAAGCGCCCCGGTTTAAAATTCCGGTGAGAGCATCCTTTTCCGCTTTTTCCCGCAGCATATTTTCATTGGCAGCGTTTATCTCATAGATATCGTTATAAGTAAGCGCCAGGTACTTAAACTCATAAGCGCCCGTTATTTCCAATTCCTTATTATCCTTAATGCAGTTAATATAAATCTGTAGCGGCTTCACAATCAGAGTGGTGATAAAAAAGAAAATAATTACGTTCATAACGAACAAAACGCTGATTTCAATGCGTTGAATATTCAACTGCTTTTTCAAACCCGCTTTGCTTCTCTCCTGATCCAATTTGGTTTCACTCAGCACAGCCGTCAGGGAGCTGGAGATATTCTCCAGAATCTCTTCCTTACAATCTCTGTACCCATCTCCGAAAACCAATTCCTGAGCTTTCTTGATTTTCCCATCTGCATCCAATGCCTGATCCGCTTCTGATAATTTGACATCCCGGACTTCTTCCGGAAGACTCTCTGCATCGTAGTTCTTGGCCTCTGAGACCAGTTTCATGGAATATATTTCGCTTTCCATCAAATCATTGGAGCGATCCAGCGCCGCCCGAAGATACGCGTGGATTTCACCCTTTAGCTGAAATTCATCCAGCTCTTCTAAGGCCAGTTCTCTCTTTCTATCAACATTGGCCTCCTGAAAATACCCATTCATATATTCCGGATCCGCCGTTACCGCATAAAGACGAACCTGTTCCGTAAGAATATTGGAACCCTCTGCTATATTGGCTGTAATCTCTTCACAGCTAACGTATTTTTCTGTCGTACGGATCAGGTCATCGTACTGTCGGGAAATCCGAAACATCCCGTATAAAATAAACATATACAAAACGCACGCCGCCAGAATCATCAGGTAGTTAGCCGTACGTATCTTCGTCCCCTTCAGTTTGCTCCTGTTTTCTCCAACAATCTCCATCTCTTCTTCTCCTTACAGTAAACTGACATATCCGCTGACGCAGACATGACCATGAATGAAAGCCTGTCCTTCCGTACCTCTATCGCTGCTTGCGAGAATAAAGCCAGCAAACCCCCATGCCACAGCTAGGGCATGAAGGTTCGTCCAATTATGAAACTATGTAATTAACTTCTGACATAAGTCAACATTAGAAAATATGATAATTTAAAATCACGCTGGCAAATACGATTGCCACCATGGAAAGCAGCTTAATCAGAATGTTGATGGATGGACCGGAAGTATCCTTAAATGGATCACCCACCGTATCTCCAACTACGGCAGCTTTATGTGCGTCACTGCCCTTTCCGCCATGAGCGCCCGTTTCAATGTATTTCTTTGCGTTGTCCCATGCGCCGCCGGAGTTCGCCATCATAACGGCCAGAATGAAGCCGCTGACTGTAGCGCCGCCCAGCATACCGCAGATTCCATTCACTCCCAGAATCAATCCTACAACCAGAGGAGAAACCACGGTGAGAACAGCCGGAAGAACCATCTCTTTCTGGGCAGACTTTGTACAGATATCCACGCAAGAAGCGTAATCCGGTTCTGCTTTTCCTTCCATCAGCCCTTTGATTTCCTTAAACTGCCGACGCACTTCCACCACAATACTCTGCGCCGCGTTTCCAACAGCCTCCATGGTCAGAGACGCAAATAAGAATGGAAGCATGCCGCCTACGAACAAACCGATCAGTACAGGTGGGTTGATAATGCTCAAATCAAATACGAAATCCGGATCAATAACCTGAATCTCAGCTACATAAGATGCAATCAAAGCCAACGCTGTCAGAGCAGCGGAACCAATGGCAAACCCTTTACCAGTAGCCGCCGTTGTATTTCCCAGGGAATCCAGCGCGTCTGTTCTCTTACGCACAGCTTCGCCCAGACCACACATCTCGGCGATACCGCCTGCGTTGTCGGCCACCGGACCATAAGCGTCTGTAGCCAGCGTAATACCCAGTGTGGAAAGCATACCCACTGCAGACAGACCCACGCCGTAAAGCCCCTGGTTGAAGCTGGGATCTCCGATGCCGCCAGCTCCGCCGGATACACGATAGCTGACCAATACGGAAACGCCCACAATAACTACAGGCAGAACCGTGGAAAGCATACCCAGGGACAATCCGCCGATAATAATCGTAGCCGGTCCTGTCAGAGACGTGGAAGCTAGTTTCTGGGTAGGCTTATATGTATCGGAAGTATAATATTCCGTGGTGATGCCAATCAGAATACCTGCCAAAAGTCCAGACAGAACAGCGAAAAAGAACCCAATATTCTCTTTTCCCAGTCCATAATAAATCAGCGGATAAGCAGCCACTGCAATGATTGCGCCACTAATCCAGGTGCCTCTTCTAAGCGCTGACAGAAGAGATTTCTGAGTTGCGTCTTCTTTTGTCTTGATAAAGAATGTGCCGACAATGGAAGCCAGGATTCCGATGGCAGCCATAGCCATGGGAATGGTCACGCCTTTTAAGCCGAATCCCGCAGCCACCGCCAGCGCAGATGTGGAAATAATCGATCCCACATAAGATTCATACAGGTCCGCGCCCATACCAGCCACGTCGCCTACGTTATCGCCTACATTATCCGCAATAACGGCAGGGTTTCTGGGGTCGTCCTCTGGAATGCCGATTTCCACCTTACCAACCAGGTCCGCGCCCACGTCCGCAGCTTTGGTAAAGATACCGCCGCCCACACGGGCAAAGAGAGCCATAGCGGAAGCGCCCATGCCAAAGGTAAGCATAGCGGATGTAATGGCCTGAATCTGGGCTTCCTCAAAAGTCTTCCCGGCCGCAACCGTCAGATGCGCCGGGTCCGCATACCAGTATTTCAGGAAAAAGAACCACACGGAAATATGCAGCAGACCAAGGCCCACAACAACAAAGCCCATAACGGCTCCGGATGAAAAGGCTACTTTCAAACCGGAATTCAGGCTCTTGCTGGCTGACTGCGCAGTCCTGGCATTGGCCGCTGTGGCAATCTTCATGCCGATAAATCCCGATAACCCGGAAAAGAATCCTCCAGTTACAAAGGCAAAGGGCGCAAACATAGTCAGAAAGCCACCCAAGCCTAAGCCCAACAAAACGACAAACAAAATGACGAAAAATACGACAACGCCTGTGTACTGCCGTTTCAGATAGGCATTCGCACCTGCGCGGACGGAAGCGGAGATCTTCTTCATTTGATCATTGCCTTCGTCCTCCTTCAGAACCTTGCGCGCCAGATAAAGAGCAAACAATAATGCAACGCAAGATCCGATCGGCGCTAGAATTGACAAATCCATATTCATTACCTCCCTCGCAAAATATGATACATTAAGAATAGCAATTTTCACCTGATAATTCAAGAGAATTTTTACAATCCTAAGAGATATTTTTCCATACGAGGGATAAATCTTACGTTTACGGCAGGATTTCCTTCAGATTTTCCGTTGGCTTTTGACAGCTTCCACCCTCACACAGATAGAATCTATCCGCCTGCCCCATGGGATAATCCGCCGTAAACGGAGCCACCCGCGCCAGCAGACTGGCGTTTTCTGGCGTTTTAACCAGAACCGTAAAGCCATTGTCCGACGCGCAGGCTAGCCGCTTTTGCAAATCCTCGCCGCAGCCGGACGGAAGCGCGCACACCAGCTCCTTAGAGGGATAGACCGCCTCCATCATGGCCAGCAGCGAAAAGCTATATCCAACCGGATACTCTTTCACCTGCCTCATGAGAAAGCAAATCTGGCGGTCCCGCAGATCCATCCATTTCGGCTCCGCCGTTAACGCGGCCAGGCGGCCCAACACATAGGCAGCCATGGAATTGCCAGAAGGCATGGCTCCATCCCACACATCCTTGGGCCTATGAATCAACTGTTCTCCATCGGAGGCGTACAGATAAAATCCACCCGCCCCATCATCCCAGAAATATTCCGTCATATGATCCGCCGCACAGACAGCCTCCTTTAGATAAGCCGGGTCAAACTCCGTCTGATACATTTGCAACAGCGCAAAAATATAAAAGGCGTAATCATCCAAATGCCCGTGCCCGGCCGCCTCCCCATCCCGGTAGCGCACCCATAGACGACCATTTTCATCCATCAGGCGCGTTTTAATAAAATCAAGATTTCTCTTTGCACTGGTAAGACACTGGCTCAATGGGCCCTCTTCCTTTTGCAGGCGAAAACAGGCCCTGGCCCCTTTGGCGCAGGCAGCCGCCATCAGGCTGTTCCAGGAAGTCAGCGCTTTATCGTCTTTATGCAGCTGGTATCTGTCCCGGCGGTATTCATAGAGCGCATCGCAGTCCTTGGCCGTCTCTCCATCGGGAATCCAAGGCGTTCTCTCTTGCAGCAGATTGGGAATTCCCATGCCTTCAAAGTTTCCCGCCTCTGTGATTCCATAGCGGCGGCAGAAATCTTTTCCCCGCTGTGCGCCTAACACCTGCTCCGTTTCCTTGGGGCTTAGTCCATAATACTTGCCCTCCACGCCCTCGCTATCCGCGTCCTGACCGCAGAAAAACTGTCCTTCCTCCCCGGTCAGCTCCCGGAATATATAGGTGAAAATCCTCTCCGCCGTCCAGAGACACCATTTTGCCTGGGTCTGCTCCCAGCATTCCAGATAGGCATAGGCCAAAAGCGCGTTGTCATAGAGCATTTTCTCAAAATGGGGAATCAGCCACTTACGGTCTGTGGAATACCGTGAAAAACCGCCGCCAATATGATCGAACATACCGCCCCGCATCATGCAAAACAGCGTCTGCGCCGCCACATACTCCACCGTCTTGTCCTGCTGCCTCCTGCCGTAGCGCAACAGAAACAACAGATTATGCGCCGCAGGAAACTTGGGCGCCTGTCCAAATCCACCGTATTCCTCATCAAAAGACTGAAGAAAACCTGTGGCCGCTTGGCGAAACAATTCCGAATCCGGCCACAAATTCTCTGCAAAAGCGTCCCTCTGGTCCCTGTTACTGTCTGCGAAATACTTGCAGATGGAAGCTCCCGCCTGGCACAGTTTCTCCCGGTCCTTTTGCCATGCGGCCGCAATCTGCCCCAACACCTGCAAAAGCCCCGTCATTTTCCCCCGGCTCTCCCGCGGCAGATACGTAGCTGCGAAAAACGGTTGCTGCTTCGGGGTCATCAGAATGGTCAGCGGCCATCCCCCCGAATGGTTTACGGCCTGGCAGACGGCCATGTAAACCGAGTCAACGTCCGGCCGTTCCTCCCGGTCCACCTTGATGCTCACAAAGCTTTCATTCAAAAGCTTGGCCACCTTTTCATTCTCAAATGACTCCTTCTCCATCACATGGCACCAGTGACAAGTGGAATAGCCGATGCTGAGAAAGACGGGCTTGTCCTCCTTTTGGGCCTTTTCAAAAGCCTCTCGTCCCCAAGGCCACCAGTCCACTGGATTGTGAGCGTGGGACAGAAGATACGGCGATTTTTCATTTATCAGGTGATTGGTATAAGGATATTTTTCAGCTTCCATTGTAAACCCTCCATGTATTCATTTACAGCCACGCTTCCATCCGGCCTCGGAAAAACTGAATCAGCGGCCCATTGCAGCACGCGTTGATGATGGTTCCCAAACCGGCGATTTCCCATATATTATTATGGGCCATCAGACAAAATGCCACGCCCATCGCAACCACCGTCAAATCCGACGCCACCCTGGCCAGCCGAAAGGAAATCTTCTCTTTGGCGTATTTCGTGATAATAAAAGCCAGGCTGTCGTAAGGCGCAATGCCCATTTCCGCCACCATATAACAGGCGCAGCCCAGGGAGGCGAACAGCATGCCCGCCAGCAAAAAACAAATCCGCAGCGGCATGGTCACTATAAGTCCCATCTGTTCCAGGAAAAGCCAACACAGAAAATCCGCCGTATACCCTACGAAAACCATATTTACCACTGTTCCCAGACCAATGCAGTTTCGCACTGTAAACCACACAACCACCAAAAGAACCGCATTGGCTATTAACTGCCAGTTTCCGAAAGACACTCCCAGAAAACCGCTAATCCCCAGATTCATGCAGGAAAAAGGGTCCACGCCGAACCCGCTCATGCGGTACGACGCCACGCACATTCCTATGAGAAGTATGCCCCCCAGCATCATCGCTATGCGTCTTGCGCTGTATTTCTTCCCATGATTCAAGACTCGTCCACCTCCAGAACATAAATTCTTGATTCAAAGTCCGTATACGGTTCCACGCCCGCCGGAATCTGCCCCGCCGTCTCATCACTGGTGATAAGCCCTGCATACATCAACTCATCTCCATAATGGCGCATGCCGTTTCGGGCGTTTTTGTAGCAAAAGGACGGATTCAACCCTTCCAGACGCAACCGCGTGTACCTTCCGTTGACACAGTTGAGCACGCGGTACCAGCCCACCAGCGCCGTTTTCTGGTCGTCACTGACCGCCATCCAAGCCGCCTCATTTCCCTCAAAAGGACTTTGCAGACGGTAGAACTTCCCGAATTGCAGTACACCCCTATATTTTTTCATAAAATCAATCTGCTCCTTTACCTCCTGGATCTCCTCCTGTGTCAGCTTATTCAGATCCAGCTCATAGCCAAATGTGCCAAAACAAGCCACATTTGCCCGGGTGTGAAGAGGCGTGTTCCGAAACACCTGATGGTTGGGCGTTACCGATACATGGGCGCCCATGCTGCTGATGGGGTAACACATGGACGCTCCATACTGGATCTTCAGCCGTTCCACCGCATCGCTGTTGTCGCTGGTCCACCCCTGAGGCGCGTAATAGAGCATACCCGGATCAAAACGGCCGCCGCCGCTGGCGCAAGACTCGAAAAGAATTTCCGGAAATTCAGTGGTCAGACGCTCATACAGTTCATAAACGCCCAAAATATACCGATGGTAAATCTCCCCCTGTCGGTCAGCAGGCCAGGCGCCAGAATAGCACTCCGTAATGCTTCGGTTCATATCCCACTTAGTATAGGAAACCTTTGCCTCTCTCAATATCTTCGCCATCTGTTCATAGATAGCGTCCACAACCTCTTTCCTGGAGAAATCCAACACATACTGGAAACGCCCATGGGACTGACTGCGCCCCGGCGTGGCCAGAATCCAGTCTGGGCGCTCCCTATAGAAATCCGAATCCTTATTGACCATTTCCGGCTCGAACCAGAGGCCAAACTTCATTCCCAGCGCTTCCACCCGCTGGGCCAGCCCGGCAATGCCATGGGGCAAGCGGTCCCTGTTGGCCGTCCAGTCTCCCAGCCCGGCCTTCTCACCATTTCTCTTGCCGAACCATCCATCGTCCAGCACAAACAGTTCCACACCACACTCCTTAGCCTTCGCCGCGATTTCCAGCAGACGCTCCTCCGTAAAATCAAAATACGTGGCCTCCCAGTTATTGATTAAAATCGGCCTGGGCCGATCCCGCCAGTATCCTCTGGCCAGCCGCTTCTGATACAGCTTGTGAAAAATCTGGCTCATGCCATTTAGTCCCTGGTCTGTATACGCCACGACGGCTTCCGGCGTCTGAAAACTCTCCCCCGCGTCCAGCTTCCAGGAAAAAGTTTCCGGGTTAATGCCCGCCATCACCCGCAGCGTATCGTGGGCATCCACCTCTGCCTGTATCCGAAAATTTCCGCTGTAGATAAAGGAAAAACCAATGACCTCCCCCTGCCGCTCATCCGTATGCGAACGCTTCAACGCTAAAAATGGATTGTGCTCATGGGAGGAATTGCCCCGCATGCTCCCAATGGCCTGCACACCCTGGGTCAAAGCGCGGCTGCGCACCTGACATTCCCCGGCCCAGCGCCCACAAAGCTGCTGCCACACATAATCACAGTCCGGCAAATCCAGGCTCAGACTCATGGCCCGCTCCAGCCACACCGGCTGACCGCCATCATTATAAAACCGCACACTGCGGGCCAGTGCGCCGCCTTCTGCAAAAATCGTGTAAAACAATTCCACCCGCACCTCGGTCAACCCATCCTTTAGCGCAACGCGCAAAGTCAGCGCCTCCTCTTCACTTTCCACATAAGTAGCCGGAAGCCCGGAAAGTTTCGGTTTCCCTTTCAGAATTTCATGATTCTCGTATTGAAAATCCGAGAGCCGGCTTCCATTCTCCTGGCGCACTTCCACCGCCGGCTGGCGGTAATCGGTGGTTCCAAATACCGGATATTCCTGCCGCATATGTTCCAGAGAAAACGTCCGGTCATCCTCGTAGATATAGGAAGTCATGGGCCTTTCACAGGTTTCCATAAAATAAGTGAAATCCTCCCGGTCCCGAATCCTTTTTCCAAAATACACCTGTCCCAGATGACCATTTCTCATAATCGTCACAATATAACTGATGGCCTCATTATACAAATGAAATGTTTTGCTTGTTTCATGAAACGCAATCCGCATCCGCTTTTGTCCCTCCTGTATAAAAAAACTCCCTATCAAATGATGCATCTGACAGAGAGTTCCCGTAACACCGTTTTAAATATATACCCGCGGCACTCTAGCCGTCAAATTACATGCAAATTCATAATTGAACCTGCCGCTTAAATCCCCCAACTCCTCCATGGTAATCCGCTGGTCCCCGTCCTGTCCGATGAGCGTCACCTCATCTTCCGTCTTCACGTCCGGGATATGGGACACGTCCACCATAAACTGATCCATGCACACCCGTCCCAGAATAGGAGCCTTCCGCCCATGTATCAACACATAACCTTTGTTGGAAAGGCTTCTGGGATACCCGTCCCCATACCCCACCGGAATCGTCGCAATCCGCGTCTTTTTCGGAGTAACGTAAGTGCCGCCATAGCTGACCGGCGTTCCTTTCTCCACATCCTTCACGTAGACCACATGACTTTTCAACTCCATAGCCGGCTTAATCTGGATTTTATCCGTGTACACCTGATCCGAGGGCATCAACCCATACAAAATAATGCCTGCCCGCACCAGGTCCAGATTAGAAGCCGGGAAATTCATAATGCCAGCGCTATTGGAACAATGATGGTATTTCAACCCCACCCCCGCAAGTTTTAAAAGCTCCGCAAATGCCTTATACTGCTCTAACTGACGAATAGACGGTTCCGGATCGTACTCATCCGCCCTGGCAAAATGGGTGAACATTCCAGTCACCCGCAGCCCGGGAAGGGAGGCTATTTTCACACATTCCTCCACCGAACGCTCGCCGCTCTCAAAGCCAATCCGGGTCATTCCAGTGTCCAAAGCCAGATGCACTTCCATGCAATCCGAAAGGGCAAGCGCCGCCTCCGACATTTTTTTCGCCATATCAAACGTAAACACCGTGGGGATGATTTTCTCCCGGCACATCTGGGCGTAATCTTCCTCAAACGTATAACCCAGAATCAAAATCTGTTTGCGAACGCCCACTTCCCGCAGGGCATAGGCTTCCTCCGCAGTAGCCACCGCAAATCCCCACAGGAATTCCTGCGTTTCTATTTTCTGTGCAATGGGTATGGCTCCGTGTCCATAGCCGTCCGCCTTAATAACTGCAATCACTTGTGTCTCTTCCGCCGTGCCCTGGTGGATCTGGCGCAAATTCCACAAAATCGCTTCCAAGTCCACATAAGCGCACACTCTGCTGTGTTCCTTACCCATTTTTCGTTTTCTCCCCGCTATTGATAATACCCGTACTTTTATCTGCGCTCCCCCAGGAAAAACAAAGCCACCGTTCCCGGTCCAGAATGGGCGCCAATGGTGGCGCCTACATAATTTACGATGACCGTATGCACCGGATACAGTTCCCTAACCTTCTCCTCCACGTAACGGGCGTCTTCCTCACAGTCCCCATGGCTGATAAAGATCGTGTCACATGTATCCCCATAAGAGCCAATCCGCTCCTGCATGCCGTTTACCAGAGCCTGCAGAGACTTTTTTCGCCCTCTCGCCTTGCCCACAGCCACCAATTTCCCCTCGTCATCCACATGGAGCACCGGCTTGATATTTAACATGCCGCCCACGATTGCCGTGGCCTTAGAAACCCTGCCGCCCCGGTGCAGATGATTCAAATCATCCACCGTAAACATATGCACTATGTTTTTCCGGTGGCTCTCCACCCATTGGGCTGTTTCCTCCATAGTCTTTCCATTTTCTTTCTGTTTCATAGCGTAATAAACCAAAAGTCCCTGACCTAAGGACGCGCACAGAGAATCCAAAACCAGAATCTTTTGCTGGGGATATTTCTCAGACAGCTCTTTTGCCGCTGCCTGGCAGCTGGCGTAACTGCCGCTTAAGCCCGAAGAAAACGAGATGTGAAGAACATCTTTTCCTTCTTTCAGATAAGGCTCCATCAAATCTTTGGCCGTCTCGGGATTCACCTGCGCCGTGGTGGGCATAGCGCCCTGCCGCATCTTATCATAGAACTCTCCTGTGGGCAAGAAACAGCCTTTCGTATACGTCTGGCCGTCTATACTATAACTCAAATAAGTACATCCAATCTGATGTTCTTGATAAAAACTTTCTGGTAAATCCGAATTATTATCCGTTGTGATTATGTACTCATTCATAGCAAGACCTCCTTTTCCCATTTTGAGTACCCGGCATCCCTAGAGCATGTTTAAAAACCGCTTTTCTAGTATATTCGCTGCCAAATTTATCCTTATCATATCACAAAAACTGCATCGACTTCAACACATGTCCTTTGGCTACTGTCTGGACAAAACCTCCACGGCCTTTCGCAGTTGGTTATCTTCCTGTCTTGTGAACATGCCTTTTTCCTTCAAACTTTCATCCAGTTCCACTTTCTCATCCGGCTCAATGCCCACGCCGTTTATATTGACGCCGCTTGGCGTATAATAATTGGATATGGTCAGCTTCAACGCGCTGCCATCCCCCAGATCCTTTATGGTCTGAACCACCCCTTTTCCGTAGGTGACCGTCCCCACAATGGTTCCCACCTGATGATCCTTTACCGCGCCGGCAAAAATCTCCGACGCGCTGGCGCTGTTTTCATTTACCAGAACCGCCAGCGGAATGTCGATCGGCGTTGTCCCGTCGCACCGCTCTTCTTCTCGATTTCCGTATTTGTCCTCGGTATAAACAATCAAACCTTTGGGCAAGATGGTATTTAACACATCGCAGACAGAAGTGAGAAGTCCCCCTGGATTGTCTCTCAGATCAATGACCAATTTCTCCATGCCCTGGCCCTCCAGATCTCTTCTCGCTTCCTGATACTGTTCGAAGGTGACGTCTGTAAATTCATAAATAGCGATATAGCCCACCTGGTCCGCCAGCATTTCATGGCTGACCACCGGAACTTTCACTTCCTCTTTCATTATATCCAGTTCCAGGTAATCCTTCTCCCCTTCCCTGGCAATGGTCAGATGGACTGGGTTAACCTCTGGATCTTTTATCTTTTTCGCCACAGTGGCCAGGTCCATTTCCAACACTTCTTCACCGTTTACCTTATAAATGGCGTCCCCGGCCTTCAGGCCCGATTTCTCTCCCGGCGCCCCTTCATAACAGCGGGCCAGGGTGACAAGCCCCTCATCTGACTGCTGCATGACCACGCCGATTCCCTCGTAATGCCCCTGCGTCTCCTCGTTCAGCGTTCCATATTCTTCCACTGTATAGTAACGGGAATAGGGATCTTCCAGACCATTCACCAGGCCCGCATACATGCCTTCCTTCATCTTTTCCTGGTCTGCCTCATTGAGATAATACGTATCGATCAGACTTTCCAGATAGGTGATTTTATCCATGTTTCCTTTGTCCGCCAGTCCGCCCCCTTTTGGCTGTCCCAAGGTCGTATACGCATAAAATCCCCCTGCAGATACCAATGCCATCAGCAGAAGGCCTAAAACAAAACCTTTTAAAAATTTTCCACTACTTTCCATATACACTCCTCATCCCTGCATTTAGTTTTCTGCCGGCGCAGACATCACCATGAATGAAAGCCATCACAGTAAAAATGGCTTGTATGCGCGGGGCGGAAACCGCCGCCCCAGCTTACAGCCTACATTCCTATTTCTATCCAATTTTTACGCCGTTTATACCTTCAAATGTTTCCTGGTGGTAAATAAACTTCCAAAAAAGCCAATGCCCATGCCAAGCGCCAGACCTACTGGAAGCAATACGCGAAACACTTGTTCCACCGGCACAAACTGTAAGATGCCATCCAACACCTGGAACTTCTCCAGAATCTGGGAAATCACCTGGTTATACATCACAAAAAGCGCCGCCAGCGGAATCCCTGCGCCAATAAGCCCCAAAATAATCCCTTCCAAAAGAAACGGCGTGCGCACAAAGAAATCTGTGGCTCCGATTAATTTCATAATGCCGATCTCTTCCCGCCGTATAGTGATGCCGGTGGAAATTGTGTTGCTGATGAGAAATATGGCCACAATCAGCAAAATGGCTATAATCGCAATGGAAATCATGGCCACCAGACGGTTAAAGCTGCCCAGGGTTTTCGCCGCGCCCTCCGACTGCCTTACTTCCCGCACGCCTTCCAGCCCCTCAATATACGAAACCAGGCTGCTCTGCCGCTCGATTTCCTTTACATACACTTCATAGTTGGCCGAATTCGCCAGTGGATTATCATCCTGGAATCCTTCCGCCGCATCCTTGGACTCTCCGAAATATTGATTCCGAAAGATCTCCCATGCTTCCTCCGCAGACACAAACTTCACGTCCAGCACCTCCGGCCTGGCCTTGATCCGCCTGCCTACATCCTCAATCACTTCATCGCCTACCTTTTCCTCAAATAAAACTGTAATGGGCACGTCCTCCTCCACGCTTTTCACAATGTGATTCACATTAGTCACAATGGAATAGAAAATGCCGAAAATAAAGATGCAGGCCGCCATGGTAACAATGGACGCCAGAGAAAACATCCAGTTCCTGGCGATATTTTTAAAGCCTTGTTTCAACTCATAGACAATTGTACTAATCCTCAAAGTGATATTCCCCCTCTTGCTCATCGCTGATGATCACGCCTTTGCGCATGGCAACTACGCGTTTCTTCATAGCGTTTACGATCTCTTTATTGTGGGTAACCACTACAACTGTTGTCCCCCTGTCGTTAATCTCCTCCAGCAGACGCATGATTTCCGCCGCGTTCTGCGGGTCCAAGTTTCCAGTGGGCTCATCGGCCAATAAGATATCTGGCCGGTTGACCAGCGCACGGGCCAGGGCCACTCTCTGCTGCTCGCCTCCCGACAATTCCTTGGGACGCGCTTTGTACTTTTCCGCCAATCCCACCAGCGTCAGCATCTCTGGAACTCTTTTCCGAATCACTCTGGTGGGCCGCCCTATTACCCGCTGGGCGAAAGCTACGTTCTCATACACATTCCTGTCTTTGAGCAGACGGAAATCCTGAAAGACAACGCCCAGTTTCCTGCGGTATTTGGCCACCTGGCTGCGTCTCATATTCCTCAGATTGATTCCATCCACCATTACAGTCCCCGATGAAGCGTCCAGTTCTTTCAGCAGCAGCTTAATCAACGTAGATTTCCCAGATCCGCTATTGCCTACAATAAAAACAAACTCTCCTTTTTCAATATGTAAATTCGCATTTTTTACCGCAGGCTGGCCTTTGGAATACGTTTTACTCACGTCCGCCAAATCAATCATAGTATCCTCCTCTTGCTGCAATCATCCATATGCAAAATTTGAGGGAGCAAGGTCACGCAAGCTTAAGCTTACTTGCAGAGACTTGCTCCCCAGTCTGAATACAGTTTTTAGCCGTGGCTTGGTTGCATGAAAATGTAATTCAAATTGCCATGTGATTATGTAATTTTTTTGCAATAATATTGTAACATATTCCCACAAAAAATCAATACCCTTTTTCCTATTCCGGCCAATCAATACTCCAATGTCTCCATATATTTCATATACCGCACCACCATCAGGGCAATTTTAAAGGTAATGGCATCCTCAAATATACGCAGATCCAGCCCTGTGCTTTTTTGCAGTTTATCCAGCCGATATACCAAAGTGTTCCTGTGAATATAAAGCTGTCTGGAAGTCTCTGACACATTTAAGCTGTTTTCAAAGAATTTATCTATGGTCACCAAAATTTCTTCGTCGAAATCATCCGGCGACTTTCCCTCAAAGATTTCGCGGATAAACATCTTACAAAGCGGTATGGGAAGCTGGTAAATCAGCCGGCCGATGCCAAGAGAACTGTAGGCGATCACATCCCTCTCACCGAAGAATATCTTTCCAACATCCAGAGCCATGCGCGCTTCTTTGTAGGACCGGGACACTTCTTTTAATTCCCGGACAATGGAGCCATAGGCAATATGGCTGCCCGACTGTTTATCCAATCCCAGCGAATCCAGAATGCTCCTGGCCAGCTTATCCATCTCCTCATAGCCTTCGTCTTCCGCCAGCTCCTTTACGATAATAATGCTCTTTTCGTCCACTGCCGTAATAAAATCTCCGCTTTTACCATGAAACAGCGCTTTTACATTTTCCACAGAATGGTGTTCTTTCTCCTGATTAATCTCCAAGATGAACACCACCCTGCGTACGTCCGCCTCTATATGAAGTTTTTTTGCGCGGTTATATATATCCACCAACAGCAGATTATCCAAAAGCAGATTCTTTATAAAACTGTCCTTGTCAAATCTTTCTTTATACGCCACAATTAGGCTTTGGATCTGAAATGCGGCCAGCTTACCCACCATATAGGAGTCTTCATTATCCCCGTGGACCATCAGAATGTAATCCAACTGATGATCGTCACTGACCTTAAAATACTGGCACCCTTTAATCAACTGGCTTTCTGCCTGAGACTGCGCAAAGTCTTTCACCTCCACAAAATCTGAAACATTTTCCGAAAATGTGGAGGCCAGACACTTCCCCTCTGCATCCATAATGCACAGGTCTGTCCTTGATATTTCCTTTAATCCTTCTAAAGTATTTTGAAGCACTTGATTCGATATCATCCTCTCACCCAATCCCTTTCCCATATTTCAAAAGACGGAATCTCATACGTATCTGAACTCTATTCTAATACAAAATATACAAAAAAGAAAGCATAAATATAAAATTCTTGTAAATATTTTGTATAAAATTACCTATATTGTATCTTGTGCTCCAAATTATTTGACAATTTTACAAATCTCTGTCTAACTGACGAGTCAGATATTTTCCCACAATTTTCGAGAAGTTTTCGATATCATGAATATAAGCGAAGTCTTTGCCGAAAATCTTTTTCTCCGTGGCTAAATCCTTCTCTTCCCCTGCAAACACACCCAACACACTGACGCCCATATTCCGCAGCTTTCTGACCTCAAACCCTGTATCCCGAATGGCGTACTTGCCCTCGTAAGGTTTAGGATTGCGGGCATTGGGACGATTTAAAATCACGTCATAGGGTCTGCCGTCGCTTAAGATGATCAGAATCTTCTTTTCTTCTTCCCGCAACAAAAGATCATAGCCCGCCGCTTTTACCGCCAGACCATCCCGGTTATTGGAGGACGTCATATAGTCAAAAATTCGCTCGTTGCGGCTTCTGTCATCATCATAATCCCGGAACCGATGCATAATCGTATAGTCCCAGAAAGTGCAAAAACTCATCACCCGGTGGGCGATTCCCACATTGCTGAGACTTTCGCTGATCATGTATCCCTGAATGGCCACTTCCCCTTGCCTGGTGCGCTGGGAACCGCTGGCATCAATCAGCACATCCACCACAAAATCCGAGTTATCCCCTTTGACCTCTTTGCGGAACAAGCGCGTATCGTCTGTGCGGCCCACTTTCCACATTTTCGCCGGCACAACCCGACCCCAATGGGAATCCACTTCCATCACTTCGCTGCGCATAACCAGAGATTTTCTCAATGCGTCCGTAAGAGCGCTGATATTGCGCTTCACTGTGCGGTGTTTATCATAATAAAGAAATCGGTTCTTCTCCCGGTTCTTCCTGGCATATTCCAACTGGTAATTGTGTTTCACAGGATTTTGCAGAATCCCTTCTGTAAAATACAGGCTACAGTCACTGTGGATATCCCGGCACATATGATAATTAATCCGTTTATTGTCCCTCTCCGGCAAATAGGTGAGTCCAAAATTCAGTTCCACATAAGAATGCATCTTCTCCAGAGCTTCCGGCGTAACCACCTTAATAGTCTGTTTCTGAGGAGCGCGGTCTTCTTTTACCTCTTCCTCTTCCAGCTCCTCCAGACTTTCCATATTGGTGATATTGTCCGTCAACTGCTCCAGATAAGTCTCCATGGCGTCTTCGTACATTTCCTCGGATAAGAAATCCTGCCAGGAAAATTCCGCCAGCTCTTCTAAGGTTACGGCCAAAACTTTTTCCAAATCCCCGTGGTTCTTCTCAAAGTTCGGGTCCACCACCTGGTTATACAACTGATCGATGATCTCGATGAGCTGACGGCTGGTGGGCGCCTGGTTGCACTGATATACCAGTTTCATCCATTCCCGCACCTGTCTTTCAGACGGATCTCGATCATCCATATATTTCTTCATCATGGCAAACTTCAACCGTCCCCAAGGCGTGCCCGCCATGCGCTCAAATTCCTGATCCAAAATTGCGTCAAAGGCTTTTCTGCAGATTGCATCCACCCCCGGCCGTTCTGCACGGATACGTTCACCCACGGCCTCCTCCATGCAGAGCTGGGCGATGCTGGTCAGCGGACCTTCTTCCGCCTCCATATATATTTTTTTGATAAGGTAAAGCCCCAGCTCTTCTTTGTCGTAATATTTGGCAAACGCTCCCTGCTTCACCCCGTCATAGAGGGCAATCTCCTTGGTTCGAAGGAACGCCTCCACGTCCGGTTTCATATCCAGGGTGTAATCCCCGCTCACCGTCCACAATAAATTTTTAATTCTATTTTCTAATTCCAGTTGATTCTCATCCATAGACATTTTCCCTGGTCCAGCTCTCCGGTATCCTGGTCACTACCACATCGTCTACAATCTCTTTTTCAAAAATATCAAATGTCTTGTTGGTCACGCCCATACGCACTGCCTGAAGCGGCCGAAGGCCCGTCTGTATCGTTCCCATAGCCGCCAAAATGCCCCGCAGATCCAGCGCTTTGGTGGATATTTCACTGTTATCCGCCTTCAACTGCAAGTCCAAAAACAATCCCACAAACTGTTCCACCGCTTCCGGCTTTGCATTGGGATAAGATTTGCGGATAATAAATTCCAGCGTGTCCGCCGTCTGGGCAGGCATGTCAATGACCAGGAATCTGGACACCAGCGCTTCATTCAATTCCTTGGTTCCCGCATATCCATAATTCATTGTGCCGATGAACCGGGCCGCCGGATGCAGATCAATCTTATGGTATCCAGGCACGTCGATGCTTCTGCGGTAGTCCAGCGTGGCGTGCAATACGGAAACCGCATCGTTTTTCGCCATATTGATCTCATCCAGAATGCCGAATCCACCGTACTGGGCGCACTGATAAATGCTTCCGCGGCGCAGCTTCACCTGATTATCCTCAAAAGTGTCCGTTCCAATCAACTCCGCACTGCCTGTATTCACATGGAAAGACACATTATAGGTGGGACGATGGAATATATATGCCAGAGTCTCCGCCAGAATATTTTTTCCTGTGGCTTTGGCTCCCGTTAAAAGGATATTCTCCCCTTTTAGCAAACCCGCGATGGCCATCTCCAAGATCTCTTTTCCATAAAATGGTATGGCAGGCTTTATAATACGATTTGCGGCTTCCTCCGCCACCGAATATTTCTTGCGAAATTCTTCAATCCCCTGAATCAGCTCTGAATTCACCTGCTGCTCTTTTAAAAAATTCAAATCTTCCATATCTCTTCTCCCTAGGCTAATTTATTCACTTACGCAAATACCGCCATGATGGGGATATTTTACCATAGCCCATTCCCAGTTGCAAGTTCACTTAAGAATTAATCTTCTTTCTCTTTTTCGTGGCAAATGAGTACCGATACCAGTTCTTTCCTGACTGATATGTGATGGATTTATCCGTCAGATTCTTGCAGGCATTCACCGTAATTTTTCCGGTTAGATATTTATTCTTATTCGCTGAAAGGCTGCATGATCGCACTCTCACTTTCCAGCCTCTGGCTGCGCTGCCTGAAATTGTTTCCACATAATAGACTTTGGATTTGATTATGACGGCGGCCAGGCACTTGGAAGAAATCTTCTTTCCTCTGCCGGTCACTGCGTTCCATATGCTGTAGGACTGCGGCTTTATCTTGGAAGAGTATGGCTTGACCAAAATGTATCTTCCTGAATGGTCCGCCACCGTCGAATTTGAACGAATGGATTTTTTCTTAAATGTTTTTGTATCCATGGCCCACAAGTTTCGTTTACCTGAACTGGCGGCCTTTTCATAATACAGATTTTTTCCATATATGAATTTCAGATACGCTTTCGCGCCTATCTGCGCGATTTTTTCTTTACCGCCTTTCTTTTTTTGCCGGTATATGACGGTTTTATAGTTTGAACCGTTGGGAATGAAGTCTGCCGAATATGTATAGGAGCTCTTTTTCACAGTCCCGCCTGCCCCCACTTTCG
>CAJURH010000037.1 GCA_910588775.1 uncultured Lachnospiraceae bacterium
ATAAAATCCGTAATTTTTAGCGTCTGTGAAGTTATAATTCTTTTAATTTGGGGCATATATGGTATTGCGTTATTTGTAAATGAGGCGAATCAATTTATGAAAAGGTAATTGTATTGCGGGGAAAATCGAAAGTTGTGGAGGTATTTCTAGTATCGATAAATGTAGAGGAGACTTTAGGCTTATTATTTGTGAAATTTATCCCGAAAAATTAGAAGTGAAAACAAAATAGACGAGTTTGTCAATCTTATATGAGAAATACCACTTTTATTAAATATGAGAGTGGTATTTTTGTATGACTTCTAAGTATGTTTTGTGCAGAGGCGTCAGAAGGTTTGGGATGGTCACTTGTGAAACGCGCTGGGTAATTTGAAGTTACATCAAAAATCTCTATAAGTTATATTTATGAAAAGAAAGGAATCTTATAGACGGATTTTTTCAGTTTTCATTAATATTCATTTTTTGGGAATCGCAGCAGGGCGAGAACTATAAGGGCATCTGATGCAATCATCAATCATTAATTAAAACAGATATTTGTTATGACTTTGTTTTAAACGTTATGTGGTAAAGTATAGCGCCAAGTGGAATGATAAGGTTATTCATGGGGACTATTGTTACCAGAATCAGACTTCGGTTGTAGTTGTTGTAGCAAGTACAAGGGCTTTTTAGAGAATCTTATGGCAAAGCGCTACAGGTTGACAAAAGAGGCATATTAAAATACAATAAAAATAGTTAAATTGTGGATCATTGGGAAAGGGGCGGTAGATTTGCTGATTGTGGGGCTGTTTGGAGAGGTTTCCAGTATTTCAGCGGTATGAACGGGTAATTTTTTATGCAAGTGGTTACGCTTGGGAGCAACGGTCACCATGGGACAGCATATGGGGGAATGTAGTTCTGCGTGCTGTGAAAATTTATAGAACATAGATTTTGGACAATTTTCCACTCTGATGACTGTAGGAGATTATGAAATTAGGATACAATCAAGTTTATTTGGACAATGGTATTTGAATAGAAGTTGGTGAGAAATGGAATTAAGATTGGATGTGTGGATCATTTATATGCAATATAGATACGCGGAAATGAATCTGCAGACGTATAATTATTCCTGTGACTATGCGCCATTATATTGCAAAATATGTGACCGATAGGACTACGAATCAAACTGTATTCCAGTGAAGAAACTGACGCTGGACGGTCGAAAGAAAAATGTTATCAGGGCTTAAAATATAAAGAGAGCGTCTTCTTCGAAAGTGCAAACTTTTAGCATAAAAGCGTCGGAGAAGGGGAATGCTAAAATAATATATAAGAGCAATAATAAGCTAGTGAAGGTGAATTCACCTGGAAGAATTACGCTTTCTCCCAATTACATTAGAAGTGCGATTATTACAATTTCGGCTTCAGCTACAGATACATATGAGGTAGCGACAAAGAAAATTACAGTTACGGTGATGGCTGCCAGACTAACAATTCTAAAGGTTTAAAATGATAAAAAGAAAGTGGTCGCCCATAACATCTGCTAGCATAAAAAGAATAAAGGTTATAAAGTGAACAGGTTTTGAGAATACATTAAAAAACCACAGGAGGTGGATATGGAACAAGGATTTCTAAAAGTAGGGGCGGGAACGCCCCAAGTGCGGGTGGCGGACTGCGCTTATAACGCCAGCCAGATTATTCAGGTCATCCGGCAAATGGCAGAGGAGCAGGCGAAGATTATTGTACTGCCGGAGCTGTGTCTTACGGCTTACACCTGCGGGGATTTATTCTGGCAGGAGCGGCTTCTGGAAGAGGCGAGAGAGCGGCTTTTGCAGGTGGCCAGGGAGACTAGAGATGTGGACGCGCTGATTTTCGTGGGGCTTCCGCTGGAATTTGAGAGCAAGCTTTATAATGTGGCGGCCGCTTTGAACCAGGGCGTTATTCTGGGGCTGGCGCCGAAGGTGCATATACCCAACTACAACGAATATTATGAAGCGCGCTATTTTACATCAGGGAGGGAGGCGCAAGGGATTGTAAAGCTTGGCGGGCGTGATGTGCCCTTTTCCTCCCGGCAGATTTTTGTCTGTGAACAGATGCCTAAGCTGAAAGTAGGCGTGGAAATCTGCGAGGACCTGTGGACGGCGGACCCGCCCAGTAACCGTCTGGCTTTGCAGGGAGCCAATGTGATGGTGAATCTGTCCGCCAGCGATGAGTTAGCGGGAAAGGAAGCGTACCGCCGGGATCTGATACGGGGCCAGTCCGCCCGCTTGCTGTGCGGTTATATCTATGCCTCGGCGGGGGAAGGGGAGTCCACCCAGGACGTGGTGTATGGCGGCCACAGCCTCATCGGGGAAAACGGCGTGATTCTCTCCGAGAGCGGACGTTTTCAAAATGAGATGATTTACGCGGACCTGGACATTTACCGTCTGGAAGGGGAAAGAAGGCGCATGTCCACGTTCCAGCCGGAAGGCGGGGCGCAATATGAGAAGGTTTCTTTTTCTTTGAAAATGAGGGAGACTTGCCTGGACAGAACCTTTTCGCCAGATCCTTTTGTGCCCAAGGACCGGGGCGACCGAAAACAGCGATGCGACGAGATTTTGCGCATCCAGGCCATGGGGTTGAAGCAGCGTTTGAAACACACGGGATGCCGGCAGGCGGTTTTGGGGCTGTCTGGAGGACTGGACTCCACTTTGGCGCTTCTGGTTACGGCGCAGGCTTTTGATTTGCTGGAGATTCCCCGGGAAAATATTTTGGCGGTGACCATGCCCTGTTTCGGCACCACGGACCGGACATATCAGAATGCCTGCCAGTTGAGCCGGTGCATGGGCGCCACCTTGCGGGAAGTGGATATCAAGGAGGCGGTGACCGTTCATTTTAAGGACATTGGCCAAGACCCCGAAAAGCGCGATGTGACCTATGAGAATAGCCAGGCCCGGGAGCGGACGCAGATTTTGATGGATTTGGCCAATCAGAGAGGCGGGATGGTGATTGGAACGGGAGACTTGTCCGAGCTGGCGCTTGGGTGGGCCACGTACAACGGCGACCATATGTCCATGTACGGGGTGAACAGTTCCATTCCAAAGACGCTGGTGCGCCATCTGGTGGATTATTATGCGGACGCGTGTGGGGACGCGGCGCTGGCGGGGATATTGAGAGATGTGCTGGACACGCCGGTGAGCCCGGAGCTTTTGCCGCCCACGGATGGGGTGATTTCACAGAAAACCGAGGATCTGGTGGGGCCATACCGGCTGCATGATTTTTTCTTATATTATATGCTGCGCTGGGGATATTCTCCGCGGAAGATTTACCGGGTGGCCTGCCTGGCCTTCGCGGGCGTTTACGGGGAGGATGTCATACGGCATTGGCTGACGGTTTTCTACAAGCGTTTTTTTGCGCAGCAGTTTAAGCGTTCCTGCCTGCCGGATGGGCCGAAGGTGGGCTCTGTGGCGGTTTCCCCCCGGGGGGATCTGCGGATGCCCAGTGACGCCTGCGGCACAGCCTGGCTGAAGGAACTGGCGGAGATTTAAACCTCCGCCTTTTTTAATGCCGTGGAGATGGCATTGATGAGTATGAGGGAGGTGTACTTATTCTCCTCGGCATAGGAAATATCGTCTAGAGATTGGGTGGAGTAGATCTGGTCTGCCAGATCGTCCAGCGTCGGTTCCATCAGGGGGAACATGGCAGTGGTGCTTTCACTCAAGTTTACTAGCCGGATGGCTTTGATCCGGCTGCTGTCAACGGTTACTTCTACATCGAATGTGTTTTCGTGAATCGCTATGGTGGAAGTATATACGCCCGGCTGGTAGCGGGCATCGCCATCGGCGGAGGCTGATTCTGCCTTTTGGGGGCCGAACATCAGGAAGAGCAGCACGCCCAGCAACAGGGCGAGAGCCAGGAAAACCACGGTATAGACCACTTCCTTCATATGTAATACGACAATCTTTGTTTTTGCACTCATGGGATGCGCCTCCTACTTTCTTTGTATATCCTATGAAAAATTCATTAGATTATGATAAAATGATATTGCCAAGTTAGTGATAGTCCCTGCATTGCATAGTAAATAGACGGGGCTTTCCATAGTGAGAATATAGAGAAACGGAGTTGCCGATGTCTTTGCATTTTATTTTAGGAGCCTCAGGCTCCGGGAAATCACACGATTTATATGAAAATATCATCAAACGTTCCATCCGTCACCCCGAGATGACCTATCTGATTCTGGCGCCGGAGCAATTCACCATGCAGACGCAAAAAGAACTGGTGGATATGCACCCCAGCGGAGGAATTTTAAATATTGACGTTCTCAGCTTTCAGCGCCTGGCTTACCGGGTTTTGGACCAACTGGGCGCGGACCGCCGCCAGATCCTGGAAGAGACGGGAAAAAGCCTGGCGCTGCAAAAGGTGGCCCAGGAAAATCAGCGTAAGCTTACTTATCTGGGCGGTCAGATGAAGAAGCAGGGGTATGTCCAGGAAATAAAATCCCTTATATCAGAGTTTATGCAGTACGGCGTGTCTATAGAACAGTTGGAACAGCTAATTGAAGCTGTGGGGGAGAAAAAGAAGGTGACGGCCAGGAAGTTACAGGATATTTCCCTTTTATACGAGGCGTTTCGCCAATATCTGGAGGATAAGCTGATTCCGGCGGAGGAGGTCCTGGATGTTTTGCGCCAGTGCATTTCACGGTGGGAGAAGATTCGAAGCTGTGAAATCGTGCTGGACGGATTCACCGGATTTACTCCAGTGCAGAATAAATTACTGGAGAAGCTCCTGGATCTTTGCCCCCATGTGTGGGTGACGGTGACGCTGGGAGAGGGGGAGGACCCCCATGGAAAAATCGCGGAGCACCAGCTTTTTGCCATGAGTAAGAAGATGATTGCCTCTTTGTGCCGTATGGCCCGCAGGCAGAAGGTGGAGATCGAGGAGCTGCGGGTATCGGCCAGCGGTCAGTGGCGGTTTAAAGAGGCTCCGGCTCTTCACTTTCTGGAGCAGGAGATTTTCCGTTTTCGACGCAAGGTTTACCCGGACCCGGTGGAGGAGATTCGGATTTTCACAGCCCAGGACCCCAAGGAGGAAATGGAAGAGACCTGTCGGCGCATTTTGCGTTTGGTCCGGGAGAAAGGCTTCCGGTATGGGGATATTGCGGTGATTACCGGGGATTTGGCCTGCTACGGCAGCTATGCCCGTCAGGTGATGGAAGAGATGGAGATACCCTATTTTTTGGATGAGAAGCATACAATATGGATGAACCCTTATATTGAGTGTCTGCGGGCGGCAGTGGATTTGGTCCGGTGCGATTACACATATGAGAGCGTGTTCCGCTACTTGCGCTGCGGTATGTCCGGCCTGCAGCCAGAGGAAGTGGATATGTTGGAAAATTATGTGCTGGCGCTGGGCATTCGCGGATTTAAGAGATGGGGGGAGAGATGGGTTCGGCTATACCGGGGGATGCCGGGGGAAGACATTGAAATCATCAACCAGATGCGGCAGCGTTTTCTGGATGAGGTGGAGGCGTTCACCTTGTGCTGTAAGGAGAAGCCCCGCACGGTGGAAAGCCTGACCAGGGCATTGTACGCCTTTGGCGTGAAAAACAGGGCGCAGGAAAAGTTAAAGCTGCGGGAGATGCTTTTTCAGGAGCGGGGAAACCGGGCCATGGAGAAGGAATATGCGCAGATTTATGGCATTGTGATGGGCCTGATGGAGAAAATGATACATATCCTGGGCCCAGAGCCTGTGACGGTGGCCGAATACCAGAAGCTTCTGGAGGCGGGGCTTACAGAGGCGAAAGTGGCGCTGATTCCGCCCAGCGGCGACCAGGTGTTGGTGGGGGATATGGAGCGGACCAGGCTCAAAGACGTGAAGGCGCTGTTCTTTGTAGGAGTCAGTGACCAGACCATTCCCAAGAATAAGAAATCCGGCGGCATACTCTCCGAACAGGAGCGGATGATTTTTCAGGAGGAAGGTTTGGAACTGTCCCCATCCCGTCGGGAAGCCATGTATATCCAGAAGTTTTACCTGTATTTGAATATGACGAAACCGTCCCAGTATCTGACGCTGTCCTACAGCCGGGCGGACGGGGAGGGGAAAGTCTGCGGTCCGGCGTATCTCATTGACAGTCTGCGGCGCTTATTTCCCGCGCTTATTATGGAAGACGCTTCCAGGCAGCGGGAGTATGAATGTCTGCTGGAACATCCTTCCGACGGGATTCCCCTGGCCATTCAGGGTTTGGCGGATCTGGCCAAGGGTCGGGAAGACGAGAAATGGCGGGAGCTGTTCCACTGGTATCGCTGCCAGCCAGCTTATGAGAAAATGGCCGGACAGTTGGTGGAAGCGGCCTTTTACCAGGCGCCTGCCGAGCGGATTGGGAAAAGCGTGGCGCAGGTTTTATATGGAGACGCCAGCCACTTCAGCCCCACCCGGTTGGAGCAGTACGCCGCCTGCGCTTTTGCCCATTATGTGAAATATGGCCTGGGGCTCAAAGACCGGGTGTACTATGAATTTCGCGCCATGGACTTAGGGAATGTGATGCATGAGGCGCTGGAATTGTACGCCGGGCGTCTGCGCAAGGAGCGGGTTTCCTGGACGGAGCTGACTGAGGAAGACCAGAGGGAGCTGATTGAAGAGTGCGTGGACCAGGCGGTGGCCGACTACGGCAGCGCCATCCTTCACAGCAGCGCCCGCAACGGGTACATGGTTACCCGGATGAAACGCATTCTGCGCCGAACTGTGTGGGCGCTGAAAGAGCAGATGCTGCGGGGAGAATTTACCCCGGCGGGATTCGAGGTGGATTTCCCCGGCGGACGCATCGACCGGATGGATCTCTGCGAAGACGGGGAGAAAGTGTATGTGAAAATCATTGACTATAAGACGGGGAATACCCATTTTGACTTGACTTCCTTGTATTATGGCCTACAGCTTCAACTGGTGGCCTATCTAAATGGCGCCATGGAGCTGGAGAAGGCGCGTCGTCCAGGAAAGCGGGTGGAGCCCGCCGGGATTTTCTACTACAATATCCAGGACCCGCTGATACCAGGGGAAACTGGGGAGGCTGCGGCCATTCGGGAAAAGAAGATTTTAAAAGAGCTGCGCATGAACGGGCTGGTAAGCGATCAAAAGGAGATTTTGGAAAAACTGGATGCCACAGGGGAGACGATTCCCGTTTCTTATAAGAAAGATGGGACCTTGAGTAAAACCTCCAGCGTGGCCTCCGGGGAGCAGTTTGGGCAGATGATGGAATTTGCCAAAAGGAAGATGGAGCAGTTATCCGGGGAGATTCTGGAAGGCGCGGCGGATATCAATCCCTACGAGCTGGGGAACAAGCAGGCTTGCGCCTGGTGCGCCTACCGGGCGGTCTGCGGATTCGACGAGGGGATTGGGGGATACGCCCACCAGCGGCTGCGGCCTTTGTCCCAGGAAGAATGCTGGAAAGCCATAAAGGAGGAATGTGAAGATGGGCATGAGTTGGACGCCGGAACAAAGACAAGTGATTGAATTGCGGGACCGGAATATACTGGTCAGCGCGGCGGCGGGGTCCGGCAAGACGGCGGTGCTGGTGGAGCGGATTTTATCCATGGTCACCGATGAAAGACGGCCTATGGACATTGACCGATTGCTGATAGTAACCTTCACCCGCGCCGCCGCCGGGGAGATGCGGGAGCGGCTGCGCACGGCCATCGAGAAGCGGCTGGCAAAGAACCCCGACGATCTGCATTTGCAAAAGCAGTCCACGCTGATTTACAGTGCGCAGATCAGCACCATCGACGGATTCTGTGGAAATGTCATCCGCAATTATTTTCATCGGCTGGGGTTGGACCCGTCCTACCGCACAGGGGACGAAGGGGAATTAAAACTTCTGAAGGCCGATGTAGCCCAGGAAACCCTGGAGGAGGCCTATCAGACGGGAAATCCCGATTTCCACTGTCTGGTGGAGTGCTACGCCTCTGGAAAAACCGATGAAGGCTTGACGGATTTGCTGCTGCAGGTCTATGAATTTGTCATGAGTTATCCATGGCCAAAAGAAACGCTGAAGCAATGGCGGCAGACCTACGAAGCGACCAGGACAGAAGATCTGAAAAGCGCGCCCTGGATGCAGGCGCTGATGGAAGACGCGAAGAGGAAAGTCCAGGCTGCGCTGGAGCTATCCCAGGAGGCTTACGAGATGGCCATGGAGACGGGTGGCCCCTATATGTATGGGGAGGCGCTGGAAAAGGACCAGGAGACTTTGGAGCGGCTTTTGGCGGTCTCGGACTTTGACGGTTATGCGCAGGCGCTTTCTGGACTGTCTTTCGCGGCTCTGTCCCGGAAGAAGGACGACCAGGTGGATGCGGGGCTGCGGGAGCAGGTGAAAAACGTTCGGGACCAGTGCAAGGAGATTTTGAAATCCCTGAAGGAAAATTATTTTTCCCAAGACCTGGAGGCGGTTCTGGAACAGATACGGGTGTGCCAGACGCCTGTCTGTGCGCTTTTGGATCTGGTAGGGGATTTTATGGAGAGATACGGGGATAAGAAGCGGGAGAAAAATCTGGTGGATTTCTCGGATCTGGAACATTTTGCCCTGGATATTCTGGTGGAACGGGTGGACGGGGAGATTCGCTATACCTCTGCGGCCAGGGAACTGTCCAGTCAGTTTGAGGAAATCTTAATCGATGAGTATCAGGACAGCAGTTTTGTGCAGGAACAGCTTATGACGGCGGTATCCAGGGTTTGGCAGGGGAAGAATAATATTTTCATGGTGGGGGATGTGAAGCAGAGCATTTACCGTTTCCGTCTGGCCAGGCCGGAACTGTTTATGGAAAAATTCGACCGGTACACGCTGACAGAAGGTAAAGAGCAGCGCATTGACCTGCACAAGAATTTCCGCAGCCGCGCCCAGGTGTTGGAGGGAGTCAATTACCTGTTCTATCAGATCATGGGCCGGGAAGTGGGGAATGTGCAGTATGACGAAGACGCGGCGTTAAATCCAGGGGCGGTTTTTCCGGAATATGACCTTGACAAAAGGGATAGACACGAAGCATGGGGATGTGGCGCCACGGAGGCGATTTTCGTGGAGGCGGACGGACCGGAACTGGAAGAGGAGAAGGGCGCCAAGATGCAGCGGGAGCTGGAAGCGCTGGCTATAGCCGGGAAGATTCAGGAGATGGCCGGGTCCTATCCAGCGCTGGATAAGGAGACGGGGAAATACCGTCCGGCCCGGTATGGGGATATGGTGATCCTGTTGCGGACGGCTTCCGGCTGGGCGGATACCTTTGTGAAAGTTCTCACGTCCCAGGGGATTCCCGCCTACAGTCCGTCCAAAACAGGGTATTTCTCTGCGCTGGAGGTGGTGACTGTGTTGAATTATTTACGCATCTGTGACAATCCCCGGCAGGATGTTCCCTTCGCCGCTGTCCTGCACTCACCCATGGGCGGTTGTAATGCCCAGGAGTTGGCCTTGTTGGGAAATCATCCTGGCAGTCTCTATGAGCGGGCCAGGGATTATGCGAGAGAGGGAAAAGACCTGGTCTTAAGAGAAAAGCTGGCGCAATTTCTGGCGCTTTTGCGGGATGTGCGGGGGCGGGTGGCGGATACGCCCATTCATCAACTGCTCTTGTATATACTGAAGGTGACCGGTTATGGCAATTACGCGGCGGCATTGCCGCCCGGCGATCAGCGTGCGGCAAACCTGCAGATGCTGGTGGAGAAAGCGCGGGAATACGAGGATACCAGCTACCGGGGGCTGTTTCATTTTGTGCGCTATATTGAAAATCTCCAGAAATACCAGGTGGATTACGGGGAGGCGCCGCTGGCCGTAACAGAGGAGCATACGGTTCGGATTCTGACCATTCATAAGAGCAAAGGGCTGGAATTTCCCATTGTGTTTGTGGCTGGCATGGGGAAACGTTTTAATCAGCAGGACGCCAACGCCCGTCTGTTGCTGCACCCGGACCTGGGCGTGGGCGCGGACGCTATTTACCCAGAGGAGCGCGTTCGCGCATCCACGGCGTTTCGCCAGGTGATTCGCCAGAAAACACTGACGGAGAATCTGGGAGAGGAGCTGCGGGTGTTGTATGTGGCACTGACCCGGGCCAAGGAGAAATTGATTTTGACGGGAACGGTGACGAAGCTGGAGAAGCGGCTGCTGGACTGTCAGGGGATTTTGCGCCGCAAAGAGCGCAGGCTGCCCGTGCATCTGATAGAAAAAGCCAGGGATTACTGGGGCTGGATTCTTCCGGCTCTGGCGCGCCATCCGGCTATGGAAGGGATTTTTGACCAGTACGGACTTTCCTGGCAGGGGAACTGCGGGGAAGCGGTGGCGCCTTTTGCCATGGACGTAGTGCGGGCGGCGGATCTGCTGGCTCGGCAGGTGGAGCGGCAGACCGAGGCAGTTTTCCAAAAGGAAATCCTCCTGTCCGGGAAGCGGGATGAAGTTTTTCATTCGCCCACCCGCAAATTGCTAAAAGATCGGTTCTCTTTCGTCTATCCCTATGCAGATAGAAAAGGGGTCCCCATGAAGGTTTCCGTCTCGGAGATTAAGCGGCGGGAGTCTGAGCCGGAGGAGGACGCTGAGCGGCTCTATTTTGAGCCGGATATTGTTCCGCTGATTCCGGATTTCATTGAGGAGCGGGAAGACTCTCTTCAGGGCGCGGCCAGGGGAACTGCTTATCACAAGGCCATGGAATACCTGGATTTTTCCCAAGCGGATACGAGAGAGAACATTGGGCGGCAGCTCTCTGGCTGGGTTTCGGACGGACGGATGCAAGAGGAACAGCGGGCGTGCATCCGGGAAAAGGATCTGCTGGCGCTGGCAAAGTCCCCGCTGGGACGGCGGATGGGAAAGGCGCAAAAACAGGGACTTTTGCACCGGGAGCAGCCTTTCGTGATTTCCCAGAAAGCGTCGGAGGTGAATCCAGACTGGAGCGAGGCGGAACAGGTTTTGGTGCAGGGAATTATGGACGTGTATTTTCAGGAGGAGGGGGAATTGGTGTTGGTAGATTATAAGACGGACTGGGTTGTGCCGGGCCAGGAGCAGGAACTGATGGACCGATACCGGATTCAGTTGGCATATTATGGAGAGGCCCTAGAACGGTTGACGGGAAAACGCGTGAAAGAGAAATATCTGTATTCTTTCCGATTGGGAAAGGCGCTGGCTGTTTAGGGGAGCGATGAGATGAGTAAGAAAAAAGTATTTTATGTAGTGATTGTTTTACTGCTGTCTTGTCTGGTAGGAGCGCTGCATGGGAGCTGGAAGGTGTATCAGGAGATATCCCTTATGAAAGAGGAGAAAAAGCAGCAGGAACAAAGGATGCGCCAGGAGAACGAGAGATGGGAGAAGGCGCAGCGTGAGGCCAAAGAGCGCCGGGGGAGGGAAGAACGGCAGCAGCAGGAAATGGAGAAAATGGAAGGAGTGGTGCAGCAGTTGATCGCGCGCTTTGGCGACGGGGAGTGGGCGGTTTATGTGAAGGATTTGACCAGAGGCGGCTCCTTTGAAATTAATAGCCATTCCATGGAATCGGCCAGTTTGATTAAGCTGTATATCATGGGAGCCGTCTGGCAGGCGGTGGAAGACAAAGCTCTTGTCATGACCCCGGAAATTCAGGAGTTGCTGACTCAGATGATTACAGTCAGCGACAATGAGTCGTCCAACCGTCTGGTGGAAGCCTTAAGTCCCAGCGGGCTTAGCCACCCGGAGGGGCGGACGGTCGTCAATGGATTCGCCGCCGCCAACGGGTTTTCCGAGACCAGCCAAGGCAGGGATTTGAAAGACCACAGGGACGTGGAGCCGGTGGAGAAAAATTATACGTCTGTCCGGGACTGCGGCCTTTTTCTGGAGAAAGTGTACCGGGCTCAATGCGTATCCCCGGAGGCGTCGGGACAGATGCTGGAGCTATTAAAAGGGCAGCAGCGCAGGGAGAAAATTCCAGGCGGCTTGCCGGAAGGCGTAGTGACGGCCAACAAGACTGGGGAAGTCAGCACAATGGAACACGATGTGGCCATTGTCTACGGACCCGGAAGGGATTATGTGCTCTGCGTCATGTCGGTGGGGCTTATAGATACCCAGGAGGCGCGCCAGCATATCCGGGAGATTTCGGCGGCGGTTTATGAAGAGTTTAGGAGGTTAGAGTGAACTTTTTTTCATTATTCATAATTGCAGTGGGGTTGTCCATGGACGCTTTTGCCGTGTCCATCTGCAAGGGGCTGTCCCTGTCCAGTATGAAGTGGACCTATGCGGCGCTGGCGGGAGCGTACTTTGGCGGATTCCAGGCGTTGATGCCGCTGGTGGGCTATGGCCTGGGCGCCCATTTTCAGAAAGTGATTGCGCGCATCGATCATTGGATTGTCTTTGCGCTCTTGTGCGCCATTGGCTTAAATATGCTGAAAGAATCCAGACAAAAGGACGGATGCTTTGAGGCGGACCCGTCCTTTGACGTGAAAACCATGCTGATGCTGGCGGTGGCCACCAGCATAGACGCGCTGGCGGTAGGGGTTACGTTTGCGTTTCTGCGGGTGCAGATATTGGGGGCGGTTTTGGTGATTGGAATCACGACCTTTTGCCTCAGCGCGGCTGGCGTAAAAATCGGAAATCTCTTTGGAGCCAAGTACCAGGCCAGAGCCGAGGCGGTTGGCGGGGCGATTTTGATATTCATGGCATTTAAAATCTTGCTGGAACATCTGAATGTGTTCGCGATATAATTTAACTACATACCATATGCGAGCATTCCCAAAACGGCGGAAATCAGGATCAGCCCAATGGGCGAGAGCTTTTTGTGAAAAAATTTGCGAAAGATCATCATTCCGGCTGCCAGCAAGGCGGTGAGTGTGGCAGCCGGGACATCCAGCGTCTGTCCGGCTACGCAGTGGTCAAAGCTCATGTACAGGCCGGTGGCTAGGATAATGCCGATGATGCAGGGCTTTAATCCCTGAAGAACCGCCTGGACGTAATGGTTCTTGATGGCTGTCTTCATCAGCGCGGAAATCAGCAGAATCATCAGAAAAGAGGGCAGGATTACCGCCAGTGTGGCCAGAATGCTGCCGGGCAGTCCCGCCTGGGCGCTGCCGATATAGGTGGCCAGGTTGACCATAATCGGGCCGGGAGTGGATTCGCTGACGGCAATCATATAGGTGAGCTGCTCCCTGGACAGCCAGTTGTATTCCAACACGACATCCTGGATCAGCGGAATTGCGCCGTAAGCGCCACCGAAGGCAAAGCAGCCCACTTTCAGAAAACCAAAAAACAGTTCCAGGTAAATCATTTTTTGTCACCGCCTTTCACCATGAACAGAGCCAGGCTTATCACAGCGGAAACGAACAGAAGCGCAATGGAAGAAAAGCGCAGGGAAAATAGATGGGCGCACAGCACGGCGGCAAAGCTTCCGATTAGGATGGCCTGCGTAAAAAGTCTTTTTGGCGTTTTCTGTAACATATTTATGCCCGCGTCCAGAATCAGAAGCCCTACGGCAATTTTGACGCCCTTGAAAGCGTTGTCAATGAGGGGCAGCTCCAGAAAGTTGTCCAGAAACATGGAGATGATATAGATGATGACAAAAGACGGAAGCACAATTCCCACCGTCGCGGCCACGGCGCCAGGAAATCCGGCCCGTAGAAACCCGGCGTAAGTGGCGGCGTTGATGGCGATGGGACCCGGGGTGGATTCTGCGATTACCGTAATGTTCATCATCTGGTCGTGGGTCATCCATTTCTTTTGTTCTACGCAGTTGTTCTCAATGACGGCAATCATGGCGTAGCCGCCGCCGAAAGTGAACAGGCCGGTTTTCGCAAAGGTCAGAAATAAATCCAACAAAATTGGCATGGGAATTTCTCCTTTATAAAAATTCAAAGATATTATACGTTTTCTCTGGAAGTATGTCAAATGAAACCATTTTTGGCTTTCCGCCGGGGGAAAAGTCTGTTATATTTAATATAGAAGCAAAAAGATAATAGAAAGGGGCGCGAACACATGAATTATTCAGAAAACGCGGAAAAACAATACCACATTCAGGTGGGAAAAGGGGACGTGGGAAGGTATGTGATCTTGCCGGGGGACCCTAAGCGCTGTGTGAAAATCGCCCAATACCTGGATGACGCGAAGTTAATGGCGGACAGTCGGGAGTACATCACTTACACAGGGAGCCTGAACGGCGTGAAGGTCAGCGTCACATCCACCGGAATCGGGGGGCCCTCGGCCGCCATTGCGCTGGAAGAGCTGGTGAAAGCTGGCGCGGATGCTTTTGTGCGGATTGGCACTTGCGGCGGGATGCAGACGGAAGTGAAAAGCGGGGATATTGTGATTGCCACCGGGGCCATACGGATGGAGGGGACCAGCCGGGAATATGCGCCTCTGGAATTCCCAGCAGTGGCGGATATTCAGGTTACCAACGCGCTGATGCAGGCGGCAAAGGAGACGGGGCAGGATTTTCACGCGGGGGTTGTGCAGAGTAAGGATTCTTTTTATGGGCAGCATGACCCGGAAGGAAAACCGGTGAGTTATGAGCTGTTGCAGAAATGGGAGGCATGGAAGCGGCTGGGATGCCTGGCCTCGGAGATGGAGTCGGCGGCGCTTTTCGTGGCGGCCAGCAGTCTGGGGGTTAGGGCCGGGGCCTGTTTCCTGGTGATGGCCAACCAGGAGCGGGAGAAGGCGGGGCTTGACAATCCCGTGGTTCACGATACGGATAAGGCGGTCCGAACGGCGGTGGAAGCGGTCCGTCGTCTAATTGTGGAGGATGGGAAAATCAAATAAGGAGAGGAACATGAAGGAAGAGAAGATTCGTCAACTGATTGAGACGGCCATGGCGCAGCTTGCATACGCCTACGCGCCCTATTCCAATTTTCGGGTGGGCGCGGCGTTGCTGGCCACGGACGGCACGATTTACACGGGGTGCAATATAGAGAACGCCGCGTACTCGCCGTCCAACTGCGCGGAGCGGACGGCTTTTTTCAAGGCAGTCAGTGAGGGGCGGCGGGATTTTGCCGCCATCTGCGTGGTGGGGGGAACGGATGGGGAGATTACGTCTTACACGCCTCCCTGTGGAGTGTGCCGCCAGGTGATGCTGGAATTTTGCCGTCCAAAGGATTTTCAGGTGATTCTGGCCACAGGTGTGAAGGATTATAAAATATATAGCTTGGAGGAGCTGATGCCCATGGGATTTGGGCCGGGAAATTTGGCAAAGGCAGGTGAAGAGGATGAAGAAATATAAACGGGTTTTTGTAATCGTGATTGATTCCCTGGGCGTGGGGGTTATGCCGGATGGAGAGAAATTCGGAGACGTCGGCGTGAACACGCTGGGGCATATCTCGGAGTCGGTGGACACGTTTCGCATTCCCCATTTGCAGAGGCTGGGAATAGCCAATCTCACGCCGCTGAAGCAGGTGGAGGCGGTGGAAGAGCCGTTGGGCCGCTACGGGGTTTTACGGGAGAAGAGCAATGGCAAGGACACCATGACCGGACACTGGGAGATGATGGGGATTGAGACAAAAACGCCTTTTCAGACATTTACAAAACAGGGCTTTCCACCAGATCTGATTGCGGAGCTGGAGCGGCGCACCGGCCACAAGGTGATTGGAAATAAGAGCGCCAGCGGCACGGCTATTATAGAGGAACTGGGGGAGGAAGAAATTGCCACTGGACACATGATTGTCTATACGTCGGCGGATTCCGTGCTGCAGATTTGCGGAAATGAGGAGACCTTTGATCTTCAGGAGCTGTACCGCTGCTGTGAGATTGCCCGGGAGCTGACTCTGCGGGAAGAATGGAAAGTGGGACGGGTGATTGCCAGGCCCTATGTGGGCAAGAAGAAAGGGGAATTTGAGCGCACCAGCAACCGGCATGACTACGCGCTGAAACCCACAGGCAGGACGGTGTTAAATGCGTTAAAGGAAAATGGTTACGACGTGATTTCCGTGGGCAAGATTGCGGACATTTTCGACGGGGAAGGGATTACCCAGTCCAATAAATCCCAGTCGTCCGTTCACGGCATGGAGCAGACCATTGCGTTGGCAGACCAGGATTTTGAGGGGCTTTGTTTCGTGAATCTGGTGGATTTCGACGCGAAATGGGGCCACCGGAGAAATCCGCAAGGATACTGCGACGAACTGGAGCGGTTTGATGAGAAATTGGGGACGCTGCTGGAGCGTCTGCGGGATGACGACCTGTTGATTATCACGGCTGACCATGGCAACGACCCCACTTATAAGGGAACAGATCATACCAGGGAGAAGGTTCCATTCCTGGCCTACGCAAAATCCATGGAGCGAGAGGGAAGACTGGAGGAGCAGGAAACCTTTGCTGTGATAGGGGCAACTATTGCGGAGAACTTCGGCGTGGCCATGCCGGAAAATGCCATTGGAGAGTCGTTGCTGGAACATTTGCAGTAAATTTTGGAAAGGGCAAACAAGATGGAGAGAGAGATTTTAAGACACGTAGATCACACGCTGTTGTCGCAGGCTGCCACCTGGGAGGAAATCCGGGAGATCTTGGACGACGCTATGAAATATGAAGCGGCCTCCGCCTGCATTCCACCGTCTTATGTAAAGCAAGCGGCAGAGTATGTGCAGGGGAAATTGCCCATATGCACGGTCATCGGTTTTCCCAACGGCTATAGCACAAAAGAGACGAAAGTCTTTGAGGCCAGGGACGCCATTGCAAACGGCGCCTGTGAGATTGACATGGTTATCCAGATCGGTTTCCTGAAAGATAAGCGGTTCGAGGAAATGGAAGAGGAAATCCGGGCGGTTCGCCAGGCGTGCCAGGACAAAGTTTTAAAGGTAATTATAGAGACCTGTCTGTTGACCCAGGAAGAGAAGGTGAAAATGTGTGAAATCGTGACCCGGGCAGGCGCGGATTACATTAAGACCTCCACAGGATTTTCCACAGCGGGAGCCACCCTGGAGGATGTGGCGCTGATGAGAGAGCATATCGGTGGCCGTGTGAAGATTAAAGCCGCCGGAGGGATTGCTTCCTTTGAAGACGCCAAAGAGTTCCTGCAGGCAGGTGCGGAGCGGCTGGGGACCAGCCGTCTGATTCAAGCGCTGAAATAAAAGAAGAGCCTGTCCGGTGAAAAAGAGCGCCGGACAGGCTTCTTTCTTGAACAAAGGATTAAGCCTTTGCCACATGTACTTTTCGTATAACGACCAGCGTTCCAATCATCAGAACGATGGCGATAGGCAGCGTAATGAACGCGTTGGGCACGAACCCGGCGATGATGTAGCTTACGAAGCTGACCGCAGCCACGGTGATGGCGTAGGGCAGCTGGGTGGATACATGGGTCACATGGTCGCACTGGGCGCCTGCGCTGGCCATAATGGTTGTGTCAGAAATCGGCGAGCAGTGGTCTCCACATACGGCGCCTGCCATACAGGCGGATACACAGATAACGCCAATGGGATTTCCCAGCGGGAACACGGCAAGGGTGATGGGAATCAGGATTCCGAAAGTTCCCCAGGAGGTGCCCGTTGCGAAAGCCAGGAACACGCCGATCAGGAACACGATTGCCGGAAGGAACGACTGGAAGCTGCTTGCGGAGCCTTGCACCAGAGCTTCCACAAACTGTTTTGCGCCCAGAGAATCAGTCATCGCTTTCAAGCTCCAGGCGAAGGTCAGAATCAGAATGGCCGGGACCATGGATTTGAACCCTTCTGGAATCGCGTCCGTAATCTCTGCGAATGAAATATTTCTGCGGATGAGATAGTAAATCATTGTCAACACCAGCGCCACGGCGGAACCCAGCATCAGTCCGATGGACGCGTCAGAATTGGAGAAAGCGTCCACGAAGCTGGTTCCCTCGAAGAAACCGCCTGAATAAATCATGCCCACAACGCAGGAGACAATCAAAACGGCGATGGGAAGAACCAAGTCCAGAACCTTTCCATCTGGATTGGAGGATTCCGCGGTGGCGGCGGCGTAGTCTTCCATGCCGGAGAAGATGTCTCCGTTTTCCTTGGCGTTCTTCTCATGTTTGGCCATCGGGCCATAGTCCATGCCAGTCAGAGCCAGGAAAATCATCATAATAATCGTCAGCAGAGCATAGAAATTAAACGGAATCGTCCGAATAAAAAGGTACAGGCCATTTCCATCTTCCACATAGCTGGCCACCGCCGCAGCCCAGGAAGATACGGGAGCGATGATGCACACAGGCGCAGCCGTCGCGTCGATGACATAAGACAGCTTTGCTCTGGAAATCTTACTTTTGTCGGACACGGGGCGCATAACGCTTCCAACGGTCAGGCAGTTGAAATAATCGTCGATGAAAATCAATACGCCCAGAGCGATGGTCGCCAGTTGCGCGCCGGCGCGGGTCTTGATATGGCTGGTGGCCCAGCGTCCGAACGCGGCGGAGCCTCCGGCTTTGTTCATCAATATAACCATAATTCCGAGGATAACCAGGAATATCAGGATACCCACATTGTAAGCGTCGGAAAGCACAGATACAATTCCTTCGTTGAATACATGGGTAAGAGTTCCCTCGAAATTAAAATTCGAGTAGAGCAGACCGCCGATTACGATTCCCACGAACAGGGAGGAATACACCTCCTTCGTAATCAATGCAAGTCCGATTGCGATGATTGGCGGAAGAAGCGACCAGAATGTCATGTAAAAGTGGCTGGTGGGCTTCGCCGCCTCTTCTTCCGCGGCGTATGCCACAGCGGGGAAAAGAAGCGTGATGGCCGTAGTAAGAAACATCAGATGCATAAACAGACGTTTCTTGGATGTGTTTTGGTTCTTTTTCATCTTGCGTCCTCTCTTTCTTAAAGGGCTTAAAGACTGGGGAAAATAACTTTAGCGGTTTGCTGTGGGAAAGCAAAACAGCAAAGGCATTCCGACAATTATGCCCTCGAATGTTACAACTGGAGCCAGGACCTGCCATCCTGCAATGGTGAAAATCTTGCCTCTTCAAGCGATCAGACAGCTCTATGTGGGACGGCGCGCCGGAAATTTTCCGATGCAGGAAGTGGAAGCATCCGCTTCATGCCTCCAAGGCCGTCTTTGTTTTGACTATTCAGTTGCACGGATGTATTTTATCCAAAACGGATAATCAGATTTTAACACATATAGAGTAAAATTGCACGTATCAGATGGCTTTTCCTTGAAAAAAATTGTAACAGTTGTCAAATGAGTTTCGCCGAAAGTTCTTGCATGGGCCAGAGGAAAGGGGTACAATGATAAAATAGTGAAAAAGACGGGAGCTTGCGCCACAGGCTGAGAGGAAGGTGTGCCCTTCGACCGGTGACCTGATTTGGATAATGCCAACGTAGGGATGTTTTGGAACGTGTTTTCGAATTCATGACAGGAGCTGACGGGGCTTCTGTCTTTTTGTTTTTGGCGGTTTCAAAATTGTGTGGGATAAACAGGAGGAGGAAAATCATGAAAACAGCGTTATCGGTTGCGGGGT
>CAJURH010000038.1 GCA_910588775.1 uncultured Lachnospiraceae bacterium
TCGCCATGGTCCATTCCCGGTTCAGCACCAACACCAACCCCAGCTGGGAGCGGGCCCACCCCAACCGTTTTATTGTGCACAACGGGGAGATTAACACCATTCGGGGCAACGGGGATAAAATGCTGGCCCGGGAGGAGACCATGGACAACGGGGCCCTGGGGGATGATTTGTACAAAGTGCTTCCCGTGGTGAACGCCACCGGGTCTGACTCGGCTATGTTGGACAACACCCTGGAATTTCTGGTTATGAGCGGCATGCCGTTGCCTCTGGCGGTGATGATTACCATTCCAGAGCCATGGGCCAATAACAAGACTATGAGTCAGAAGAAACGGGATTTTTATCAGTATTACGCCACCATGATGGAACCCTGGGACGGACCGGCGTCCATTCTGTTCAGCGACGGGGATATTATGGGGGCGGTTCTGGACAGAAACGGCCTTCGGCCATCCCGGTACTATGTCACTTCCGACGGCTATATGATCTTGTCTTCGGAAGTGGGGGTTTTGGATATTGAGCCGGAGAAAATTGTGGAGAAGGAACGTCTCCATCCGGGGAAAATGTTGCTGGTAGATACAGTGCAGGGGAAAATTGTTTCTGACGACGAGCTGAAAGAATATTATGCAGGAAAACAGCCCTATGGGGAATGGCTGGACAGCCATCTGGTGACTTTAAAAGAGCTGAAAATTCCCAATAAGAGGGCGCCGCTTTACACGCCCAAGGAGCGGGCAAGACTCCAGAAGTCTTTCGGCTACGCATACGAGGACTGCCGTACGTCCATTCTTCATATGGCGGCCACAGGCAGTGAGGGCATTGCGGCTATGGGGGCGGATACGCCCATTCCTGTGTTGGCCAAAGGTCATGAGCCGCTGTTTCATTATTTCAAACAACAGTTTGCACAGGTAACCAATCCGCCCCTGGACGCCATTCGGGAGGAGATTGTCACATCCACCACGGTTTATGTGGGGGAGGACGGAAATCTTCTGGAGGAAAAACCGGAGAACTGCACAGTGCTGAAGGTGGAAAATCCCATACTCACTAACACAGATTTGTTGAAAATTAAGAACATGAAGCGCAGGGAATTTAAGGTGGAGACCATTCCCATCTTATTTTACAAAAACACCAGCCTGGAAAAGGCCATTGACCGTCTGTTTGTGGAGGTGGACCGGGCCCATCGAAATGGCGCCAAGGTGCTCATTCTCTCGGACAGGGGCGTGGATGAAAATCATGTGGCCATCCCGTCGCTTTTGGCGGTATCTGCAGTGCACCAGCATTTAGTGAAGACCAAGAAGCGGACTTCTCTGGCTATTATTCTGGAATCCGGGGAGCCGCGGGAAGTGCATCATTTCGCTACGCTGCTGGGATATGGGGCCTGCGCCATCAATCCTTACCTGGCCCAGGACACCATTTATGAACTGATTGATGACGGGATTTTGGATAAGGATTATTATGCGGCGGTGGCTGATTATAATCACGCCATTCTCCATGGAATTGTGAAAATCGCTTCCAAAATGGGAATTTCCACCATTCAGTCTTACAGTGGCTCTCAGATTTTCGAGGCGGTGGGAATTGATAAAGAAGTGGTGGATAAATATTTCACCAACACGGTCAGCCGGATTGGGGGCGTCACTTTGGAGGACATTGGTCGGGAAGCGGACCAGCTTCACTCGGCGGCGTTTGATTCCTTAGGACTGGAGACGGATCTGTCCCTGGACAGCATGGGAAGGCACAAGATGCGTAGCGGTGGGGAGAGGCATTTATACAATCCCCAGACCATCCATCTTTTGCAGGAATCCACCAAGCAGGGAGACTATGCCCTGTTCAAAGAGTACACGAAACTTCTGGAAGCGGAAGAAGAGCCCAACCTTTTGCGGGATTTGATGGAGTTGAAATATCCCAAACAGGGGATTTCTCTGGAAGAGGTGGAGAGCGCCGAATCCATCATGCGGCGGTTTAAGACAGGCGCCATGTCTTACGGCTCCATTTCTCAGGAAGCCCATGAGACGCTGGCCATCGCCATGAACCGGATTCATGGTAAATCCAACACTGGAGAGGGCGGTGAAAGTCTGGACAGACTGACGATAGGACCGGACGGGCAGAATCGTTGCTCTGCCATCAAACAGGTGGCATCCGGGCGGTTCGGCGTAACCTCCCGGTATCTGGTCAGCGCCCAGGAAATCCAGATTAAGATGGCCCAGGGCGCAAAGCCGGGGGAGGGCGGTCATCTGCCTGGCAAAAAGGTGTATCCCTGGATTGCCAAAACGCGGCATTCCACGCCGGGGGTAAGCCTGATTTCCCCACCGCCTCACCACGATATTTATTCCATTGAGGATTTGGCCCAGTTGATTTACGATTTGAAAAACGCCAATCCTGACGCGCTGATTTCGGTGAAATTGGTGGCGGAGGCCGGCGTGGGCACCGTGGCTGCCGGCGTGGCTAAGGCCGGAGCGCAGGTGATTTTGATTTCCGGGTACGACGGAGGCACTGGGGCGGCGCCGGGAAGCTCCATTTACAACGCAGGGCTTCCCTGGGAGATGGGGCTTTCGGAGACCCATCAGACATTAATCTTAAACGGATTGCGAAATAAGGTGCGCATTGAGACCGATGGCAAGCTGATGACTGGAAAGCACGTGGCCATCGCCGCCATGCTGGGAGCGGAGGAATTTGGCTTCGCCACCGCGCCGCTGATTACCATGGGCTGCGTGATGATGCGCGTCTGCAACCTGGACACTTGTCCGGTGGGCGTAGCTACGCAAAATCCGGAACTGAGGAAACGTTTCCGGGGAAAACCAGAGTACGTGGTGAATTTTATGCGGTTTATCGCGGAAGAACTGCGGGAATACATGGCGAAACTGGGCGTGCGCACGGTGGACGAACTGGTGGGCAGAACGGACCTTCTGTGCGCCCGGACAGACATTCAGGCGCAGAAAGCGCGGAAAGTGGATTTGTCCAACATCCTGTCCAATCCCTATGCGGCTGTCAAGGAGAAAGTGGTTTTCGACCCCAAGCAGGTCTATGATTTTGAATTGGATAAGAAGGCCGATCGGACGATTCTGATGAAGCGGTTTGCGGATGCTCTGGAAAATGGCCAGAAGCGCAGCGCGGAGCTGGACGTGGGCAACACGGACCGGACCTTCGGGACTATGTTTGGTTCGGAGATTACCAGGCGGTACGGCGATACGCTGGAAGAGGACACGTACACCGTGAAATGCCACGGCGCGGGGGGACAGAGTTTTGGCGCGTTTATTCCTAAGGGACTGACCCTGGAGCTGGTAGGCGATAGCAACGATTATTTTGGAAAAGGATTGTCTGGAGGAAAACTGGTGGTGTATCCGCCCAAAGGCAGCCGCTTCCGTCAGGATGAAAATATTATCGTGGGAAATGTGGCGCTTTATGGAGCCACCAGCGGAAAGGCCTACATCAATGGGGTGGCTGGCGAGAGGTTCTGCGTACGCAACTCCGGCGCACTGTCGGTGGTGGAAGGCGTGGGCGACCATGGCTGCGAATACATGACTGGAGGCCGGGTGGCGATTCTGGGAAATGTAGGCAAGAATTTTGCGGCAGGCATGAGTGGCGGCATCGCCTATGTGCTGGACGAGGAAAACAACCTGTACACCAAGACCAACAAAACAATGGTTTCCATTGAGAAGGTGACTTCCAAATACGACGTGCAGGAACTGAAATACATGATTCAGGACCATGTGGCCTATACAAATTCCGTCAAGGGAAAATTGATTTTAGATAATTTTAAGGAATATCTGCCGAAATTTAAGAAGATTATTCCCAACGATTACAATCGGATGATCTCGGCTATCGTGAAGATGGAAGAGAAGGGGTTAAGTTCTCAGCAGGCGCAGATTGAGGCATTCTATGCCAATCAACAGGATGAGGAGGGATAAGAAGTGGGAAAACCAACGGGATTTTTAGATTATGAGCGCAAAGTCAGCGCGGCGGAAGAGCCGAAGATGAGGATCGGACATTTTCAGGAATTCCATGCCCATCTCCCTCTGGAGGAGCAGAAGCTTCAAGGGGCCAGGTGCATGTCCTGTGGCGTTCCTTTCTGCCAATCGGGCATGACGATTGGCGGGATGGCGTCTGGTTGTCCGCTGCACAATTTAATACCGGAGTGGAACGACGCGGTGTACCATGAAAACTGGGAGCAGGCGTACCAGCGTCTGAAAAAGACCAACAACTTCCCAGAATTCACGTCCAGGGTCTGCCCGGCCCTGTGCGAGGCGGCTTGTATTTGCAACTTGAACGGCGACCCGGTTTCCACCCGGGAAAATGAGTATGCGGTCATTGAAACCGCCTATGAAAAAGGATACGCGGCGCCCCACCCGCCCAAAGTGCGCACGGGAAAAAAGGTGGCCATTGTGGGCAGTGGCCCTTCTGGGCTGGCGGCGGCGGACCAGTTGAACAAAAGGGGGCATGAGGTGACGGTGTTCGAGCGAGACGACCGGATTGGTGGCCTGCTCCGCTATGGAATCCCCAATATGAAACTGGAAAAACAGGTCATCGACCGGAAGATTCAGGTGATGGAGGAAGAAGGAATCCATTTCGTCACCAATGCCGACGTGGGGAAATCCCACAAGGCGGCGGCTCTTCTAAAGGAATATGACCGGGTTATCCTGGCCTGTGGAGCGTCCAACCCAAGGGATCTGAAACTGCCGGGAAGGGACGCCAAAGGGATTTATTTTGCTGTGGATTTCCTCAAATCGGTGACCAAAAGCCTGCTGGATTCTGAACTTCAGGACCAGAAATTCATTCCGGTGAAAGGAAAGAAAGTGCTAGTCATCGGTGGCGGAGACACCGGCAACGACTGCACCGGAACCGCCATCCGGCTGGGGGCGAAAAGCGTCGTTCAGATTGAGATGATGCCGAAGGCCCCGGACGTTCGGGCAGCGGATAATCCATGGCCCCAGTGGCCGAAAATCTGTAAAACGGATTACGGCCAGGAGGAGGCCATCGCCCTTTTCGGTAAGGACCCCAGAGTTTACCAGACCACGGTGACGGAATTTGTGAAAAACAAAAACGGCGAGCTGTGCCAGGTGAAAACCGTGAAGCTGGAGCCCAAGACGGATGAAAAGACCGGGCGGGTGAACATGATTCCGGTAAAGGGTTCGGAGCAGACCATGGACGCGGACGTGGTGTTGATTGCCGCCGGATTCCTGGGCTGTCAGGATTATGTGGCCAAGGCGTTTCGGGTCAATCTGGACGGGCGCGCCAACGTGGCCACAGAGCCGGGGAAATACGAGACCAGCGTGTCCAAGGTATTCGTCGCTGGCGATATGCGCCGGGGCCAGTCCCTGGTGGTGTGGGCCATTCGGGAGGGCCGGGAAGCGGCCAGCGCCGTGGACGAAAGTCTGATGGGATACACCAACTTATCGGTGCAATAGAGTGAGTCAAAGGGCCGTCGCAGTTGAGGGCCCTTTGATCATATGGAGGAAAATATCTGTTGGCAAAACTCTTTTTGGATTTCATCGGGTATTTCCCGGAACCTCTCCAGGTCTCGTCTGGCGATTCGATCCGCCTGATCTGGGGTCAATTCTCCTTTTCGCGCCAGAACCGCCAATTCCCCTGTTCGGATGGGAAATCCTCTCTTTTCGATGTGCATTTTTTCTGCCATGAGGTATGCAGAACATTCGGGATGGGCGCAATCTCTTTGCGGGCGCGTCCATCCGGTTTTCCGTTCCAAAAACCGCAGCAGGTCTTTTTCCCGAATGTCGTGGTAGGCGAAATAAGATATAAATTCAATCTGTTTATCTGTCCGGTCCATTCCTTTCAGTGGAAAGAAAGCGTCAAAAGGTTCCAGGTTTTCTGCGCTGTCCGCGTACTGCAGAATTTGTTCTTTCGGCCTTCCGTTTAGGATTAGTGGGATTCGGTTTTGTTCCGCAAACAGACGGCTGTAGGAATGCATATAGTGGCTGCAGACAGAGCAGAGATTGCGCCCGGCCTTTATGCAGGCGGCGTATTTTTTCTTTAATTTCTCATCGTTCATGGAAAACGTTACGTGATCCATATGTAATTTTGACAAAAGGTTTTTGATGTTTTGTTTTCCATATTCTGTGGCAAAGCCATTGTCAAAAGTAAAAGCCAGCACACGCATGCCATAGCGTTTCTTAAGCTGGTAAACCATATATGCGCTGTTTTTTCCGCCGTTTACGCCCGCCAGGCAGTCATATTTGGCGCCCAGGGCTTTCGCTTTATTTTTTCCGATTTCCATCTTCATCAGGAAGGATTTCTCCAGTGCGTTTTTTTGTTTTAGCACGTTTTTATGTTTTTCATAGAATTCACAATAGTTGCAGATACCTGTATGATTAAATCGGATATGGGGGTAATTGCTGTATAATCCGCATTTTCGACAACGCTGCATTTTGATTTTCCTTTCCGTGGTTTATTTGCCATTAAGAGATTGGCATATCTAAAGGATATACCTAAAATGTGATGGAAATACGATAATTTAACAAGATATCACATAAATATTACGAAAATGTTTCGCGCTGGCGGAAGGCGGCGGTTTGGAACGGCTTTGGGCGTAATTCTTACGAAAATGTAAGAAAAAAAGGTCGGTGAAGCGCTTTCTTTTTTTTCACTATAGAGTTAAAATTATAAGCGTATTGACAAATAAACATTTATGTATTATTGTATTAATCAAACAGTACAAAAGAAGGCAGAAACATTTGTGGAGGGTCATATGGAAAAATTAATTGAGATTCAGGATATGTGCAAGATCTATAATCCGGGAGAGAACGAGGTCTGGGCCTTGAACCATGTGAACCTGGAGGTGAATGAGGGGGAGTACGTGGCGATTATTGGCCATTCCGGTTCGGGAAAATCTACCCTGATGAATATGCTGGGCTGCCTGGATGTGCCCACAAGGGGTAGGTATCTGCTCCACGGGCAGGATGTTTCTTTCATGACAGATAACGAGCTTTCCACCATTCGCAATGTGGAGATCGGGTTTATTTTTCAGGGGTTTAACCTGATTGGAAATCTGAATGCCATAGCCAATGTGGAGCTGCCCCTGGTATACCGGGGCGTGGACCGCTGGCAGCGGCGGGAGCTGGCGGAAGAAGCGCTGTGTATGGTGGGGCTGGAAAAGAGAATGACCCATAAACCGTCGGAAATGTCCGGCGGGCAGCAGCAGAGGGTGGCCATAGCCAGAGCCATAGCGGCCCGTCCGCCGGTGATTTTGGCCGATGAGCCTACGGGAAACCTGGATTCCAAATCTACGAAAGAGATTATGGGGATTCTGAGAAATTTACATAAGGAAGGGCGCACAGTGATTCTGATTACCCACGACGACGAGATTGCCGAGAGCGCGCGCAGGATTATCCGTATTATGGATGGGAAGATTGTAGAAGACATTCTAAATGAAAACTATGAAGAGGGGGAAGAAGTAAATGCAAAAGAGTAAGACGCCGAAACGTCCCAGAGGGATGAAAACGCCAGAACAGAGGAGACGACAGGGGAAGATTACGACTGTGATCATCGGCGTTTTGTCCATCCTGTCTATGGTCGCCCTGTTTATGGTGCCCAAGCTAACGCAGACAGACACGACGCCCATGGTGGCCACACAGGAAGTGGCGCGCCAAGACGTGACCGCATACCTGGAGGTCAGCGGCACGGTGAAAAGTCTGAAGACAAAGACATATTATTCGCCAGTGAATGCAACCGTTAAAGAATATACAGCCAAGCCCGGCCAGTTGGTTTCCGTGGGGACCACGCTGGTCAGCTTCGACACGAGCACGCTGGAGCGGGATAATCAGAAAGCGAACTTGACCCGTTCCGCCACAGTGAATACCAACCAGGATACTCTGGATAAAGCCTATCAGGCCCGCGCCGAAGCGGATGTGGCCCAGGGAAATGTGCAGATCATTCAGGGGGATATTGATCGTTATAAAGAATTTATCAATAATCTGAAGAAGTCCATCAGCGACAGGACCATACAGCTTTCAAAGGAATCTTCTATTTCAGCGGCGGACGCAATGGAGGAACAGGCACAGGAAATGGCTATGATCAGCCAGGCTCTGGAGTACGCCCAGCAAAAGGAAGATTTGAAGGCGAAGAACAGCGATTATCAGGCAGAGATTGACAAGCTGTCCATTGAAAAATCCCAGGCTGAGTTTGAAGGGGATAAGAATACGGCAAATACAATCTCCGCGCAGATACGCAGTCGGAAGGGTTCCATGGAAGGCAATCAGATACTTATGGAAGAGCTGGAAAAGATGATGGGGGACTACGCCAACGTTCCGCTCTCGGATCTGAAGCAAATGGCAGAGGGAATGGCTTCTGCAGGAGGCGGATCATCCATGGGGCTGGATACGGAAAACGCCGCATCAGACGCCCAGCTGTCCCAGTGGCAGTTGGATCTGGAAAACGCCCAGACGACGCTGGCGGAATTGCAGTCGGATCTGGCCCAGGAGGAGGCGAAAGTGGACGCGGCGGACGCGGTGGAAGTCACAGCCGCCGGACGCAGAGCCATGGAGAATAACAATAACCTGGCGGAAATTGAATCTTCTTCACTGGAACAGATTTTGGAAAAAGGCCGCAAGGGAATCAAAGCGGAATTTAACGGCATTGTGACCAAGGCGGAGCTTTTTGCGGGGACGGAGGCCACCCAGGGGATGGAGCTGGTGAGCATAGCCAGTAACGATGATGTGGCGGTGGAAGTCACCGTGTCCAAATATGACTATGGGAAATTAGAAAAGGGCCAGAAAGCCCAGGTTACGGTGGGAAACAAAGTGTACCAGGGCACTGTGGGCGACATCAGCCGGGTGGCGCAGCAAAATGAGAAAGGCGCGCCCATCATAACCTGTGAGGTGAATATTGACAACCCGGACAATAACATATTCCTGGGCGTGGAAGCCAAAGCGTCCATACTCACTGGGTCTGTGAAAAAGGTCCTGACGGTTCCGGTGGAAGCGGTGAATACAGGTAAGGACAACACATTTTGCTATGTGTTGGCAGACGGCGTGATTGCTCGCAGGGAAGTGGTCACTGGCATCAGTTCCGATACGCTGACAGAAATACAAAAAGGGCTGAAAGAAGGCGACCTGGTTATTTCGCAGCTTCCCGCTGGCCTGGAGGAAGGAAGCGCGGCTAAGAGTATGCCCGCAGCAGGAGGACAGGAGGGAGCCGATGGGGCAGATAATTGAATACATTAAAATGGCCCTGTCCAACATTCGATCCAATAAAGGCCGTTCGTTTCTGACCATGCTGGGCATTATCATCGGCATCTCTTCGGTTATTACCATTATGGGAGTGGGAAATGGGTTTGAGGATGAGATGAACGAACAGCTCGCTTCTTTTGCCGGAGGTCAGATCTATATTTATATGAATGACGAAGGCCAGAGAAACGGTGAATATATGGATGCAGACGATATGGAGGCCATAGAGGCTCTGGAAGGGGTTTCCGGCACCAGCCCGGATTATATGGAGACAGGACAGACGCTGGCGCCCAAAGGGACTTTTGACGTCACCATCCGGGGTGGCGGCACAGCGCAGGAGGAAGTATCCGGCATTAAGATGGTTTCCGGACGTTATTACAATGAGGGAGATATCGCAACGGGAAATCATGTGTGCGTGATTCGCCGAAAAGACGCCATCAAGGCGTTTGGAACAGACGATATCCTGGGATTGAGTCTGGAGCTAAGCCTCTACAACAATACGGTGGATATGACCATCATCGGTATTTCTGAGAGCAAAAATGAAGATAATATGGTCACCTATGACTTTGCGGGGGATTCCATTTCCCTGGAGATGCCTTATACGGCCTTTGAGGCGTTTGGCTGGGAAACCACTGACGATATCTATGGATTTTATGTGACAACCACTGGCACGGTGGAATCCGGCGTGGTGGCGCAGAACGCTCTGCAGCTTCTGAATCGGCGTCATTACAGCCAGGGGGAGGAATATTACCAGATGCAGGATTACAATGACCAGGTGGGCCAGGTGAACCAAATGCTGGGCATGATCACTGGGTTTATCTCCTTTGTGGCGGGGATTTCCCTGCTGGTAGGCGGAATTGGCGTTATGAATATTATGCTTGTGTCGGTGACGGAGCGCACGCGGGAGATCGGTATCCGTAAAGCTTTGGGAGCCAAGACGTCTTCCATCACCATGCAGTTTCTAGCGGAATCGGCCATCATTTCCTGTATTGGAGGCTTGATCGGGATTTTCATTGGAATCGGGCTGGCGTATGCCATATGCTCCATTCCCACGCTGGGATTCCCGCCGGGAATTCACGCATCCACGATTTTGTTCGCCACCGTGTTTTCTTCGGGCATTGGCATCTTTTTTGGACTCTATCCAGCGCGAAAGGCGGCTAAGTTAAGTCCTATAGAGGCATTGCGCAGGGAATGAAAAATATTTTTATCATTGAGGGTATGCAGCATTCAGAGCAGACCATTTGGTTTGCATGGATTCTTGCGTACCCTCTTTGTTTGCGGGGTGTGAAAATGTTTCTTGACAAACTGGAATTATTTATGTACAATAAGTGTATTAATACTAATAATACAGTTGATACAATTAATACAGAAATTAGAAAGAAGGGATGCGAATGATTATTCTGGATTATCAGGATCGACGGCCCATTTATGAGCAGATTGTGGAGAAATTCCAGGCGTTGATCTTAAGCGGCGCTCTTCCTCCGGACAGTCAGCTTCCATCGGTTCGCAGGCTGGCCATGGATTTGTCTATCAACCCCAACACCATTCAGCGGGCGTACGCCCAGTTGGAGCAGGAAGGGCTAGTCTACCCGGTGAAAGGGCGGGGGAACTTTGTCTCTCCTAATCTGGAGGCGGCGTCCAGGAAGCGGGAGATGTTTTTTCAGGAGCTTCGGGAATTGATAAAGAAGGGAAAGATTTATGGGATTTCCAGGGAGCAATTTCTAGAATTTGCCGACGATTATTATAAGGAGGAAGCCATATGATACAGACAATCGGCCTCAGCAAGAAGTTTGACGATGTGCAGGCGGTCAACAGCCTGTCTTTGGAAATCCACCAGGGGGAAGTCTTCGGGCTGGTGGGGACCAATGGAGCGGGAAAGAGCACATTGCTGCGGATGCTCTGTGGGATTTTGAAACAGGATGAAGGGACAATTACCGTGGATGAGAAACCTGTCTATGAGGACGAGGACACGAAACGGGAAATTTTCTATATCTCCGATGACAGCTACTTTTTTTCCAATGGCACGCCGGTGGATATGGAGCGTTATTACCGACAGTTTTACCAGAAATTTGATGGAGAGCGATTTTACAAGTTGCTTGGCCGCTTCGGATTGGAAAGGGGACGCAAAATCCGCACATTTTCCAAGGGTATGAAGAAGCAGTTGAGCGCGATTCTGGGAATCAGCGCCAACACAAAGTATCTGTTGTGCGACGAGACTTTTGACGGGCTGGACCCAGTGATGCGCCAGGCGGTGAAAGGAATGTTCGCCACAGAGATTATGGAGCGGGAATTCACCCCAGTGATTGCCTCCCATAACTTAAGGGAGCTGGAGGATATCTGTGAAAATGTGGGGCTGTTGCACAGAGGGGGCATTCTTCTGTCGGAAAATCTGGAGGACATGAAGCTGCATCTGCATAAAGTGCAGTGCGTGATTCCGGAGGAAGAGCAGGAGAAGAGGCTTTTGCAGGAGCTGGATGTGATCCGGTGCGATCATCAGGGTTCTCTTTTGATGGTGACGGCGCGGGGGCCCCGCTCGGAGATTATGAGACGGATACAGGAGAAGAATCCTTTGTTTTGCGAGATTATCCCGCTGACACTGGAAGAAATATTTATCAGCGAAACGGAGGTGGCTGGCTATGAAGTCAAAGATCTTATCTTTTAGCATTTTGAAAGAGACTCTGAAAAAGCAGATCTGGGTACCGGCATTGATTGCGCTGGGATTTTTCCTGACTTTTCCGGTGGAAGGTATGGTTTATCTGGAGCTTCTGCAGTCTAGGAGCCAAGTGGATGCGGATGTTATCGAGGCGTTTACCCGGTTTCTGACGGGCACAAAAACTCCATTTCTGGTGATGATGACCATGGGCAGTGCAGTTCTTACCGGGGTCAGCGGGTTTTCCTGGCTGCATTCCAGAGTGAAGACGGACTTCTATCACAGTCTGCCGATTCGCAGGGAAAAGATTTTTTTGAATCAGATTATTCTGGGATTTTTGTATTTTGCAGCGCCCTATCTGGTAAATCTGGCGCTGGCTTATGTGGTGTGCATTACTGGCGGCGTTTTCCGGGGAAGCATGGTCCGGCTGTCTCTGGTGTGTTTTCTGTATCAGTGTATGTTTTATCTGTTGCTTTATTTGGTGGTTGTGCTGGCCATGTTGCTCACCGGGAAAATGCTGGTGGGGATTCTGGGAGCGGTCGTGCTGACTTTCTACGGGCCTTTGCTGGATGTTCTGCTGCAAGGGTTTGCGTCCACCTTTTTTGACACATATGCTTCCAGACAGTTGATATTAAGTAAATTTCTGGAAGGTCTTTCTCCGGTGGTTTCTTATATCCGCTGTCAGCCGGACAATTCCTTTGCAATTCCGGCCAAGGTGTGGGGCGTGGGGATATTGGCTATGGCAGCGCTGACTGTGCTGTGTTTCTTCCTATATAAGAAACGTCCATCTGAGGCGGCAGGCCGGGCCATGGCGTTCTTCCGTCTAGGAAAAGTGATTCAGTATCTGATGGAAGTTCTGGTGATTATGGCTTCGGGGCTGTTGTTCTGTAGCGTTACTTCAAAAGTGTCCCTGGGATGGATGGCGTTTGGCGTTTTGCTGGGTGGCGTGTTATGCCATGGCATTGTGGAGGTTATCTACGAGGGCGATATTCGCCGGGTAATGGCGCATCCGTGGATGTTGGGGGTGTCTGTGGTCACGGCGGCGCTGGCCATCGGGATTTTCTGGGGAGATGTGTTCGGATACGACGACTTTTGTCCAAAGCAGGAGAGTTTGCAGAAAATAGGCATATTTGTGAATGAATATGGCATCCCTGCAGAGAGGCCATATAGACAGAAGCAGGCGGAGGCCATGGAGAAGCAGGCGAAAGACCCACAGGTATACGATGTCGTCGCGTTTCTTGTGAAAAACAGGCTGCAGCGGGAGAATACGCCGAGAGGAGCGCACTGGAAAAGGGCCGATGGAACGGAGCCGGAAGGAATTTTGTTCGTGCAGGTGGAATACGGCCTGGAAAGCGGCCGTACGGTGCACAGGGGTTATTATATGGACAGAAAATCCTGCAGACAGCAGCTGATATCCCTGTACGACAGTCCGGATTATAAGGAAAGCATTTATCCGTTGGCCACGCTGACGGAAGAACAGTTGGAAGAAGGAGTTGAGGAGGTGACGGTTATTTCCATAAAAGATGAGTCCACGGCGCTGTTCACAGGCAGCCCAAAGGCACGGGCGGATTTTCTGAAGGCATACCGGGCGGATCTGATGCAGATGAATGCGAAGACGCTGAAAGAAGAATCTCCCATCGGCAAATTAAATCTGCTGTTTAAAGACGGCGTGTTGGAAAAAGAGTATCGCGACGACGTGGGATACATTGCGGGAGAGGAAGAGGAGAATTATTTCATCTATCCCTCTTTTACCAAAACGCTGGCCATGTTAGAGGAGCAGAATGTGGAACTGCCAGAGGCTTTTCTTCTGGAAGAAGTGATCAGTATCCGTCTGTACAATCGCAGCAGCAGAGACGGGGATACAGAGGATGTGGAGATTCGGGATAAGGAGAAGATTAAGGAAATGCTGCCGTATCTGGTGAGCGGCGTATGCGACAATGGTTTTGAAAATATCTCCGATAGAGGGAACGCGTTGGTGACGATTCGAAATAAAGGATATGACATGCAGGTCTACTGTTCGGTCCGTGAAGAGCGGTTGCCTGAGTTTTAAGGATTGGAATATGGAGCGGGGAAGGCAGAAAACGGTGGAGCTTCTGCCTTTTTCCGCTTCTGGTTTTTTATGTATTTAGCTGTTGGCTTTTAAGTAGGCGGCCAGTTTGACGTCTTGTTGTTTGATATGATTAATTAACCAACCGCCGATGGCTGTATTCACTTCGCCTACCAGTGCGATGGTGGGGCCTTCTTTTGCCAGTCGGCTTGACAGGTTCGCCACGGTTTTCTTGAATTCCTCGTGGTATCTGTGATGGTTCACGTAGTCTGGATACTTGCTTTGTTTTTGCAACATTTCTTCATGGGCGAAGTGTTTCGATGTGTAATCAGAGAGGAAACGGGCGGTTTTTTCCAGTTCCGCTCTGCCTTTTCCAGAAGAACAGGCGGCCAGCAGGTTGTTGATAGCCTGGATTAATTGCCGGTGTTCAGAATCAATGGTGGGATTACCGGTTTCTAAATCTTTTGTAAATTCATAAGCCATATTTGATATACCTCCTAGATATAGACACTGTATAGAATAAATATTATACCAGACAAAAGAAGTATGCAATAGGTTTTTGATTTTTCATAAATTTCGGTTTATAATAGAAAATGGCGGGAGGCGGTTTTTATGGAGTATAAAATATTAATTGTGGAGGACGATCCAGCGATTGCGGGGGCTGTGTGCAATCATGTATCTTCTTGGGGTTACCAGGGAGAGGTTGTACAGGATTTTCAAGATGTCATGGGCAGGTTCTTGGAATGGAAACCACAGCTTGCGCTTCTGGACATTTCGCTACCTTTTTACGATGGGTTTTATTGGTGTCGGAAAATTCGGGAAGTTTCCAAGGTTCCGGTGATTTTTTTATCTTCCGCGGCGGATAATATGAACATTGTCATGGCGGTGAATATGGGTGCGGATGATTTTGTCGCCAAGCCGTTTGATCTGCAGGTGTTGATGGCGAAGATACAGGCGGTGATGCGCCGAACCTACGATTTTGGAAATCAGATGCACTGGCTGGAGCATAGAGGCGCGGTTCTCAATACGGAGGATACGTCTTTGCATTATCAGGGGCAGCGGCTGGATTTGACGAAAAACGATTACCGGATTTTGCAGACACTGATGGAAAACAAAGGAAAAGTGGTCAGCCGGGATGTTTTGATGACGCGGTTGTGGGAGACGGACAGCTTTATTGATGAAAATACGTTGACGGTGAATGTGGCGCGTCTGCGTCGGAAGCTTTCGGCCGTAGGGCTTTCGGATTTTATACACACAAAGAAAGGGTTGGGATACATTGTTGAGTAGAGAGGCAAAGTCCCAGAATATTTTGTTGTCTTATATAAAAGACAGGAGAAAATGGCTGCTTTTGTCCACGGCATGGGCGCTGCTCCTTGGAGTGATATACCAGCTTTATAATCTATCCTGGGAGCCTTTTTTCTATGGGCTGGTCATCTGTCTGGCTGTGGGGCTTTTGGCGGCGGCGCTGGATGGGTATCATTACTGGAGTCGGCACAAGAGGTTGCTTCGCATGGGCAGGGAGGTGGAGCAAGGGCCGCCTGATTTTCCCGCGCCCCGGAATCAGCAGGAGGCGGATTATATATGCCTGCTGAAAAAAGTCTGGGAAGAGAAAGAAAACTGTATCGCCAAGGCCAAGTGGGAGCGTCGGGAATCCCTGGATTATTATACGCTGTGGGCGCACCAGGTGAAAACGCCCATCGCGGCTATGCGGTTGATCCTTCAAGGACAAGATACGCAGATGAGCCGGGACTTGCAGGCGGAGCTGTTCAAGACGGAGCAATATGTGGAAATGGCCCTTTCGTATGTGCGTCTGGGAAGCAGTTCCACGGATTATGTTTTCCGAAAATACCCGTTGGATGATCTGGTTCGGCAGGCGGTGCGCAAGTACGCGTCTTTGTTTATTCAGAAAAAAATAAAGCTGGATCTAAGATCGTTGGACGGTCAGGTGGTTACGGATGAGAAATGGTTGGTGTTTGCGCTTGGACAGGTTCTGTCCAACGCTCTAAAGTATACCAACAAAGGCAGCATATGCATTTATTTTGAGCCGGAAAAAGGGCTGGTGATCGAAGACACGGGCATTGGAATTGCGCCGGAAGACCTGCCCCGGATTTGGGAAAAAGGATTCACAGGTTACAATGGCAGGATGGATAAACAGGCAACGGGCATAGGCTTGTATTTGTGCAAAAGGGTTTTGGAAAATCTGTCCCATACAATCCAGGTGGAATCCCGGCTGGGCGAGGGGACGAAAGTGTATATTGGTTTATAAATATGTATAATACTTGGGTAAATATAAAAAATTCGGCAATTTTGTAAAGAATTCAGATTGCGGTTGACTTTACAGGAAAAATATACTATGATATTAGCAGAAATTCGCGAACATAGGTTCGCGAGTGTTGGATAATGTCAAAGTGTAGTTTTTTATATAAAGGAGATTGTTCTATGACAGATGAAAAGCAAAAGGCATTGGAAGCCGCCCTTGGGCAGATAGAGAAAGATTATGGAAAAGGCGCGGTGATGAAATTGGGCGAGGCCACTGCGAATATGAATGTGGAGACTTATCCCACCGGATGTTTAAGCTTGGATTTGGCCCTGGGCGTGGGCGGCATTCCAAAAGGGCGTGTGGTGGAAGTCTATGGGCCGGAATCCAGCGGCAAGACGACGGTGGCCCTGCACATGGTGGCGGAAGTCCAGAAATTGGGAGGGATTGCTGGATTCATTGACGCGGAACATGCGCTGGACCCCATATACGCCAAGAAAATTGGCGTTGATATAGACAATCTGTACATCTCCCAACCGGACAACGGCGAGCAGGCGTTGGAAATCACGGAGACAATGGTGCGCTCTGGCGCGGTGGATATTGTAATTGTGGACTCCGTGGCGGCGTTGGTGCCCAAGGCGGAGATTGAAGGGGATATGGGAGATTCCCATGTGGGTCTCCAGGCGCGTCTGATGTCCCAGGCGCTGCGCAAGCTGACCTCCATTATCAGCAAATCCAACTGCATTGTAATCTTTATTAACCAGCTCAGGGAAAAGGTGGGGGTCATGTTCGGCAATCCGGAGGTCACCACTGGGGGTCGCGCTCTGAAGTTTTATTCATCTGTGCGCCTGGATGTCCGCCAGGGAGAGATGCTCAAGCAGGGCGGCGTAGTGGTTGGCAGGCGAACGAAAGTGAAAGTGGCCAAAAATAAAGTGGCGCCGCCTTTTAAGCAGGCGGAGTTTGACATTACGTTTGGAGAGGGGATTTCCAGGGAAGCCGACATTCTGGACTTGGCGGTTGAAATGAAGGTGGTTATAAAGAGCGGCGCGTGGTACTCCTACAATGGTGAGAAAGTGGGACAGGGTCGCGAAAACGCCAAAAAATATCTCCGCGAACATACAGACATTCGTGATGAGATTGAGAAAAAAGTGCGGGAAGAATACGGGCTGGGAGTGGAAAAGGCCAAGGACGGACAGGAGAAAGGCGAAAAATCAAAAAGCTCTAAGAAAAAGGGCGCCAACGCGAAGAAAGAAGACGATGCAAAAAAAGAAGAAGAGCGGCAGGAGCCGGAAGCGGAGCAAATTGTTCTGGAAGAGAATGGGCAAGCTGTCTTTGAGATGGGAGAACCAGATTTTTTGGACACAGGAAATCTGTCTTCCGATGAAGAAGGGGCGGACGCTATAGATCTGGAAGAAGCCGCAGAGTCAGAACAGCCTGTAGATTTTGCAGATTCTGTAGATCCGGAAGAGCTTGCATGATATATTATGGAGGCGGACAGCCATGGAGGAAGATATTGTAAAGAGAGCTAAGCTAAGAGCCGTTCACCTGTTGGAATACATGGACCGGACGGAGAAGAATATGCGGGAGAAACTACAGCAGGGAAACTATCCGCCGGAGGTCATTGACGAAACCATTTCGTATTTAAAATATTATGGATACATAGACGACAAACGTTATGCTGAACGTTACCTCAGCGTACGTTTGGAGAAAAAAGGCCATCGGCGTTTGTTTCTGGAATTACAGCAAAAAGGCGTTTCTTCGTCGCTGATTCAGGAGGCATGGGAAGAACTCCGCCAGGATGAGGAGGCGGATGAACGGGCTTCCATTCGGAAACTGGTGGAAAAAAAGATAGGGGAGCGGACTGCGCTCCCCCAAAAGGAATACCAAAGACTGGTGAATTATCTGGCGCGTCGGGGCTTTTCCTGGGAAGATATATCCAGTGTGCTTCAGGAAAAAGAAATACGAAGAATGAATCCTTGAGAAAATGGAAAGGAAAATAGAAAAGACTTGCATCTTTGATTTAAAGATACAAGTCTTTCCATAAATGGGATACATAAAGTATTAAAGAACTATCGGGGCAACAAGATTCGAACTTGCGACCTCACGGTCCCGAACCGTGCGCTCT
>CAJURH010000039.1:0-4149 GCA_910588775.1 uncultured Lachnospiraceae bacterium
TGGGTCTGCAACACCCTGATTCACCGGTTCAAATCCGGTCTGCGCCTCTTAGAAAGAGCTCAGGAGATTAATTCCTGAGTTTTTTTGTTCCTTAAAATATATTTTATGGCGCCTGCAAGTCCCATTTCGCGGTGCATTTGGGCGGCAAATGGTTCGCATTTCCCCGTCAAAATCCAGAACGCAAAATGGAAGCCGCTCACCGCAGCTTCCATCCCCCAAAACATTTTCTCACACATCTTCCGTTTCCACCGTGGTAATCGAATCCACATATGGGCGCAACTGCTCATACATAGATCTGCCGGTGAGTATCATATGCATTCCCTCTTCCCTGCCCCTGACAATAAGCTGGATTACATCTTCCGGCTGTGCAATCCCGTAATCCAACACTCCCAGAATCTCATCTAAGACCAGGAAATTACACTCACAGGTCGTCAGCAGTTTTCTGGCAAAACTCAAACCATTGATTATATTTTCCCTTTGCTCCAAACGCTCCTGCTCATTCAGATCTTCGTAATATTTATTTGACTTCTCGAAGCGAAACAGCTTGATCTCCAGGTTCATATTATTGAGGTAGTTCAACTCTACCGTCTCTTTGCCCTTCAGAAACTGGATAATCACCACACTGTTGCCCCGCGAGCAGGAGCGAATGCTCTTGCCCAAAGCCATAGAAGTCTTGCCTCTTCCGTTTCCACAGAATATTTCCACACATCCCTTGTTCATTTTATTTCCTCTTCATGCAGAGCGCGTTTGAAAACACACTCCAGTGCAAAACGCATCATACAGCGCTTTTCATGCCGACTGGCCTACAGCCCGCAATTTCTCTATGTGTTTGAATGTATCTTACACCACTTTCTAAAAGATTGCAACATTATTCCATATATTCCAGCTTGCTCACCGAAATTTCATAAGCCGTCCGCTTCTCCGTCTCATTTTCACCAATTTTCTTCATATAATCCCGGCTCTGGATGCGTCCCCAGACCAGCACGTGTCCCCCCACTTCAAAAGCGGACGCATAGCGGGCGTTCCTGCCCCAGCATATGCAAGGTATGTAATCTGATTTGCCGTAAGGCCGGTTCACAGCCAGCAGCAAATCCGCAATCTCCCTTCCCAATGGAGTTTTGCGATAAACAGGCGGCTTACAGATATAGCCGTCCAGAAAAATCTGGTTCACCGGCATGGATTCATCTTCTTCCTCCACGAAACTGATGTCCCTGGCGAACACAGACAACACCAGCCGATTCCGCTTCTCCTCATGCCGGTTATAGGAGCGGAATTGCCCATGCACCTGGATATACTCTCCCACATAGTCCTGATTTACGTCAATCAGCCGTTCCGAGATCATTACCGGAATCCGATCCTCCGAATCGCTTAAGCGTTTAATCAACAGCTCCATGGTGTAAAAGCCCTCTCCGAACACCTGATGGCTGAACGTAAAGTCTGTCGCGATTTTGCCCATAATAGATACTTGGTTGTTCTCAATAATCTTATCTGCCATGAATGATAGTTCCCCTTCCTCTTTGTGGTAGTTTGTCTATATCATGTTTATGCTCCCCTTGCTTTGAATAGAACCAAAAAACGAAATTTTATTTTCCTTGCAATCTGCCCAGAATATGTTAAACTGTTAAGTTGTGTATCATTGTTAGAAAGGATAAATATATGAAAACCAAACGGGAAGATGTCCGTAATATAGCAATCATCGCCCACGTAGACCATGGAAAAACCACCCTTGTGGACGAGCTCTTAAAACAAAGCGGCGTATTTCGCGAAAATCAGGAGGTCCAGGAACGGGTCATGGACTCCAACGACATTGAGCGGGAACGTGGAATCACCATCCTCTCCAAAAACACCGCCGTCTACTATAAAGATACGAAAATAAACATTATAGATACCCCCGGCCACGCCGATTTCGGCGGCGAAGTGGAGCGCGTGCTGAAAATGGTCAACGGGGTCATTCTGGTTGTGGACGCATTTGAAGGCGCCATGCCCCAGACCAAGTTCGTGCTGAAAAAGGCGCTGGAACTGGATCTGCACGTGATTGTCTGCATCAATAAAATCGACCGACCGGAAGCGCGTCCCAACGAAGTCATCGACGAAGTGCTGGAGCTTCTCATGGACCTGGAGGCTTCCGACGAGCAGTTGGACTGTCCGTTCCTCTACGCCTCCGCCAAAGCCGGACACGCCGTCCTTGACCTGGCGGACTCCCCGCAGAATATGCAGCCCCTTTTTGAGACCATCTTAAAATACATCCCCGCTCCCCAAGGCGACCCGGAAGCCGGGACCCAGGTGTTGATCAGCACCATCGACTACAACGAATACGTGGGCCGCATCGGCATTGGCAAGGTGGACAATGGCTCCATCCGCGTAAATCAAGATGTGATTCTGGTGAACGAGCACGACCCGGACAAACAGGAACGGGTGAAAATCAGCAAATTGTATGAATTCGACGGTCTTTCCAAAGTGGAAGTCACCGAAGCGCAGATTGGCTCCATCGTAGCCATCTCAGGCATTGCCAGCATACACATAGGAGATACCATCTGTTCCCCGGAAAACCCCGATCCAATACCTTTTCAGAAAATTTCCGAACCTACCATCGCCATGAATTTCATGGTAAACGATAGCCCTTTGGCAGGCCAGGAGGGAAAATACGTCACCTCCCGCCACTTAGGAGAACGCCTGCGTAAAGAACTGAACACAGACGTAAGCCTTCGCGTGGAAGACACCGCTTCCCCCGACTGCTTCAAAGTTTCCGGCCGTGGTGAACTGCATCTGTCCGTACTCATCGAGAATATGCGTCGGGAAGGCTATGAATTCGCCGTGAGCAAAGCGGAGGTCCTCTACCGGGAAGACGAGCGGGGCCGCAAGCTGGAGCCTATGGAAATCGCATACATCGACGTTCCGGAAGAATCCTCCGGCTCGGTCATCAGCAAGTTAAGCGAGCGAAAAGGAGAACTGCAGGGCATGAGCCTGGCCGGCGACGGGTCCACCCGCCTGGAATTCCATATCCCCGCCAGGGGTCTCATTGGATTTCGCGGCGAATTTCTCACCCTTACCAAGGGTAACGGAATCTTGAATACCATTTACGACGGCTACGGCCCGTACAAAGGAGACATCGACTACCGCAAGCAGGGTTCCCTCATCGCTTTCGAGGCAGGCGAAGCCGTGACCTACGGGCTATTCTCCGCCCAGGACCGGGGCGCGCTTTTTATCGGCCCTGGTGAGAGGGTCTACAGCGGCATGGTCATTGGGCAAAACGGCAAGGCGGAGGACATTGAGTTAAACGTGTGCAAAACCAAACATCTGACAAACACCCGCTCCTCTTCCGCCGACGAAGCCTTAAAGCTTACGCCCCCCAAGATCTTAAGCCTGGAACAGGCCCTGGAATTCATCAACACAGACGAACTGTTGGAAATCACCCCAGACAGTTTGCGCATCCGCAAGAAAATCCTGGATTCCAGAGAAAGAAAAAGGGCGGCCAAATCAGTTTGACATCTGTTTTCCAGAGGAATCCATGTGGAAATTCTCTCTATAGATTAACCGGGAAACCGGAACCATTTCATACCCCTGGGACTGGAGTCCGTCAAGCATGGACTCCAGCGCTCGGGCGGTATGCTTGGCTCCGCTGTGACAGAGAATAATCGCGCCGTTATCCAGATTTTCATGATTGCAGACCGTCTCTGCAATGACGTCCGCCCCGTAGTCTTTCCAATCCATACTATCCACAGACCACCGAACCATATAATACCCATTCTCTTTCGCATTTCGCGCCACATCGTTATCAAAAGAACCATATGGCGGCCGGAACAATTCCATATCCACGCCGATTAGATTTTTCACGTATTCATGCGCCCCCATCAGTTCTTCTGTTTTCTCCGTATCGCTAAGCTTCGTCATATCCCTGTAATTTTCCCCCAGACTGCCCAAATCATGGCCAGCCTCCCAGATCGCTTTCAAATCTTCCGGATACGCTTTGGCCCATTTGCCCGTCACGAAAAAAGTCGCCTGCGCCTTCCGATCCGCCAGGATTTTCAATATCTTCAGTATGTCTTCATTTCCGCGGACCACATCAAAACTTAAAGCAATCTGGGGTTTCTCTGTATCTACGCAATAAATCGGCAGCTCTCTTCCATCCGCGCCTGTACTGACGGTGAC
>CAJURH010000039.1:4159-18170 GCA_910588775.1 uncultured Lachnospiraceae bacterium
CCATCAAGGCTATCCATGCCGGACTGGAGGAATGGCGCTAACCACCGCCAGCGCCATGACCATCCAGGCCGCCATCCACTTCAGTCTTTCCTTCAACATTGCATACTCCCATAGACGTTGTTATCATTCTATGACATTCTCTGTGGAAACAGAACCCCCATAGGCATTAAAAAACTATAACCAAAATAAAAAATATATAAAATCGACAAATGTTTTATAACAAATTTGTAAATTTTTGTGTATTGAAAAAGTCCGCCTTTGATGTTATCATGATAACACCAAAAACACAGAATAAGAAAATGCATTTTCGAAATAATCACAAAACTTTTGAATATTCTCTTTATTTTTATTGTATTTAAGGTCTTTTTAGCCTTTATAGGCTTGTATTAGGATAACACGATAACACATTTTGGCAGAATTTTGTTCTGTCATTACTCAAAAGGAGGTGTGCATATGACACCCAAAAAAACAACGAACCCTGTTTTAATAGTTTCCATAGTCATTGTGGCCATCTTTGTGGCATTTGGAGCTATTTTTCCAGATTTATTGGGAGCAGCCGCGAACTTTATCTTCTCAGCTCTGACAGATAAATTTGGATGGTTCTATCTGATTACTGTTTTCCTGATGGTTATTTTCGCCATCTTTATCGCGGTAAGCCCTATGGGAAAACTAAAATTGGGAAAACCTGACGACAAACCGGAATTTTCAAATTTCCAATGGTTCACTATGCTGTTCGGAGGTTCCATGGGCATTGGCCTGGTATTCTACTCCGTTGCGGAACCGCTGATGGATTTCGCCTCACCGCCTGCGGCGGAACCGGAAACAGCCGCCGCCATGTACGAATCCATGCAGACTGTGTTCTTCCACTGGGGATTCCATCCATGGGTAATTTTCGCCATTGGCGGTCTGGCTCTTGGGTACTTTTCCTTTAAGAAGGACCGTCCCTTCCTGGTAAGCTCCGCATTCGAGCCGCTGATCGGCGAAGAGCGGGTGAAGGGCCCCATTGGCAAAGCCATCGACATCCTGGCTGTATTTGCAACGATCTTCGGCGTGGCCACCAGCTTAGGTCTGGGAGCCTCACAGATTGTGGGCGGTTTAAGCCATGTATACGGCGTGAAAGCCGGAACATTCTTAACCTGTATCATCATCGCCATCATCACCGTATGCTTTACGCTGGCCACCATCAGCGGTTTGCAAAAAGGCATTCAGTTAATCGCGGATATTAAGATTTGGCTATCCATCGGATTCATGATTTTTATCTTCGTATTCGGCGGCGCCGTATTTATCCTGGACCTGTTCACAAACACACTGGGCGGGTACCTGGCTGACATTGTGAAGAAGAGCCTCTGGATGGAGAACAAATCCTTCCTCTCCGCCTGGACTGTATTTTACTGGGCCTGGTGGATTGCATGGGCGCCATTCTGCGGACAGTTCTGCGCCAGAGTTTCCAAAGGCCGCACCATCCGCGAATACCTGCTGACCGTCAGCGTTTTGCCCGCCATTTTCAGCTTTATCTGGCTGGGTATTTATGGAGGCGCCGCTTTCAACATGAATGAAATCAGCGGCGGCAAACTGCTGGAAGCCGTAAACGCAGACTACACCACTGGATTATTCGCCCTGTTGGAAGAACTTCCTATATTTGTAATTACAGCTCCATTGGCTCTGATCCTGATTGTATTTAGTTTCCTGGGATCGGCCAACTCCGCCACCTACGTGCTCTCCATGCTGACGGACCACGGGAACATGGACCCGGACAAGAAGCTGCGGGCCGGCTGGGGCATCGCTCAGGGCGCGGTAACCATCATCTGTATTGTAATCGGAGGAACTTCCGTACTGCAGATTTTACAGACAACATCCATTGTAGCAGCCTTCCCATACATGATTATTATGATTTTCATGTGTGTTTCCATCTATAAAACATTGGCAAAAGATGCAGCAAGTGAAGGACTCATAAAGAAGAAATAGGAGGAATTTAAAATGAAATCAAACGAACAATTAATCCACGAAGCATCCATGCGTATTTTAAACCGGACTGGTATGCGTTTTGAGTATCCGAAAGCTGTTGAAGTTCTAAAAGAGAACGGAATCGATGTGGACGAGACCGGCGTTGCCCGTTTCACAGAAGAACAGATCATGTACTGGGTAAACAAAGCTCCCCATGCATTTACCATGTATGCAAGAAATCCAAAGCACAACATCACGGTGGGCGGCGATCACTTAAACCCAGCTCCTGGCTACGGATGCCCATTCGTTGTGGACCCAGACGGCGAGCAGCGCCCCGCCATGACCGAGGATTTTGTAAAATTCTTAAAGCTCTACCACCAGCAGCATTCCTTTGACGTAAACGGAGGAATTATCGTACAGCCTGACGACCTGCCTGTAGACAACGCAACCCTGCTGATGCTCTACATGACCCTGTTGTACTCTGACAAAGTTCTCCTGACTGGAACCGCCGACGAAAAACAGGTGGAAGCCATGATGGAAATAGCGAAGCTTGTATTCGGCGGAGAAGAGGAACTGAAGAAATATCCGCGGATGATTACGCTCATCAACACCGTTACGCCACTTCAGTTGACCAACGTAATGACAGAGAGCCTGTTCCAGTTTGTGAAATACCGTCAGCCGCTTGTAATCGGCTCCCTGGCTCAGGCAGGCTCCACCAGCCCCATCACCCTGGCCGGCTCCCTGGCAATCTCCAATGCGGAGATCTTAGCAGGAATCGCGCTTTGCCAGATGCTCTCACCTGGAACGCCTGTAGTATACGGATGTGAAACCACCACTGCGGATATGCGAGGCGGCGCCACAGCCATCGGTTCACCAGAAGGCGCCATCTGCTACAACCACACCGGAAAGATGGCCGACTTCTACGGCATCCCCAGCCGTGCAGGCGGATGTTTGTCAGACGCCAAGAAGGTAGACGCCCAGGCTGGATACGAATCCATGATGACCTTCATGACATGCCGGGACGCCAATATCAACTTCATGATCCATGCGGCAGGCATCATGGACGCTTACGCTAGCATGTCCTATGAAAAACTGATTGTAGACTTTGAAGTCATTGATTATGTGAACAGATACTGCCGCCGGTATGAAATCAATGAAGACACCATTCCGGAAGACCTGATTGACGAAGTAGGCCAGGACGGCGTTTACTTAACAGAAGAACACACCTTTGAATTCTGCCGGGTAGAACCGCTGACTCCAGAAATCTCTGTAAGAGGCACGGCAGAAGAACCTGGAAAGGCCTTGGAAAACAACATACAGAGGAAAATTGACGCCATGTTAGACGCATATGTACAGCCAGAACTGGATACAGATATCCAAAACGGAATGAAGAAAATCCTTCTCTCTCGCGGCGTTGCGCAAGAACTTATTGATAAACTGGCAAATATGTAAACATCCACGTCATTTTTCATAACCGACAGGGCCAGTTTCTATGGCCCTGTCGATTTTGTTCTAAAAAACAGTTTTAAGAAAAGAGGTATGCATATGACAGAAGAAAAAAGAAAAAAAGAAAAACAATATGTATTTTATATATCTGCGGCAGTCTCCCTCTTTATTGTGCTGGCAGGGGCGCTGGACGGAAAGGCGTTCGCCCAGCAGACAACGGCCCTGTTGAATTTTGTATCCAAAAATTTCGCCTGGGTATATCTGGTTTTTATGTTGGTCTTTGTAATATTCTGCGTATGGCTGGCATTCAGCCGTTTCGGCTCCATTCGACTTGGCCCTGACGATTCCAAACCTGAACACAGCGCCTTATCCTGGTTCGCTATGCTCTTTTGCGCCGGCATGGGCGTAGGTCTAGTCTTCTGGGGTATTTCTGAACCCTTGTCCCATTACGCCTCTCCAGCCGCCGGCATTACCCCTGGAAGTGAAGAAGCCGCGGAATTCGCCATTCGCTCTTGCTTTATGCACTGGGGAATCCACCCTTGGGCCGCCTATGGGGTCATCGGCATAGGACTGGCATACTTTCAATTTCGCAAAAACCGCCCCGGACTCATCAGTTGCCTTTTCGAACCAATGCTGGGCGAAAAAGGCGTAAAAGGCCCCGTGGGCAAAGCCATCGACATCTTCTCCGTTATCGTAACCGTCGCCGGAGTGGCAGCCTCCTTAGGCATGGGCGCCCTTCAGATCTGCGGAGGCTTAAACTACCTGTATGATCTGCCCAACTCCACTACTGTTTGGCTGGTGGTAATTGTCATCATCTGCAGCATCTATCTGCTAAGCGCCGTAAGTGGCCTGAACAAAGGCATGAAACTCTTGTCCAACCTGAATCTGTGTCTGGCAGCCATTTTTTTGGCAGTTTCCTTCCTTCTCGGCCCGTCCACTGGCATACTGGAAATCCTTACGACGGGCGTAGGCGACTATGTTTCCCATTTTGTCACAGACAGTTTAGGCCTGGCGCCTTTCGGGGATAATTCCTGGATTCTGGACTGGAGAGTCTTCTATTGGGCCTGGTGGATTTCCTGGGCTCCTTTTGTGGGCATTTTCATTGCAAGGATTTCCAAAGGACGGACCATCAAGGAATTTATAATGGGCGTGATTGTGGTTCCCAGCATTGCATCCATCATCTGGTTCTCTGTATTCGGAGGCGTTGCCTTAAACGCAGCCAATGCATTTCCTCTGGATAAATTAAGGGAAATCGCCGCCGTACCGGAAACCGCCCTGTTTGTGATTCTCAACGAATACCCCTTAGGAACGCTCTTATCCATAACCGCCATTATACTGCTCCTTACCTTCTTCATTACATCTGGAGACTCGGCCACATTTGTGCTGGGCATGCTGACTTCCGACGGCGCCACCAATCCGCCCAACCGGAAGAAAATCGCCTGGGGAATTTTGCAAGCGGCAATCGCTTATGTATTGCTTATTACTGGCGGCATTAAATCACTGCAGGTCGCGTCCATTGTCGCTGCATTTCCGTTTGCTTTTATTATGGTATTGGTCTGCATGAACCTTATCAAAGAATTGAAAAAAGAAGGGAAACAATAAATTATCTGTATTTCTTAGCCAGATCGTAAAGCAGCATATGAAACTCTGCCGCCGCCTTTTCCGGGACTCCGGCATTCTTGTACTCATCCTTATATTTCAGCAAAACGCCGTGGAAAATATGGCATTCGATCTGGCTGAGAACCTCGGCGTCCCGGGTGGTAAGCGTACCCACGGCCACCGCTTTTCTCAATAACACAAAATCCCGCTGGAATAAATCATTGTTAAATAAAATACTGGCGGAATAGCCGTCAAAGTCCTGTTTAAAATCATCTGGAAGCAACTGGTAATATTCAAATATAATTTCCCCCAGCGAATGCTGGTATTTGCCAAAGAACAGATTTTCATATATAGGAATATCTCTGAACGCATAACCGGCCAGACAGTCCCACATTTTCAAATTCAACCCATAAGGATCGGTCAAAATCTGCGGATCGTTCACCATACTCTTAAACTCGAAAAGATATTGTTTGAAAAACCGGACAGAGGCCAGGGCAATCAAATGATCCAGATTATCAAAATAACGGTAGATTACCGTGCTGGTGCATTCCATTTCTCTGGCTACTCTCCGAATCTTCACGCCTTCCGGCCCTTCTTCTTTCAGTATATTATAAGCAACTTCCACAAATTGCTTTTTCCTATCTACGCTCATGTTTTCCTCCCTTGTCGAACCCAGAGATGCATTATAATAGGCAGGCATTGCCAAAATCAATAGCCTGCCCTGAAAAATCCGTCCAGCGCATGTATCACCAGCCACCGTTATAATCTCTGTCTATCTCCAGTATTTTCCCCGTCTTTGCATGAATCTTAATCTCATATTCCATAACGCCCCGGATAAGCTCCACCTCATAGACCGGTATTCCATCATCCCTGTCAAATTTCGCCTTGATGACCATCGCCTTCGGCGCCTTTGAAAGCGCGATTTTCTTCGCCTTAGCTATGCCAATATAACGGGCGTTTTCCTGAGAATCTCCTCCGGTTGTCGTCAGCTCCCATTCATACTCCAGAAGTTTACCTGTTTTCCCATGATATTTCAGCGTATAGCGCTTACCCTTTTTGTCCGTTTTAACTTTATAAACAGGAATTCCGTCGTCATACTTCTTCACAAGGTTTACGATTTTCCCATTGGGAACCTCTTTCATTACAAGATTACGGCACTTATTTTTGCTTATAACTTTTTTCCCTTTCCCTCTGGTGACGCGATATTCTTCCCATCCATAGGAAAGCATCTTTCCATCCGAAGCCCGGTAAGTAATGTCATATTCTCTGGCGCCTTTGATCACCTGGACTTCATAGACCAGTTTTCCTCTCTCATAATCTCTGTCTACTTCTGTAACATCCCCGTTTTTCACTGTCTGCAGAGCCATCCTTGCCGCCTGCTTCAACCCTGTAATCTTTTTTGCGTAAACCGGCGCCGAAAAAACCGTCCCGCCCAGCTCCATCAGACAAATAGTCAGCATAACCACAACAAACTTCTTTTGAAATTTCATAAGATTCTTTCCTCCTAAATGTTTTACCGGATAAAATTGGTCTTCTTACCTGGCTCCCTTTCTGGCAGTCCAAATTTTTCTTTTCCCAGAGCAATGCTCTTCATCAAAAATGTCATGTTCTTAGCAAGAGTTCTCATAATCTGAAGTCCTTCTTCATCCTGCGCCGCTTCCTCGGCATTGTTCCCATGGATACTGTTCCAATATTGCCCCGACGCTACAGGCATACCGCAAATGGTAAAATATTTATTCAGCTCATCAAAGGTGGCCGACAACCCGCCCCGCCTGGCGGATACCACGCTGGCCCCCACTTTCATGGTCTTGTCAAAAGGCGTGCTGTAGAACAGCCGATCCAGAAACGCAGACAAAGTGGCATTGGCGGAAGCGTAGTAAACCGGACTGCCCACAACCAGGCCGTCGCTGGCCTCGAACTTAGGCGCCGCCTCATTCACCATGTCGTCAAACGCGCATTTGCCCTTCTTCCTGCACTGGCCGCACGCCACACAGCCCCGGATATCCTTATTGCCCACATGGATAATCTCCGTCTCAATATCGGCTTTTTCAAACACTTTCTCCATCTCACGCAGGGCTGTATATGTGCTTCCCGACGCGTGAGGACTCCCATTCACCAACAATACTTTCATCCCGCTAACCTCCATTTCATTTTTTCACATATAATTATTTTAACGCCCCTTTGCTATTTTGTCACCTTCTTTTTTTCTTTTCCCGTTTTCCATCTTTAAAAACCGCCGTATCCACTATTTTTTCGCTCTCTTTGTCCCGGACAACCACCGCAAAATCCATTTCCGGATTGGCGCCGGCCACAGACGCGGCTTCTTCATAGGTCATCCTGTGCAGATCCGGTATCTGAGCCAATAATTTTTCCAAAACAATATCCTGCTCTTTCTCTTCCCGCTGGTACAAATCACATGAAAAATCGTCGTCGTAGAGACGAAGCAGAAATCTATCTATACGACTCTCGCCTTTCAGCCACTGTATTTTCTGCTTTTTATAGGCCAGATAATGAGCGTCCCAATCTCTGGCCGTTTCTTTTGACACACCGTCTCTTAATGAAGGAAAGTTTTCAATCAGATATTTTCCAATATAGCGGGTGCTCTTCTGACCCCCAGCCCAGTTTAAATGGCCTTCGTCGTGAAAATCCACCTGGAAGTCGATGGGCAGCTCCTTGCGGTAAATCATGTTGAGAAAAGGAACATGGTATTCTTCCGCCACTTTCGCCACCGCATTCATGCCCCGCTGCTCCTCATCGCCAACGCAACAGGGGATAGCCGTTAAAACCAGTGGAATCTTCTTCTCCTGACACTTTTCAATAATCCGGCGCAGATATTCATATCCTAGGGAATCCGTCCCGCACATATCCGTCTCATCCACCACACTGTAAGCGGACATATCCTGTATCTTACTGATAATCACGCCACCTTTTAACAGGGACTTTTTCGGCGACAAATCGTTCGCCCCCAGTTGGTCCCAGCGATTGTGGTAAATGTAGAAATCAAACAAATGCTCTATTCGCTTCTCCCTTTCCTCAAATAAATCATTGACCATCTGCACTTTTGTAAGAGAAAACGGTATGCTGTCCATTCCATTATGCATATTCATTTCTTTTTCCGGCGTTTTTCCATCCTTTACCACATGAAAGCAATCCATCACCACCACTTTCGGTTCCGCGTATTGCAGAGCGTTGACAAATGTCCAGTATGTCTGCGGTATGGGATTGCTGGTGGACGCCAGGCAATAGGAGGCAATCTTATACTCCCCGTATAGCTCCACCGCCTGCACGCCCTGGCGCATATGGCTGGTTCCCAGAAGCCACACATCGTACCCTTCCGGCTCCTCCCAGAATTCTGAATAGCCTATCCTGCTGTTTTTACGCTCCAGCAGAACGCTGACTTTGCTGAATGCAAACACAAATACGATTATAAAACAAATAGAACTGATTATATTTCTCACTGTTTGACGTTTCATCCTATTCCATCCTCTGCACTGTCTTAAAATTGAAAGTATACAAAAGCCTGCGCATCGTAACCCGCGCCCCAGATTCCAAACACCAATATAAAAATAGCCGAGCAGATATAAACAAGCCAGCGACACCATAAATCCTGACTGATGATAACTTCCAGTACGGAAACCTTGCACTCTTTCAAAATGTCGCCTACAAATAAAATTCCGATGGCCAGCAGCATCATCCAGAATTGTTTCTGATTCAGCCCCAGCGTATAAAGAGAACCATCAAAAAAGATCCTTTCATTGCGCACGGTGAGTATACTTTTGATAATGTAGCATGCCTGCCCCACACTCTTCGCCCGAAAAAAGATCCATGTAATATCTATAAAAATAAATGTAACAATCGTCCGCAAACAACAATGACCGATGCTTGCCGTATGAAGCCCTATCTTTGCATAAATCCTGTCGCGGAACTTCCTGGTCACAATCCCGGCCACTTGGAACAGCCCGTTTAACAATCCCCAGACTATATACGTCCACGCGGCGCCATGCCACAGACCGCTGACCATAAATACAATCATCATATTTATATACTTTCGAAGCGTACCCTTGCGGTTTCCCCCCAGCGGAATATAGAGATAATCGCGAAACCAGGATGTGAGGGAAATATGCCACCGCTTCCAGAATCCAGACACAGACCTGGCCAGATAAGGACAGTTGAAATTCTCCATCAACCGAAATCCCATCACCTTCGCCGCGCCAATGGCAATCATGGAATATCCTGAAAAATCACAGTAAATCTGAATGGCGAACAAAACGCTGGCCGCCAATAGATACCCGCCTGGGTAAGCTCTTGGATGCCCGTATATCTGATTCACTACAATGGCAATCCGATCCGCCAAAACTAATTTCTGGAAATACCCCCACAGCATAATCAAAAGCCCAGCCCGCATATTTTCAAAATTAAAGACATGCTCTTCGCGAAGCTGCGACAGCAAATTCTTGGAACGCTCAATAGGTCCAGCCACCAACTGCGGAAAGAACGAAACGAACAGAGCATAGCGCAGGAAATTTTTTTCCGCTTTTATTTCCTCTCTGTATACATCCATGGTGTAGCTTAACGCCTGAAAAATATAAAAAGAAATGCCCACCGGAAGTATCACGTCAAAGTCCGGCGTAATCAGCGTAAGATTGCATTTTTCCAGCGCTACGTTTATATTTCTCACTACGAAATCAAAGTATTTGAACAGAAACAAAATGGAAAGATTCAGCGAAAAGCATCCCGCCACGCACCATTTTTTGTACTTTACAGCCCTGACGGGATGAGCCGCCAGCCGCCTTTGCACATACTCCATCAACCAGCCGCTTAAGTATGTGACACAGGTGGAAAAGAACAGTAATAACGCATACTTCGCATTCCAACACATATAAAAATAGTAGCTTGCCAGCAACAACCAGATGTACCTTTTCTTAGCTGGAATAAGAAAATAGACAACTGTAATAACTGGAAAGAAAATCAAAAAATGAATCGAATTAAATAACATCCACACACCTCCTTACGTATTAAATGTTAATTTTCTGCTATATTTTACCCTCCCCCATAATATCTTGTCAATATTTACTTTATGTGTTTTTATGCTTGACTCTGCCCTTAGGTCATGATTTATTCTAATTACAGATTCGAATCAACCATATAGGAGGAACGTCATGCTCTCCATAGGAGAATTTTCCAGAATATGTCAGGTACGTGTGAAGACCCTGCATCACTACGACCGGATCGGTTTACTCAAGCCGTTGAAGGTAGACGCATTTACCGGATATCGCTATTACAGCCGGCAGCAGATGGAGCAAATGCTTTTCATCCAGCGTCTAAAACGCTACGGGTTCACTCTGGAGGAAATTCAGAAGCTTCTAAACTGTACAGAGGAACCGGAATTTTTCTCAAAATTGCTGCGGCAAAAAGAACGTTTGACACAGAAAATGCGGGAAATGCAGCAGATAATCGCAGAATTGTCCGCGCACCTGCAAGATTTTGAAAGGACCGGTGACAGAATGGGATATCAGAAAGGTTATGAAATTCAAGTAAAAGAAACTCCAGAAAGAAATGTGCTCTCCTGCCGTCACAAAATGGGGGTCAACGACTTCGGAAAATATTACGGCACACTGTACGAACGGATACCAAAGGAACAGGTGACGCCCAACGGCCTTACTGGAGCCATCTACTACGACCAGGAATTCAACCCTGAATGCTCCGACATCGAATTAATCGTGGGCGTCCGTGAAAAAGAAAAAGCGGACAAGATTATGGAAGGCGGCCTGTGCGCCATGACCGTCCACAAAGGACCCTACTCCTCCCTGTCCGACGCCTACGGCGCTTTGGTCTCCTGGATTTCTGAAAACGGATACGAGGGATGCGGCGCGCCTTACGACATATATGCCAAGACACAGTTTGACAGCCTGGCCCCAGAAGACTGGGAGACGGAAGTCTACTTTCCTGTCAAGAAACGCGCCGTTTAATCTTGCATCTACAGAAACCTGGCTATATAATCTTAATTTAGAAACTGATTTTTATAAGTGACGCCAGGGCGATGATTGGGAAACCGTGATAGATCAGGACACACAGGCGCGGATTCCAAAATCCCGCTTTTTCACAAGCCTTTGGAAACGCTGGAAGTTCCCGTCCCGCTTATGGGCAGTTTGGAAGATAATATGCGTCGGAAAAATCTTGCCGAAGAATACCAACAAATGAGTCAACAGATTCCCGACTGTAAGATACATCTTTTTTCAAACAGGGGGACATCCCGCAATCAGAACGAATGCGGAAAGCGCCGCAAAGATTATTACAAATTTTCTAAATGAATAAACAAACAAAAAGCGGTTTTGCCTGCGGGTTTAACCGCTTTTCCTTTTCCCTGAAATCCGGAAAAATTTCTCTTAACATTTTCCTCTTTTTCGTTTATATTTAAATAAGAAGATTTCGATGCAATCTCGAAACAAAAGGAGGGAAAAGTATGAAGAAACCGAAAAAGCTTCTAATCACCGGAGCGCTATCACTGCTGCTCCTGGCGGAAACCGTAATGGCCGCCCCGGCAGTCGCCATGGCAGCGCCCGAACAGACAAGCTCCACCCGCATCTCCTCAAAAACTTACAACAGTCCCCGTGCAACCGAAGAACCCGACTTAGCATTCCCATCGGATAATGGACTATACTGGATTAGCCGCGGGGCAACCTACCGCGCCGGGGCGAACTTACAATTCTACGCCACTGGAGCCGGATACGGACCGGAAGAGCCTCAGGAATTAAACCCGATAAAGAACTCCACCCGCTACAAACCCGTAAGCTGGAGCGTGGGAAATCAGCGCGGCTCTTGGAAAAGATACACGGACATCACCGGAGGATATACTTCTCACGGCTTTTACGTACAGGCGGAATACAGATTCAAAGGGTCTTTCACTCTGAATACAAACAGCTCTTCGAAGGTTCCTTTCACCTTGAAAGTAAATTACCAAAAAGAAATATACAATGGCAAGAAATGGGTGAAAGCACGCAGTCGGATGGTCTCCAAAAGCGTGCGTTTCTATATCCGAAATGTCTCCGGAACGGATACAAAACCGCCCAGACCCACTGTGGGAACATACAAAATTCGCGGAAATGTAGTCTACCGAATAAGCGGGCCTTCCGCATTAACCGCCATGACCCCCGCCGACCGCTCCATAAGAAACCTACGCATTCCGAATTCAATCACCATAAACGGATATTATTACCAAGTGAAAGCAATTTCAAAAGAAGCGTTTGCCAACTGTCCAAACCTGCGAACCGCGGTCATCGGCGAAAACGTCACCTCCATCGGCAAAAACGCATTCAAAGGCTCCAAAAAACTGGGAACCGTCGCCATCCAAACATCCCGGCTGACAAAGTCCAAGGTAGGCGCCAACGCCTTCAAGGGCATCAAGAGCGACTGCCTGTTCAAAACACCGTCCCTGAAAACATCCGCTTACAAAAAGCTTCTTAAATCCAAAGGCGCCGGAAAAGAAATCCGGGTAAAGAAATTTTATTAAATGAAGGAATATAAAATTATGGATTTGAAAAATTTTAAATGGACCCGAAAGCCCCAGGAATACAAAATAGAAGGGGACCGGCTTGAAATAATCACGATGCCGCACACCGATTTATGGCAGCGGACCTACTATCATTTTCAAAACGACAATGCTCCAGTATTCCAGATGGAAACCGACGAGAAATATTTCAGCTTCGTGGTAAAAACAGAATTTTCCGAAAGCCATCATAGATTTGACCAATGCGGTATTGTGATGTACCTGGACAGCGAAAACTGGTTAAAAGCCTCGGCTGAGTACGAAAACGAAGATTACCAACATTTGGGCAGCGTTGTGACAAACGATGGATACTCAGACTGGGCCACCACCACCCTGGACGCCTCAGTCAAATCCATGTGGTACCGCTTCAGCCGCCGGAAAGACGACTATTGCATAGAAAATTCTGTGGACGGCGTAAATTTCAGCCAGATGCGGATTTGCCATATGCGCCATGGCAAAGGAACCATCCGGTTTGGCGTCTATGCCTGCTCCCCTGAAGACTCGTCCTTTAAAGCAACATTTTCAAATATGGCGCTTCTAGAATGCCAGTGGAAAGCCCATGACGGACAGCCGCCCGATGTGGAAAACAGATTTTGACCCGCAGAAACCTTTTTGACGCTATTGACATTTGATGCGATACGCGTCCAACATACAATATCAGATGTGGCAAGTAAATCTGATGTAAAAAGGATGGATATTCTGATCGCAAAGCTTCAACAGGATTTGGAAAATTGACAAAGTGCGGGCTTGCCACCGCAAAACATGAACAATCGCTCACTTTTCAGACTACGATAACAGGAGGAAACCAAATGATTAAAAGCCAAACATGGATCGAATTCGGAGTTGGAGACATTCTGATTGTGCCTTTTCATGATGACAAGGATGAAGTGTTCGGTTTAATCTTGCAAAATAAAAAGGACAGACACATCGGCGACTATGACGGTCCCTATCTGCCCAAAGAAGATGATACAACTATTTCTTTTAGTTCATTGGAAAGCTTAGAAGTTTTTATCAAACAACTTGAATTGATAAAAAAAGAAATGCAAAAAACTAATGAAAGCGGCGAAAAATAAACAATATAGACAAAAATGCAAATTAAGTGTGGATACAGATTCATAAAGCGGACACAGACCGTATCCAATAACGCTTTGCCATGAGCGCTGTACAGACCTGCGTTGTCCGCCATATCCATAAAACACATGGCCACCCTTTTAGGGGACACGGAAAAAATGGTTATTAAAGTTTACAACCACATGGTTCTGGAAAAAGAGGATCTGAAAAATGCTCTGGATTTCTGACACGAAATTGATACATTGACACGATAACGCTACATTTTGCCACATTTAGAACCCCTTACGCGCGGTTTTGCGCATAAAAAACGCCGTCCCCAATGTTCTCAACCCACCAGAAACAACGCCTTATAATGAGACATCGGGGATTCGAACCCCGGACAACTTGATTAAAAGTCAAGTGCTC
>CAJURH010000040.1 GCA_910588775.1 uncultured Lachnospiraceae bacterium
CCTGTCTCGCTGTATGGATTTTCAACGGGACGGATGACCTGGGGATTTTTATTCACACATCCTTGGATGTTCTCTCCCACAGTCTTGCCTGTGACGGTCATACAGTCGGTATGGAGCAGTCCCTTTTTATCCAGCTCGTTCATCACCGCATACACTCCGCCGGCCTCGTTTAAATCTTCCATATATGTGGGTCCTGCCGGAGCCAAATGGCATAGGTTGGGAGTTTTCTCACTGATTTTATTGGCGAATGTAATGTCGAAATCCATGCCGATTTCATGGGCGATGGCCGGAAGATGAAGCATGCTGTTGGTGGAACATCCAAGGGCCATATCCACGGTTAATGCATTTAAGACAGCTTTTTCCGTCATAATGTCCCGGGGACAGATATTCTTCTCGTACATTTCCATGACCTTCATGCCTGCTTCTTTCGCCAGGCAGATGCGGTCGGAATATACAGCGGGAATCGTCCCGTTTCCTTTTAAGCCCATGCCCAACGCTTCCGTCAGGCAGTTCATGCTGTTGGCCGTATACATGCCGGAACAGGAACCGCAGGTGGGGCATGCCTTGTTTTCATACTCAACAACCTGCTCATCGGTCAACTTTCCGGCGCTATGGGCGCCCACAGCCTCGAACATGCTGGACAGACTGGTCTTGTGTCCCTGCACATGGCCGGCCATCATAGGTCCGCCGCTGACAAATACGGTAGGCACATTGATGCGGGCCGCGGCCATCAAAAGTCCTGGCACGTTTTTATCGCAGTTGGGAACCATCACCAATGCGTCAAACTGGTGAGCGATTGCCATAGCTTCTGTGGAATCCGCAATCAAATCACGAGTCACCAGCGAATATTTCATGCCGATATGCCCCATGGCAATGCCGTCGCACACGGCAATGGCCGGAAACACAATCGGCGTCCCGCCAGCCATGGCCACGCCCTGTTTGACTGCATTCACAATTTTATCTAAGTTCATGTGCCCAGGCACAATCTCGTTATAAGAACTCACAATTCCCACCAGCGGACGCTCCATCTCCGCTTTTGTCATCCCTAAGGCATGAAACAAAGAACGGTGTGGAGCCTGCTGTATTCCTTTTTTTACTGCATCGCTTTTCATGATCTGCATCTCCCTCTACTGTTTCTAAACGCGCTTATGTATGCTAAATCGCTTCCGCGATCAAATCTCCCATTTTCCGTGTGCCTACGCAGGTGCATCCGTCGGATAAGATATCCACCGTCCGAAATCCCTGTTCCAAAGTCTTCTCCACCGCCTTCTCCACCGCGTCCGCTTCCTCATCCAAATCCAGAGAGTACCGCAGCAGCATGGCCGCCGACAAAATCGTGGCAATGGGATTGGCTTTATCCTGCCCGGCAATATCCGGTGCGGATCCATGGCTTGGTTCGTAAAGGCCAAATTTGGTTTCATTTAAACTGGCGGACGACAGCATTCCGATGGAGCCGGTAACCATGCTGGCCTCATCCGACAAAATATCCCCAAACATATTTTCTGTCAGAATCACATCAAACTGTTTGGGGTCACGCACCAACTGCATGGCGCAGTTATCCACCAACATATGCTCCAATTCTACATCTGAATAATCCACGGCAACCTCTTCCACAACTTTCCGCCACAGACGGGAAGAGTCCAGCACATTGGCTTTATCCACGCTGGTCACTTTCTTACGACGTTTTCTTGCAATCTCAAAACCTTTTATAGCAATCCGGCGGATTTCCTGTTCATTATATACCAGTGTATCCATGGCTGTCTGAAGGCCATCCTGTTCATAAGTTTTCCGGTTCCCAAAATAGAGACCGCCTGTCAGCTCGCGCATAATCAGCATATCAAAACCATCCCCGATGATATCTTGCCGCAGAGGGCAGGCTTCTTTTAACTGACTGTACAGATACGCCGGACGCAAATTGGCGAACAAACCCAGTTCTTTTCGAATCCGCAGAAGGCCAGCTTCTGGTCTCTTGGACGGCTCCAGTTTATACCAGGGGGAAGTGGCCGTGTTCCCGCCAATAGACCCCATCAAAACGGCGTCCGCGCTTTTGGCCTGGGCAAGCGCTTCCTCGGTCAGCGGAACTCCATGCACGTCAATGGACGCTCCTCCCAGAAGAGCTTCTTCGTATTGAAAATCGTGTCCGAATTTCGCACACACCCGATCCAAAACCTTTTTCGCCTCCGCTACAATTTCCGGTCCGATTCCGTCGCCGGGAATCAAAACAATCTTATGTCTCATTTTCTTGTCCTTCTTTCTATAAAAAAATTTCTGCCCCGCCACAGGCGGAGAATCCTGCCGCGCAGGATTCTCACTTAAAATCTATTCCTTGGACTCTGCAATCTGCGCTTTCTCCACTTCCGCAATGGCGCCTTTGCGCATGGGAATACGGCAGTTTCTGTTATTTCCAAATTCCACAATTACATCTTCGTCGGTAATATCAATCACTACGCCATAAAAACCGCTGGTGGTGACCACGCTATCTCCCACCGCCATATCTGCCAGCATGGCCCGGATTCGGTTCTGCTCCTTCTTCTGTGGACGAATCATCATAAAATACATTACAGCAATCAAAGCAACCATCCAAATTAACATTACGGCATTACTCATACTCGAAGCTCCTCCTAACTCTAACTTTCCGCCTGACATCATACTATATCACATCATACACAAAAGCTCGGAATACATCAAGTGTTTTTCTCTATTTTTTTGCGGAACGCTCCTTTCACTTACCAGGAACCGCCGCCACCGCCTCCAAAACCGCCTCCGGAGAATCCACCTCCGGAAAAACCGCTTCCGGAACTTCCGCTTTCGGAAATCTTAGACGGCTCAGGGACAGCCAAAGCCTTCGTGGCCGTATCCATATTGTGCATCAGGCTGTGGTGAAATACGTAATAATCAAAATACCCACCCGACCTGTCATATGGAGCCACATACCACTGGGGCGGCTCCAAGGCCAGTCCCTTTAATTTTCGCGCAAATACGTCGGAAACTCCCAGCACATACGCGTAGGGCAAAATATGGTAAAACAACTCCGGCGTCTCCTCCGCCAGCGCCTGCAGCCGGTCCAGTTCCGCCGTTTCGATGAAGTCACGCAACCCCAGCAATTTTCCCATCCACTCCGTACACACATGGGTCCTCTTACGCATAAAAGCAGTCAGAAACGCCAGAAACACAGACGCTGCGCACACAAGGACAAACAAAACCCGATAGGAAAATGCTTCCCCATTCTCTATCCTCTGAAGATATGCGCCTCCATAGCCAGCCAGACCTATGCAAACCAGAGTGATTCCCCCGGTCACCATCCCTTCCCGCTGAGCGGCTGTTTTGCTGTGCCAGGTATCCACACCGTAACAAAACATACATGCGCCCGCCAGATAAGCGACATAGCAGACCAGGATGATAATCAGTTGAATGACATCCGTGTAGGAAGTCAGACACATGAGCAAAATGAAACTGCCAAATGGAAGCGCGCACATAAGCCCGGACGCTTTTCTGGCAAAGAGAGAACTTCTGGTATACAGAGCATTTGTCTTTTGAAAGCCCATTTTCACCTGCGCTTTCACTGCTTGTATGGTTTCATAAAACTTACCGCTTAATTTTTCCACGTTACATTTGTCTTCGTTTTTGAACAATTCCCGAAACATGGTCTGGGCATATCCTGGAGCGTCTTTGGGCAGTGAACGCACGCGGTGGAGAATCAGTTTCCCTTTCTTCTTCTCCTCGATGGTGAGAAACCCCTGATCCGCCCAGTATAAAATCAGCGACAAAACATCCCGGTCTTCCACAACTCCGTCGATGATATAGCCCACAGCCGCGCTGTCGATTCCCTGTGGCGGCTGGTACTGAATGGACGGATAGATGGTTTCATCCCGCCCAAACGCCAGGAACATGCCCACTGCGGACACAAAACAGATTAGAGATAAAACAAGAGACAGGATTTTCGGCCAGACCAGCGTATGCGTCTCTTTAAAATACCCTTCCGGCATGGCGGCAAAAAATGTAACGCCCTCTCCCAGCTTCAAGTCCCTTTTCAATGTCCCTTTCACGGTATTCCCAGACCACCGAAGCTTCAAAATTTCTGCGGCGTCCTTTTGTGACCCATAGGCGCCTGTGTACAGCTTCAGCTTTTCATGGTCGAAATCTTTGGGAAAAATCACCGAAAAAGAACTTCCAGCGGGAATCGCATTTTGCCACATGCCGGGAAAAACATTGTAGTAGGCATTGGCATAGCCCTTATCCTGAAACTGGGGCGTAAACCGATAGCGAAGAACATATTCTGTGGGACCATAAACCGTTTCGTCTTCACTTCCCAGCCGGAAAACTGTACATCCGTTTTCATTGGATATATCCACCGGCGCATTAGCCTTTAGCAATTCTACTTTCCCGCAATAGGGAACTTTCTGAAATTCTCCAGACTCGTTCCGGTAGACGCTGGGCCCGTATTGGGGAATGTAACGGTAGACGCCATGCCGTTCCTCCAACATATCCACCTGTATCCGTTCTTCTATCTGGTAAGATCCATCTTCCAACACTTCCACCTGCGTGGCGTAAGATTGCGTGTCCATAGCTGAATCGTATGTAGGCGTCTGTTCAGACCTGGATACGGACTCCAACGCTCCGCCTCCCAGGAAACAGAGCGCCGCTGCGGCCAGACAGACAAACGCGTATAACATTTTCTTCATGTATGTGCACCTCTTAAAAGAAACCGTGTTGGCGAACCTTTTGTGGCTTTCCAACACGGATTATGCATTCTGTTCTAAAATGTAATCTTCACATTGTCCCGTTCATAGATTTCCTGCACCTCATACAGCGGTTTTCTCTGAAATCCAAAAAGCCCCGCCAGAAGATTCCCCGGAAACATTTCGATACGGGTATTGTATTTGTTAATCACCCCATTGTAATATCTGCGGGACCCTGCAATCTCTTCCTCAATGCGGGAAAGCTGGTTCTGAAGCGCCAGGAAGTTCTGGTCCGCCTTCAGATCCGGATAAGATTCTGTAAGGGCGAATAGGCTCTTCAAGGTTGTATTCAGCACATTTTCGTTCTTGATTGTTTCTTCCGCGGAATGGGACTGAACAGCCTGATTTCTGGCGGCTATCACCGCTTCCAGCGTTTCCCGCTCATGTTTTGCGTATCCTTTCACCGTCTCCACAAAATTCGGGAGCAAATCGTAGCGTTTCTTCAATGAAATATCCATAGCCGAAAAGGCTTCTTCTGTTTTATTGCGAAACCGCACAAAAGCATTATACGTGCCAATTAGCCAGAGAGCCAAAAGCACGATCGCAACCACAGCCAAAATTCCTATGACCATCAAATATACCTCCCCCAAAACAGGTATGTCTAAACGTGGATATCCGCTTTTAAGCCCAAAAATTCCCGGTTTTCCTCCAAAATCGGGTTCACCGTCCGCTTAAGGAATGCGTCCACCTGGCTGGGCGCACAACCCACGTACCGGACAGGCTCCATGGTGTTTTGCAATTCCTCAAGCGTTAAATTGAAGGCGTCGTCCGCCGCGATCAGCTCCAACAGATTGTTGTCTCTTCCCTGTTCCTTCACATGTCTCGCCGCCTCCATGGATAATTCCCGGATGCGCTCGTGCAACTCCTGTCGGTCCCCGCCGGCTTTTACCGCATCCATCAGGATATTTTCCGTAGCCATAAAGGGCAGCTCAGACATGAGACGCTTTTCGATTACTTTCGGATAAACCACCAGACCGTCCGCCACGTTCAGGCACAGATCCAAAATGCCGTCCACCGCCAGAAAACCTTCCGCAATGCTTAAGCGTTTGTTGGCCGAATCATCCAACGAACGTTCAAACCACTGCACCGCCGAGGTGATGGCCGGATTTAACGCGTCCACCATCACATACCGGGCCAGTGCGGCAATCCGCTCGCTGCGCATGGGATTTCTCTTGTACGCCATGGCTGACGACCCAATCTGATTTTTCTCAAAAGGCTCTTCCACTTCTTTCAAGTGCTGCAAAAGCCGGATATCATTGGAAAATTTATGGGCGCTGGCCGCAATCCCCGCCAACACATTGGCCACGCGGGTGTCCACTTTCCGTGAATATGTCTGACCAGACACCGGATAACAGGCCGAAAATCCCATCTTCTCAGCAATCATGGGATCGATCTTGTCCACCATCTCCTGGCGCCCCTCAAACAGCTCCAGGAAACTGGCCTGGGTGCCCGTGGTGCCCTTGGACCCCAGTAACTTCATTCCCCCCAGCACATGATCCAGATCTTCCAGATCCAGCAGAAATTCCTGCATCCACAGAGTCGCCCTTTTTCCCACAGTGGTGGGCTGCGCCGGCTGGAAATGGGTAAAGGCAAGGGTTGGCAGATTCTTGTATTCGCCCGCAAATGCCGCCAATTTCTCCAATACGTTCAGCAGCTTTTTCTTCACCAGACGCAAAGCTTCCGTCATAATGATAATGTCCGTGTTGTCCCCCACATAACAGGAGGTGGCGCCCAGATGAATAATCCCCTTGGCCTTGGGACACTGCACGCCGTAAGCGTACACATGGGACATCACATCGTGACGCACCTGGCGTTCCCGCTCCTTGGCCACTTCGAAGTTGATGTCTTCCGCGTGGTCTTTCAGCTCGTCGATCTGCTCCTGGGTTATGGGAAGACCCAGCTCTTTTTCTGTCTCCGCCAGGGCAATCCACAGCTTTCTCCAGGTCTTAAATTTCATGGAAGGTGAGAAAATATATTGCATCTCTTTACTGGCATAGCGTTCCGACAAAGGACTTTGGTAAATTTCCGTATTCATGCATATCTCCTTTTACTTTTCGTATTCTCCCCGAATATCTTCCGACGGCGGGTCCATGGGATATTTCCCAGTAAAACATCCATCGCAGATGGCAAGTCCGGGAACCATTTCCTGAAGCCTGTCCATCCGAAGGTAAGCCAGGCTGTCCGCTCCGATGAGTGCACAGATCTCATCCACCGAACGATTATAGGCAATCAACTGGTCGCTGGCGGGCACGTCGGTGCCAAAATAACAGGGCCACAGAAACGGCGGCGCGCTGACGCGCATATGCACTTTGCTGGCTCCCGCCTTTCGCAACATACCCACAATCCGGTTGCTGGTGGTTCCACGCACAATGGAATCATCAATCAAAATCACCCTTTTTCCCTTCACAGCATCCTTTAACACACTTAATTTCACCTGTACGCTGGATTCCCGGCTGCTCTGTTTGGGTTTGATAAAGGTTCTGCCCACATAGCTGTTTTTCACAAAAGCCGTTCCATAGGCAATCCCGGACTCCTGGGCATACCCGAGAGCCGCCGCATTGCCCGACTCTGGCACGCCCACAACCACATCCGCATCCACTGGAGAATCCATAGCCAGGAAACGGCCCGCCCGAATCCTGGCAGCGTACACGCCGGCGCCGTCTATGTCGCTGTCCGGTCTGGCAAAATAAATGTATTCAAAGATGCACCGGGCCTGCTCCTCGCTCTTTAAGCACATGCGCTTGTCCGACGCAATCTTGCCGTCTCCGGTGATGGTGACAATCTCACCCGGCTCCACGTCCCGCACAAATTCCGCGCCAATGGTCTGCAGGGCGCAGCTCTCCGACGCAACAATATAGGCGTTCCCCCGTTTCCCGATGCAAAGAGGCTTGAATCCGTAGGGATCTCTGGCGGCAATCAGCTTCCGGGGAGACATGACAACCAGGCAATAAGACCCCTTCATCTTCTCCATGGCTTTGGCCACCGCTTCTTCCACCGACTTGGTGCGCACCCGCTCCCTGGCGATATGGTAAGCAATCACTTCTGAGTCGATGGTCGTCTGGAAAATAGCTCCTCCATATTCCAGTTCCCGGCGCAATTCATTTACATTAATCAGATTCCCGTTGTGCGCCACTCCCAGCGTCCCTTTGATGTAATTAAGCGCCAGAGGCTGTGCGTTCTCCCGACTGCTGGCCCCGGCTGTGGAATAACGCACATGGCCTACGCCAATATCCCCGTGCAGCGATTCCAGGATTTCCTGGGTAAACACTTCATTGACCAGGCCCATTCCTTTGTGGGAAGACACGCTTCTCTTAGGCCCGTTCGTATCGCTGACGGCGATGCCGCAGCTCTCCTGTCCCCGGTGCTGCAAAGCGAACAGACCATAATATATGGCAGAGGCCACATCGGCTCCATCCAGGTCATAAATCCCAAAGACCCCGCACTCTTCTTTCAACTTGCTGTCAACTTCCCTCTGGTGATGCATCCGCTCCTGATTCTTGACCATGAAATATCTCTCCCCACGTTTTTTCTACTGAATTCCCAGTCTCTTAAACACTTCTTCGTAAGCTTCCTCCACATTGCCCAGATCCCGGCGGAAACGGTCTTTGTCCAGTTTTTCATTGGTTTTCACATCCCACAGACGGCATGTATCTGGGGACACTTCATCCGCCAGCACGATTTCCCCGTGGAAACGGCCGAACTCAATCTTAAAGTCTATGAGCTTCAATCCCAGCGATAAGAAGTAATCTTTCATCACCTGGTTGATTGTCCGGGTGTAGCTCTTAATCTTATCAATTTCTTCCTGGGTGGCCAGGCCCAGAGCCAATGCATAGTCATCATTGATAAAAGGATCGCCCAGATCGTCGTCTTTATAGCTGAACTCTAAAATGGGACAAAGAAGCTCTCTTCCTTCCTCCACGCCCATGCGTTTGGAGAAACTTCCCGCTGCCACATTGCGGACGATTACTTCCAACGGCACAATCTCCACCCGTTTCACCGCCGTCTCCCGGTCGCTTAACTCTTCCACCAGATGGGTGGGTATTCCTTTTTCCGCAATCAGCCGGAAAACATGGTTCGTCATACGGTTGTTAATGGCGCCTTTTCCCACAATGGTTCCCTTCTTCTCTCCATTAAAGGCGGTGGCATCATCCTTATAATCCACGATTACCACATCCGGGTCTTCCGTTGCAAATACTTTTTTAGCTTTTCCTTCGTATAACATTTCTTTTTTTTCCATTTTTTCCATCCTTTGTCCATCATTTTTCTTTACCTAAGGAACTGTCATGAAAAAACCCTGCCATGCAAAGGCTCTTTCATGACAGCTCCTGATCATAGAAATTATAAAACATGGCTCAAAAAATTACAATAGAAAAACGTATAAACCAATGCCGCTTATAAAATATACCAGATAAAAATGAAAATAATTGACACATTTAGAAAATTAAGAAAGAATCCAAGATATTATCCAAAGATATTTACAGATTTGAATGTCCCCAGGCTTTATATTAGGCAAGGCTATGCTGCGCAACGTAGCCCTGCCTAAATATAAGTCTTTGTAATGCTTAACCGAATCACATTACATTTTGCCGAGTTACTTTTCGCAAAAAGTACACTTATGACATAAACATTTTAGGAAAATAGGGGAGAGAAAATTAAAACTTTTCAATCACTGCAAAGCCCACATGACAGGCTTATTATTTTATTTTTTTAGCTCCAGCAAATACGTTTGCGTAGTCGTCTGCTACGGAAACAACATTCTTGTTGTAAGTCTTAACAGAGATTACTTTGCCGTTGCGAAGGCATGCGCCGTTTGCTCTCTTCTCATATTCGTTCTGTTTCAGAAGTTTCAGGCCGCTCTGTTTGTAGTAAGTGGTTACAGTTGTAGAGCCGATTTTTCTGGAAACGCGAAGAGTTGTGCCTTTAACGCTCATGCTGTTTGCATTTTTGAAAGTGCCTAACAAAGTGATTTTATCTTTGTTATTTTTTTTACGATAAGTATAAACTTTGTATACGTTCTTGCCGTTCTGTGTATATTTCACAAACAGTTCTGTTGCGCCTTTTTTGTCCAGGTTACGAAGGTTGTATTTTCCGTTATTTTCTCTGGCATATGCGTCGTAAAGATAACGTCTCATATAAGTTTTGTAAGCTGCCTGAGGTGTTTTAGAAGCCGCCGCGCTTACGTCCACTGCCTGGAAACCAACTGAAACCTCAAGAACCATCATTAATGCTGCTAATAAAAAAGCTGCTTTCTTAAAAATTTTCATTGTAGAAAATCTCCTTTCATGTTCTAAATCTTTCTTATGTTTTTCCAATCATCTTACCATATAACAAATGAATAGCGCATAAAAAAGGCCCGCTTCCCTCCCGTCCGCAAAACGACGCTGTATTCATTTGCACCCCCCCCCTTATGTTTTGTCAATTTATAGTTTATATCCAATTTCTGGATTTGTCAAGGTGAATTTGTGGCAAATCCACGTCTTTTCTTCCACGTAAAAATCCCGGCACGAACTGTGCCAGGATTTTTGTATACATCTGTTAAACCCCTGTATTACGGTGGTATTCTTTTGTCATTTGGTCCAGAAGTTCTTCTACGCTGTGCTCCTGCACATAGATATCGGAGCTGTTGTAGAATTCCGATATGGCGTCCTGGATCTCCTTGCGGGTCTGCTCATCCACTTTCATCTGAGCGATCCGGCTCTCGTATTCAATGGGCGTTTTGGCATTGCTGTAAGCCAACAGGTAATGCTTCAGCGCATCTCTGGTATGCAGACAATCGTACGCTTTTTCAAAACAAGCAAGAGCTTCTTCTTTCTGGAACAGGCGGCTGTAAGCGCATCCCAGATTGTGGTAAATGCTGCCGGAAAAGCGGGGGGAACTCTGCCTTTGGGCCACCTGTTCCAGGACTGTGCGGTATACCCGGATGGCATTGACATATTTACGGTTTTCCATCAGGCAGTCCCCTTTTAATTTCTCCCGCACAGGGGGAGACTGTTTCTCCAACGCGGAGATCTTGTTTCGGTAAGTCCGCAGCTCTTCCTGGGGCAGGTAGTTGATGGAGCGCAGGATTTCACAGACAAAATCCTCCAGCGGAACCGCCCCGTGCTCCAGCAGGGCCAGAAGCTTGCGGTTCAACTCTTTCATGCCCAGCTCCTGGCCAATCCACCGGCACAATCCCGCATTCATCAAACTGTTGTCCACCAGATACAGATTCCGGTGCAGATAATAGCATAGTTCTTCAATGGAATAAATGTTTGTGCCAATACTCTGAATATAATAAGGGGTCGCCGCCATCGGCGCTTTACACAATATATAACCGCTCATGAATACCTCCTTACGCCTGAATCGTTTCTGTCCATATCTTCTTGCTGGAGGGATACATCTCCCCGAAGCCCATATCTTTTACGGTGATTTTACAAACGGTTTCAGACTGGCATTCCAGGCAAATCCGCAGGCGCGTGGTCCGGTTGGGACGGGGCGGAAGACCTGGAAGCGGCATAGAAACCTTTTGCTTATCGGTGGACTGCATCTGGCTGATATAGAAGGTTAACTGATTCACGTCATCCAGAATCAGGTCAAAGACTGTCCGGCATTCGTACCAGTTCTTTCCCGCCTGAATAATCGGATAATAAGCGGGTGAACCCATAATCATCATGTCCATGCCTATGTTGTATTTTACCAATGCATCGCTTAAATACAGATATCTTCGAAGTTCTCTGTCCTCTAACTTCTCTTTTGCGGTATAACAGGCCCCTTTGGAAAATAGATTATTTCCATAAAAAACTTTTCGCTGGTTTTTGCACAGCAGGGACACAGACTTGACAGCCCATTCCTGATGAAATCCGTTTCCGGTAATCAAAATGCTGGAATACATGTTACTTCCCAGCGTTTCCTGGATAAATTTATAGAAATCCATATCCCGCTGGTATGCATCCGCAGGCAGCTGAGTGGACACAGGTTTTTCCAGGGAAACCAGTATGGGCTTGGTGTTGCTGGTCATGGATAGTCTCCGAAAGTTCACCGTATCCTGGTCAAAGGCATACCAGCCCACGTTGCGACTCCAGTATTCTGGTTTCTGGCACAATGTATAGTAATAGAAGCTCTCGGAATAATCCTGCAACATATAGCTGCCCTGGGAGAATCCAATGCTCTCGCAGGCGTTCTGCAGGTTTTCCACCATGATCCCGGTGAGCCTCTCCACTGTAATCGTCAGACATTTGGTATGTTTCACCGGCTCCACCGTGCCCAGAGACTTCAGAATTTTTTCCAGGAAAATTCCCATCAGCTCCCATGGCTTCTTCTCCTGCTCTCCCACCTGGACCGATTCACTGCCTTTGCATATCTCATACAGGTTTTCCACCAAAATCCCACCCTGCTCCTTGGCATAATAAACGGCTTCCCGGCCAAAATACCAGACATCCTGCTCCATGTTCTTGCATAAACAGGTAGGAAATTCATGCTGGCTGAAGCTTACTTTCATAGACAAAGACACTGGCTCCTTCGCTTTCCGGTCATAATAACAAAGCTGTGACTCTGTTTTTCCAAAGTCAATTCCGATCAGAATATCCCTAATTTCATTCATAAACCGTTCCTTCTTCGATGGGGAACATACTCTCCACGAATTTTTCCTGTTCCAGATATTGTATCATTTTTTCTTTTACCGCATCTATTTTGCCCAATTTTTTCGCCGCCAATATCTCATTGATTAATTGATACTTGGTTTCCTGTTCCTGGTGCGCCATGGATTTTGTGATGGTCCTTTCACTGGTCTTTTTCATCTCGCCATACAACTCTATGGTAAAATAATAATGAATGGACTCCCCATAAAAAAGGGTGAACGTCCGTCCATGTATTCCCTCAAACAAATTGGGCAAAGGCTCCTGATGGTATTCTTTTCCCTCTCCCATCCCGTTATCCAAAGCATAGTGAATGGTCACCTGCGCGTGGGGACTTGTGCTGTATTCTACGAAAACTTTGTCTTCCAGCTGATACATGCCCAGCAAGTTTCTGGGCAGCTTTCGAAAGAACGCGAAGGACAGGCCCTTGTGATAACATTCTTCCAGCAGACTTTTCACCTGATCGGTCTGCGCCTCACTTAATTTCCTCTTTTCGCAAAAATACGAAAGCAGAGCCAAACGGCAGACCAAATCCACTTCCTGTCCCTGCTCATATGCAGTTTCCAGACACTGGGCCACATACTCCGGCATGGGTTTCTTATGCACAAAATACCCGTAGGACCAAAATGTCAGATAATCCTGTATCAAGATCTCTTTTCCCTTTTGACGCACATAATGTTCCAATACCTGACTGCCCTCCCAGAAATAATCGCCCACGAAGACGCTCATAGCCAAAAGAGTTTCTTCTAATTGATATGTGTCCATCTGGAAATCCCTGGCGCTTATCCATAACTGATACAGATTGTCTACCGGACCCAGATAATGAAGGAGCAGATATTGTAGCGTCACCTCATCATACTTCCCGTTCTGGAAAATATAGATTGCCAATGCCGTAATCTCCTCATCCTCCTCAAATTCCCCGCTGAGAATCCACCGGCTGCACAACCGCACCAACGCTTCCAACCGCACGCCTTCCAGCCCATGCGCACAATAAATCTGCCAGGCCCGCTGGTATAACCCATGGGCAATGAATAGTTCCGCCAACTGGACTTTATCCACAGCCACGTAGGCGTCCATATCCAGAGCAGACAGGAATTCTTCCGTCTTCTCCGCCTCCTTTTGTGACTGAAAATAATCCATCAATCCCTTACGGATTTTGTTTCGGTATTCCAAGGTGAACGCCTCTGACTGGGTAATCTGCCAGAACGCCTCCAGATTCCGCTCACACATCCCACCTTGCTGGCTGCACCGGTTCAGCAGAAATCCAGGATGCAGGCTTCCCTCTTGGCCACACACCTCCAACATCTCGTTGTCAAACAACCGCCGCAGGTTATAATCAATGGTCGCCTCGTATCTGCGTTTCTTATCATCCTGAAATAGAACGGCCGCATCCTCCCCGTAAATCAACGGGTAAGCCACGCCGCCTATGCAAGGGTAGATTTCCTCCTCCTGCAAAGGCTCATGGCGGATAATCACATAGCGTATATCCGGTCTGTCACAGTACAGCCTGTGGGTAAACACAATTTTCTGCAAATCATCCGCCTCCAGCACATCCATGCAGTCATGGTACAAAATGGCGTAGTTTTCATCCATGGCCCCATTTTGAATCTTTCGCTTGCTGAATTCTTCTATGATTTTCCGGTAACTTGCATATGTCTGAGGGTCTTCTTCCTGGTGTCGAACGATATTGGCGTAGACAAGAGCCTTCTTGTTATCACTTAAGGTATTGTTATAAAGAAAATAAATTCGCAGATTCTTTGGAAACATCCGTTGATAATCCATGTCCACCGTATTCATATAATACTCAAACAGACTGGTAATCCGCAGATTCTCTTCCACAGCCCTTGAAAACCAGGGGAAAAACCGCTTCTCCCTGGGACTGCCCTTCATGATTAACTTACAGACAGCTTCCAGAATATCCCTCTTGGGATGTTTCTCATAGAGTGCGCTCAAAAGCTGGTACAGACAGGGTTCAAAGTTCTTCCTGTAGCTGCTTAGATAGGCAATCCGGACAGCCAGTTCCTCCTCGATCTTTTCGCCCCGCGCCGCGAACAAAAGCACCTGAATCCAAAACCCATTCAAATGAGGCAACTGGCTGATGTCCTTTTCTATAATCGCATAAGCCTCCAGATATAACAGAGGACTCCGGCTGCCATAATCGTACTGTTCTTCCATCATGTACAGAGTCTTGGCCGTGGACAAAAGAAGCTCGTCGTCCAACTGCTCCAGAACCCAGAATAGAAGAAAGCTATTGGATTTTTGCCTGTACAGCGCACGCAGCTTCACCACCACCCGGCCCCGATCCTTCAAAAGTCCCACCAAATGACACACATAGAGATAGACGCCTGCCAGCTCCAGATCGTCCGCTGTAAAATTCTTATCCTGGTATTTCAACAGAATTTCCTGCGCCTGCTGTACCTCATCATTCATATAATAAACGTAAGCTTTGTAAACCTGGTACACCGGATAGTCACACCCAGCTTCCTCCATTTGCTCCAGGATATCAATACTGTCATTGGCCCATTTCTTGTAATCCTGCTGGTGAAGCCGAAATTTTAGATAACTGTTGTACAATTTCAGTTTCTGCTTTTTCTCATAGATATCCATATCTACCTGGATTTTAGAATTCTGGGATGCCGTGATATGAAAATCCACGGTTTCGTAAGCGTCTTTGATCTGGATTTTTCCAAACTTCTTTCCCTTTCCCAGGCTGTCGGCTTCAATGCGGTATTCCAGGTGAAAGGAACTGCCAATAAAATCTTCGTCCGTGACCACCCGCTTATCCACCTGGATAAAATCCCCGACCACTGAAATCTCCAGCCGCAGATGGCCCCAACCGCTTTTTTTGATGAGAAAGGACTCCTGCACCGTCTCCGTTATCTGGTAGTGCTCAGCTTGCTCCTCTCCCAGGGAAATGTAGATGGGATCTTTGGCCTCTATGCCGATGAAAAATTCCTCCAGATGCTGGTAAGTCACCGGATTCTGCGACATTCCCTTATACAGTGTACGCGTCTTTCCATCCTGGATATCCACCGCCTCCACAAAAGACGGGTCCGTAAACAGGCGAAACGCCTCCCGGAAACTGCTGCGGGCCAGCTTTACAAAGTCTTTTATATCCCGGATGCGTCCCACAGAAGACTGGGGCTGGTTTTCCTGAATCTGGATGGTAAAAGGGATATGATACTCCCCGCAGTTGGTCAGAAGCGTCATCTCCCCCTGACAACTATCGCCAGGGTTTAATCCCCCCACGTCCACCCCGTAAGGAATTTGGATAGCTGTGCCGGAAAACCGCTCAATGCCTGGCACAAAACGCCGATGGGAAGAGACGGCGAATCCCCGGATTTTCTTATCTTCCTGTGTGCCCACATAGAGAACGCCCTGTCCGTTTTCCCCATGGGGAACGGACACGTGTATTTCTTCCTGGGAAAATAGCAGTTTTGGGACATCGTATTCAAATTTGTCGTTGTGTAATTGCTCCATTCGTATTTTCACAAGTGTCTCCTATTGCCCTTGACTTCTTATCTTCTGTCTTACTATAATGAATTATACACCACATGGAAAAGGTTCGCAATTATAAAAAGAAAGGGGTTATTCATCATGATTAAACATAAAGACCACTTCCACGGCAGCGATCTGGAGGAAATCGAGAAATGTTTTGGCATTAAAAAAGAAACCATCGTAAGTTTCAGCTCCAATGTAAACCCACTGGGCATTTCCACCCGGCTGCGCACTGCACTGGGAGAACAACTGGACGCCATCACCCGTTATCCAGACCGGGAATACGCCAAACTTCGCCAGTGTATTTCTGCCTACACAGGCGCGCAGATGGAAAATATTATTATGGGTAACGGCTCCACGGAATTAATCTCTCTGTTCATCCAGGTAAACCATCCAAAGAAAGCGCTGATTCTGGGTCCCACCTATTCGGAGTATGAACGAGACATTAATCTGGGCGGCGGAACCTGCATGTATTATCCGCTCAAGGAAAAGCAGGACTTCCAACCGGACGTGGATGAACTGTGCCGCCAGCTCCACGACGGACTGGATCTGCTGGTAATCTGCAACCCCAACAATCCCACGTCCACGGCCATCCCCGCTTCCCAGATGCGCCGTATCTTAGACGCCTGCCTTCAGTTCGGCATCTTCGTGATGGTGGACGAGACCTATGTGGAATTTGCGCCAAACGAGACACAGATCACTTCCGTGAAGCTGACCAACTACTATACGAATCTGATCATCCTGCGGGGAACCTCCAAATTCTTCGCTGCCCCCGGTCTGCGTCTGGGCTATGCCATCACGGGAAATTCGGATCTGATCTCCGAAATCAATCTGCGCAAAGATCCCTGGACGATCAACAGCCTGGCGGAAATCGCCGGACAGATCATGTTCCAGGACCGGGAATACATCCAGGCCACTAAAGATCTAATCAACCGGGAAAGAGATAGAATCTTCCAGAAACTGTCCGCAAAAAGCGCCGTCAAAGTGTACCCGCCTCAGGGAAATTTTATCCTGATGCGTATTTTATCGGCGGACACAGACGCGCAAATGCTTTTCGAACACTGTATCAAAAAAGGGCTGATGATCCGCGACTGCTCCACCTTCCCGTTTCTGGATTCCCAATATGTGCGTTTCTGCCTGATGCTTCCTGCGCAAAACGACGCGCTCTTGGACGCCTTCGGAGAAATCTTAGACTTTTAACGCCCACGAATACAGCCTTGGGTTTTTATTTACCCAACGCTGTATTGCCGCCGTCCATCATACATCCTCACCATTGGTAACCATATCAAAAATCATCTCCTCCACCACGCGGACGCACCCTTCTGTGTCCTTCACAATATCTTTTCCCCAAAAATGCAACACATTCCACCCCAGGAACATTAATTTCTGATCGTTTTCCACATCCCTTTGCCGGTTTCTCTCAATTTTCTTAATCCAGTAATCCGGATTGTTGCACCTCTGCAGTTGCGCTTTCAACTTGTCCCAATCTTTTCCATGAAAAAACTCGCTGTCGCAAAATATGACGATTTTATACTTGGGAAGAACAATATCCGGTTTGCCTGGCAAAGACGCATCGTTCTTCCGGTAGTGCAGCCCTTTGGCCCACAAAGCCTTTCTCAGTATCACTTCAATGGACGTATCTTTACTTTTTACACGTTTCATGGTTTTGGTGACAATTTCTTTATCCCGCGCTGCCATCTGCACCCACTCCTAACCATTTATGAACTATTTTTTACGATTGTGTACCAACTATTATCGAAATGTATCATACTTAATAACGTTTCTTTATCAATAGAGGCTGGTTTTTTAACTTTTATATGTACTCTCTCTTCTGGAATTCTTTCTATAATGGTAAATTGGCTTCCGCTTGGCTGCCACGTGAATTTATGAACATCTGTTTCCCGGTCGTATCCCTCTAAATTGTTGTTTTTGTTCCATCGAAATGAGTACCGTTCATAATCATAGCGGACCGTATCCTGCTCAAATATCAGGTGCTCAGAATAATCTTTGGCTTTTATAAGCACAACCGTTCGCACAAATTTGAAAATCTGCCGCACCGCAGACACCCGTTCATTCCAGATATTCAAAACCATCCGCCCGATTACGTCGGGATTCTCACTGGTTATCTTATCGATTCCAAAGCTGAAAGTAGGGGAATTGCGCCCGCATACCAGCCGTACATTCTTCTGCTTCAATATATCCTTTGCGCTGGC
>CAJURH010000041.1 GCA_910588775.1 uncultured Lachnospiraceae bacterium
TTGCGCTGGCGAAAACCGTCTTGGCGCCCCAACAGCAACTGCTTAACACCACGTCGTCTAACCCCACATTGGACGGTTTCCAGTCTGCGCCCACGCAGGCCGCAAAAATCTGTTCCCACTCGCTGCCCTCGATGGACATGGCATGTTTGGTGGCCATCATATACACAATTTCCCTGGCGAACACATCGGCGAACTTGGAGGGAAACCGGTTCAACGGGAAAGGCGCCGCAACTTTATTTACTGTTCTTAATTTGGGAGCATCCATTTACCTCACCTCCGAAAGCCAACGGCACGAACTTCTCAATCACTTTGGCCAGCATGCGCACAGGAATCGCATTGCCCGCCTGCTTTCGCATCTGGGTATCCGACACTGCAATCTTGAATTCATCGGGAAATCCCTGCAGCCGCAGCATTTCTCTTGGCGTAAGCCTGCGCTCTCCGTCAACCAGCAAATAATTGTAACTGGCTCCCGCCCGCAAAGCGCAACTATAGGGATACGAGGATATATTTCCAGATTTGTTTTCGTGCCATATGGCCGGAACCGCATCCGCCGTGTGCATCTTTCTGCGCTTCTCTACAATTTCCTTAGAGGCGTAATGCTTTTTGTCCACTTCGCTCTCCAGAATATCGCTCAAAGTCTCCTTCTCCTTTTCATCTATATCAAATTCCCACTTCATTTGAAAGGGCTTTTTGGAACCGATGATCACGATTCGCTCCCGCTTTTGGGGCAGGCCGAAGTCTAGCGCATTGAGCACATTGTGATCCACATTATAATTCAGCTCGTCTTGCAGGACATGTAGAATCGTCTCAAATGTTTTGCCGCCGTCGTGGCTGACCAGATTTTTCACATTTTCCAGCACAAAAGCGTCGGGCTCCTTCTCTTTCAATATTCTGGCTATGTCGAAAAACAAAGTCCCTCTGGTGTTGTCCTCAAATCCCTTTTGCAGGCCGCAGATGGAAAACGCCTGGCAGGGAAACCCGGCAAAAAGCAGTTGAAAATCCGGTATATCCTTTTCGTCCACCTGGGTGATATCTCCCACCGGTTCCTCGCCAAAGTTTTCCCGATAGCTTATCTGCGCATACTTGTCTATATCGCTGCTGAACACGCATTGCCCCTGTATTCCCAGCCTTTCAAAGGCCTGCCGAGACGCATAGCGGAATCCGCCGATTCCACAGAATAAGTCGATATATTTTATTGTCTTTGGAAGTTTTCCTTTTTCCATACATTTTCTCCATAAATATGACCTTTATTTCCAATTCATTATATATCGCTCTTTTCTTTTTGTCCACGCTTTTCCATTATGGGAAAACGCACAATGGCCAAGGGAATATCCGCTCCCTTGGCCATAGAAAATTCTAAAACCGCACCTTAATGTAAGCCCGGATTTCCTCCACGCATTTCTCAAATCCCAACTTACTGCTATTTAAACAAAGGTCATAATTCCGGGCATCCGTCCATTCCCGTCCGGTGTAATGTCTGTAGAAATCCGCCCGGTATTTATCCGTCCTGATAATGAATTTCTTCATCTCTTCCTCGGTCATGCTGTTTTGTTCCATGGCCCTTGCCAAGTTAAATTCCTCTGACCCATGGACAAATACGCTGACCACATTGGCATAATCTTTCAAAACAAAATCTGCGGCCCGCCCAATGATTACGCAACTCTGGGTCTTCGCCAATTTCTTAATCACTTCCGCCTGATAGTTGAACAGATTCTTGGCCGACACAAAGTCGTTGCTGTTGGGTGGAATCAGCTCGCCTGTATAGATGTCCGGAGATATGCGCTTAAACAGGCTGCTTTTTAACTTTTCATCAAACTGCATAAACAGTTGTTCATTGATGCCGCTCTCTTCCGAGGCCATTTTCAGAATATCCCGGCTGTACCAGGGAACCTCCAGTTCCTTCGCCAGCATTTTCCCAATGGTTTTTCCTCCGCTTCCATATTGCCTTGCAATGGTGACAACTATATGATCCATACACACCCCTCCTATTCCCCCAGATAAGCCTTCTTAATGGAATCGTCGTTCATCAGCTTGTCGGCGTCTCCATCCAGGACGATTCTTCCCGTCTCAAGCACATACGCCCGATCTGCGATGGAAAGGGCCTTCTTGGCATTCTGCTCCACCAAAAGTACGGTGGTTCCCCCGGCGCTCACCTCTTGGATAATATCAAAAATCTCATTGACAAGAATGGGAGAAAGTCCCATAGAGGGTTCATCCATCACAATAATCTTGGGATGGGACATCAACGCCCGTCCCATGGCCAGCATCTGCTGTTCGCCACCGCTTAAGGTGCCGGCCAACTGGTTCTTCCTCTCCTGAAGCCGTGGAAAACGCTTGTAGACCATCTCCAGCGTCCCTGTGATTTCTTCTTTATCTTTCCTTGTATACGCCCCCATCTTCAGGTTTTCATATACGGTTAATTCCGCAAACACCCGGCGTCCTTCTGGAACATGGGCCATCCCCAGGGATACAATCTTATGCGCCGGAATTTTCGTGATATCTTTTCCCTCGAAGATAACAGAACCTTTCTTGGGAGACAATAGTCCAGTGATGGTGTGCAGAATCGTGGTTTTTCCAGCGCCGTTGGCGCCAATCAAAGCGATGACCTCTCCCTCGTTGACCTCAAAAGAGATTCCCTTGATTGCCTGAATCATGCCATAGTATACTTCAATGTCTTTTATCTCAAGCATTGCCATTTTCGCCATCCCCCCTATTCACCTAAGTATGCCTTAATAACCTCCGGGTTGTTCAACACATCGCTGGTCTTTCCCTCCGCCAGCGCCTCTCCGAAGTTCAGGACGGTCAGCTCTTCACAAATTCCCGACACCAGTTTCATATCATGTTCAATCAGAAGAATCGTCATGTGAAATTCATCCCGCACAAAACGGATGGTTTCCATCAACTCTTTTGTCTCGTTAGGGTTCATCCCCGCCGCCGGCTCATCCAGCAAAAGCAGCTTCGGCTCGGTGGCCAGCGCGCGGGTAATCTCCAGTTTCCGCTGCTTTCCATAGGGAAGATTGGCCGCCAGCGTGCTGGCTTCCTTATCCAGATCAAACACAGACAAAAGCTCCAGAGCTTTCTCATCCATGGCTTTTTCCATTTTATGATATTTGGGCAGCCGGAAGATTCCCTCCAGCGTGGAATATTTGTAATGGTTATGAAGGCCCACTTTTACATTGTCCAATACGGATAAATCTTTGAAAAGACGTATATTCTGGAATGTTCGGGCAACCCCCGCCTTATTGATATCTATGGTTTTCTTCCCCACAATATTCTCACCGTCCAGGCGTATCACCCCTTCGCTTGGCTTATACACGCCAGTTAAAAGGTTGAAGACCGTCGTTTTTCCCGCTCCGTTGGGGCCAATCAGACCATAGAGGCAGCCTTTCTCAATTTTCAGATGAAATTCATTTACCGCCCGCAGACCGCCAAAGGAGATTCCAAGATTATTCACTTCCAACAATGCCATATCTTACGCAGCCTCCTTTGCACTATTATTTTTCTTACGTCTGAACTTGGCAGAGTATTTCTCTCTCCATTCGATGGCTTTCGGACTCCAGTTGAACAACATCATCACAATCAGAACCACCGCATAGATCAGCATACGATAATCGCTTAAGGCTCGCAAAAGCTCCGGAAGCAAAGTCAGTATAATTGCGGCCAAAATAGAGCCTCTCATATTCCCGATGCCGCCCAGCACCACAAAGACCAGAATCATAATGGACATATTGTAGCCGAAGTTCTTAGGCTGCGCCGTCAGTGTGGCCAGGTTATGCGCGTAGATGACGCCAGCCACGCCAGCCAGCGCTGCAGAAATGGAAAATGCCATCAATTTATATTTTGTAATGTTGATGCCCACAGACTCCGCCGCGATACGGTTGTCCCGAATCGCCATGATTGCCCGTCCACTTCTGGAATGCATCAGATTCAAAACAATAAATAAGGTAATCAGAATCAGAATTACGCCAATGACAAAAGTGGAATCCTTGGGCGTTCCCGTGATTCCCTGAGGACCATTGACGATTACTTTCCCACCGTCTTCCAGCCCCAGAGAGAGAGAATCCTTGGTGGAAAAATGGAATCCGTTCTCATCTCTGCCGATAAACAGAACATTTACAATATTCTTGATGATTTCCCCGAAGGCAAGCGTCACAATGGCCAGGTAATCGCCTTTCAGACGAAGCACTGGAATTCCAATGAGAATTCCGCATATGCCTGCAGCCGCCGCGCCGATTAACAGAGCAAGAAAATAGCGCAGACCTGTGACCGGAATCGTCTCCACCATGCACTTTGAGAAAAATGCGCTGGTGAACGCGCCCACGCACATGAAACCCGCGTGACCCAGACTCAGTTCCCCTAAGATACCCACGGTAAGATTCAGTGAGACCGCCAGAATGATGTATGCACAGAGAGGCACCAGAAGCCCCTGGAGAAGACTGGAAACATTCCCTGTGGACACCAGTAGCTGCACAACGATGAAAATCACGATTACCATCAGATATGTAACCATATTGTTTTTTGTTGTTTTACTCATTTTCTTCATAAGTTCGCCACCTACACTTTCTCCTGAATATTTTTACCGAGAATACCGGTAGGTTTCACAATCAGCACAATAATCAGCACGCCGAATACGATAGCATCCGCCATCTGAGAGGATATATAGGCCTTTCCAAATATCTCGATCACGCCCAGAAGGATTCCGCCGATAAGCGCGCCTGGAATGGAGCCGATGCCGCCAAATACAGCCGCCACAAAAGCCTTGATGCCTGGCATAGCTCCCGTGTATGGAGTCAGTGACGGATACGCCGAACACAACAATACGCCGGCCACTGCCGCCAACGCCGAACCAATGGCAAAGGTAAGGGCAATAGTTCCGTTTACATTCACGCCCATCAACTGCGCCGCTCCCTTATCCTCCGAGACGGCCAGCATGGCCTGTCCAGCCTTTGATTTCTTTATAAACAGCGTAAGCCCCACCATAATCACAATACAGGAGGCAATGGTAACCATGGTTTCACCGGAAATGGTCAGATTCCCTCCCGCAAGCACAAGGGCTGGCGCCGGGACCACCGATGAAAATGATTTTGTATTTGCGCCAAAAATAAGCAGCGCCAGGTTCTGAAGCAAATAGCTGACGCCGATGGCCGTAATAAGAACAGCCAGCGAAGAAGCCGCGTTCAAAAGGGGACGGTAAGCCACGCTTTCAATCACAACCCCCAGAATGGTACAGAAAATAATTGCCAGAAGCACAGCCAAAAGTGGCGAAAGGCCAGCGCCCGCAATAGCTGTCATAACCACATACGCGCCAATCATTATTACATCGCCATGCGCAAAGTTCAGCATCTTCGCAATTCCATACACCATGGTATAGCCAAGAGCGATAATCGCATATACGCTTCCAAGGCTGATGCCATTGATCAAATAAGATATAAAACTCATACAATTCCCCCCTTCAGTATACTATAGGCAAGCTTGCCCATCCTCTCAGCCGTTTGACAGGACTTTCATAGTAAAATAGAAGAAGGCTATCTTAACAAAGATAACCCTCTATCCATCCATTTTACTCTACAACCGCATAATCGCCATCTTCGATTTTCACAACCATAGGCTCTTTGCTGGGCTCGCCGCTGGCTTCCCAGGTAAGTCCTTTCGCCGTTACGCCATCAATGCTGATTTCCACCATAGCCTCTTTCATGGCGTCGCATACATCCGATGGGGACATATCCGCAGTCACTTCACCAGTTTCCATGGCAGCCTTAATGGCATAGATTCCATCGTAAGCGTCTGCCGCAAACTGATTGGGAGTCTGTCCATATGCTTCGTCATAATCTTTCACGAACTTCTGGATGGTTTCATCTTCTGAAGTTGGTGTGAAAGGACTCATAAACATCAGATTGTTTGCCAGATTTACATCAAATCCTTCCACTGCAAGGATACCGTCCATACCGTCGCATCCGAAGAAAATCGGGCTAAAGTTCATTCCAGCCGCCTGTTTCAGAACCAGAGAGGCCTCTGTATAATAGAAGGGCAAGAATACCAGCTCTGCGCCAGCGTCTTTCGCTTTCTGAAGCTGTACGGAGAAGTCTGTCTTAGCTTCAGCGGTGAACGCCTCGGCTGCAACAATCTCAAAGTCCTGATTTTCCGCTTCTTTCACAAATGCTTCATAGATACCTGTGGAATACACATCGGAGCTGTCATAGATAGCCGCCACTTTCTTTGCAAGACCTTTTTCACCAATGTATTTTGCGGACTCTAAACCCTGCATGGGGTCAGAGAAACATACACGGAAAGCATTGTCATACTGTACACATTCTACGGCTGTGCCGGATGGCGTCAACATAAATGTATTGTCTGTCTGCGCCACTTCGCCTACCGCTACGCAAGGAGCAGAGGTTACTGTACCCAGAAGCGCATGCATACCCCAGTCCTTCAGCGTGTTGTAAGCATTCACTGCCTTTTCCGGGTCATGCTCGTCATCCTCGTACTTTAATTCAACTTGCACTCCGCCAATTCCGCCGGCGTCGTTGATCTCTTTCACTGCCAGTTCCGCGCCGTTTTTCACCGCTTCACCATAAACAGCCGCTCCCCCGGTCACTGGTCCGATAGCTCCGATTTTAAATACAGAACCGCTTTCACTGCCTGAATCTGCCGCTTTGTCCGATCCAGAATCTGCTTTTGAGCCGCAACCAGCCATCAAAGTCACTGCCATAGCCGCTACCAATATAGCAGATACCGCTTTTTTCATTTTCATAATCGTTTCCCTCCCAGAAAAATTAAAAGACATTTTGTCTCTGTGTGAAATCATACACGAGAACACATTATTTGTCAAGCGTTTCAACATCCTGCGTTTCCAATCACGGCACGTCTGGCACGATGGAGCCGCTCCATACATCAAACGAATCCGGTTCTTCTCCAAATCCCATGCAATCCTATTTCCTTTGTTTTTTTCAAGTTGAATTTGCCTCCTGTCTCCCCACAAAAATCCATCCATTTAAATATTGCATACAACCGCAGCCTATGATATAATACAAAAGAACAACCAGACTTTGAAGGGGTTAGATCCTGAGAGGAAAGGGGCCAAAACTAAGCAATTTATTTATTTGCGCCCTTTTTGGGCGCTTTTTTCTATATATATCCAAAGTTTAAAACCCTTCCACGCTAAACTCCACTTATTTTACAGCGTTTCTCAAATCATCTGAATTCCGTCTGGGATGAAAGGAGAATTTAGGACGATATGGAAAAATCAACCGACACGCGAATTGCCGTCATCACCATCATCGTGGAAAACCGGGACTCTGCGGACAGCTTAAACCGGCTGCTCCACGAATACGGCGACTACCTGGTGGGACGAATGGGCGTGCCGTACCGGCCCAAAGAAGTTTCCGTCATCTGCGCTATCTTGGACGCGCCCCAGGACATTATCAGCGCTCTATCCGGTAAAATCGGCATGCTCTCTGGCATTACCAGCAAAACCGTCTATTCAAAAATCCAGGGAAAGCCATGAAAGACTATATTCAGAAATTACAAGAAGAACACTGCCTTACCAAAGAAGAATTTACCGCGCTGCTCTCCTGCCAGGACAAATCTGTCTACGACTATGCGCGGGAACAGGCGGCAAAAATTCGCCAACAGATTTTCGGCAGAGATATTTACATCCGCGGACTGATTGAAATCAGCAATCACTGCAAAAACGACTGCTACTATTGCGGCATTCGCCGGAGCAATCGAAGAGTAAGCCGCTACCGCCTCACCCACAGCCAGATTCTGGATTGCTGCCAGGAAGGTCACGAACTTGGATTTCGCACATTCGTACTCCAGGGCGGAGAAGATCCCTGGTACACCGACCAGATTCTCACCGACGTCGTCCGGGACATTAAGAAGAATTTTCCCGACTGCGCCGTTACCTTATCCCTAGGCGAACGCTCCAGGGAAAGTTATGAGAAATTATACGCCGCCGGAGCCGACCGCTATCTGCTGCGCCACGAGACGGCCAGCGAAGAGCATTACCGGAAGTTACATCCAGACGGACTTTCCCTTCAAAACCGGAAAGAATGTCTGTGGAATTTGAAGAAAATCGGCTTCCAGACAGGCGCCGGCTTCATGGTGGGATCTCCAGGACAAACCGTGGAGCATCTGGCAAAAGATTTGTTATTTCTGCGGGAATTGTCTCCTCAGATGGTGGGTGTGGGTCCCTTTTTGCGCCACCAGGACACGCCGTTTGCAGACCAGCCAAACGGCAGCCTACAGCTGACCTTATTTCTTCTGTCCCTCATCCGCCTGATGTTGCCAAAGACGCTGCTGCCAGCCACCACGGCCTTAAGCGCCCTGCACCCAGACGGTAGAAAGCTGGGAATCCTGGCCGGATGCAACGTGGTCATGCCCAATCTCTCTCCCACCGCCGTGCGGGAAAAATATCTGCTCTACGACCACAAACCCGCCACCGGACTGGAGGCGGCCGAGTCCATTGAGCTGCTAAAAAAACAAATGAAAGAAATCGGATACCAGGTGGTCTGCCAGCGAGGCGATTATCCCCAATCCGAATAAACCTGCATGCGCCCCTAATTGAACGTGGCGCCATAAATGAAAGTTGTGCGGGCGCATTTGGAACACCTGAATACATGCCGCCTATTCGGCGGCGGATTTTTAAAGCAATATAATGGAGGAAATTATGTACGACGTAAAATCAAAAAAAGCAACGGAATTTATCGACCACCAGGAAATCTTAGATACGCTGGATTACGCCCAGAAAAACAAAGACAACCGGGAATTAATCGAGCAGTTAATTACGCGCGCCCGCGACTGCAAAGGTCTGACCCACCGGGAAGCCGCGCTGCTGCTGGAATGCGACCAGCCGGATTTAATCGATAAAATGTTTAAGACAGCCAAAGAAATCAAAGAGAAATTCTACGGCAAACGAATCGTCATGTTCGCGCCCTTATACCTGTCCAACTATTGCATCAACGGGTGCGTCTACTGTCCATATCATGCCAAGAACAAACACATCGCCCGCAAGAAGCTGACCCAGGAGGAAATCCGTCAAGAGGTCATCGCGCTGCAGGACATGGGCCACAAACGTCTGGCTCTGGAAACCGGGGAAGATCCCAAGAATAACCCCATTGAATATGTACTGGAGAGCATCAAGACCATCTACAGCATCCAGCACAAGAATGGCGCCATCCGCCGGGTCAATGTCAACATAGCCGCCACCACCGTGGAGAACTACCGGAAATTAAAAGAAGCCGGCATCGGCACGTACATTCTGTTCCAGGAAACTTACCATAAAGAAAATTACGAAGCCCTCCATCCCACCGGACCAAAAAGCGACTACGCCTATCACACCGAGGCCATGGACCGCGCCATGGAGGCAGGCATCGACGACGTGGGCTGTGGCGTGCTCTTCGGACTGAACACCTACCGCTACGACTTCGTGGGCCTTCTGATGCACGCAGAACACCTGGAAGCCGCCATGGGCGTGGGACCCCACACCATCAGTGTGCCCCGCATCTGTCCGGCCGACGACATTTCCACCGATGACTTTGAAAACGCCATCGACGATGACACATTCCAGAAAATCGTAGCCGTCATCCGCATCGCCGTTCCCTACACCGGCATGATCATCTCCACCCGGGAATCCCAGGCCTGTCGTAAAAAAGTGCTGGATCTGGGCATCTCGCAGATCAGCGGCGGTTCCCGCACCAGCGTGGGCGGCTACGTGGAAGAAGAGCCGGAAGAGGAAAATTCCGCCCAGTTTGACGTCAGCGACCGCCGCACCCTGGACCAGGTAGTGAACTGGCTCTTGGATCTGGGCTACATCCCCAGCTTCTGCACCGCCTGCTACCGGGAAGGACGCACCGGAGACCGCTTCATGTCCTTGGTAAAATCCGGCCAGATCGCCAACTGCTGCCAGCCAAACGCGCTGATGACCCTCAAAGAATATCTGGTGGACTACGCAGACCCAGACACACGGGACAAAGGGGAAAAAGTCATTCAAGAAGAATTAAAGAAAATTACCCGTGAAAAAACCCGCGTTATCGCAGAAAAAAACATCCAGGAAATCGAAGCGGGCAAACGGGACTTCCGTTTCTAAAAATTAAAAAGATTACTTTCCAAGGGCATGGCGCGTTCGCTTACCATGCCCTTATTTTTTCATCCAATTCAGGACAGACTTTTGGCAATCTCACAATATTGCCCTCCTTATCCAGAAAGCAATGAACTGTGCTGGCGGCGGCGCACAACGCCTGCCCGTCCTTTTTCACAATTTCATAATCCAGGTACAGGCGCACCCCGTTATACTTTTGCACCTTCACCGTAATCTGCACCCATTCGTGGAAATGCACCATCTGTTTGTACTGACAGTTCACCTCCAGCACCGGGGAGAAAATCCCTTCCGCCTCCATCCGGTGATAGCCGAATCCAATCTGGTCCATGTAATCCACCCGTGCTTCCTCCAGCCATCGTATAAAATTGGAATGATGGATAATCCCCATCTGATCGGTTTCATAATACTGGGTAAAATGTTCATAAGGTATCATTGGCTTCCTCCATTCTCACATATAATCATTTGTATCATAAATCCACAAAACAAAAACGTCAACCTTTTCCAATTTCAAAAAACAGGCATAAATTTTCATACTTCAACAAAACCTATATCCGGGGTGATAACATGATAGATAACGAAGAACTTCCCATCGGCTTTACCATGGAGCTGGCCATGCATGCCGATGCTTTAAACAAATTCTCGCGTCTTACCAAAACCGAACAGGAGACGCACGTCGCCCATGCAAGAGAAATAGAAAGTCGGGAACAAATGCGAAATTATGTGGAGCAGATGTTCCGATGAAAATCTTTTCCCTTTCTCATGGGCATAAAAACACAAAAAACGGTTATAACTAAAGACTGTTCACGACTTTGTTTAAAGGAGGCAAGAAAATGCAGAATAATAACTACAATTCTTTGCATGCCACAGAAGATTCCATCCGTAAAGAGAATTTCCGCGTAGCGCAGTTGTCCGACGGCAGTTGTAGCGAAATTCAGGATTTGGAAGACAAAATCAGCAAAAACCTTGGCAAAAAAATTTCCCTGGTGGCCTACGAAGACAGCTCCCGCTAAACTCCTGTAAAAACGCCTGGACAGTAACCCTGTCCAGGCGCTTTCAGGTTCAGACAGCGCTCCCTTTTACAAAATTGACGGATAAGCGCCCCCAAAAGGCCTACATATTTGGTAAGAAAAATCATTGACGCAGTTCCCGGTTGACATATATAATGTAAAAAGTAAATACACAGCAACACGCTAAACTGTAAAAGAAATAGAGGAGAACGGATATATGAGTAAGATTGCAATGAACACCCCCCTTGTGGAAATGGACGGGGACGAAATGACCCGGATTCTGTGGCAGATGATCAAAGACGAACTGTTGCTTCCCCATGTGGACCTGAACACAGAATACTATGACCTGGGACTGGAATACCGAAATGAAACCGACGACCAGGTTACCATTCAGGCCGCAGAGGCCACCAAGAAATACCAGGTAGCCGTAAAATGCGCCACCATCACCCCCAACGCCGCCCGCATGGATGAATACAAACTAAAAGAAATGTGGAAAAGCCCCAACGGGACCATCCGCGCGCTGTTGGACGGCACCGTTTTCCGCTCTCCTATCCTTGTAAAAGGCATTGAGCCAGTGGTGAAAAACTGGAAAAAACCCATAACTCTGGCCCGACACGCCTACGGAGACGTTTACAAAAATACAGAAATACAGATTCCCGGCCCCGGCAAAGTGGAGCTGGTCTACACAGCCGCCGACGGCTCACAGAAAAAAGAGCTGGTGCACCAGTTTGAAGGTCCGGGCGTGGTCCAGGGCATGCACAATCTGGACGCCTCCATTGAAAGTTTCGCCAGAAGCTGCTTAAATTTTGGTTTAGACACCAACCAGGACGTATGGTTCGCCACCAAAGACACCATTTCCAAGAAATACGACCACCGTTTCAAGGACATTTTCCAGGAAGTTTACGAAAAAGAATTCCAGGAGAGATTCCAGCAGGCGGGCATTGAATACTTCTATACCCTGATTGACGATGCGGTGGCGCGGGTAATGAAAGGAGAAGGCGGATTCATCTGGGCTTGCAAAAACTACGACGGAGACGTGATGAGCGATATGGTTTCCTCCGCCTACGGCTCTCTGGCCATGATGACCTCTGTGCTGGTTTCTCCCCAAGGCTATTATGAATACGAAGCCGCCCACGGAACTGTGCAGCGCCACTACTACCGCCACTTAAAAGGCGAAGAAACCTCCACAAACCCGGTGGCCACCATTTTCGCCTGGACAGGCGCCCTGGCAAAGAGAGGGGAACTGGATCAGAACCAGGAACTTATCCAATTCTCCCATAAACTGGAACAGGCCACTTTACAGACCATCGAAGAAGGCAAAATGACCGGAGACCTGGCAGCCATGACCACCATCCCCAATCCGACCATACTGAACAGCCGGGCATTTATCCAGGCAATCGCCGCAAATCTAAACCCATGAACCTAAAAGAAGAGATTCGGGAACAAATCATGATTTTGAAGCTGGCCTATAGCGCAGGGATGATCCAGGAGATCAAAGAACATTATCTGAAACCTTTTATAAAATGATCAGAAGAGATGGAAAAAAACTGGCTATAAATACCGCCCTATAAAATGCAAAAAAGAACGGGTGCGAAGCGAATGCTTTTTGCCCGTCCTTTTTGCGTCTCATCGCGTTACCTGGATATCCCCATTCTTTAAGTCAATAACTATTCAAAAAAATCCCCATGCCTTATGAGATGTCCCGGATCCGCCACTAGAAACTGCTTATCCCAGCGTCCGCCCACCAGTTTTTCCAGCATCTGATTGCTGCCCTGCACATAATCCAGCGCGGCATGTATCCGATCCGCATTCTCCTGCGCCTTTTGGGCGTACTCTTCCGAATAGCAGTCGTTCAGCCCCGTGTCCACAATATCCAGATTTGTGTAACTGTCGAAGTACATATGGAACAGCGTCTCCTGGCTAATCCCCTCATACTCCACCGGATTGTCCTGCATCATCCTCTCAAAGGAAAAATCCTCCGGACTCTGTTCCATCATATATAAATGCCCCGTTTCCTTTGGATTGGGATTGTACTCCTGATTCGTCTGCAGCATCAGGGAAACGCAGTCGTCCACCCGGGGAATCACAAAACGCCGGGAAAACGAAACCGAATCCAACGATCCGCCGCAAAACCCCATGGCGACCAGAACATTTTCCACCGTCTGTGGCAGCTCTTTTTCAGCGTCAAGGATGCACTGCTTCATCCGCTGTGGTTCTATATGATTTTCCTTATCCAGAAAAATAACCGGATAGCGCGTTCCTTCCGTTTCCTGCGCGGCTGAAACATAATCTTTTAGCGAGCTGCATGCAAAAATCACCGTATCTTTGCAATCCATATCCCCTCTCCTTATATATTATAAATTATTTTCCAAACAGTTTTACGGCCGTCTGGGCCACGCATTCCCCAAATTCCTCAAACTGTCCCGCGGCCTGTCCGATATCTTTGCCGACGCCCACCGCGCCAATCTGGAACTTATGCCCTGGATTTTGTCCCGCGCCTGAGAAAATCAGCATTCCTTTTACCAGCATATGCCGCAATATCTCCATAATCGCGGTATCCACGCCGCCCGTGGGCGACTGGGCCGTCACAAACGCCGCTCCCAGCTTACCGTTTAAATCAATCCGGAAACTGTGGTCAAACCATCTTTTCAATTCCCAGCTCATACTGGAAAAATAGACCGGCGTTCCAAATAAAATTGTCTCGCTCTCGGAAAGAAATTCCATGTCCACTTCATTTTCCCGAATATTCATGGTCTTTACCTGAATAAAAGGGTGTTTTGCCAGGATTCCATCCTGTATGCACTCTGCCGCTTCCTCTGTGTTGCCGGTCTGGCTCACATAAATGATCGAAATTTTCATTCTTTTCTCCTCCTCATTCTAAAAATTCTTTACATTTCTTCCTTTAGCCGGTTCAAGACATGCCCAAGCGCAAACATAAGCGTTTCATAATGCATATAGGCAAGAATGTTTTTGTCCACCAGAATCTGCATGCTTGCCGGAAAATCTTCGTCGGCGTCCCAAAAGCGCAGAATCAGCGGAAGAAAAGGAAACAAATCCAGTTCATAGGCCGCGTCGCCCTTTTCCCGCTTCCGCCCTCCAAGCTTTTCACATGCTCGGGCCAGAGCGTCTGTTTTCCCGGTGAAATTGTTCCCGGCGTGTTGGTAAAAGCCGCCTCCTTTTTTCAATGTGCCTCCCTGTATGGAGGCAAGACTTTCCACGTTCGCCCATTCATGGGCCAGGCAGCAGCCTTCTTTGGAATAACAAAGCACGTCGTATATGGTCATCGCTTCGTTGTAGTCCGCCTTTTCTTCTGTATGGAAAGCGTCCTTTGACCAGCTGACCTGTCCGGTTAGACGGTCAATGCGGTATTTCCGGTTCAGAAACCAAATATATAGAAAATCTTCATCATGGATTAATCCAAATTTCTGGATCATCTTTTCCTGATCGTACTGCAAAAAAGCGCCTGCCATCTCGTTTTTCATTTTTTCATAATTAGAAATTCTCTCTTTCATATCCCACCCGGTATGACCTTCTTTAACTGCACATTCATCCGCAACAGCAGGCCCTGATCTTTGGATAGGCGATACAAGACCAGATTCCCCTCATAGATGGCAAGGCAAAGATCCGCCAGTTCTTCCAGCTCTTCTTTTGCGATTTTGTTTTTGCGCAGCGCCTGCATAAATATTTTCCGGACCTCTTCCATCGCCTCATGATAATGTTTGACAAGCTCTTCCTCCTGAAACGCGATCTCCATTCCCACAACCGCCAACGGACATCCATAATACTGCTTATCCGCCAGTTCTTCCTGATATATGTGCAAAAATGAATCACAAAAAGACGCCCAGGAATCGGAGGCCGCCGCAACGGACCGAAGCAAGTCGATGATTTTACTGCTGTAGTACTGCAACACGGCTTTTGCCACATCCGATTTTTTCTTGAAATAAAAATAAAAAGAACCTTTTGGAAGTCCGGTGGCTTTCAGTATCTCACTGACCCCGGTTTTCGTATAGCCGTTCTTCCAGAACAAATCTCCCGCTGTTTCTATAATCCTTTTTTTGGACAGTTCTCCCTTTGTCATATCTTTCCTTTCGCTTTCCTATATAATAGACTGATAAGTCTATTTTGTCAATATATTTATTCTCTATAAAAAACGGCATAGCCCTCAAGCCACGCCGTTTCAAAAAAACTCCACTAAATTTTTCATACCGTCTCCGCTGCCTGCGCCAAGCTCTCCCACTGTTCGTACAACTCATCCAACTCCTCCTGGATATCCGCCTGCTCACCGGATAACTGCGCGCACTGCTGCGGGTCCGTGGCGATCTCTGGCTGCGACAACAACTGATTAATCTTAGAATCCCGCTCCTCCAGCTCCCCAATGCGTTTTTCGGTCTTTTTCAGATCGTTTTCCCGTTTCCGCTTCCTGGCCTGCTCCTCCTTCTTCTGCTTCCAGGATAGTTTCTCCTGGGAATCTCCCTGGGAAACATCGCTGGACTTTTGGGCAGGGGCATATCTCTTTGTCAATTCCTCCCTTTTTTCCAGGTAATAGTCATAGCTGCCCACATAATTCACCAGGTTTTGATTGGTCAAATCCAGAATCCGCGTGGCCGTCTGGTTGATGAAATAACGGTCATGGGAGACATAGAGAAGCGTCCCCGTGTAGCTTCTCAGCGCTTCTTCCAGGATTTCCCTGGAAGCAATGTCCAAATGGTTGGTGGGCTCGTCCAACAACAGGAAATTCGCCTCGGAGAGCATCAGCTTCGCCAACGCCACCCGTCCCCGCTCGCCGCCGCTCAAAGCGGATATTTTCTTAAAGACATCGTCCCCGGTGAACAAAAAAGCGGCCAGCACATTGCGTATCTCCGTGTGATTCAACGTAGGATATGCGTCGGACAATTCCTCAAAAATGGTTTTTTCCATATGAAGCGCCTGGTGTTCCTGGTCATAATAGCCGATCTGCACTCTTGACCCCAGGCTGCACATTCCCCCATCCGGCTCCAAAAAGCCAATGATCATTTTCAAAATAGTGGTCTTCCCGGCGCCATTGCCGCCAATCAAAGCCACCCGCTCTCCCCGCTTCACTTCGAAGGAAATACTGTCAAAAAGCCTCTCCGAGCCAAAAGCTTTGGCCAACTCCTGCACAGACAGCACGTCTTTTCCGCTCTCCATACGGGGGTTCAGACGCATATGCATGGCGTTTTCCTCCATCACCGGTTTTTCCAACAGGGTTATTTTATCCAGCTTCTTTTCCCGGCTTTCCGCCCGCCGGATGGATTTTTCCCGGTTGAAGGACTTCAACTTGGCAATGACTTCCTCCTGGTGGCGAATCTCCTGCTGCTGGTTCTCATATGCCCGCATTTGCGCTTCCCTCACCTGCGCCTTTTTCTGGCTGAATGCTGTATAATTTCCCGAAAAGGTCATGGCCTTTCCCTGCTCCAGTTCAACGACCCGCGTCACAATCCGGTCCAGGAAATACCGGTCATGGGACACAATCAGAACCGCCCCCGGATAATTTAACAGATAGGTTTCCAGCCAGACGATGGAATCCATGTCCAGATGATTGGTGGGTTCGTCCAAAAGCAGCACGTCTGGCTTTCCAAGCAGCAAGCATCCCAGCGCCACCCTGGTTTTCTGCCCGCCGGAAAGGTTGGCAATCTGCTTATGGAAATCCTCTTCGGAAAATCCCAGACCTTTTAACACCCCCGTCACCTCGCTTTGACAGGCATAGCCGTTGTTCTGCTCAAACTGCTGGGTCAGGCTGGCGTAAGCGTTCATCAGCTTTTCAAGCGCCTCCCCTTCGGCCTGCTTCATGGCCAGCTCCGTCTGGCGCATCTTCTCTTCCATATCCAGCAGATACTGCTTTTCCTTTAAAAGCTCCTGGTAAATAGTCCGGCCGCTTTCCACATCCTGATGCTGCGCCAAGTATCCCAGGGAAGCGCCTTTGGCCAGAACCACCTGCCCATCGTCCGGTTCCAGCTCCTTTCGGATAATCCGCAAAAGCGTTGTCTTTCCGGCGCCATTGCTGCCGATGAGCGCCACTTTTTCCCGTTCCTCTATATGAAAAGATATCTGATCCAATATGGTCTTTTCTCCAAAACTCTTTTGGATATTTTGACATGTAAGTAACATAAAAAGCCTCCTATTCCAGGATTTATTATAACGAAAACTGGAAAAAAATACAACGCCATATTTTAAAGGGGGCAAAAACTGCCCCCAGTGCAAAGTCTTCTTACGGCAGGCTATACAATCGGTGATAGGACTGGAAAAAGCGCTGCATATCAAACCGCCCCCAGCCCTGCCGGTTATGCGGATACCCAGCGTCCACCGCACTTTCTCG
>CAJURH010000042.1 GCA_910588775.1 uncultured Lachnospiraceae bacterium
CCGCTTGTAGCAAGGCTTTTTCTGCCCCTACTGCGTAACAAAGGGCATAAAAAAAGCGGCGTTCCTGTTCTCCCTGTGTAGAGAGTGAGAAACGCCGCTTGTGCAGGCTGTATGAAATTTTTCTAATCTATGGTAGGTCAATATTGGTGTGCGCTGCCTGTTTGGTTTATCCGCAAGAGTTTCAAAGTATATCAAGGCTCAATCCGTAAGTAGTAAATGGGTAGTAAATTCAAGCTGCTATCTTGCGGAAATCCCTGTAAATTGGGGATTTTTTGAGATAATCATTTGATTTATTCTAAATATTTATCTTCTTGCCTTCTTCGGTTTACCCGTGCGATTTTCCCCATAATCTGCAGGATGACAAAACATATCAAACTGATTCCAATGAAAAACGCCGCCACATATTTTGTCACATTCACATCCTCTCCCACTTTCCGGCTAATGGCAAACGCATAAAAAATCGAGAAAACGCCGGAACAAATCACGCTTAGCAAAATAGAATGTCCCGCTGACATATTGCTTCCCTCTTTTTCCCATATGCCATCCTTCAGACACCCCGCCAGGCAAGTGAGTCCTCCCACAAGAAAAATAATCGTTTCGCCGACAACCACCCGAAAATTTCCCAGCCATATCAACTCAGCAACTATGACCGCCGCACTGATCCAGAACATAACATAAGCGCTGCGCGCTCCTATCCTGTCAACCAACTGATTCTGCCTCTCATCCAGTCCTCTTCTCATCGTTTCATTCCTCCTCCCAAAATAAATCATTCAGCGTTTTATCCAACTCCTTACAGATTGCGACGCACAATTTTAATGAAGGATTATAATCCCCTGCCTCAATCATGCCGATCGTCTGCCTTGTCACACCTACACGTTTTGCAAGTTCTGTCTGGGAAATATCTTTTTCCAACCTGGCAAATTTCACTTTCAGGTTTTTCAGATTTATCACCTCCAAACATATAGTAGCATTTCACGCGCCACATGTCAATTATATTTAACATATATTTTATTTACTTTACTATTAAAAATAATATTTAACATACTTTTTTCTAATTTCTTATTGACTTATAAACAGAAGTTCGCTATAATGCTTGTTAACAGATGACAAACCATCTGCCATATAAAATTTTATGAACATATTCAGGAGAAACGCTTTATGAAAAAATATTCATCTTTGGCAACCGTGCGCTAACCGGGAGGTTTGCGTAAGCACAATCTATGCCAAGCCTCCCAAAAGGACATTTACCATAACTTTTAGGAGGAGCATCCCAATGAATAGGGAAAATAAAAGAAAGCTATACGAAAAAGGCTATTATAAAACCCACCCATGCAATGAAAGCTTTACTTGTAAAGTGTGTGGCAGACTGACCGTATCCGCTGGAGCTGGAAGCAATCACCGCAACCATTGTCCAAACTGTCTGAGCAGCCTTCATGTGGACATGGAACCCGGCGATCGTGAAGCGAATTGCGGCGGCATTATGGAACCAATTACAGTATGGGTGCGAAAAAACGGTGAATGGGCCATTATCCACCGTTGCCGCAGATGCGGCGAACTTTCCTCGAACCGCATAGCGGCCGATGACAATCCCATGAAACTAATGTCCATCGCAATGAAACCCGTTTCCACCCCTCCATTTCCGTTGGAGAAAATCGTGGAAATGACAAATCAAATGGCAGGAGACGGTGCTTTCAGACTATAAACAAAAAATGCCAGAAAGCCGCTAAAACATAACGTTCTAGCAGCTTTCCGGCGCTACTTATAAAATCCGTTCACAATCGTTCTACTCTACATCCTGCAAAGCAACGAATCCTTCTTCACCAGTCCGCACCTTGACGACTCTGTTCACGTTATACACAAATATTTTCCCGTCCCCAATATGCCCCGTGTAGAGAGCTCTCTTCGCCGCCTCAATCACTGTATCTACAGGAATCTTACTGACAACCACTTCCACTTTAACTTTCGGGAGAAGCGTCGCATCCATTTCCACGCCACGATACATCTCTCCTGCTCCCTTTTGCACGCCACAGCCCATTACCTGCGTAACCGTCATTCCCGTCACGCCCAACTCGTTGATAGCTTTACGAAGTTGATCGTATCGGGACAATTTTGCAATAATCACCACCTTGTAAATATTGCTGCCTTCCAATGGAGCCGCCACCACTTTCACTGCCGCATCTTTCTGCGCTGCAGTGGCCAGAGCATAATCGTCTGTGCCCAGATCTGTATTTTCATTGATTTCCATAGTCATTGAATTGGAGACATCCATAATGCTGAATCCGGAATAAGCCGAAGCAAGGCCATGTTCACAGGCATCCAGCCCCACAATTTCCTCCTCTTCTGTGACGCGAAGTCCAATACAGGCTTTTATGACAACAAATGTAATGGTAATCGTAACCGCCGTCCACGCCGCTACGGCAGCAAATCCAATTAACTGAAGCCACAACTGGCTGAAACCGCCTCCATAGAAAAGTCCCTGACGGATTCCCGCCGTTTCGAATGCCGGGGAAGAAGACGTTGAAAACAATCCCACCGCAACAGTTCCCCAGATGCCATTCAAACAGTGAACCGCCACCGCACCTACCGGATCATCTATGTGCAGTTTATAATCCAGCAACCATACGCCAAAGACAACCAATACGCCAGACACTGCACCGATTGCTATCGCGCCTATACAGTCCGTAACGTCACAGGAAGCCGTTATAGCCACCAAACCGGCCAAGGAGGCGTTCAGACACATGGACACATCCGGTTTTCCATATTTCACCCATGTGAAAATCAAGCATACCACAGTGGCGATGGCCGGCGCAATGGTTGTGGTCACAAAAATAGAAGCAAGCTCATCCACCGATTGCGCAGCAGCGCCATTGAATCCATACCAACCCAGCCAGAGGATGAATACGCCCAGACACCCCATGGGGAGATTATGACCGGGAAATGCATTTACCTTTGTGATTTTTCCTTCGCTGTCCTTTGTAAACTTTCCAATACGGGGTCCCAGTATTTTTGCGCCAATAAGCGCGGATATGCCTCCTACCATATGAATGGCGCAGGACCCTGCATAATCGTGGAATCCAATCTGAGCCAACCACCCACCGCCCCAGATCCAATGCGCTTCAATGGGATAGATGAGAGCTGAAATAATCGCTGAATACACGCAATAGGATAAAAACTTGGTCCGCTCAGCCATGGCTCCAGACACAATCGTAGCCGTGGTGGCGCAAAACACAAGATTAAATACAAATCCTGACCAATCAAAATTTTCGTAATTGGTAATGATATCAAATCCTGGTTTTCCAATCAATCCTACCATGTCCTCACCCAAAAGCAGACTGAAGCCGATCAGAATAAATACCACTGTGCCAATACAAAAATCCATCAGATTTTTCATCAATATGTTGCCCGCGTTTTTCGCTCTGGTGAATCCAGTCTCCACCATGGCAAAACCTGCCTGCATCCAGAACACCAGCGCAGCGCCGATTAAGAACCAGACGCCAAATATCTCGCCGTTTACAACACTCATAATATCTTCCATGCTCTTTTTCCCTCCTTGACACTCTTGATTATAATAAAAAAGCGAAGCCAAGGACGTTGTATTTCTACAAGCGCCTTCGCTTCGCATTTTATTTACACTTCAAAAATCAAATCGCCATAAGACGGCATCGGCCACATTTCCTTATCCACCAGCATTTCCAGTCTGTCCACTGGCGTACGCAATGCCTCCATGGCCGGCATAATTTTATAATAATAAAATTCCGCCTGTTCTTTTCCTTCCTCCATAGCGGAGCCTTGATCCGCCACCTCTATCAGTGCATGAAGACTATCTTTAGTATCTACCAAAAGCCCAGAACATTCTTCCAGTAATTCCTTCTGCACACTTACATCCACATCTCCTGCTGATTTAATAATATTAATGGAGTTCGCCAGCTTCGTCACGTATTTAATTACCGCAGGTATAATCTGCTTGCTGGCAATGTCAATCATTACTCTCGCTTCAATATTAATGGCCTTCGCATAATGCTCATACATGATCTCCGCCCGCGACTCCAGCTCCGGCTTCGTGTATACTCCAAAACCTTCGAACAGCTTGATTGCCTTTGGCGTTACCAGAGACGGTATCGTCTCAACCATAGATCTGTGGTGCGGAAGCCCTCTTCTCTCCGCTTCTTTCACCCATTCCTCTGAATAGCCATTGCCATTAAACACAATCCTCTGGTGTTCTGTAGCATACTGTTTGATCAGATCATGAACCGCCATGTTGAAATCCTCCGCTTTTTCCAGTACATCGCATGCCTCTTTAAAAGCCTCTGCCACAATAGTGTTCAGGACAATGTTGGGCGAAGCAATGGAATCCCTGGAACCCACCATACGGAACTCAAATTTATTTCCCGTAAATGCGAATGGGGATGTCCGGTTCCTGTCTGTAGCGTCTTTTGCCAAATCCGGAAGGGTCTTCACGCCCGTCTGTAGCTTACCGCCTTTTAAACTGTGGGTGGCCGTTCCTGTGCTGATCAACTGTTCCAGCACATCTTCCAACTGCTCTCCCAGAAATACAGAGATAATAGCGGGAGGAGCCTCGTTTGCCCCCAGTCTGTGGTCATTCCCCACATCAGCCGCTGACTCCCGAAGCAAATCCGCATGAATGTCCACCGCCTTCAAGATACATGTCAGCACAAGCAAAAACTGAATATTTTCATGGGGCGTCTTCCCTGGTTCCAGCAGATTAACTCCATCATCCGTAATAATAGACCAGTTGTTATGTTTACCCGATCCATTCACCCCCGCAAATGGTTTCTCATGAAGCAGACACTTCATCCCATGCTCACATGCCACTCTCTTTAACGTCTGCATTACAATATGGTTGTGATCCACTGCAATATTGGCCTGGTCATAAATACTGGCAATTTCATGCTGGGCAGGAGCCACCTCGTTGTGCTGGGTCTTGGCCGTTACACCCAGTTTCCACAGCTCTTCATTTACATCCTTCATATAGGAAGCAATCCGCTGACGAATCGTTCCAAAATAGTGATCATCCAACTCCTGGCCTTTGGGAGGCATAGCGCCAAAAAGCGTACGGCCTGTATAAATCAAGTCCTTCCTCTGTAGAAATTTTTTCTCATCCACCAGAAAATATTCCTGTTCCGGTCCCACGGAAGGCGTCACTTTCTTGGAAGTCGTGTTTCCAAAAAGCCGCACCAAACGCAACGCTTGGCGATTAATAGCTTCCATGGAGCGGAGCAAAGGCGTTTTCTGATCTAGAGCTTCTCCCGTATAGGAACAAAAAGCTGTGGGAATGCACAGGATAGCGCCTGCCGCATCATGACGAACAAATGCTGGAGATGTACAATCCCAAGCAGTATAACCTCTCGCTTCAAAGGTGGCTCTTAAGCCGCCCGAAGGAAATGAAGATGCATCCGGTTCACCTTTAATCAATTCTTTTCCAGAAAAAGACATTAACACTTTTCCACTTTCCAAAGGCGCCGTGATAAAAGAATCGTGTTTCTCAGCTGTCACTCCCGTCAATGGCTGAAACCAGTGTGAATAATGGGTCGCCCCTTTCTCAATCGCCCACTCTTTCATCTCGTGAGCCACCACATCCGCAATCTCTAATGTGAGTTCCTTACCTTCCTCAATGGTCTTTTTCAATTCTCTGTATACCTTTTTCGGCAGCCTTTCCTGCATCACAGAGTCATTGAAAACATCCTGCCCAAAAATCTCTGTTACCTTAATTAAATCACCCATCGTCTTCCTTCCTTTCCTTTTAACCTCTCACTATAAGCCGAGCGTGCGTTTGAAAAATGCTTTATATCGACTGCACGTCACACAAAATGGAACTTGCAGGCAGCATGAATAATTTCCCAAACACCCTCTAAAAGAAAAAAAGACATTCCACTCCTACTGTGGAACGCCTTTGTCCTCTCAAATTCGTCTAAATTTGTATTCCAAACCTGTTATTAAGATACCGTAAATCCAGGATAAATGCAAGAGTAATATTTCATAAAGAGCGCTTTCTATTCTCTATCATTATGGTCAATCTCTACAATAAACGCTTCTGCCCCGTCAAAAATATGCGCATTGCCTGTTTCTGATTTTCAATTATCACCTGCCGATGGACGCCCCCATATTCGCCGTCCAAAGTCCAGGGCATGGATTCAGGGGATATTATGACAATTTTACTTGCCTTAAAAGAATGAATCATATCCGTTCTGTCCTCCGCCATCAACAGAGAAGTGATAATTTCATTCATTTCCAATGGATTTTTGGGCTTGCGGATGAGCGTCACCTCGAACAAACCATCGTTCATGTCTACATTCTTTCCAGTCAAATGCTTAAATCCCCCCACAGAGCGGGAATTGGTAATCATCCCATAGATAAAATCCCCTTCCAACTCTCTATCCTCCGCCTGAATCTCACAATGATAAGATTTTATATCCAACAGGCGTTTAACTCCTTCCAGGACATAAGCTACATGCCCCAATATATTTTTCAAATCCTGATTTGTTTCGTACGCCACATCCGTGAATAAACCAAAAGCTGCAATGTATACAAAAGAATCATCATTAAAACGTCCTACATCGCAGCGATAAATATCCCCTTGGGCGATAGCCTCCGCAGCTTTAATCATATCTTTTGGTATAAACAAACTATTTGCAAAATCATTGGTGCTGCCCGCAGGTATGTAGCCTATGGGTATTTGGCTACCACAGGCCATCAGTCCCGAAACCACCTCATCCAATGTGCCGTCACCACCGCTGCAAACCACCATATCCACTTGAGACTCATATTCAATGACCCGTTCATAACCATCTCCCTTTGCCTGCGTTGGATACACGATTGTTTCATACCCGGCTTTTACGAAAATATCAACTATATCGGCTAACTTGGTTTTCAGCAACCCCTTTCCCGCTCTGGGGTTATATAAAAAGAATAATTTTTTAGCCATATGCGATCCTCCTTGTCCCGAAGCGTATTCCAAAACTCATGCCAGCCACGCTCCAGAACTTAACCCCACGAACATTTTTAACATTTTGCCATGAAAGCTTCTATCTCTTCCACCGTTTTCGGAATGTCTCCCGACAAAACCTGACAGCCATCGCTGGTAACCAGAATCGTGTCCTCTATGCGGATGCCAATGCCCAATTCCTGAAAATACAAACCTGGCTCCAATGTAAACATCATATCCACCTCCAGCGGAGCATATTCGTCTCCCACATCATGGGTATACAAACCAATATAATGCCCGGAACCATGATAATAATAACGGGAAATCTCCTCTTTTTCCTGAATTATCCCCAGTTTAAGCAACTCTTCTGCCATAACGTCTTTGCTGATATTTTGTAATTCGTTCTTAGGCTGTCCTGGCCTGGTTCTGGCAATAGCCGCCTCAAGTCCCTTCAACACCACTTCGTAAAGCTCCTTTTGCTGTTGGGTGAATTTCCCACTAACCGGATACGTGCGGCTCACATCAGAAGCATAATGCCCCCATTCAGCGCCCAGGTCAAACAAGATCAGATCTCCCTCTTGCATTTTTCGGTCATTAGACACATAGTGAAGCACACAGGCGTTGGGGCCAGAAGCTGCAATAGTGGGAAAGGCATGCGCCGCATTGTGGCTTTTCAATACAAAGTCAAAATACGCTTCCGCCTGACATTCATACATACCAGGATTCAGATTTCCCAGCATATGTCTGACCCCTTCGCTGGTTATCCTGCATGCCTCCCTGTGCAGGGCAATTTCCTCAGGACATTTCACCTGACGCATTAGACTCATTTGCTGAAATGTATTATGCATGTGCATGTATGGATAAGAGGATTGGATTTTGGCCGCAAACTGCTGAGCCGGATTTTGATGAAATCCTTCCTCCCAATTTGCAATATCCACATAAATATTCTCAATTAAATTTTTCCTGCCAAAAAGAGGAATGCTGCTTATAAATTTTTCCAAGTATTCCACTTGCGCGATTCCCGTCTCTGCGCGAACACTTTCTTTTGTATAGGAAATTCCTTCCCATCGCTGCTTTTTCTCATCCGGATGATCGATAAAGAGAATCTCCTGATAATTTCCCCGCTCTTTCACAGCCATAAAGATTGCCTTTGGTTGTTCAAAGCCTGTCAAATAATAGAAATTCGCATAAGGAGTGAAAGGAAACATTTGATCCCCTCTATCCTCTTTTTGTTCTCCTGAAAAAACAAACCCAATGGAATTATCCTTCAATAATTCCTGATATAGCTGCCTCCTACTCCTGTGAAATTCCTGACTAATCATACTGCCTCTCCTCTTCTTATAAGTCAAAAAGGAACGCAGCTACGCCGCGTCCCAAATCTTCCTAACTTACACCAGCTCCAACAAAACTTCCATAGCAGCGTCACCTTTTCTGGGGCCAATCTTGATGATGCGTGTATATCCACCATTACGTCCTTCATACTTCGGCGCTACTTCTGTAAACATTTTTTCTGCCATGTCTACTTGCTTTGTATTCTTTTTTCTTCCAGCCCCTTCTGTAGGAACTTCTTTTACTGGATAAAATACTTTCATCATCTGTCTTCTGGCATGAAGCCTGGAAGGAGAGTCTTTCTTAATCTCTTTTTGCACTTCTTCGTAAACAGTCACTTTTTTGCCGTCTACCACCTGTTTTTCTCTCTTGCCTTCCGCATTTTTCTTGGCAACTTTTGCAGTCACAGTAACCATCTCATAGTTGTCTTTCTCTTTAACAGCCAGCGCAATCAAACCCTCTGCAATTTTACGAACTTCTTTCGCTTTGCATTCAGTAGTAATGATCTTGCCATGATATAACAAGTTTGTCACCTGATTCCGCAACAAAGCTTTTCTCTGACTGGATGTTCTACCTAATTTTCTATATTTCGCCATTTTCAAATCCTCCATCTGTGGGACAGCATACCACGCTCGTCGGTCTTACTGGTATGTGTCAGGCATCCACTGTGTTTTTACTCTTCCGCAGGCTGAAGCTGCAGACCGAGTTCCTTTAATTTTGCCAAAACTTCTTCCAATGATTTGCGGCCCAGGTTACGGACCTTCATCATATCATCCGATGTACGATTGCACAACTCTTCCACTGTGTTAATTCCTGCCCTTTTTAGACAGTTATAAGAACGCACAGACAATTCCAATTCGTCGATGCTCATCTCCAGCACCTTTTCCTTTTCATTGTCCTCTTTTTCAATCATGACTTCCGCTGTTTTGGCATTCTCGGACAAATCAATAAACAGGCTCAAATGTTCGCTAAGTACTTTTGCTGCCAAGCTTACTGCCTCATCCGGGTCCAATGTACCATTTGTGTATACATCAAGGGTTAATTTATCAAAATCTGTAATCTGACCAACACGAGTATTCTCTACTGTTAAGTTCACACGCTCTACTGGTGTATAGATGGAATCGATGGCAATGACTCCAATGGGCATATCATCTGTCTTTCCCTTCTCGGAACTTACATAGCCTCTGCCCTTTGTAATAGTCAATTCCATGACCAGCCTGCAGTCTTTGCCGCCGTTTAAAGTGGCAATCACCAGATCGGGATTCATGATCTCAATATCCTGATCCACCTGGATATCTGCAGCAGTCACTACTCCTTTTCCTTCACACTCCACATAGGCAACCTTTGGTTCATTATCCGTACTTCTGTTCCGGATTGCGAGGCTCTTCAGGTTCATGATGATTTCCGTCACGTCTTCCTTTACGCCAGGGATCGAACTGAATTCATGAAGCACCCCGTCGATCTTTACCTGACTGACCGCAGCCCCTGGCAAAGAGGAGAGCATGATGCGCCTGAGCGAATTTCCCAAAGTAGTCCCATATCCTCTCTCCAAAGGTTCCACTACAAATCTGCCGTATTTTTTATCTTCGGAAATATCCGTAATTTCAATCTTAGGCTTATTAAAATCAAACACTATAAGACACCTCCTTGGGTGTTACCTATTATTTAGAGTATAACTCGACGATAAGCATCTCGTTCACAGGAACGTCGATAGCTTCTCTTGAAGGAAGTTCCTTAACAACTCCCTTTAAGGATTCCTGGTCAGAATCCAACCATTCCGGCACTAACCTTCCTCCGGTTATCTCCAGAACTTCTTTATATCTGGCAGATCCTTTACAGCTTTCTTTAATCTCAATTACATCGCCTGCCTTTATAAGAAAAGAAGGAATGTTCACCACTCTGCCATTTACAGTCACATGCTTATGACCTACAATCTGTCTGGCTTCTCTTCTTGTGCGCGCAAAGCCAAGACGGAAGATTACGTTGTCCAGTCTGCGCTCCAGAAGAGTCATCAGATTGGCGCCGGTCATGCCCTGCATTTTATCTGCTTTTTTATAATAATTGCGGAAGGGTTTTTCCAATACACCGTAAATAAATTTTGCTTTCTGTTTCTCACGAAGCTGAAGGCCATACTCAGATATTTTGCGGTTGGCCCTGTGTAACTGCCGTGTTGATTTTTTATTGATTCCCAAATATATGGGGTCTAAATCCAAAGACCTGCATCTTTTCAATACTGGCACTCGATTTATTGCCATGCTTAGCTACCTCCTATTAACTTCTCACTGCTTTTCCAATAATAGTAGACGAATCTATACTCTTCGACGTTTCGGTGGACGGCAACCATTGTGGGGAACAGGGGTCACGTCGCGGATGCTGGTAACATTCAGACCGCATGCCTGCAGGGCGCGAATTGCAGCTTCCCTACCGGAACCAGGCCCTTTCACCATTACATCCACAGTTTTCAGACCATGCACCAAAGCAGCCTTCGCAGCCGTTTCCGCCGCCATCTGCGCTGCATAGGGAGTAGATTTCCTTGAACCCTTAAATCCCAGGCCGCCGGCGCTTGCCCATGAAAGAGCGTTTCCTTCCGTATCCGTCAAAGTAACAATGGTGTTGTTAAAAGATGACTGGATATGTGCCTGTCCTCGTTCAACGTTCTTCTTGACACGACGTTTTGTCGTTTTCTTTGTCGCTTTTGCCATTTAAACTAACCTACACTTTCTATACATTCTCTCATATTAACAGTTATAGCTTTTTTATTTTTTCTTATTTGCAACCGTTCTCTTAGGACCTTTACGTGTTCTGGCGTTTGTCTTGGTGTTCTGTCCCCGAACAGGCAGCCCCTTTCTATGACGGATGCCTCTGTAGCATCCAATCTCTTGAAGCCGCTTGATGTTCATGGCAATTTCCCTGCGCAAATCACCTTCCACAATACAGTTTTCTTCCATCACTTCACGTATCTTATTGACCTCTTCGTCTGTCAGATCCCTGACACGAGTATCCGGGTTCACCCCAGCTTTCTTAAGCAACATGTTTGAAGTAGATCTGCCGATTCCATAAATATAGGTCAGACCAATCTCTACACGTTTGTCCCTTGGTAAGTCCACACCAGCTATACGAGCCATAGAATTTCCTCCTAAATCTTTCTCTTAACAAGAATCAAAAACTAATAAATTTTCCTAACTGGGGCGCCAGACAAGCGCCCAGCCGCATTTAAATACACGCAGCCTTTCCGGGAATATCCCGGTATTAGGCGTATGAATGTGAAGACTGTTCATTCCCGCGAGCAATGGGCCAATCGCCATGACTGCATGGGCATTTGGCGAATGTCGCGGGTGTCATATGCAGGGCACATGACCGCTGTTCGCATGGCAGCGCTTTTACCAAACACCGCGTACACATTATATAAACAGCAGAACAACACACCCGGGTGGTTCCTACTGCTGCGTTTAAACTTTGAAAATTTGTAACGCTTCAGCCTTGCCTTTGCTTATGCTTGGGATTTTCACAGATGACCCTGATTCTTCCCTTTCTCTTGATAATCTTGCATTTATCGCAAATGGGTTTTACAGATGATCTTACTTTCACTGGAAATCCTCCTTCCGTTATCAAATCTGCCGCTTTGTGCAAAACACAAAAGTTCGTCTAATATTGTATCAAAATATATTCCATTATGCAAGCATTTTTTATTTATCTCTCCATATAATCCGTCCCTTTGACAAATCGTAGGGAGAAAGCTCAATGGTAACTTTATCACCAGGCAAAATACGTATGAAATTCATGCGCAGCTTTCCACTAATATGGGCCAACACCACATGTTTGTTCTCCAACTGCACTTTAAACATGGCATTGGGCAGCTTCTCTAGCACAATACCTTCTACTTCGATTACATCTGCTTTCGACATGGAAACCTCCTATGGATTATTCTAATGATTGCGTTAGTGTTAATATCTCAGGCTCTCCGTCCGTAATTAAAATGGTATTTTCATAATGAGCGGACAAAGATCCGTCTTCTGTCGCTACTGTCCAGTCATCATCCAGCCACACCACGTCCGCACGTCCTTCATTGATCATTGGCTCAATGGCAAGGGTCATGCCGGCATACAATTTCATTCCCCGCCTTTTCTGTTTAAAATTAGGTATCTGCGGCTCCTCATGAAGCTTCGTGCCAATTCCATGCCCAACCAGATCTCGCACCACACCATATCCGAAGCTTTCCGCATAGGAACCGATGGCGCCAGAAATCTCAAATAGATGTTTCCCCGCTTTCGCGTATTTCAAACCCTCAAAAAAACTCTTTCGCGTCACTTCAATAAGCTGACGGGCCTCGGCGGAAATCTCTCCTACCCCATAGGTCCTGGCCGCATCCGAATGATAATGTTTATGAATTAAACCTGCATCCAGACTGATAATGTCCCCTTCCTTGAGTATCCTTTCCTTAGAAGGTATTCCATGAACGACTTCATCATTAATAGAAGTGCAAAAAGAAGCTGGAAATCCATTGTAATTCAAAAAGTTTGGCACACATCCCAGGCTTCTAATCATGTCTTCACCTGCTTTGTCAATTTCCCAGGTGGAAACTCCCGGTTTGATCATTTTCGCCAATTCATTGTGCACCTCTTCCAAAAAGCGCCCGGCTTCCCTCATTAGCTTTATTTCACTTGGTGACTTAATTGATACTGACATCCCTATTCTCCTAAAATTGCCGTAATCTGTGAGAACACTTCATCCAAGCCCAGTGTCCCGTCTACTTCTCTCAAGACATTCTTCTGTGCATAATAATCAATCAGAGGCTGTGTCTGCTCATGATAAACTTTCAGACGCTTCTCCACCGTCTCCGGCTTATCGTCATCGCGAAGAATCAGGTTTTCCCCACAGGAATCACAGATCCCATCTTTTTCCGGCGCTGCATATTGCAGATGATATGTAGCTCCGCATTTCACACAAGCCCTTCTCCCAGACATTCTCTTTACAATGTTCTCATCCGGGACATCTACGTTGACTGCAAAATCAATTTGACTGCCACTCTCTTTCAATGCTGCATCCAAGCTCTCTGCCTGGGGAATTGTCCGGGGAAAGCCATCCAAAACATATCCCTTTTGGGCGTCCGGCTCCTGAAACCGATCCATAACCAGGCTCACCGTCAGCTCATCGGGAACCAGCATTCCCTGATCCATATAAGATTTCGCTTTTTTTCCAAGCTCGGTTCCGTTCTTAATATTCGCTCGGAAAATATCTCCTGTGGAAATATGGGGAATTCCATATTTTGCCGCAATCTTCTTCGCCTGCGTTCCTTTTCCTGCCCCTGGCGCCCCCAACATCACGATCCTCATATTGTTAAAACCTCCTGCCATACAGTAAATATTATCAAAGGCTGCGGTGTTGCCACCACAACCTCCTCTATGCATCTATTCATTTAAGAAACCTTTATAATTACGCACCAACATCATGGATTCAATCTGCTTAATCGTTTCCAATACCACCCCTACCACGATGATGATGGAAGTTCCTCCAAATGAAACCTGCGCGCCAAACACCCCATTAAAGAAAAATGGAATAATGGCCACAATCACCAGACCTGCAGCGCCGATAAAAATGATATAGTTCAAAATTTTTGTCAAATAATCCGTCGTTGCCTTTCCCGGACGGATGCCAGGTACGAATCCACCCTGTTTCTTCATATTATCCGCCACCTCTATGGGGTTGAAGGTAATAGAAGTATAGAAATAGGCAAAGAAAATAACCAACACTACATAAATTAACAATCCAATAGAGTAAATCGGCCTCTCCGGGTTACACCAGTTGCTGGAAGACAACATCCGCAGAACTTCGCTTCCCATGCCCGTTCCATTGGTTCTGCCAAGGAAAGTGGCAATTACTGTGGGAAAGGACATGATTGATGAGGCGAAAATAATCGGGATAACGCCTGCTGTGTTAACTTTCAGTGGAATGTGTGAGGACTGTCCCCCCACCATCTTCCGGCCCTGCATTTTTTTGGAATACTGCACCGGAATTCTCCTTGTGGCGTCATTCAAAATCAACACAAACACAACCATCGCCAATACAATTGCGCAAATGATCAATGCTGCCAAAGCGCCCTTAGCTATTGTCTTTCCCTTCACAAATGTCTCATACAAAGCAGCAAAATCGCTAGGCATTGTGGATACGATATTAATTGTCAAGACAATGGAAATACCATTTCCCACGCCTTTTTCCGTTATGCGCTCGCCAATCCACATTAACATGGCAGAACCGGCTGTCAGACAAACGACCACGACAAAAGCAGCCGCAATTTTTTCAAAGGTAGAAGAATCTGAACCTGCGGAAAGCGCTGGAATCAGTCCCTGACGGCCAAATCCAATGGACATGGCGATTCCTTCAAAAATAGACAGACCAATGGTCAAATAGCGGGTGATGGACGCAATTTTCTTCCGTCCGTCTTCGCCGTCCTTATGCATTTCTTCTAACTTAGGAATTGCAATAGTCAAAAGCTGCATAATAATCGAGGACGTAATATATGGAGTGATATTCAGCGCAAATATAGACATTTGCGTAAATGACCCTCCGGTAAATGCATCAAAAAAGTTAAACGCGTCACCTGACTGGCTGTCAAACCAGTTTTTAAAGTATTCTCCGTCCGTCCCAGGGACAGGCAATTGTGACCCGATACGGATCACAATAATCATAAGTAAAAGGAAAAACAATCTTCGTCTGATGTCTTTTACTTTGAATACGTTTGCCACGCCTTCTAACATTAAACCACCTCTGTCGTTCCGCCCGCCGCTTCAATCTTCGCTTTTGCGCCGGCGCTGAATGCGTTGACTTTGACATGAAGTTTCTTTGTCAGCTCTCCTTTTCCAAGGATTTTTACGCCATCTTTTTTATGGGAGATCGCGCCACTGCTCAAAAGTTTTTCTATCGTAACTTCCGCGCCATCTTCAAAACGATCTAAAACTTCTACATTGATAGCTACTATCTCTTTTGAATTTCTGTTGGTAAATCCTCTTTTGGGAATACGTCTGTATAAAGGCATCTGACCGCCCTCAAACCCAGCTTTCTTGGCGCCAGAACGGGCTAACTGTCCTTTATGTCCTTTGCCGGCAGTTTTTCCGTTTCCTGAACCATGCCCGCGGCCTTTCCTGAAACGGTCACGATTCGAACCCTTTGCCGGTTTCAAGTTATATAATTCCATTTCAACACCCCCTTAGTCTTCTGTCTGCACTTCTTCAACTTTCACCAGATGCTGTACCTGTTTTACCATGCCTCTAATCGCAGGATTGTCAGGCATTATCACAGTCTTGTTAAGTTTACGCAGCCCCAAAGATTTTACAGTTTTTCTGTGTTTCGGAATTGCGCCGATTGTAGATCTTACAAGCGTAATCTTTAATTTATCCGCCATTTTTCACCCCTCCTTATCCAACAACTTCGTCTACGGATTTTCCACGGAGCTTTGCCACTTCTTCCGGAGTTTTCAACTGGCTTAAGCCCGCCATTGTTGCAAGCACAACGTTTTGTTTGTTATTGGAACCGAGAGATTTTGTACGGATATTCTTGATTCCTGCCAGCTCGATCACTGCACGCACGGGCCCGCCGGCAATCACACCTGTACCGTCTGGGGCTTTCTTTAACAATACCTGCGCGCTTCCGAATTTGCCGATGAAATCATGCGTGATGCTTCCATTGTCATCTCTGGCCACGGAGATCATCTTTTTCATGGCATCTTCCTTTCCTTTGCGAATCGCCTCAGGAATTTCTGTGGCTTTGCCTAAGCCCGCTCCCACATGTCCGTTGCCATCACCCACAACTACCAACGCTGTAAAACGAAAGTTACGACCACCTTTTACAACTTTTGTTACACGTTTGATGGATACTACTTTATCTTCTAACTCAAGCTGACTGGCATCAATGATTTTGCGTTTCATGTGTTTTTCCTCCCTTTCTAGAATTCCAACCCAGCTTCTCTTGCTGCATCAGCTAAAGCCTTAACTTTTCCATGGTATAAGAAACCACCTCTGTCAAAAACAACTTTCTTGATGCCTTTTTCAACTGCCCTCTTACCGATCACTTCGCCCACTTTTTCAGCAGCTTTTATATCATTGGTATGCTCCAAATCTGCCTTTACCTCTGCCTGGAGAGTTGACGCGGATACCAGGGTATGGCCAACAGTATCATCAATAATCTGGGCATACATATGCTTATCGCTCCTAAATACGGCTAAACGGGGAGTCTGTGTTGTACCGCTCATGCGATAACGCATTCTTCTATGCTTTTTCTGACGAACTTTCGCTCTTGAAACCTTCTTAACCATTTTCACGCCCTCCTTTATTTATTTCTTACCGGTTTTACCCACTTTACGTCTGATCACCTCATCGACATACTTGATACCTTTACCCTTATATGGTTCAGGTTTTCTCTTTTCCCTGATCTCTGCGGCATACTGACCTACGCGTTGCTTGTCAATTCCTTCAACAATAATTTTATTACCGTCAACTTTTACTTCCAACCCTTCCGGATCTTCCATTTCCACTGGATGAGAAAAACCAAGATTTAACACCAGCTTTTTCCCCTGTTTTGCGGCACGATAGCCCACGCCGTTTACTTCCAGTTCTTTTTTGTATCCTTCCGTTACGCCTGTCACCATATTCTGAATCAGCGATCTGGTCAGCCCATGCAGGGATTTCATCTTTTTCAAATCACTTGGACGTGTAACAGTCACCGCGCCCTCTTCCAGCTTGATCTGCATTTCCTCTGGAAGCGCTTGTTCTAAGGTTCCTTTTGGCCCTTTTACAGTTACATGATTTTTTTCCGTGATATCCACGGTCACTCCGGCAGGTACGGTTACCGGTAATCTTCCGATACGTGACATTACAATTTCCTCCTTACTTAGATTGTCGGAAAGGGTTCTCACGTCTTCCCCTTCTGTTTTCAGTTCTAAAACAATGCCTTACCGCTCTACCAAACAAATGCCAGAACTTCTCCGCCTACACGCTCTCTTCTGGCTTCCTTGTCCGTAATCACGCCTTTATTTGTGGAAATGATTGCGATTCCCAGTCCTCCCAGAACTTTCGGCAACTCATCTTTTCCCACGTATACACGCAAG
>CAJURH010000043.1 GCA_910588775.1 uncultured Lachnospiraceae bacterium
CATGAAAGAAGTGCGGGAGGCTGTGGAAGAACTGGGATTTGACCTGAACGTAATCGAGGATCAGGAGCCAGACCCTGCGCTGGGAAATGGCGGTCTGGGGCGGCTTGCCGCATGTTTCCTGGATTCGCTGGCCACATTGGGCTACTGTGCATATGGATGTGGCATCCGTTACCGCTACGGGATGTTTAAGCAGGGGATTAAAGACGGCTATCAGGTGGAGGAGCCGGATAACTGGCTTAAAGATGGTTACCCCTTTGAGCTGCGTCGCCCAGAGTACGCCAAGGAAGTCAGATTTGGCGGTCATGTGCGGGTGGAATACGACGAGGCCACCAAGACCCAGAAGTTCGTTCATGAGAATTATCAGTCTGTACAGGCAGTGCCATATGATATGCCTATTGTGGGATATGACAATGGAATTGTAAACACACTGCGTATCTGGGACGCGCAGCCCATTGTGGATTTCCATCTGGATTCCTTCGACAAAGGGGATTACCGCAAGGCGGTGGAACAGGAGAATCTGGCCCGGAACATTGTGGAAGTGCTCTATCCCAACGACAACCATTATGCGGGAAAGGAACTGCGGCTGAAACAGCAGTATTTCTTCATTTCCGCCAGCGTACAGGCGGCTATTGCAAAATATAAGAGGAAACATGGCGACATCCGCAAGTTTTATGAGAAAGCCACGTTCCAGATGAACGATACCCATCCAACGGTAGCTGTGGCGGAACTGATGCGGATTCTGTTGGATGAGGAAGGACTCAACTGGGATGAGGCGTGGGAGGTGACCACCAAGACCTGCGCATACACCAACCATACCATTATGTCCGAAGCGTTGGAAAAATGGCCCATCGAGCTGTTTTCCAGACTGTTGCCCAGGATTTACCAGATTATTGAGGAAATCAACCGCCGTTTCATTCTGGATATTGAGAAGAAGTATCCAGGAAATCATGAAAAAGTGCGCAAGATGGCCATTATATACGATGGACAGGTGAAGATGGCGCATCTGGCCATTGCGGCAGGCTATTCCGTCAACGGGGTGGCAAGGCTGCATACCGAAATCCTAAAGAAACAGGAGTTGAAGGATTTCTACGAAATGATGCCTGAGAAATTTAATAATAAGACAAATGGCATCACACAGAGGCGTTTCCTGCTTCACGGCAATCCACTTCTGGCGGATTGGGTGACAAAATACATTGGCGACGAGTGGATCACCGATTTAAGCCAGATTCAGAAGTTGAAAATCTATGCGGATGATGAGAAAGCGCAGCAGGAATTTCTCAATATTAAATACCAGAACAAACTGCGTCTGGCCAAATATATCCAGGAACACAACGGCATAGAGGTAGATCCCCGTTCTATCTTCGACGTGCAGGTAAAACGTCTCCACGAGTACAAACGCCAGCTTCTGAATATCCTGCATGTGATGTACCTGTATAACCAGATCAAAGCGCATCCGGAAATGGAGTTCTATCCCAGAACATTTATTTTTGGAGCCAAGGCTTCTGCGGCGTACCACAGAGCTAAGCTGATTATTAAACTGATTAACTCCGTGGCGGACAGGATTAATAACGACGCGTCCATCAAGGGCAAAATCAAAGTGGTATTCATTGAAAACTACCGGGTGTCCAACGCGGAAATGATTTTCGCGGCGGCAGACGTATCCGAGCAGATTTCCACGGCCAGCAAAGAAGCGTCCGGCACTGGAAATATGAAATTCATGTTAAACGGTGCGCTGACGCTGGGCACAATGGACGGGGCCAATGTGGAAATCGTGGAAGAAGTGGGCGAGGAGAATGCTTTTATCTTCGGGTTGTCCTCTGACGAAGTGATTCATTACGAAAATAAAGGCGGCTATCAGCCTATGGATATCTTCAATCGGGACAATGAGATCCGTCAGGTGTTGATGCAGCTTATTAATGGGGAGATTGCGCCCAACGATCCAGAGCTTTTCCGGGATATTTACGATTCCCTGTTGAATACAAACAACAGCAATAAAGCGGATATGTACTTTATACTGGCAGACTTTAAGTCTTATGCGGAAACCCAGAAGAAAGTGGAAGTGGCTTATAAAGATGAGAAGAGATGGGCAAAAAGCGCTATCCTGAACGTGGCATGCAGTGGTAAATTCACCTCAGACCGTACCATCCAGGAATACGTGGATGAGATCTGGCATTTGGATAAAGTGGAAATGAAGTAAACCGTCAAATGATGGAGCAATGGTGCAAGCGAGCTTACTCATCGTGCTGTCGTTTTCGGGACTATGAATGAAAGACAGCTGTTTTGCGCTATCGCACTCCCACAGCTGCACCCGTTATTCACAATTCGGGCTTTCGCCCTACTTGTTCATACGGGTTAGCCCGTCAAATGACAGAGCAATGATGTAAGCAAGCTTACTCATCGCACTGTCGTTTTCCGGGACTTTCATAGTAAATTTATAGAAAATTTAGAGATGAAATCCCCCTTCTATGCTATAATGTCTGTAGTGTCTAGACAGAGCATGGAAGGGGGATTTTTATGAAATTACAGACTCGGATTATCGTAGGGTTCCTCATGGTGGTATTGGTGCCAGTGCTTTTGCTCATGGCTACGTTGTATGGATTTGGGCAGATACAGGCTGTTCAGGGAGCGAAAGAACACACGACGGAGTCCCCCTATGACTTGTCTATTGTGGAATCCAATGAAAGCACGGCCAGAGTGCAACTGATGACCAAAGACGTGTTATTTGTGGTTCTGGTGATTATGATATTCACCAGTCTTACCGTGGGTTCCTGGATTTACCGAAGCGTAGCTGCGCCTTTGGTGAAGTTAAAACGGGCCACCAACAACATTAAGGAAGGCAATCTGGACTTTACTATGGATGTGGAAGGCAATGATGAATTTGCCGAATTGTGCCAGGATTTTGAGGAAATGCGCAAACGACTGAAGCAGTCCACAGAGGAGAAGATTGTCCTGGACAAAGAAAACAAAGAATTGATCAGTAACATATCTCATGATCTGAAAACGCCCATCACGGCGGTGAAAGGTTATGTGGAGGGGATTATGGATGGCGTGGCGGACACGCCGGAGAAGATGGACCGGTATATCCGCACCATCTATAATAAGACAACGGAGATGGACCATCTGATCAATGAATTGACATTCTATTCCAAGATTGACACCAACCGGATTCCGTATACATTCAGCAAAATTCGCGTAAACGATTACTTCAACGATTGTGCGGAAGAGCTGGAACTTGAGTTGGAGGTGAAGGGCATTGAGCTTGTCTACGCCAATTATGTGGGCGAAGATGTGGTCATTATAGCGGACGGCGAGCAGTTGGGCCGGGTGGTGAATAATATTATCAGCAATTCTATAAAATATATGAACAAAAGTCATGGAATCATTCAACTGCGGATCAAGGATGTGGGTGACTTTATTCAGGTGGAGATAGAGGACAACGGCAAAGGAATCGCCGCAAAAGATTTGACATACATTTTTGACAGATTTTACCGGACAGACGTATCCCGGAATTCATCCAAAGGGGGCAGCGGGATTGGCCTGTCCATTGTGAAAAAGATTATGGAAGACCATGGAGGAAAGGTGTGGGCCACCAGCAGGGAAGGCATCGGCACCATTATGTACTTTGTGCTTAGAAAATACCAGGAGGTACCATTGGATGAGCAAAATTCTGATTATTGAAGATGAGGAGGCCATTGCGGATTTGGAAAAAGACTATCTGGAGCTCAGCGGCTTTGAGGTGGAGATTGCCAACCGGGGCGACTTGGGACTTCAGATGTCTCTGGAAGGGGACTTCAACTTGATTATACTGGACCTGATGCTTCCTGAGGTGGACGGCTTCGAGATATGCAGGCGTGTCAGAGGTTCTCAGAACACGCCAATCATCATGGTTTCCGCTAAGAAGGACGACATTGACAAAATACGGGGGTTGGGTCTGGGAGCCGATGATTATATGACCAAGCCCTTTAGTCCCAGTGAACTGGTGGCACGCGTAAAAGCGCATCTGGAGAGATACAATCGTCTGACGCACAGTGGCGTTCCCCAGAACGACATTGTGGAAATCCGGGGAATTAAGATTGACAAAACCGCCAGGCGGGTTTGGGTTAACGGAGAGGAGACCACATTTACAACCAAAGAATTCGACCTGCTCACTTTTCTGGCGCAAAATCCCAACCGGGTGTTTACAAAAGAAGAATTATTTCGGGAAATCTGGGACATGGAATCCGTGGGAGACATTGCCACGGTAACGGTTCATATTAAGAAGATTCGTGAAAAAATAGAGTTCAATACGGCTAAGCCCCAATACATCGAAACGATATGGGGGGTGGGGTATAGGTTTAAAGTTTAGGATTAACATACATTTACTTACAGAGGCAGAGGTAAGCATGCTTATCCCTGTCTTTTTTTGCGTTAAGAAAAAACTAAAAATAAATTTAAGTTTTCGAGAATTTTATGGCGCTGCGGCAGCGCAATTTAGGGATTAGGCTTATAATCTCATGGCCCATATGTGCATGGAAGCGCAAGGGCAGACCAGGAACGTTGGTCACAGTGGAGTTTAACGTATATGGCGCTACAAGAGAATTCATAAGAAAACATTTTATTGATAGACAGTTTCTACCATTTATGATGAGATATGTGTTAAAATAAGATAAATATGAGAAAAATTGTGGGCCGATTTTTCCAGATCGGACAGTTAGAAGGTGAAATATGCGGATATTATTGAAAAATGGAACCGTTATCAATGTGTTTACGGGTGAGACGGAACAAGCGCATGTGTTAATTGAGGATGAGAAAATCATTGGAGTAGGGGACTCTTATACTGATGAAGATGCGCGGGAAGTCCGGGATGTGCAGGGAAAATATATTTGTCCCGGCTTCATGGACGGGCATATTCATATCGAGAGCTCTATGCTTACGCCTCCAGAGTTCGCCCGGGCGGTAATTGCCCACGGAACTACGTCCGTGGTGGCAGACCCCCATGAGATTGCAAATGTCTGCGGAAAGGCGGGGATTCGTTATATGTTGGAGGCCAGTGAAAATATTCCCATGACAATATACATTATGCTGCCTTCTTGCGTGTCGGCCACCCGTTTCGATGAGTCGGGGGCGGTTCTGGTGGCGGAGGATCTGGAGTCTTTTTATTCCCATCCGCGGGTTCTCGGTCTGGCGGAAGTGATGGATTATCCCGGCGTGATTGCGGAAGACAAGGAAATCCTGAAGAAAATCCGCGCAGCAAGAGAGCACGGGCTGACTGTCAATGGCCACGCGCCGCTGCTCTCCGGCAAAAAATTGGATCAATACATCGCCGCAGGTATTGGAGACGATCACGAATGTTCTTCGGCTGAGGAAGCCAGAGAACGCATTCGCAAAGGCCAACGGGTGATGATCCGCCAGGGCACGGCCGCGCAAAATTTGCAGGCGTTGCTGCCTTTATTTGAGGAGCCGTGGGCGCATCGCTGTCTACTGGTCAGCGATGACAAGCATCCGGCCGATTTGCTGAAAAAGGGACATATAGACGATGCCATACGCCAGGCTGTCCGCGCCGGGAAAAACCCAATTACGGGCATCCGCATGGCCACACTATGGGCGGCGGAGTGTTTTGGCTTGAGAAATGTGGGCGCCACCGCACCGGGATATATGGCGGATCTCCTCGTATTGGATGATTTAGCCAAAATCAAAATTCGCGATGTATATTGCAGAGGACGCCGCGTTGTGGAAAATGGATGGCTGTTGCCTTGGCAGGAGTCGCATATCCGGCCGGATTTGGATCGGGCGGTGCGAAATTCCTTTCATCTGGATGCGCTGTCAGAGGATGATTTTCATATCCCATATTTCGGCGTGCATATGTGCCGCGTCATTCGTCTGATTGCCCGCCAGCTAATCACAGAGGAATGGGACGCTGATATTGATTTTCAAAAAGACAACGGCATTGATTTGGAGCGGGACATTCTCAAAATAGCCGTGGTGGAGCGTCATAAGCGTACGGGACACAAAGGGCTGGGTTTCATCTGCGGTACAGGCATGAAGCAGGGGGCAGCGGCCTCTTCTGTTGCCCATGACTCTCACAATCTGATTCTTATTGGGACAAATGAACGGGACATGGCGCTGGCGGGAAACCGCGTCCGGGAAATGGGCGGGGGCTGCACAGTGGCCTTGAATGGGGAAATAATCTCGGAAATGCCCTTGCCGATTGGCGGCGTGATGTCCGATTGTTCGGCTGCTGCGGTGGCGGATCAAAATGAGCGGCTTAGGCAGAGCGTTCACCTTCTGGGCGTTCCCCAGGAGTTGGAGTTATTTATGTCCATGGCCTTTGTCAGCCTCCCGGTTATTCCACACATGAAGATGACCACAAGAGGACTTGTGGATGTGAATAATCAGAAACTGGTCTCATTAAAGTGTGACTGAAGAATCTGGCGCCAGCTCTCAGCAAGCCGTTCCAGAGAATAGGCGGCGTTGGCCGGGCTGGTGGAAGGCAGCCCGATGATGTCCATGTGGGTCTGGGGTTTTTGGTATTTGTCGTACAATTTCTGGGCGGTCTTTCCGTTGGCGTAGATTTGCGTAATGGAACTGTTTTCCAATATACAGGACAGATCCGAGGGAACGACGTTCTTGATGCTGCTGTCACTGGAGCCTGTGATTTCACAGCTCTGGATAACGTCCCAAATGGCGATGCCGTTTTTCAGCAGCATTTCCTTCTTTTCAGGAATGGTCCCGGGGATTGGCCAGTTACACAGCAGGGCCAGCAGTTTCCAGAAACGGTTTTGGGGATGACCATAGTAGAAGTGCGTTTCTCTGGATTTTACAGAAGGGAATGTGCCCAGAATCAGGACTTTGGAATCTTTATTGTACACCGGGGCAAACTCATGGCGTTCCAGCTTGCTTTCCATCTTGCGTCTCCTTTCAAATGGCAAAAGAATATATCTGGTTATGAAATAGGCATTTTGTTATGCAAGAAAGCCGTTATCGTTTTTGCGACAACGGCTTTCTTCTATCTTGACAATAAGATTAATCCTGGATATAGGGCATGATTGCCATATGGCGGGCGCGCTTGATAGCGACAGTCAAAGCCCTCTGATGTTTTGCGCAGTTTCCGGTTATCCTTCTGGGGAGGATTTTTCCTCTCTCAGATACATATCTTTTCAGCTTGTTTGCGTCTTTATAACTGATATCGTTGTTTTCCCTACCGCAAAATACGCATACTTTTCTTCTTCTGCGGCCTCCCCTTTTTTTGTAGGGAGAATCTGGTCTGTTTCCTCTATCGTAAGCCATTGGTAGTACCTCCTTTAACTAAATGGCAGCTCTTCGTCGATGCCGTCCGGAATGTTCATAAAACCATCTGCGGATGCCGCGCTGGGCGAGGGCATGTCTACAACTGGCATGCCTTGTGGAGCGCTTGCCGCCGCAAATCCCTGGCTGGCTGCCTTGCTTTCTGCAAATTCCTGTTCTTCTACAACCACTTCTGTGGTATATACCTTCTGTCCTTCACGATTGGTATAGCTTCCTGTCTGAATTCTTCCGCATATGGTGATGCGGATTCCTTTATGGAAATATTTCTCTGCAAACTCTGCAGTCCTTCCGAAAGATACGCAGTTGATAAAATCGGCGGTGGCCTCGCCGTCTCTTCGGAATCGGCGGTCCACTGCCAGGGTGTATCTGGCGATGGCCAGCGCATTTTCCCCTGCTGAATATCTTACTTCTGGATCTCTGGTCAAACGCCCCATGAGAATTACTTTATTCATTGTTTACCTCTTGAAAATCTGTTCACAGTCTCAAAATCAGTCTAATGGCGCTTTCTCTTCAGCAGGTTCTTCAGCGGCAGCTTCTTCGGCTTCTTTGGCCTCTGGCTGCTCAATAACAGCCTCATCGGTCTGGTTGACAATCAGGTATCTGAGTACGTTGTCCATAATATGCATATGGCTTTCCAATTCAACAGGGCAGGTGGGTTCTGCTTCAAAATGGACGAAATAGTAGTAGCCTTCGTGCATCTTCTGGATCTCGTAGGCTAATCTTTTCTTGCCCCATTCTTCTACATCTGAAATTACGCCGCCATAGCGGGTAATATAGCCTTTTGCCTTCTCTAAAGTGGCTTCACGCACTTCATCCTCGACTTTGGCATTCAGTACCAATGCTAATTCATACTTCTTCATGTGTTTCCTCCTTTTGGTCTGTTGGCCCCTTATTTTCCACTAAGGAACAAGGCTCTCGCTTTCGCTGGGCATATGGCTTGCCTGCAAAACGTGTATTCACGAGATCATATTATAACATAATATGCATGATTTGTAAAGAGTTTTGCGGGAAAATCAATTTTGTTTTATCATAAACTGAAATACAAGAAAATGGCGAATGAACAAAAAGATTCATCCGCCCTAGAAGAAATCTGACTTCAGCAGAATTGCCGGAATAATATTGCTAACGAGACGGATAACACCCCTTTTGCTTATTGTTTCCAAAATTCATTCTTACTGATCTTTTTTGACTTTTTTGTTTTGATATTGTAACGGTAATATTTGTTGTCTTTCATGTAATCCACGTATTTAGAAGTGATTTTCCCTATATTATATATATCTGCAGAAAGTTTTGGTACAAGTATCTTTTTATTTTTTCCGGTCAGGCTGCAGCTCTTTATCCTGACAGACGTACCATTGACTTTTTCTGCATAATATACTTTCCCGGACGCAAAATTCAATTCGCCCATTATGACTTTGTTGCTGATCTTGACGGCTTTTTCAGTCTTGCAATTAAAAATATATGCGTTGTGAGACTCCCCGCTGAGGCCGCCATTGGCAAAGAGTAAATATTGCTTGTACTGATCAAATGGGGTAGCGTCTTTTAGAATGTTTTTGCCTTTTTTCGTTTTTGTATTCAAACGATAAGTGCCCAGACTGCCAAAATCACCGCACGCAATATATAAATTTCCATTATAGTATGCTTGAATACTATACACTTTTTTTACTTTAGCAATAAGTGTGCGTTTTTTTCCGTTTATTTTTACAGAATAGATACGATCAAAAGGTTTTTTTTCGTCCAAATCAAATTCGGTATAAAAAACCGTAGAGCCGTCGGATAGAAATCCGCCCTCAATGCTATGCCCTTTAGGAGCCTTGGCGATTGCTTTTCCCTTTCCTGTCTTGGATGTGGAGGCATAAAGCGTGCTGTCAGATATCCAAAGGTAGTAGTTTCCTGCTTTGGTCTTGCCCTCTTTCCAGGAAGAGCCCATTTTGAATGTGGCGGCTTCAGTCTTCACCGGGTGGGCAAAGCAGACGCCGCACAGAATGCAGAGCGTCAAAATGCCCAATAAACTGTAGTTTAATTTCTTTTGTTCCTTCATAATCTTCTCCTTTATCAAATTTTGTGTATATAAGCTAACATATTTACTGTTCAAAAGCAAGTGATTTCAGTGAAATCTGAATCTGCATTTTGATTGGGCGGTGTATTAAATTGGATACTCCATAAAACTAGGTGTATTGTTTTATTTCTGGTAACGGGAAACGGCCTCCACAATACCCTCCGCTCTAAGTTTTTCCATGGTCAGCAGCGCGCCGCCCAGTTTTTCGTTTAGCTTGACGCAGGGGTGGGATTTCACCGTTGATTCGGCGATGTCCAGGACAATGGTGTTGATTTTCTGTTTTCCGATTCGCTCCGCCGCCTCCAGCGCTTCGTCAAATGGCGTGTCATTGATGTGCTTTCGGCTGGTGGCTTTGCCGTCGGATACAAGGACGATGGTGGGCCGCGCGTCGGGTTCCCGCGTCAGAAGAGCCATGGTCACTTCATAGGCCAGGTCAAGTCCCGCCGACAGAGGGGTGGTGCCGCCTGTGGGCAGCTCTTCCAGTTTTTTCTGAGCCAGTTCCACGCTTCCGGTGAAGCCCAGGAGTAGTTCGGCCTTGCCTTTTCGAAATGCGATCATGCCCACCCGGTCCCGTTTCTGGTAAGATACGTTTAAGAGGGACAAGATGGCTGCCTTCACCTCCCGCATTCGTTCGTTGGCGTTCATGGAAGAAGAGGCGTCCACCACGAAGAGGATGCAGCCTCCGGAACGTTTTTCCCGTATTTTAAGGCGCATGTCGCTTTTTTCGATGGCGATTGCCCGGTTTCGTTTGTCCCGGAAGCGTTGGAAAGGCGACGCCGCCCGCAGCGTGGCGTCGAAGGCCAGGTCAGAGACTTTCTCCTCGCCAGCCAGGCGGTAGCGCACATACCGTCCCTGTTGGTTGCCGGAAATGGCGTTTCGCCTACGACCGGAGCTTTTGGCCAGAGCTTTCTTATAAATGGCCTCCTGCCACTGGGAGATGTGGAAAAATTCTCCCGGCGCCACAAGCTCATCCCGACCGAAGGCGGATGCCTCCCGCTGGCTGTCGTCAGTGGGAAAATCATTTGCTTCCTCCCAATCGCCTGACGAGGAGGGCTGATTTAAGTCGCATCCGTTTAGAGGAGCCAGTCCGGTGGAGAATTGGCCATCGAAGTTTTGAAAGTTCTGTTTTTTTGCCGGGTCTTTTTTGGGGGTCTGTTTTTCTTTGGCTTCAGTTTGTCCCGACTGGTCGGTTTCCTGTCTCTGGTTTTTCTTGTCCTGGCCAGAGTGTTCAGGTTGTTTTCCGGAGGCTTTCTCTGGTTTCTGTCCGGCATCCTTTTCCTCTTGGGCTTCTTCTTGTTCTTGATTGGAGGATGGAGCGCCAGAGTCGTCCGTTTGGTTGTCGGGCGCGTCGCTCTGGCTGTCCAAATCCAGGGTGAATTGTTTCATCCGGTGGGGAAGGGCATAGCCGGACGCTTCCACAATATCTTCCGGTTCTATATTTTTGCGATTGTCCAGGGCCGCGATGGCTCTGGCTGTTTCGATTACTGCCAGTTCGCCCCGATGTCCTATGCAGTTTGCCTGGCTGCTCAAATAGGCGGCGAACAGAAGATTTTCCCTGGTGATTTCCACCTGGGGCAGGAAGTGGCAAGCTTTTTCGATTTTCACGGAAAGCGCGTCGGCGTCTTTTTGGTATTTCTCTATAAAAGCCAGAGGGTCGCTTTCAAAAGCCAGTCGCCGCTCCATGATTTCCACCCGCAGGGAGATTTCTTTCTCCCCTTCCGCTTCCACATAGAGGCCAAAACGATCCAGAAACTGGCTTCGAAGCTGTCCCTCTTCCTGGTTCATGCTGCCAATTAAGATGAAATCGCTTTCGTGGGCGCAGGAAATGCCTTCCCGTTCCACGATGTTTTGCTTCGTGCCGGAAGTTTCCAGGAGCACGTCCACAATGTAATCGCTCAGAAGGTTCACTTCGTCCACGTATAGGATATTTCCATGGGCTTCTTTTAAGATTCCAGGGTCCAGCACGTTTTCGCCGCCAGTCATGGCCTGGTGGAAGTCGATGGCTCCCACCAGCCGGTCTTCGGTGATGTTCAAAGGCAACTCTACGATTTTCTTGTTTTTTGCCAGGACAGCCATTCCCCGCACTAGAGTGGATTTAGCGGTTCCCTTTTCCCCAGCGATTAGAACGCCGCCGATGGCGGGGTTTACAAGATTCCACAGCAGCGCGTTTTTTATATTTTCCTGTCCCAATACTGCCGTAAAGGGAAAGATAGATTTCTTCATGCTCATACAATATCCTTAATCATAGATAAATCAAAGGAGGCTTCCTCAAAAGGTTTCCGGCGCATCCGGTGGGGCAGAGCCAGTTGGGCGGCGGTCAAAACGTCTTCCCGTTTTACTTGGCTGCGCTGGTTGTAGGCGGCCAGGGTGATGGCGGTTTTCAGCATGACGATGTCTGCTCGGTGTCCATCTACGTCCAGTTTGATGCAGATTTTTGCAATTAGTTCTAGGATTTCCTGGGAGTAGGTTACATCTTTTAAGCATTCTTTTGCCTGGATGATCCGTTCACGCAGTTCCTGCTGTAAAGGCTCGTATTCTTGGAAAAATTCTTCCGAATGTTCTTCGTATTTCAGCCGTTCTTGCAGAACTTTCACACGGCTTTCCACGCCTCGTTCGCCGGTCACCGTCACCGACAGACCAAAGCGGTCAATGAGCTGTGGCCGCAGGTCGCCTTCTTCGGGATTCATGGTTCCCACCAGGATGAAATCTGCGGGATGGGTAAATGATACACCCTCTCGTTCTACGGTGTTCACGCCCATGGCGGCAGAGTCCAAAAGCACGTCCACCACGTGGTCGTCCAACAGATTCACCTCGTCCACGTAGAGGATGTTCCGGTTGGCGCGGGCCAGGATGCCGGACTCGAACTTCTTTTCTCCGGTCTTAATGGCGTGTTCGATGTCGAGGGTTCCCACCACCCGGTCTTCGGTGGCGCTGACGGGCAGGTCCACCACCTGCATGGGCGCCTGTACGACGGCGGGCGTTTCTCCGCTCTGGCGTTTGGCTAGACATTCTGTGCATAGATGGGCTTCGTCCTCTGGATCGCAGTTAAACCGACAGCTTTTTGCCTGATTGCGCAGGGGAAGCAGTTCGGCCAGCGCCCGCACAGCCGTGGATTTGGCGGTTCCCTTCTCCCCCTGGATGAGCACGCCGCCTAGACGGGGATTGATTACATTTAAAATAAGGGCGGTTTTCATATCTTCCTGCCCTATGATAGCGGTAAAACAATATCCTTTTTTCTGTTCCATAATCTCCTCCGAAACGATGTATTTGGAATTGTAATTTATGCTAAACATGTGGATGTTTTTTTCGGCATTATTATAACAAATGGCACAGGGCATGTCAACGAAACGGTCGTTTCTGCATGATTGGTAAAGGTAAAGCCCTTTGCAACAATCACTTGAAAAAGGAGGCTGTTTGGGTGTATAATTAGGCGTATCTGTGGAAGACACGGTATGAAAATACAGCTATAAATGGTTTAGTTGGAAAGGTGGGGAAAATGAGTTTCAGTTTAAACAGTGTGACCAGCGCTGGCCAGACTTACCAGGACGGACAGCAGGTTAGCGCAAGTGGCGTTTCCTCAGGAGAGAGCAACGCTTTTGGCAATCTTCTGGCCAAGGCCATTAGCCGTTGTTTCGCCGATTCCATTGCCAGCTATGAGGAGAAACAGGAGGCGGTAGAGGAGGAAAAAACGGCATCCAGCGGCAGCGGGGCAGCGCCTGCCAGTTTTCAGATGTCTGAGAGCATGGATGCTATTTTTCAGGAAGCGGCCAATACATACGGCGTGTCTGTGAATTTGCTGAAAGCGGTGGGCATGGCGGAGTCGAATTTCAATCCAAATGCTCAGTCCGGCGCAGGGGCCCAGGGGGTTATGCAGTTAATGCCTGCCACGGCGGCCAGTCTGGGGGTGACGAATCCTTTTGACGCGCGGCAGAATATTATGGGCGGAGCCAAATTGTTGGCGCAGAATCTGTCCATGTATGGCGGAAATGTGGATTTGGCTCTGGCCGCGTATAATGCAGGGCCAGGAAATGTGGCGGCCTATGGAGGAGTTCCGCCTTTTGCAGAAACACAGAATTATGTGGTGAAGGTTAAACAGTACATGGGCACGGAATTGACCACGGGTCAGACTGTGCAAACGGCAATGGCGGCTCCCAGCGCCCAGGCGCAGACTGCGGCTGATACAGATAAACAGACAGAGGATACGGGGATGAATTTCCTGGCGGACGCTGTGGAGCGTGTCCGGGTACAAGGGCAGATGGTTTAACCAGACAAGAGCATAGCGTAAAGAAGAAGCAGACTGTGTTAGACAGCCTGCTTCTTTTTATATGTTTTTTAGTATTTAGAAAAATCGTCCTGGAAGTGGATTTCTCCCACTTGATTTCGAATATCTGGGCTGAGGCCAGTTTCTAAATCTGAATCGAAATCTGTATCCATGTCTGGTTGCGGATCGGGTTCCGGTGCGCTCCAGTGATTAGCCGTCAAACTTGATTCTGTTTTTGGCAGAGGTTTTGGCGAAATGGGAGCGGTTGGTTTGTAGGCGGATTTTGGTGCGGGAGCTGTTTTTTTGTGGACAGGAGCCGGTGAATCCAGTTTTCCAATGCCGCTTTCTGAATCTTCACGGAAAGTGAATTTGGAAAGCAGGTTATTGAGAAAACGGGCCTGTCCAGAAAGTTCCTCGCTGGCCGCAGCGCTTTGTTCAGCGGTGGCAGAGTTTGTCTGCACAACGCTGGCGATTTGGTCGATTCCCACGGTAATCTGGGAAATGGATTCAGCCTGTGAGGTGGACGCTTTTGATATATTGTCAATGATTCCCACAACTTCTTCTGAATCGGACACAACTTCCTGAACAGAAGCGGCTGTCTCGCTGGCGATTTTCGTGCCGTTTTCCACGGCCTGAATAGCGCTTTCGATTAGAGCGGTTGTATTGTTGGCCGCCTCTGCGCTTTTTCCCGCCAGGCTGCGCACTTCATCGGCAACCACGGCAAATCCTTTTCCAGCAGTGCCTGCTCTAGCGGCTTCCACGGCGGCGTTCAGAGCCAGGATGTTGGTCTGGAATGCAATATCCTCAATGGTTTTGATGATCTTTCCGATTTCGTTGGAAGCTTCGCTGATCTTGTCCATTGCTTGGATCATCTGGGCCATCTGCGCATTGCTCTCGCTTAATTTATTGCCCATACGGTTTGCGCGCATGCTGGCGTCTTCCGCGCTTTGGGCGTTGCTGTTGACATTCTGAGAAATGCCGTTAATGGTGGCGGCCAGTTCCTGTACAGAGCTTGCCTGTTCTGTGGCGCCTTGGGACAATGCCTGTGAACCGTCGGAAACCTGATCAGCGCTGGAGTCTACCTGCACGGTGGCGGAATTGATTTTGGCCAAAGTATCATTGAGGCTGTGGGCGATAGCTTGCAGAGATTCCAGTAGAGGAGCAAAATCGCCCTGGTATAATTCATGGCAGGAGCTATGTACGTTGAAATTTCCTTTGGCCATGCCATGCAGAATCTGGTTTTCGTCTTGTATGATGGTTTGCAGAGATTCTGCAATGACTTTTGTGGAGTTGGCCAGAATTTCTGTCTCGTCGTGGTTTTTCACAGTAGGCACTGGGGCGCTTAAATCACCTTTTGCAAGAAGAGCCAAGCGTTCAGCGCACTGCCGTATGGGAGTTGCAATGCCGCGGGATACCCGGCTGGAAATAATCAGGGCCAGGATAGCGGCGATGATGATTATTGTCAATATTATGGCGGTTACGCTGGCTGAGATATTGGATAATTCCTTGCTTCTGGTTGTTGCCGCATCCACTTTGGAATCCATAATGGTCGACAGGTTGGCATAGGCGTTCTCGTAAAGCGGATCAATCTCTTGCTGGCACTGCAAAAATAACCGCTCCATTTCGTTGCCAGTGGCGTTTTTGGCTGGTTCCACATATCGTTTAACGGCTGTCTGGTATTTTTTTAAATTTGTCTGCCAATCTGCAAATGCATCTTTGCTGGCTTGGGTGTTTAAAGTTGGTTCAACCCGGTCTACATATTCGGCGGTATCTGCGAAATTTTCGTTCAGTTCCAGTTCTAACTGGGTCATCTTCTCAGCGTCCGAGGAGTTAATCATGTCGTGAAGAATACGGCGCGTGGAGGTGAACGATACGGCGCCATACCCCAGATCGCCCAGAGGAAGGCCGAAATTATTCAGTGCGAATGAATAGGTGGAGTCCACATACTGGGTACACGCTAACCCGGCGATGCCGGATAAGGTAGCCAATAGGGTTACTGTCAGAAAAGCGACAATCAGTTTTTTCTTGAGGTGCATTTTTCTCAACATAGTTTATACCTGCCTTATATTAATTTGATATTTAAAAATGGGTAAAAATGGGTGTTACCGTAAAACTGGCTCTACTCATATATACAGAGTCTATATCGACAGAAATTAAAAAAAGTTAAGGGTTTCTTGCGATTTATTTATAGGCAGCTTTACAAAGAAATCTATTTCTATTATAATGGCATAAAATGATGGTTTGAAGGTGAGGGAGCCATGGTTTTCACATGGATTGGGAATGTCAGGCCGCTTCTTGATGAAGAATGTTACCGGAAATACTGGCGGCAGGTCCCGGATTTTCGCCAGGAGAAAGCGGACAGGCATCATTCTTTGGCGGACCGCGCTTTGAGCGTGGGAGTCTGGGTTTTGTGGCAACGGGCCAGGCGCGAATTTCATCTGCCGGAGGACGCGGTTTTTAATTTATCCCATTCCGGCTGTTATGCGCTGTGTTCAGTGGAGACGGGAAAAGATGTTCGAGCGCAGGTGGGATGCGACGTGGAGCGGATTTCCGATTACCGGGAGCGGGTTGCCCGCAGATTTTTCTTCCCAGAAGAATACGACGCCATTCAGGCGCAGGAAGATCCAACTAGAAGAAGGCTGTTGTTTTTCCGCTATTGGGTGTTGAAAGAAAGTTTTATGAAAGCGACGCGCCAGGGGATGGCCATGGCTTTGGACAGTTTTTCGTTTCACATAGAGGAGGGGGCGCATCCGGTTCTGACGGCTTGCCCTGCTCCTTACACAAGAGAAGATTATCACTTTCGGGAATTTGCCCTGGCGGGGCACCGGGTTGCGGTTTGTTCCACGGATGCGCAGATAGATGAACATTTGCGGTGGG
>CAJURH010000044.1 GCA_910588775.1 uncultured Lachnospiraceae bacterium
AACAAGCCCTTATAGGGCGTGAGCAAACCACCGGCTAAGCCGGTGGTTCTGATTTCCTGTTTTTCAAGCTTTTTCTTGAACGCCCTGCTGGTGTACTGGAAGCCCCTGTCTGAATGAAAGATTGGTTTGGCATCAGGCGACGCTGCGATTGCCTTGTCAAACGTTTTAAATACCAGTCTGTTATCATTTCTTGAACTGACAGCATAAGCAACCGGATATCTGTCATACAGGTCTAAGATTACGCTTAAATAGAGTTTCTTCTTTTCGCCAGGCGCTTTAAGCTCCGTCACGTCAGTGCTCCATTTCTGATTAGGGGCGGATGCATAAAAGTCCCTTTGAAGTATATTTTCCGCTGTTTCATCCGGTTTTGCGTATGTATATTTTTTCTTCTTTTTACGGATAACCGAATGGATTCCCAGTTTCTTCATGATTCTATGGAACCTGTTTTTACTGTATGCGGTATGGTTAAAATGATTGATCCAGGATGTCATTCTCCGGTAGCCCAGGATATGGTGAAATCGTTCGCCGCACTCTTTGATAAGTTCTGCAGGCCTGATATTTTCGCACTCTGTTTCCGGGACGATCCTATGTAGCCATTTATAATAAGCCGCCCTTGATATCCCAAGCTGTCTGCACATCCATCCGATGCCCCAATCCCTCTCTGCGTGGAAATGTCTGACAGCCAAATATTTTGATTCATGACGCACTTTGCCAAGCATCACATCCTTTCGTATTCTTTCACTTTTTTTAACAGTTCAACCACCATATCTTTTTCTTCCAACTGGCGTTTTAACCGTAGGCTTTCACGTGTTAACCGTTCCAGTTCATCCGCTTCGCCATCTGTTTTATGATGACCCCGCTTATCCGTCAGCCCTTCTTCACCATTCGCATCATATTTCTTTACCCAGGAATAAACCTGGCTGTAGGAAACTTCATAGATATCCGCAGTTCCTTTGTAATCATGGTTATGCTCCAGACAATATGCAACAATTTCCCTGCGCTCTTCGATGGTTGTTTTTCTTCCCGCCCCTGCCATATAGACCTCCCTTTTTGGATTGCACTCCTTAAGCTCTCTATTGGCATTATAACTCATCATCCAGCGTCTGAGCGCCTCCCTTGAAGAGATGTTGTATCTGGCAACCACATCGTCTACGCTTCCTTCCCCTGACAGGACCGCATCAACACACATCTTTTTAAAATCTGAAGAATAAGGGGAATTGCCGGGAGGCTTGATGAATTCACTGCGTGGTGGGCCAGCTGTCTGCGGAGGGAATCTGCGGTTGCTTCGCCAATATGGCGGTGAGCTCCAGCTGCAATTACGCCATTGGCGCGGACGGCCGGATTGGCCTGTGCGTGGAGGAAAAGGACCGCTCCTGGTGTTCGTCCAACGCGGCCAACGACCACCGGGCGATTACAATCGAGTGCGCCAGCGACCGGACGCATCCATACGCGATTAACGATAAAGTTTATAAATCGCTGGTTAATCTCTGCGCGGACATTTGCAGGCGCAACGGCATAAAGGAATTGAAATGGCGGGCGGACAAGAGCCTCATCGGCCAGCCGGACAAACAGAACATGACTGTGCACCGCTGGTTCGCCAATAAGGCATGCCCAGGGGATTACATTTACAACCGTCTGGGCCAGATTGCAAAAGAGGTCAACGCTAAACTGGGCGCCGGCCCTGGCGTGGCCGGGCGAACGAAGATAGCGGGGGCGGCGCAGGCGACGGTGGACCAGATGAAGGCTTACATTAAGGAAAAGAATCCGGACGCGGCCCAGTCCGTCTTTAAAATGATTCCCCTGTACATTTCCGAGGGCGCGGCGGAGGGAATCCGCGGGGACGTGGTGTTCGCGCAGAGCTGTCTGGAGACGGGGAATTTCACTTTCAAAGGCTCGGCGGTCACGCTGGACCAGAACAACTTCTGCGGCATGGGCGTGACGGGGGCGGCATGAAGGGAAATTCCTTCAAAAGCCCCAAAGAAGGCATACGGGCGCAGATCCAGCATCTGAAGGCGTACGCCAATGCGGACGCGCTGAAATGCGCTTGCGTGGACCCGCGCTTTCAGTATGTTGAGCGGGGATGCGCCGAATATGTGGAGTGGCTGGGAATCCAGGAAAATCCGAACCGCAAAGGCTGGGCGGCCGGCGCGGGGTACGGGGCGAAGATTTTGAGCATACTGGCCCAGATTTTAAATAAGGAAGGGGGAGACGGATACGTGTTTGAGATGAAGGCGGTGCAAAAAGGCGAGAATGGAAACCATGTGCTGCTGGTGCAGGAAATCTTGCGGGCGCGTGGGTTTAAGGGCAAAAACGGCCAGGAATTGAGCCTGGACAAGGACTGTGGGACGAATACTGTGTACGCCATTAAGCAGTATCAGAGGGCGCGGGATAAGGTGAATCCGGGCATTTGCGGAAGCGTGGATGGGATTGCCGGGCCGAAGACATTGCAGGATATGATTGCTTTATAAAAAAGACGGGAGATTAAATGATGGAATTAAAAAATACTATCAAAATGATGAACAGCGGCGATTATCGTGAGAGATTTAAAGCCGAATACTGGCAGAATGTTATTCGCTATCGTAAGCTAAAAGAGATGCTTGAAAAATGGGACAAAGGTGAGCTGAATTTCACCCCCGTTTGTCCGAGAAGCGCATACAATATGCAGATCAGGGCGATGACTGACTATATCGCAGTCCTGGAGGCCAGGGCCGTTATGGAAGGAATTAAATTAATAGATAGGCAGGCTTGTCAACCAGGGGCTTAAATGTTATAATTTTTATGTCGGGGGAGTGGTGGCAAGCCCGTTTAGCTTGGTCGATTTAATCGGCCTTTTCTTTTTTGGCTTCGCTTGGAAATTCGATTCCAAGTATTTCCATCAAATTTCTATAGGCTTCCATTTCCGTGCTGCCGCGCTGGGCTTCTTTAATCAAAAATCTTTGCATTTCTTCCTTGGTCATTCCTTCCATTTACGCTCCTTTCTCCGCTTGCCCGATAACTGTCTTTCGGATTCCCTCTTGACAATTATATAATAACACGCAATGCGTGCTATATCAAGAGGATTTTGAAATGTTTTCTAGTTTTTCGATAATTAAAAGTTCGGCCCATTCAGGGGTGCTGCGTTTCCCAGCCTCCCAGTCTTGCAATGTGCGAACCGGGATTTTAAATTGTCTGGACATTTCCGCTTGGGACAGCCCAGCTTTCAGCCGCGCTGTTTTTATTTTAGAAATTTCGCTAGGTTCTGACATACGCCCTCCTTTGGTTATTTACTAACGTAAGTATAGCGCGCAATGCGTGTAAAGTCAATTATATTTGGTGGATGGCATTTTTAGAACCTTATTTTTTAATTTAGGATATGGCAGCGTTGTGGAAAGGCGCAGGTAATTACGTAGGGATCGAATTGATGGGAGCCAAACCTGCCTGACGCGTAATATAATATGATTTTTGTCAGGTGGCGGCATGGTGGCGTTGCCACCCATTTGCCACCACCGTAGGCAATCTTATTAGGTTTTATCAAATCTGAAAGGTTAAAAGGTTTGAAAGAATCCCCATTTTATGGGCCTTTGAGGGTTTAGGGGCGTTTGCAGGACGGCATCCCCTATTAAATCTGCAAATGGCTGGACGGCGATAACAAGAAGTGACAACCGGCCAAAAAAGAGAAACCCAGGGCCACCTCCCTGGGTTTCTCAATGTGTTGACATGAACATTGGTATCTTTTATTGAGATACAGTATAGCATATCCAAGTTTGTTTGGCAATATGCTTTTTTGATGAATTTGTAAAATTATATGGAGAGGTTTACTGGTTTGTTGGGCATTTGGAGAGATGTCGTTACGGTGATTGAAGCTTATTGTTTGTTTTAGACGTCTGGTTGTGCTCCGGCAGAGCAATAGTTTCCTTCAAAGTCGGCAAAAAGATATACCGCGTCAAGATTACACTAAAAAATCCGTTGAGATTTCAGGAATCAGTTACAAGGGAAAAAGGAATCTTGTCAAAGCAGAAGGGGATGGGTATGGTCTAAAACTTGCCAAAATCGTTTCCAAAGCCACGATACGGACGAAGGCGATGAAAGCCAACAAGAGATATCGAATTAAAATCACTTTTGTCAATACAAAAAATAAAGAATGTCTGATTACACATCAATATGAAATAAATCCATAAATCTATATATAGGGAGCATAAGCCAGAAGAAGTTACATATTTTCAGACGCGTTTTCTACACTTCACAGTCCCAGTTGGGCAAATCATTTCAATTAATTAAGGAGAGAATTCAAAACGGTTTTGAGTTCTGTTTTATCTGTTTTGCCCAATCTCAAGTCCTTTGAATAGCCGTTTCATATCTGCCATTTCGGCCACAAATCCCAAACCGTCCAATGAAAATTTTGCCAGAACACAAATACATGCAATAAATTTTCCACGTCTTTCATACAATACATAATGAGAACAAGATATAGGTATTGCCATGAAAAGAACCATCATTACCCTGTTCCTGCCGGGGCTTCTTCTGTGTCTCCTGCTGAGCGGATGCAAGGTAACGAATATGAAATCCGAAGAAAAACAGCCGTTAGAATACACCGTGGTGAAGCAGGAAGACATTCCACCAGCTATTGGCAGCCTGATTGAGAGCAAGAAACAGGAGGAATTTCAGATTACGTACCAGGATGGGGAGTATCTTTATCTGTTGCGAGGGTATGGCCGCCAGAAGACAGGGGGGTACAGTATCCAGGTGGAGGAGCTGTCCATGTTTGCGGAGTCAATATTTTTCCGCACTTGTCTGGTGGGGCCCGAGAAAGGGGAGGAGCCTTCCCTGGAGCCGTCTTATCCATACATTGTCATAAAATTGGAATATCGGGATGCGCCGGTGCAGTTTGACGGCTGACTTAAATAATGGAAAGGGGTAGACGAGTGGAAATTGTAAAAGAAAATGTGCAGATGTTACGGGTAAAAAGCAACGCAACCAATCAGATTACATTTGATGAAGATTACAATGTGCCGGACGCAAAGCCAGATATCGGGCGCATGATTCAGCACAAAGGCATTGTGCAGGTGGATGAAGTCAACTTAAACGACAACCAGGCGTATGTGAAAGCGAAGCTGTCTGTGGAGCTTTTGTACGTGGAAGAACAGGAGGAAGGGAAAATCTGCAGTCTGACCGCCACTCTTCCCATTGAGGAAACCTTGAATCTGGAAGGAATTGAGAGCGGGGATAAGATGTGCCTGAAATGGGACATTGAGGACTTAAGCCTGCATATGATCAATTCCAGAAAATTAAACATAAAGTCCATTCTGTCTTTTTTTGCAGTGGTGGATGAATTGGTGGAGCTGGAGCTTCCCACCGGGTTAAGGCCGGAAGAAATTTCCATGAAGAAAAAAACGGTGAAAGTTCTGGGGCTGTGCATACATAAAAAGGACACTGTGCGGATGAAAGAAGAAGTGGCGCTGGCCTCCAACAAGCCCAACATCGCCCAGGTCCTCTGGAACACCGTGGAGGTCAGAGGGATGGATATCCGCCCGGAAGAAGACCGTATTCTGGTGAAAGGAGAGCTGTTCGTCTTCCTTTTGTACCGGGGAGATGAGGAGGGAAATCCCCTGCAGTGGCTGGAGCATTCCATTCCTTTTTACCAGGAAGTGGAGTGCCAGGGCTGCCGTATGGAGATGATTCCCAACGTAGAAGTGAACATGATCCACCAGCGGCTGGATGTGCAGCCGGATTCCGATGGGGAAGAGCGCGTGATCCAGGTGGACGCGGTGCTGGAGCTGGATATACAGATTTACTGTGAGGAAGAGCATTCCCTTCTGATGGATGTGTACACGCCGCTGAAAGAATGCGTCACCAAGGGCGGCATGGAGCCGCTGGACAGTCTTCTGGTGAAAAATTTCTCCAAGTGCCGGATCGGGGAGCGGTTGCAACTTCGGGAAGTGCAGGGAAAAATCCTGCAGATCTGCCACAGCCAGGGAGCCGTGAAGGTGGATAAGACCCAGATTGTGGAAAACGGCATACTGGCGGAGGGCATTGTGTCGGTGAAAGTGCTGTACATCGTCAGCGATGATTCCATGCCATTTTATTCTATGGAGGCCATGATACCGTTTTCCCATGTGATTGAGGCCATGGGGATAGACGAAAACTGCATTTATCATCTACATACGGATTTAGAACAGTTATCCACTACCATGGTGGACAGCAACGAGATTGAAGTGAAAATCGTGCTGAATCTGAATGCTCTGGTGCTGAACCGGCAGCAGGAATTTATCATCCGGGAAATTGAGGAATACCCGCTGGACATGGAGAAAATCCAGAATATGCCCGGCATAACCGTCTATATGGTGCAGCCGGAGGACACCCTCTGGGATATTGCCAAGGCATTCTACACCACCGTGGAGGATATCTGTCAGTTAAACGGTCTGGAGGAGCAGGAAGTGCCGCCGTACTGTCCGCTTCTGCTGGTTAAAAAGGTGGAAGAGGAATAAAAAGCTTGCGGTTTTTGGGCATTTGTCTTAGAATAACAAGTAAGAAATACTATCAATGACGCAAAGGAAGAAAAGAGGGAATTAGATATGGATACAAGAGTTGAGAAAACCATGGAAAAGCGTAAGCAAGGCTATAATTGCGCGCAGTCCGTTGCCTGCACGTATTGCGATATGGTAGGCGTAGACGAGAATGTGATGTTCCAGATGACAGAAGCTCTGGGGGCTGGCATGGGAAATATGGAAGGGACCTGCGGGGCTGTTTCAGCCGCCTGCGTACTGGCTGGCATGAAGAACAGCACAGGGAACCTGCAGGCCCCGGACAGCAATAAGAATACAGCTAAGCTGTCCAGCGCGATCTTAGATAAATTTATCGAGAAAAATCAGGCCGTTACATGCAAAGCTTTAAAAGGCGTGGAGACAGGCAAAGCGCTGCGCTCCTGTCCGGGCTGCATTCAGGATGCGGCGGCGCTGGTCGAGGAAGTTTTGTTCCAGGATTAAGAGCGTTTTTGAAACGGGATAAGGCACAAGAAATGTAGAAATGCGGAGGAAAGCTAAAGTGGGGAAATGGTTTGAAGAAGCGGTATTTTATCACATGTATCCCATTGGGATGTCTGGAGCTCCCCGGCAAAACCAGCAGACGGAAGTGGAACATCGGTTTGAACAGTTGGAACAGTGGCTTTCACATATTTCATGGCTTGGGTGCACGGCCATCTATATCGGCCCGCTGTTTGAATCCACCAGCCATGGGTACGACACCAGAGATTACAAGAGGGTGGATCGAAGGCTGGGCGACAACGAAGATTTTAAGAGATTTGTAAAAAAAGCGCACCAACTGGATATTAAAGTGGTGGTGGACGGCGTGTTTAACCACACGGGCAGAGAGTTTTTCGCTTTTCAGGATATTTTGGAAAAGAGAGAGCAGTCCGCTTACTGCAGTTGGTACAAAGGGCTGAACTTTGGAGGAAACACCCCGTATAACGACGGCCTTTGGTACGAGGCGTGGCGCGGCTGCTATGAGCTGGTGAATCTAAATCTGCAAAATGAGCAGGTGCGCCAGTACCTGCTGGATGTGATTGGATTCTGGATCGACGAATTTGACATCGACGGCATTCGGCTGGACTGCGCGGACTGTCTGGATTTTGGCTTTATGGAAGAGATGCGCCGGTTCACAAAAGAAAAGAAAGAGGATTTCTGGCTGATGGGAGAAGTGATCCATGGGGATTACAGCCGGTATATCGGGGACCATCTGTTGCACAGCGTCACCAATTACGAATTGCATAAAGGCTTGTATTCTGGACATAATGACCATAATTACTTCGAGATTGCCCATACCATTCGTCGGGAGTTTGACCAGGGCGGCGGGCTATACCGCGGCGCTTTTCTGTATTCCTTCGTGGATAACCACGATGTGGACAGGATTGCCAGCAAGTTAAATAACAGAGATCATATTTACCCGGTATTCACCCTTTTGTTCACCCTTCCCGGCATTCCGTCCATTTATTATGGAAGTGAATGGGGAATTGAAGGCAGGAAGGAAGGACCCAACGATGATTTCCTGCGTCCTGCGGTGGACATTGCGCAGGTATTGAAAGAAATTCCGGATGAAAAACTGTCCCGATGGGTGAGGTGTCTTGCCCAGATACATGTGAGCCGGGAAGAACTGACCTATGGCGTGTACCAGGAATTGTTATTGACGAATCGCCAATATGCGTTCGCGCGGATTTTGAAAAATAGCTGTGTCCTGGTGGCGGTGAATAACGATGAACAGGAGGCGGATGTCCGTGTTCCGATTCCCATGAGCGGAGGCTCCTGTCGCGATTTGGTCAGCGAAGAGACGATTGCATGTGAAAACGGGCAGCTTGAACTGCACTTAAAGCCCTGTGAAAGCCGGATATTTGCCTATGAGACGGTTGAAGGGAATTAGAAACGGGAGAAAAACACATGGGAAAGAAATTGAAGTTTTCGGATTTGGATCAGTATCTCTTCGGGCAGGGGACGCATTACGATATATATAAGAAACTGGGGGCGCACCCCACTACGGTGGGGAAAAAGGAGGGCGTTTATTTCGCGGTTTGGGCGCCCAACGCCCAGGAAGTGCATGTAATCGGGGAGTTTAACCAGTGGGACATTACGGCGAATCCCATGGAGAAGACGGGCAACATTGGCGTGTATGAGACTTTTGTTCCAGGGGCCTTGGAAGGGCAGCTTTATAAATTTTTTATCAAAGGCGCCCACGGGGAAGAGCTTTATAAGGCGGACCCTTTTGCCAATGCCGCGGAGCTGCGCCCGGGAAACGCTTCCAGAATTGTGGATATCACGCAATTTAACTGGGGAGACGGCATCTGGCTGAAAAAGCGTGAGAATTTTGATGAGACCAAGGAGCCAATGGTGATCTATGAGGTGCATCCTGGTTCCTGGAAGAAACATCCCATTACTCCAGAGAATGAGGATGGGTTTTATAATTATAAAGAATTCGCCCATGCTCTGGTGGATTATGTGAAAGTGATGGGGTATACCCATGTGGAGCTGATGGGAATCGCGGAACATCCTTTTGACGGTTCCTGGGGGTACCAGGTGACCGGGTATTACGCGCCCACATCCCGCTACGGCAGTCCCCTGGATTTTAAATATCTGGTGAACTATCTCCATAAGAATAAAATCGGCGTAATCCTGGACTGGGTTCCGGCCCATTTTCCCAAAGACGCCCATGGGCTGGCCATGTTCGACGGCACGGCCTGTTATGAACACGCGGACCCCAGGCAGGGAGAACATCCCGAGTGGGGGACCAAGATTTTTAACTACGGCCTCAATGAGGTGAAGAATTTCCTCATTGCCAATGCGCTGTACTGGATTGAGGAATATCATGTGGACGGCCTGCGGGTGGATGCGGTGGCTTCTATGCTGTATCTGGACTATGGCAAACAGGACGGACAGTGGGTGGCCAACAAGTATGGGGACAATAAGAACCTGGAGGCCATTGAGTTCTTCCGGCATCTGAACTCCTGTGTGCTGGGGCGCAACAAGGGTGTTTTGATGGTCGCCGAGGAGTCCACGGCCTGGCCCAAAGTCACCGGGGATGTGGAGGATGACGGGCTGGGCTTCAGCCTGAAATGGAATATGGGGTGGATGAACGATTTCCTGGAATATATGAAGCTGGACCCCTATTTCCGGAAATACAATCACCATAAGATGAATTTCTCCATGGTCTATGCCTACAGTGAGAAATATATTTTGGTGCTCTCACATGATGAAGTGGTGCATCTGAAGTGTTCCATGGTAAATAAGATGCCAGGAGAGCTGGAAGATAAGTTTAAGAACCTGAAAGCTGGCTATGCGTTTATGTTCGCTCATCCAGGGAAGAAGCTTCTCTTCATGGGCCAGGAGTTCGGGCAGCTTCAGGAGTGGAGTGAGGCCAGAGAGTTGGATTGGTTCCTGCTGGGCGAAGAGCGGCATCAGGATCTGCAGGATTATGTACGCCAGTTAATCCGGCTGTACAGTCATTATCCGGCCTTCTCCTGCACCGACCATGACCCGGAAGGGTTCGAGTGGATCAACGGCGACGACGGGGAGCGGAGCATCTTCAGTTTCCTGCGGAAATCTCCCACCAGACGCAACAACTTCCTGGTGGTGTGCAGCTTCACGCCGGTGCATCGCAAAGACTATCAGGTGGGCGTGCCCAAGAAGAAAAATTATAAGCTGATATTTACCCAGGATGGATTTCTGGAGGAGCCGGTGGTCTATAAAGCCAAGAAGCTGGAGTGCGACAACCAGAACTTTGCCATTGATTATGACCTGCCCCCTTACGGCGTAGCGGTTTTTCTGTATTAGAGGAAAATTATGCAGAAGCAGGAGAGGTTTCGCATTGGTCTGATTCAGATGGACAGCGGCCAGGACAGGAGAAAGAACCTTGAGAAAGCGCGGGAGCTGGCGGGGGAAGCGGCTGCCCAGCAGGCGGATCTGATTATATTTCCAGAGACGGTGGACTACATCGGCCCAGATTTTCGGGGAAATGCCAGTGACCCTTCGGGGGAGACGGTCTGCTTTTTTCAGGAGCTTTCCAGACGACATGGGGTGTATCTGTTGGCGGGCAGCGTTACGGAGAAGCGTCCCGGAGGCCACCCTGCCAATGCAAGCTTTCTGTTTAACCCGGAAGGGAAGAAGATTGCTTGTTACCGGAAGCTGCATATGTTTGACGTGGATATTGCCGACGGCCCTGCATACCGGGAGTCGGATGAGATACAGCCGGGGAATGAGATTGTTGTGGTCAGGACTCGTCTGGGGGTTTTTGGCATTGCCATCTGCTACGATCTGCGTTTTGGCGAGATGTTTCGCCTGATGGCCAGGGCGGGGGCGCAGGTGATTCTGCTTGTGGCCAACTTTACCCGGGAGACGGGGCAGGCCCACTGGGAAACGCTGATTCGGGCCAGGGCCATAGAGAACGGCTGCTATGTGGCCGCCTGTGCGCAGACGGGCCAGAAGAGCGCTTTTTGGGCGTATGGAAATTCTATGGTGACAGATCCTTGGGGAAGGGTTATCGCCAGAGCCGGGGACCAGGAGGCCGTTCTAACTGCCGATGTGGATCTGGCGTATGGGAAACATGTACAACGCCAGATTCCATCTCTGAAGAATACTCGGGAAGATATCTATAATCTGGAGTGTCTCCGCATGAGAATCTATGAAGAATGAACAGTTGAAATTAAGTTCCTTTCGGAGTATAATGAAGACATCAGTAAGGAAGAGGTGAAGGAACATGAAAGTATCAAATATCAAAGATATTGAAAAGTTTTTTCAAGTGGTGGACAGTTGTAAAGGCAAGGTTGAGCTGGTGACAGGCGAAGGGGATCGGTTGAATTTGAAGTCAAAACTTTCCCAGTATGTATCTTTGGCCAATATTTTTTCAAATGGAGAGATCCCGGAGCTTGAGCTGGTTGCCCATGAGAAGGATGATGTTGACAAATTAATGAACTTTATGATTAACAGCTAATCGAAGGTGTACGGGTTAAAGAGTGAGATATATACTGGAACAGGGGCTGTTGGACAAAATGTCTGAAGAAGGCATTTGTGCAACAGTCTTTTTGCCTTTTGATTAATTTTACTATTTTGATGATGGGAGGTAAGCGCAATGACAAAGATTGATATTATTTCTGGTTTTTTGGGAGCCGGAAAGACGACGCTGATTAAGAAGCTTTTGAAAGAGGCGTACAAAGGAGAACAGGTGGTGTTGATTGAGAACGAGTTTGGGGAGATTGGCATCGACGGCGGTTTTCTCAAAGAAGCCGGGGTGGAGATTCGGGAGATGAATTCTGGGTGCATCTGTTGTTCTTTGGTGGGAGATTTCGGGGAAGCCATGAAGGAAGTGATTGAGAAATACCATCCAGACCGGATTGTGATTGAGCCTTCCGGCGTAGGTAAGCTCTCCGATGTGAAAGGAGCTGTGCTGAAGGTTGCCAAGGATGCGCAAGTTGTGATGAACAGCAGCACAACAGTGGTGGATGCTAACAAGTGCAAGATGTACATGCGCAACTTTGGCGAATTTTTTGAAAATCAGGTGGAACACGCTCAGACGGTGATTTTAAGCCGGACGGATGTGGCTAAACCGGAGAAAGTGCAGGCGGCTGTACAGCTTCTTGCCGGAAAAATGAAGGACGGCGCCACACTGGTTACCACGCCCATTGCTCAGTTAAGCGGTGAGAAACTGTTGGAAGCCATGGAGCGTCCAGTGTCTCTGGAAGAGGAAGTTCTTCAGGAAGAACAGCACCATCATCATGACCATGAGGAGGGCCATCACCATCATCACGACCATGAGGAAGGTCATTGCCACCATGACCATGAGGAAAGCCATCACCATCATCACGACCATGAGGAGGGGCATCATCACCATCACCACGATCACGAAGAAGGCCATGAGCATTGCTGTCATGGAGAAGGCCACGACCATCATCACCACGATCATGACCATCACCACCACCATCATCATGCGGATGAGGTATTCACAAGCTGGGGCCGGGAGACGGCCAAAACTTATGAGAAGGCGCAGCTGGAACACATCCTGGATGAGCTTTCCAAGGAAGGGGAATATGGCATTGTGCTCCGGGCCAAAGGAATGGTGCCGGATGGAAACGGTAAGTGGATGTATTTCGACATGGTTCCCGAGGAAGCTGAGATCCGGGAAGGCGAGCCGGATTATACGGGAAGACTGTGCGTGATTGGGTCCAAGCTGGAAGAAGCTAAGCTGGCAGAGTTGTTCGGCGTTTAAGGGAGGCGTGAGGAATGGAAGAAGAAATCCGGGTCCCTATATATTTGATTACAGGCTTTCTGGAGAGCGGCAAAAGTTCTTTTCTGAAATTCACCTTGCAACAGGATTATTTTGCGTCGCCGGAGAAAACCCTGGTGATACTATGCGAAGAAGGGGAAGAGGAGTATGAGCCGGAGCTTTTAAAGAGCGCCAATGCGGTTCTGGAAGTGATTGAGTCGCCGGAAGACTTAACGCCGGAGCGGCTGGCCGCCTTTGACGTTTGCCACAATCCGGGGCGGGTGTTGATTGAGTATAATGGCATGTGGCAGGTGAGCGATCTGGAAGGCATGCAGATTCCCAAAGGCTGGGGCATTGTGCAGCATATCACCATTGTGGACGGCAGCACCTTTGACGCTTACCTGAACAATATGAAATCCCTGTTTATGGAAATGGTGCGACACGCGGACATGGTTTTATTTAACAGGAGCAGCCTTGAGCAGCCCCTGGCCACTTACCGCAGAGGCATCAAAGTGGTGAACCAGCGGGCGGAGATTATTTTCGAGGACGAAGAAGGGGAATTGGACGATATTTTCGAGGGCGAGATGCCTTTTGACCTGGACGCGCCGGTGGTGGAAATTGCGCCGGAGGACTATGGGCTGTGGTATGTGGACGCCATGGAACATCCCATGAAATACCGGGATAAAGAAGTGCATTTCAAGGCCAGAGTGTTAAAGCCGGGGGATTTTCCCAAGGAGGAATTTGTGCCGGGCCGGATTGCCATGACCTGCTGCGCCGATGACACCACGTTTATTGGATTCATCTGTAAGAGTGAGAACGCCTCCGCGCTGGAGGAGGGAAGCTGGGTGGACGTGCAGGCGAAGATGGCTGTGGAGCACAGGCCGGCCTACTACGGGGAGGGACCAGTGCTTTACGCCCATCAGGTCGAGCTGTGTGAGCCATTGGAAGAAGAGATGGTGTACTTCAATTAGATTTTAATTTAGAGGAATTAAGTGGACGAGATGTATTTGATAGCGGGGCTGGGGAATCCCGGCAGGAAATATGAAGGGACCCGGCACAACATGGGATTTGACGCGGTGGATGTGTTAATTGACCGGCATCGGATTTTGGGCGCCGGGGTGAAATTCGATGCTATGTATGGCAAGGGCAGAATCGGCGCGGATCATGCGATTCTGCTCAAGCCTCTTTTATATATGAATTTAAGCGGCGCTCCCATCCGGGCCATGTGCGATTATTATAAAATCGACCCGGAGGAAGAGCTGATTGTGCTGTACGATGACATTGACTTAAGTCCGGGGCAGATTCGCATCCGCAAGAAGGGAAGCGCAGGAGGCCACAACGGAATGAAGGATATCATCCGCCACCTGGGCACACAGAATTTTGCACGGGTGAAAATCGGCGTGGGCGAAAAGCCCAGCGGCTGGGATCTGGCGGATTACGTGCTCAGCCGTTTCCCGGCAGAGGAAAGAGAGAACGTGGATCAGGCCATCGAGCGGGCGGCGGACGCGGTGGAGCTTATTCTAAAAGATGGGGCGGACGCTGCCATGAATCAATATAACCGTAAGTCGTAGAAGGGAGGGGCGGTAGGAATATATGGAGGCGTTTGTGAAGCCTTTGGAGGGGTTGGCCGAATATGAGCAAATTCGTCAGAGTTTGAAGAAGAGTCAGGGGATTTTGCAGGTAACCGGATGTCTGGAGTCTCAGAAATCCCATTGGTTATACGGACTTTCGGATTTGCATGACTGCCGCCTGGTGGTGGCGGAGGACGACCAGAAGGCGAAAGAATTTTATGAAGATTATCGCTTTTATCAGCCGGACGCTCTTTTGTATCCGGCTAAAGACCTGTTATTCTATTATGCGGATATACAGGGAAATCTGCTGACTAAGCAACGCATGCGGGTGATTCGCGGCATCCTGGAAAAAGAAAAAGTCACGGTGGTGGCCAGCATAGAAGGCTGCATGGAGCGCCTGATGCCTCTGGAGGAAATTGCGGCAAGCAGGCTACATTTGCAGAACGACAGTCCGCTGAACATGGAACAATTTCTCAAAAACCTGGTGGAGCTGGGCTATGAGCGTGTGGGCCAGGTGGAAATATCTGGCCAGTTTTCGGTGCGTGGCGGCATTGTGGATCTCTTCTCTCTGACGGAAGAGAACCCCTGGCGTATTGAGCTGTGGGGGGATGAGGTGGACTCCATCCGCAGTTTTGACGTGCAGAGCCAGCGGTCCCTGGAGAATCTGGATGAGATCGTCATCTATCCGGCGGCGGAAAAGTACCGTAAGGAAGACATGGTCACATTTATGGACTATTTTCCGGCGGATCGAACGCTTTTCGTGCTGGATGAACCCAACCGGATTCGGGAAAAGGGGCAATCCCTGGAAGAAGAATTTGAAAACAGTATGCGGAACCGGGAAGAGAAAGGTTACGAGAATCTCCGGGAAGAACTGCTGTGTGGATTTTCTCAGGTCTGCAAAGGCTTCAACCGTCGCAACTGCATGGCCCTTTCCGCCATAGAACCCAAGCAGGGAGACTGGAACATTACAGCAAAATACGCGCTGACGGTGCGATCCATCAGTTCCTATAACAACAGTTTTGAGTTCCTGGTGAAGGACTTGAAAGAATGGAAGAAACAGGGATACCGGGCGCTGCTCCTGTCCGGCTCCCGGACCCGCGCCAAAAGGCTGGCAAAAGATCTGCAGGAGCAGGGACTGAACAGCTTCTATTCCGAGGACGAAAACCGGATATTGGAGCCTGGGGAAATCATGGCCGCCTACGGCCATGCCCGCCGGGGATTTGAGTATCCGCTGATTCAGTTCGCCGTTATCGCGGAGACGGACATCTTCGGCCGGAAGCAGAAAAAGCGGAAAAAGAAAAAAGAATATAGCGGCCAGCGGATACAGGATTTCGCCGAGCTTTCCATCGGGGATTACGTGGTTCATGAAAATCATGGGCTGGGCATCTACCGGGGAATCGAGAAAGTGGAAGTGGACCGGGTTTCCAAAGATTATATTAAGCTGGAATACCAGGGCGGCAGCAATCTGTATATACTGGCCACCCAGCTGGATATGCTGCAGAAATACGCCGGGGCTGACGTTGGTAAAGTCAAGCTTAATAAATTGGGCCACCCCGAATGGAGCCGCACTAAGTCCAAAGTCCGCGGAGCGGTGCAGAACATTGCAAAAGAGCTGGTGGAACTGTACGCGGTCCGCCAGGAGACGGATGGCTACGCCTATGGGCCGGACACCGTTTGGCAGAGGGAATTCGAGGAGATGTTCCCTTACGAGGAGACCGACGGTCAGCTCCAGGCCATTGAGGACACCAAGCATGACATGGAGACCCACAAGGTCATGGACCGGTTGATCTGTGGGGATGTAGGCTACGGGAAGACGGAGATTGCCCTGCGTGCCGCCTTCAAAGCCATCCAGGAGGGAAAGCAGGTGGCCTATCTGGTACCCACAACCATTCTGGCCCAGCAGCACTACAATACATTCGTGCAGCGGATGAAGGATTTCCCCGTAAACATAGACCTCCTCTGCCGTTTCCGTACGGCCTCCCGGCAGAAGAAGACGGTGGAGGAGCTGAAAAAGGGCATGGTGGATGTGGTGATTGGCACCCACAGGCTACTGTCCAAGGACGTGGAGTTCAAGGATCTGGGTCTGTTGGTCATTGACGAGGAACAGCGCTTCGGCG
>CAJURH010000045.1 GCA_910588775.1 uncultured Lachnospiraceae bacterium
AAAGCGCGTCCGCCTGTGCCCGATGGGCCTGTATGTTGCTTAAATTAAAGTGTTTGAGAACCGTATCTTGTTTATAATTTTCCAACCCTTTAATGGTTGCTCTTGCAGCGGGCAAAGTGTCAACGTAAAGGAAGTCTGAGCTGATTCGAGAACGTTTTAAAGCCTCTTGAAAAAATCCCATATCAAAGCTTGCGTTATGCGCACACAGCGCAGTTTTTCCATGCACTGCGTCGCCTAAGAATTCGATTAATTTAGTAATAGCCTCAAATTCACTGGGCGCATTGGCAATCATTTCATTTGTAATGCCAGTTACCTGTGAGGCTTGCGGAGGAATTGGAACATCTGAACGAACTAAGGTGTTGAATGTTTCTTTCGCTTTTTTATCGACAAATCTTACGGCCCCGATTTCAACAATTCTGTCATGAATGGGGCTGAATCCGGTGGTTTCTAAATCAAAGGCAATGAATTCCCTTTTTAAATCTTCTAATGATGAATGGTTGATTATGAGTTTCCGAGTTGAAACGTTCACATTGGTAACGACTTTCGTTTGGAAAGGACGAGGGCCTTGCTTTTGAGGGTTTTGTGGCTGTTGCAGTTTCGCCAGACGGTTCTGCAGTTCTTGGGCTGTGAAGAGAGAGCCGCATTTATTGCATTGGGCATAACCGATTCCCCCTTTTGTAATGGGTTTGAGTTCTCCACCACATTTAAAACATTTCATATGTGTTTTCCTCCTTAGAATATACCAATCAATAGACATACGGAGGAAAGGACAAAGAAATAACGCTAAATTACAGCTAATTTTGTTTTTCCATGCGTTCTTTTGCGGCCAGCAAGCGGGATTGGTTTTCGGCGGAATAGAATGGGTCCGCGCGGAGTTCAGAGGGTATACCGTTGCAGCGCACCGCTTGTTTCAGAAATATCGTGGTAGTGCCTGAAAGGTTGATGCCCAGATCAGAAAAAATGATTCCGCCTGTTTTTTTAAATCATCGTCAACGTGGATATTTAAGTTAGCCATATGAAACGACCCATTTCCACTGCAATAAAGTAGATTTACAAAGTTTTTATAAATGTTTTTCTAAGCGTTTTTTTGTAAAGCTTCGGATTTTTCCGCCACTTGCCGTTCGAGTTCCAGTTGACGGCGGTAATCCGCCACCTCTCGTTCAATATCATTATTCAATGGAGGTGATTTTATAGGAGGATTTTCTTTGGTTACAGCAATTTGCTCCAGTTCGCGCATATTATCCGATAATTTGTGTATAAAGTCTCGAAATAACTTTTTGCTGTTCTCATCCAGTTTCCAGTATTCCACAATCAGGCTACGGATAAAAGGGTCATTGGAGAGCGGCGCGGCGGCTTTTGAAAATTCGTCTTCTGTAAAATCTTGGAACATTTCTCCATTCCCAGTGCGCAGCCATTCTTCGTTAACACCAAATTCGCGGCATATATCAGCAATAATGCGATTGCTGGGATTTCTCCTACCATTAATTAGTTGCGATACATAGGATTGATCAATTTTTATTCGTTCTGCAAAACGAACCTTTTTAATGTCAAGGGATTCGATAAGTTTGCCGATTCTTTTTCCAATATTATTCAAGTTGTCATTCAAATGCGGCACCTCCTTTAATGATTAAACAATACCAGAAAAAAATGGCTAAGCCAATTATAATGAGGGCATAGTCAAGAAAAAGGAGGTTCGCACATGAAAATTAAGGAATTTAAGAAAGAGATTGCAGCATCCGAAACAAAGGAGGTTGTAGAAATTTTAGAAACCTTAGACCAGAAGTCTAGAGTGCTTGCCAAAGTTTATTTAACAGCATTGGGAGATAGGCAAGAATTAGAAAATCGGGATAGCAGCAGGAAAAGAGATTTTGAGGAAGTTTCGCAGCTGGTTTAGGGGGATAAACAATTAAGAGAATTTATTTAGAATTGAGGGCGATAAGAAAAGAGCTTCATGAAATTAAGAAGTTTCCTTCAACAGATGGCAATGTACTCAAGAAAGCGGACCGGGAGCTGGATAATTTAGAAAAAACACTGGCCATATTGGAAAAAGCCAAGGATGACCAGTGCAAAAAAGGAATTTTTACGCGTTTGTTCGATTATCTTGGAGAACATTTTGAATTTGTGCTTGGCGTATGGGTCGCAGAAATTATAACGTACATTATTTTCAATATAATCAGGATAATATTGATTTTTACAAATTATTAAAGCTCTCTTTGCAAAGATTCCTGCAAGACATATGAGATAGCGCGTATATCGGTTTCAATATTATTGCCATACTTCACGTTGAGCATATCAGTCCCAGTTTTAATATTGGTTATAATTTTTTCAGAATATTTTTTCTTGCCTGTTATGTATTCTATGTCAAACTGAATGTCTTCATTTGGTATTTTTGAAAAATCCAGAAGACAGATCCGGGAACGTCCCGGGGCTATTGTTGATTGTACGATTTCTTTCAAATATATCCTTGGGGAGTTGGTTTCAAAATGGCAGTTTGATAAATCTGGGGTTGTCTCGAATTTTGTGATCCTGGCAGGGGATGCGCCAAAATTTTTGATAACTATATAAAAATGGATATCCCCAAGATTGATTAATTGGCCATATACACAAATATACGGTCGTGTAGCGTTTTCGAGTATTCTATTATTTTGCTGAATCGATAGTATGACCAAAACAATAGATGTTACAGATATAATAAGGGAACTTATGCTTGTGACAATATTGACTATCATTTCGGGGTTCATGGTTTTTCCTCCTTTCATACGCACTCGGCTGCTGCAACAGCCTGTACATACAGTATAAGGGAGGGCATAGTGAAAATCAAGGAACGAAGCTTCGGAAAGGGACAGGTGGTTTAGGGAGGGGGTGAGGAATGAACGAAGAAAATGAAGTATTGGAAGATCGACTTGTAAGGGTTGAGAAACAAATTCAAAATCAGCAGAATGAAATAAAGAACGTGCGGAAATGTATGCTATGCATCGGGATTGTGTTGGCATTAAGCCAAGCTGTCTCTGCTTACAATAATTATATTGAGCGAGAGGCCAGCTTGACTTTAGCTGAATCAAATTTGAAAAACGAGCAAATTGCGTTGAAAAGAGCGCAAAATGAAACAAGTAGGTTAAAGCTTTTTGAGAAAGTTATGGAATTTCTTTCAAGCGATCCTGAATTTCGAGAGTTTTTTCGTGAAGACCCTGAGCCCGGTGCGCGAATCAGAGATTCGACTTGACTTGGAGGAACGCATCAGAGAGACAGAGGACAATATAGAGTTAGCGGCCATACGTTGTTAAGGCTGATGATTTAGGATTTTTAAAATTTTGTAGTGGATGAATTGCATATAAAACGTCTCCTAGATTCTAAAAGGTTGGAGTTATTTATTACCGTAATGGGTGCGACATTGCAGAATTTCAATTCTATCGTCAATTATGCGGTAAACAAGGCGGTTGGAATTATCTATTCTACGACTCCAATATCCTTGCAGATCGCCCTTTAATGGTTCGGGCTTGCCAATGCCAGAGTGGCCGTTGCGGTCAATATCACGCAATAATTGGTTAATGCGTTTCAGTGTTTTCTTGTCCTGTGTTTGCCAATAGAGATAATCATCCCATGCAAAATCATCCCATGACTTAATCATCACTGACCTCGATTAAATCGTGTACAGAGCCACCGTTTTTTTCCATGCGTTCTTTTGCGGCCAATAGCCGGGCCTGATTTTGGATGGAATAAAATGGATCGGCGCGAAGTTCAAAAGGGATGCCATTGCAGCGCACAACCTGTTTTAGAAACATGGTGGTTGCAGCCGAAAGGCTGATGCCTAAATCAGAAAAAATCAGTTCAGCTTGCTTTTTTAGAGCGTCGTCAACGCGAATATTTAAGTTAGCCATATGAAACAGCTCCTTTCCTAATAATAAAAAACTGTAACACAAAATTCGTATAATGTCAACATAATGCACGAAGATAGACGAAATGGGCTATGAAGCTGGAATGCAAATGAAGCAAACGAGATGTTCGGGAAATGAAAAAGGAGGTGATAAAGTGCCAGAATTGGAACGCATGATGTACACAGAATCAATCCGGGGCTATCCATACATGCCAAAAGACAAGATAGCGCAGGAATTCAGCGTGAGCAAAAGCACAGTCCAGGCCCGGGTGCGGGAGATCGAGGAGCAGATTAAAGAGGGGCGGTATAACGATTACGCCGTTATACGTGACGGCGGCATTCTGCTGATAAACGTCCTGGTGTTTATTGACTATATGGAATACCGAAAAAGGTTAAAAGATAAGAACGCCAGGAAATATGTGCCCGAGTTTCAGCCGGAAAAGATTGTGCGCATCCTTGGCTGGAACAACCGGATTGTGCGGGAGGACATAGGATAAATAATAAAATTGAAAAAGGAGAAATGGAATTGAAAAAAGAAAGAAACGAGAACAACGCGCAAGTCAAAATTGAGATTATAGGAAGCGCGGAATTTCCGTGGGAACGGGTGAAAGATAAAGTTTACCCGGCTCTTGCCCCGCGCGATTGGGAGAATGTAAAGAAAGTTCCCGCTGCGCGCCGCGATTTCCTGGATTTGGCGGTTTATTACTATATCCGGGTGATGGAAGACGACTGTATGGCATCCATATGGGTCAGCGAGGGAATTCTGAATGGATGGGGCGTTGGCATGGACGCGCTGGATGCGCAGGCTATGAAAAACATGAAAAAAGTCACGTATGCCAAGGAAATGGGCGAGATGATAGGAGCGGAAACGCTTCCCTACGGGCCGCATATTTTGACGAATGTGGATTCCCATTATGGCGCGGCGGCGATGCTGGACAAAGAAAGCGTCTTTGCGTTTGCGGCTGAAAAAAACGCGGACTTATACATACTGCCCTCCAGCGTCCATGAGGTGATGCTGCAGCCTGCATTGGAAGAATACAGAGAAAAAATAAACGCGAAAAACCTGAATCGGATGGTGCGCGAGTGCAACCGAATGCTGGTGACTCCATGGGAACGCCTGGCCGACCACATATACCATTACAGCCGCGAAACAGGTGAAATTCTGATTGTTGAATGATGGGGGACAAGCTTCATGGAGGTTATATTCTGTAAAAAAGGATGGCGTTACACGGCCTATCTAAATGCGCTGCTGGAATTGCCATCTAGGCGCAACCTGTACGTGCCAGGAGCGATGGACAGAGGCTGGAAACACTTCTATATGCGTCAACTGCCTGGAGGCGTTAGCATGGCCATAAAAATCCCCAGCCGCTAAAAAGAGGCTAGGGATCGAAGGTAAAATAATTTGCGAATTGCCCCCAACTGCAATGCAGGAGGGGGCACAGCTTACATACAGGCGACTGAATGCGGGCTACCAGAACCGCATTCAGAACCAGCCCATAGGGTTTGTGATGTAAAAAGCATACCACCCAGGGACTGGAAAGTCAAGGGGGACGCTGAAAAAAGGCCGAACATTCCCCTTTTACCGCTTGATAAGGATATTAAAGTTAGGGGGGTGGCGAGCTTGTACGAGCAACTGACATACGATATGGGACAGGTGATGCAGGTGGAGAAACGCCACCCAGGAAATTACGGCGCGCCTGGAGTAAAAAGAGCGCTGAAGAGAAAGAGAACGCCAGAGGACATGGCTAGACAGAATATGAGGAACCGGGTAAAAAGGGTGCAGCGTCTGATACTGGCCAATTTCCGGGTAGGGGGCTGGCATTTGATACTGACATACAAAAAACATCTGCGTCCTGACACATTGGACGATGGCAAGGGATACGTAAGAAAATTTCTTGGCAAAATGAGAAAGGCGTATCAAAAAGCGGGTTATCCATTCAAATACATTTGCGTGACGGAAAAGGGAAAACGGGGAGCCTGTCACCATCACCTGATTATAGAGGATATAGCTAATGCGGATTTGAACACAAAAGAGATGGTGATGAAATTCTGGAAGTGTGGGAGAATGACATTTTTGCCCCTGTACGCGGAAGGGGAATTTGAAGACCTGGCCGAATACATAACCAAAAAAGAGACGAAAGAAGAGGGGAAAGGCTGCAGCTACACCCGCAGCCGGAACCTGATTGTGCCAAAGCCAAAGAAAGAGATCATCCATCGGAAAACGTGGAGAAAGGACCCTCGACCGAAAAAGGGATACTATATCATTCCCGATTCGGTGATAAACGGCATAAATCCTGTGACTGGATACCCTTATCAGCATTATGCCATGAGAAAATACGCTCCAGAGGAGGAACTGAATGAGTGCAGATAAACAGAGAATCCTGGAGGACGCGTTTCAAAAAGCGTACAGCTATGAGAGCCGCGCGGGCTGGGAGGCGCAAGACCTGGCGACCACGCCCATAGGGACTGTGGAAAAAGGCGGGCGGCTCTATGACCTGTGCGTGGATTCCAGCGGAAATTATTGGTATGCCGTTCGAATACGGACGGATCGCGGCCCGGTTCCAGAGCGGGAGGCTATATTTGGGAAAAGAAAAATAAAGGCGTTTCAAAGGAGGCGATAGGAGTATTTATGCGAAGCGTAGAGTGCAGGTTTTGTGGGCAGTTAATTCAAATTGAAGGGGATGATGGGCTGACGGCGCAGCAGGCGGAAGAGGAAGCGGCTATGATTTGTCAATGCCAGCAGGCGGCGGAATATCAGAAAAAAAGGAGCAGGCGGGAAAAAGCGTTAAAAAATGTGAGTATCCTATTTGGAAAAGACGCTCCCAACGAAAAGAGAGCGAGTGAAGGAGCCGCAGTCATACTTTTAGAGGCGGTTGACGAGATTTACAATGGGGAAATCGCAAAAATCACCCTTCATTTGCGTGGCGGGGTGAAGGCTTCCATATCGCAGAACAGCAAGGGGGAGATAAACGTTGAGCGAACGGAGACGAAGAAAGACAAGTTGACGGGGTAGGGCGCAGGATGGAGAAACCAAAAGTGAACATCTATGTGGAAACTACATATAAAGGCCCTGCTAAGAGGGACGGCGCAGCCATGTGGATTGTTGAGTATGAGAAGAAAAGCGGGGAACTGGTGACGCGGGAGGGGAAAATTTACTTGGAAAATGGGACGGAAAACCAGATAACGCTTAAGGCCATAGCGCAGGCGGCGGGCATCCTGGTCAAACCCTGTTCCGTCCGAGTATTTACTCGGTGCGAGCACGTTTTAAACGCTATAAAAAACGGCTGGCCGAAGCGGTGGAAAAAGGACGGCTGGATAAACGCCAAAGGAAAGCCCGTAGGCAACGCCCAGGAGTGGAAGCGTGCCATGGACGCGTTGGAGAGACATTCGTATCTGTTCCAGACGGGCCGCCATGGATACCGGGAAGTGATGCAGTGGGATTTGAACAAAGAGGAGGAGGCGTAAGCGGATGGCGAAGAGCATCATACAGACGGATGAAGTGAAAGAGTGTTACATTTGCCGGATGGAAGCGGAAAAAATAGGATATTATGGCAACTTAAAACAAACGGGTCTGCACAAACATCATTTCGTATACGGCAGGTTTGGAGCTTTCCGAAAAAAAGCGGAAAAGTTCGGGCTGTGGGCCTATGTGTGTGCCGAAAGGCATCATGAACACGGGCCAGAAGCTCCACACAGCAACCCGCAAGTGGATTTAGCTCTGAAAAAGATTGCCCAGGAAGCTTTTGAGGAAAAATACGGGCATGAAAGATGGATGCAAGAATTTGGCAAAAATTATTTGTGAGAAAGAGAGGATGGCGTGAAAGGAATAATTGAACAGCTTGAAAGCTTAAAAGAGCATTGCCAAAGCATGGTGGATGAGAATGACCCAGAATGCATATGGGCGGCAGACTGCGACGCTTTAGCCGCCACCATAGAAATTTTGAGGGATGTTGAATTTTGGAAAAAGAACAGGAGGGGATTGGGGATGTGGATAAAAATACGCAGGATATTTACCCGTTTTGGACATTACGATAGGGAACATGGGTGATTTCTCTCGTGGGATACGTACATACTGATACCGAAGTTTGAAATTGGAGGAAAATAAATCTGAGTGTACCATGAAAACCGAATATTGGCTGGTAATTTTGTGAATTTGAAAAAAAGTATCATTTTCCCTAAAATATCCCTTTACTTATGGTCGACCATAATGTATACTATAATTACAGTTAAAGAAACTTAGTAAACAGGGCAGGCGGGAAGCCGGGAAGGAGAAGAATGGCCGATATGGGAATGACTGATAAACAGTTCAATGGTTTTGTGAGATTTCTGTTGGACGCGCTGAAAGATGCAATGGAAGAAAAGGAAAGCGAGAAGAAAGAAGAGAAGCTTGCCAAAATTGCCGACAACCTCCAAAAGACATTGGAAGATTAAAAGCTCCATTTATCATTAAATAGGGCTAAACCACAAAAGGGGCGGTACTTGCACCGCCCCTATACCAAATATATAATGCCATTTGTTTGGTGAAAAGGATAGGTTAAAGGGATGATGGCTGTAGAAAAGAAGAAATTGGGCAGACCAACGAATAATCCCCGAACTGAAAAGGTAGGATTTAGAATGTCACCGACTGAAATTGCAGATATACAGAAATGCGCTGATGTAATGGAAACGCAACGTGTAAATGCAGTAGTTGAGGGGATAAATCTTCTCAAGAAAAAATTGGGAATACAGTAACAAAAAGTAGCGACTTTAAGTACAGATTTAAATTGTTGTTGGTAAAGAAACGGTTGTATAACAATTTCATATTTCAAATTCGGAAAACTACTAGCCAATAAATGGTTAGTAGTTTTTATTTGGAGGTAAGTGGCTATGGTCAAGAGATCAAAGAATGTCTATCTAAAATAGGAGGTGCAATATGATAACCATAGAAAACCTGGATGAGCTTGCCCGTGACTCGCGGATGGCGCACGCCCGGGAAATACGCCAAAACTGCAAAGAGACGGGAAACTGCGAGACGTGCGCGGACAAAGAGCGCGGCAAGCCATGCCCTTACAGGGGCAATCCGATTAACTGGAGGGTGCGGGAAGGATGAGCGTAAACATCAATGGAGCGGCGTACGATTTGGAGCGTCCAGAGATTTACGTAAATTGTGACTGCATGGCCGGAATGAAAGCGTTTCCCGATGGATATTTCGGCCTGGCGGTGGTGGACCCGCCGTATGGAATCGGGCAAAGCGGAAAGAAAAACCATGCAAGAGGCAATCGGGCGGACGCGAAAGATTACAAAGCGTTTTCCGGGGACGATTTGGAGCCGCCTGACGGCGCGTATTTCAAAGAGCTGTTCAGGGTCTCGAGAAATCAAATCATATGGGGAGCCAATCATTTCATCAGCAGGATTCCCTACGACAGCCATTGCTGGATTGTTTGGGATAAGGACAATTCGGGGGATTTTGCCGACTGTGAGCTGGCCTGGACTTCCTTTCAAACGGCGGTGCGGAAATTCAAATACCGCTGGAATGGAATGCTGCAGGAGAACATGAAAGACAAAGAAGTCCGCATACATCCCACGCAAAAGCCAGTGGCCCTGTATGAATGGATTCTAACGAGATACGCCAAAAAAGGGGATGTTATTCTTGACACGCATGTGGGTTCAGCGAGCAGCCTCATCGCCTGCCGGAATGCAGGTCATGGGTTCGTCGGTTTTGAACTGGATGAGCATTATTACAGGCTGTCGAAGGAAAGGCTTTCCCGGGAAACGGCGCAAATGAATTTATTTGATTTTTGGGAGGATGGGAAATGAATAGAAAACAGAGACGGGCCTGTGGCGCAAAAGAACCCGTCAGGACGTACACGCTGACGGACGCGCAGATAGAGAAGATAAAAGAGGAGGCGACGTTGAAAGCGGCCAAAAAGGCGTTCACCGCCATGTTAGGGCTGCCGCTCATCACCCTGATGGATGAATTTGGCTTCGGAAAGAAAAGGCTGGAGCGGTTTATGAACAAACTGCTGGGCGAATACAAATGCTTCGATGAAGGCTATATAACCCTAAAAGAGATAGCGGGGATTGTGAAAGATGAAACGGGCGTGGAGATTTTAAGCGAAAGGGAGGATTGACATGGAAAACGGTAAAACGGAAACAAAGATGAGGAAAAATTACATAGGCTGCAGGCATCTTCAATGCGGCAACGCAGGAAATTTAGGAACAATCATTACCTGCGGATGCGAAGACAGCGAGTGTTTTGGTGACGCGTTTTGGCTGGAAGGGTGCTCTGGATGCGATAAATACGAACTGCGTGACTGGAAAAAAGAAGAAAGGGACGCGGTCAAACATCCAAACCACTACTGCGCCGGGCGCAAATATGAGCCAGTGAAAGTGATTCAGGACTGGGGGCTGTCGTTTTGCCTTGGAAACGCATTGAAGTATATAGCCAGAGCCGGGAGGAAGCCCGGAAGCGACAAGCGGGAGGATTTGCAAAAGGCGATGAAGTATTTGGAATTCGAGATGCAGGACGAATCAAAGGAGGAGAATACATACTAAATAGCGAGGTTTACAATGAAAGATGATAATTCTGGGCGTAGCTTGACAACTGAATAGCTAATAGTTTGTGAATTTGAAAAACTATCATTTTTTTCTTGACTTTTGGATATCCAAATGTTATACTTATTATAGTTAGAGAGGCAAGGCATTAACGGGAAAGGAGAAAATAACGTGGAGGTATTAGACATGAACGAACTGGAACTGAAAGAACAGGCAATAAAAGAATTCGTTAATCTGCAAAGAGTAAAAACAGCAGAGAACAAAGAAAAGGAAATTGAGTATCAGGAAAAGGTGCTGAAAGCAAGATTGCAAGCTTTAGGCATTCCGACAGAGGATTTGGAACTGAAATAAGACGAAGCAGAAAGGGCGGGCTTGCCACCGCCCAATCTCCTAAAACCAATAATATCACTTATTGGCTGAAAGGGCAAGATAGGAAGTGGTGAACCGTAGAAAAAAAGAAAATGGGTAGACCGACTGATAGTCCAAAGACGAATAACTATCGAATCAGAATGACAGATGAAGAACTCCTAAAGTTGGAGAAATGCTGTGAACAGACTGGACTTTCCAAAGCTGATGTTATTCGTTTAGGGATTGATAAGGTTTACGTGGAATTGGAAGACAAAAAATAACAGTTGTGCCCCGCTCAAAGATTGCAACTGTTATTCACACCAACTCCGTAAGGAAATTCAAGTGTCAGGTCATGGCAAGGGCGCTGAAGATGGCGGACAAGACCATAGACAGATTGAAAACCGACAATGCCGGATTGCTGGAAGATGTGAGCCGCATGGGGCCGAAAGAGATTTTTGCCGACGTTGTATCCACAAGCCATACGTCAATCCTTATCGGGGATCTGGCAAAGCTGTTGAAGCGAAACGGCGCGGGCACAGGGCAGAAACGGTTGTTTGAGGTTAAAGAAAGCGCTGTTAGCAATCCTGACGGCTCTGTAAGGATAAACCGCACGACAAAAGTCACAGGAAAAGGACAGCAGCGCTTTATCAACAAATTCCTTGACAAAGATGAAAAATCTGCGTGAACTAAATATTTTCAAATTCAGAAACTACTGGCCTATGTTCGGTCAGTAGTTTTTTGTTAGGGAATGAAGGATGAAGGGAGGGTGAATCCGATGGGAAAGAAAAGGCTTCGGGACATGACATGGGACGAGTATGGAATATCGAAGAACCGATATAAAGAGCTGAAGGCGTTCTGCCTGCAATATGACGAAAAGAAGAGCGTCATTCGATGCCAAGCCCAATCCACGAAACGTTCAGGCAGTGAACTGGAGCGACAGGCGTACGACAGGGACTGCCGGATGATAGAAGAAGCGGCAGTGCGTACAGACCCTGGCATATGGAAATATCTGTTGCGCAGCGTCACCATGGGCTTGCCATATGAGCGGGTGGAGTACGACAGCGAATTGGGAAGGATACATATATGTCGTAGTGATTTCTACGGAAAACGAAGGCTTTTCTATTCGACGCTGAACAAGATGAAATTGGAGCACAAATGAACGGACCCGTCGTGATATGATGGATGTGCAGGGGATAGGCGGCAAGACTGAATTCCCTCACACCTCCTTATTATATTCGAAGGCTGTCGGGCCGTCATGACCCGGCAGTCAAGAGCTGTCCGGGTCTTTTTATTTGGACGAAGGGCAGGTGATGATGTGGAGGAGCCAAAGCTGAAACCTCAACTGAAATTATTGGTTTTAAATTACCTTGGGAAATGCAAGGGAAATAAAGTGCAGTCGGCCATTGCGGCAGGCTATAAACCTACATACGCAAAGGCGCAGTCCTACAAATTGTTTGCCCGTCCAGACGTGCAAGCGTACATTCAGAATTTGCCCAGTCTGCTTGCCGCCGGGCAGAACATTATAGGAACTATCGTGGAGGCGGTCATAACGGCCTTACCCATGCTTCTTGAGGCTGCGTGGCAAATTGTTGGTGCGATTTTAGACACGATACAGGAGAATTTGCCCCGCGTCATCGAGGCGGGCGTGATGCTGATAAACTCTTTGATTCAGGGAATCGTCACGTATTTGCCCCAAATCATAGAGGTGGCGGCGCAGCTTTTAGGCGCCCTTTTAGAGGCCATCGCCCAGAATCTGCCGATGCTTATCAAGGCGGGCATATCCATCCTGGAAACATTGATAACGGGAATTGTCACCCATCTGCCAAGGCTCTTGGAAGCGGCGGGCCAGATACTTATGGCTCTGATAACGGCCATTGGGGAAAATCTTCCCACGCTGGCGGAAGCGGGCCGAAACATCATAGGAACCATTGTGGAGTCCATAGGAAATTGTCTGCCCATGCTATTGGATATTGGCGGGCAAATTCTGGGGATGCTCATCGACGGTCTGTTAAACAACATGGACCGGATTGTGGATGCGGCCTCCAATGTGGTCACTTGGATAGCCGACGGGATTGTGAAGTATTTGCCCATGTTGGCGGACATAGCGATGCAGTTGATTACCGCTCTTTTGGACGCGTTGATTTCCAACTTGCCCCGGCTGTTGGACGCGGGGGTGCAGGTCATTGGAACAATCTGCGCCGCCATCAACGACGCGGCCCCGCAATTAATCGCCATGGGTGGGGAAATCATTGGCCAGTTTTTACAGGCAATCGCGGACTGCGGCCCGACAATTATAGAGACGGCAGGGAACGTGATTCTACAGCTGATACAGGGACTGATTGACATGCTTCCGCAGCTGGTGGACACGGCGCTTACGCTCATAAATTCGTTCATTGACACGATAGTGGATATGATCCCTGATATTGTGCAGTCCTTCGTGAACGTAATCCCTGATATTGTGCAGTCCCTTATGGAACATTTGCCGGATTTGATTATGGGCATTACGGAATTGATTTCCGCATTAATAGTGGCTTTGGGGGACCTGTTGCCGGAAATTGTGCTTGCGGTCATAGAATTGGTTCCCATGATCTGTGATGCCTTAGTGGAGGCCATACCCGTGCTGCTGGATGCGGCTTTACAGTTTTTTATGGCGATTCTGGACGCATTGCCAACGATACTGGATGCGCTCATGAAGGCCCTGCCGGACATCATCAACGCGATTACGGATTTCCTGGTGGAAGCCATTCCGCAGCTTTTGGAAGCCGCCATTCAGTTTCTGGAAGCTTTGGTGGACGCCATACCGGTCATTATCCCTATCCTGGTGGACAATCTGCCCCGCATCATAGACGCGTTGGTGCGCTTCTTTGTGGAAGCGTTTCCGGTATTGCTGGACGCGGCCATTCAATTATTGCTGGCTTTGGTGGAGGCTATCCCGGAAATTGTCGCCGCCCTGATAGAGGCCCTGCCGCAAATAATCGGGACCATCATGAAGGCGTTGGCGGAAGCCGGGCCGGAACTTCTGGTGGCGGCCGTCAAGATGTTTATGATGATTGTGCAGGCGGCTTTTGAGATACAGGCGAAGCTGGCGGAGGGCATGGGCCGCATTGGGGAAGCCATTTTAAACTATCTGGGGCAGTTGCCCGGGATGGTCTGGGACTCCCTGACGCTGACCATACAGAAGTTCATAGACTTTGGTGGGGAGGCCGTTTCCCAGGGCGCGTCCGCCGCGTCTGGATTCCTGAACAATGTGGTGAATTACATCGCCGAATTGCCGGGGAGCGTATGGAACTATCTCACCCAGGCCATATCCAAGGTGGCTGAATGGGCGGGCCAGCTCAAAGACAAAGGGATTGAGTCCGCAAAAGCCCTGGTGAAGTCCGTCACGGACGGCGTGAAAGACCTTCCGGGAAAAATGCTGCAAACCGGAAAAGACATTGTGAATGGCGTTTGGGACGGCATATGCAAGGCGAAAGACAAATTCAAAGAGAACATTAAGGATTTCTTTGGAAGCATCGCGGACACGGCAAAGGAAAAGCTGAAAATAAACTCCCCATCCAAAGTGATGCGCGAAGAGGTGGGGCAGCAAATTACAGCCGGAGTGGCCGAAGGCATCAGCGACAGGCAGGGCGATGTGGACGACAGTATGGATCGCCTCACCAGCGGCGTAATGTCCCCTGCGGAGCAAATGTGTAGGACGGATTTTGCGGACATTCAAAATAAAAAAGAATGTGAGGTAACAGACAATGGCAAAATCATTATTTGAGGAACTGGGTGGCAGATACGAGCGGCAAGGCGATTACTTAATACCGTGCTTAACCGTACCCGCCGAAGAAGAACAACCCATAGGCATATGGGGACAGCGGCATTTGGATTATCTGAAGCAGTACCGTAAGGTTACATACATCAATCTTCTCACAAGCGGCAGGCTCATCACCTACCTTGCCGATATTGACAGGCAGGCGCAGGAACGCTTTGAAAGGCTCATAGAGGGCATGAAACAGTCACAGGGCATAACGGAACAGCTAAAGGAAGAAAATGCCTTAGAATGGACAGGGCGGCTCAACAACATAAGGGCGTGTGCGAGGGAGATTGTGAACGAGGAAATTGTAAATGTATAGTAAACTGGTGGCAGGGTGTAAAAGCCCTGTCGCTTTTCTTGTCGGGAGACTATTATTAAATTTGCTTAGTTGATAGAGTTTGTTTGAAGATTTATAATTAATACATAGGTAGCTTGTAACTTTGGGGGGGAAGGGCAAGTTCTGGACATATGCTTGAAATTATCAGATTACAACAGGCTATACTTTTGGTAGAATCCTATAAAA
>CAJURH010000046.1 GCA_910588775.1 uncultured Lachnospiraceae bacterium
CCACCGGATCAATCTGTTTCAAACCACCATAACGGCTCCCCATGCCTGCCGCCATAATTACCAATGTTGGTTTCTTCATTCTATACTAGCCTCCTAACTTATTTTTCATGCCTCTGGAATCTTGAACCAGAATTTCACGCCTTTTTCTTGGTTTTCTACGCCATATTCACCTTGATGCAGCTGAATAATACGGCGGACCAGATATAAGCCAATACCCATATGCCGCTGATTCCCGGCTTCTTCAACGTTCTGTACAGCCGTTTCGTCCCGGCTGGAACGCTTCATCACATACCCCTGCCAGATACGCTCCATTAGCGCCGGGTCAATCTGCCCACCCTGGTTATAAACTTCCACCTTGACCCAACCGCCCTGACGGCGCATGGCAACCTGAATGCAATTTCCCTGCACCGTGTGAGAGATGGCGTTCATCATATAATTATCAATGGCCTGCTCCAAATAATACGCGTTTCCCCGAACAATACATTCCGGTTCCAATGAAAATTCTTCCTTAATATGACTTTGCTGAAACAATGCCTGGTATTTTACGTGAATATATTCCATGGTATCCGTAAGGTTCATTTCCTGGCGCGCCATCTTCTGAATCTGATGCTCCATCAGGGACAAATCCATCAGATTGTTCACCATATCGGACATCCGCGCCACTTCCTCCACGATAGAATCATAGTAGTACATCCGATCCACCTGGTCCCCCATGCATTGCAACATCTCAACCTGACTGGAAATAATGGCCAAAGGCGTCTTCAACTCATGAGAAATGTCCGCCACCACGTCTCTGCGAATGTGATCCAGCAAATCCGGCTGCCTTTCCTGGGCGCATTCCAACACCTCCTGAACGCCATCTTGCATTCCCGCCGCCATCTGATTGATATTTGCCGCCAAAATATTCAGCTCCTGGTACGGCCCATCCACCTTAAGAGGCTTGGAAAAATCCCGGACCACCACGCGGGCGGCGCCTTCTGCGATTTCCCCTATCCGATCCGTTATTCGCCGAATCAACAGGTAGAATACGGGCAAACCAACTGCCAGCGCCACCACGAAAATAAGCGCCAGAAACTTCCCCATATGACCATAGAATTTATTAATGGAAAACACTTTCTCTCGAATACTCACATAAAACAGGCTCCCATCTTGATCAATGACCCCCATCAACTTGACTGCCATGGGATTCTTGGTTTCCCTGTCAACCACTTCCGGGTTCTCGGAAAATTTATCCCTGCAAAGAATAATATGTTTGTACACCTGACGTTCCGACGACTCGTACCAACTCACATACACAGGCCGAAACTTCTCATCGGATATAGTAAACAACAAGTCTTCACTTTCATATTGCTGAAATACGGCCATATCGTTCTCATCCAGCATCGTGAAGTCCATTTCCTGCAAATCCGCATACGACGCTTTGATTAATCTCGACTTCTGGTAACTATAATAGGAGGGAGCAAACAGCCAGTAAATCAGCGCACTCCCTCCCACAACAATGAGCAAAAAAATAAATTGTCCCACAATCAGGTTTTTTCTAATTTCATTTTTCATCTGCGCCCGCCTCGAAAATATACCCTACGCCATATACAGACCGAATATAATTGCACTCTTCTGTCAACTTCTTCCTCAACTGCTTCACCAACGTGTCTACCGTACGCGTCTCACCACTGTAGTCATATCCCCAAACAGCATCCAATATATGCTCTCTTTTCAGCACTCGGCCCTGATTTTCCATAAAAAATAACAAAAGCTCATATTCTCTCCGGGTTGTCTCCACATATTCCCCTTTGCGGTATACCTTCTGCGCAGGCAAATCCAGCCGCAATCTTCCCGCTTCCAGTGTCTGGCTGTTCTTCCCGACTCGTTTCAACACCGCCTCCACATGGGCTTTTATAATCGAAAGAGTATATGGTTTCACTATATAGTCATCCGCCCCTTTGGAAAAACTGTATAACTGCCCTTCAACGGAAGAATTCGCCGTCAGCATAATCACCGGCACCTGGGACTTCTTCCTTATCTCCCTGAGCACTTCATTTCCTCCAATCTGCGGAAGCATTATATCCAACAAAACCAGATCAATCTGATTCATATTATTATAGAAAACTTCCAACGCTTTCTGGCCGTCTGAAGCCTGCAACACTTCATAGCCCTGCAGCGCCAGAAAATCTGACAGAGTGCGCAACAGTTTATCTTCGTCTTCCACAACCAACAACGTCCATTTGTAATGCATGTACTTTCTCCAACACTTCTCTATAGTTTCCAACAATATAATTCTACAAAGCAATTGTGATGGAAATATGTGAATGAAGGGCCTGACACAAAATATGCCAAGCCCTCTCATGTATTACAATTTTGCCGCTTATTTCAAGTTTACTTTTGCGCCTTCCGCTTCCAGTTTTTCCTTAATTTCGTCAGCTTCAGCCTTGGATGCGCCTTCCTTAACCATCTTCGGTGCGCCGTCTACCACTTCTTTAGCTTCTTTCAGACCCAGTCCGGTTACTTCACGAACGACTTTAATAACTTTAACTTTGTTTGGTCCAACTTCTGCCAACTCAACGTCAAATTCGTCTTTCTCTTCTGCCGGTGCGCCGTCTGCGGCACCTGCTGCCGCTGCAACTACAACGCCTGCCGCTGCGGATACGCCAAATTCTTCTTCACAAGCTTTTACCAGATCGTTTAATTCCAATACAGTCAATTCTTTGATTGCTGCAATAAATTCTTCTGTTGTCAATTTTGCCATTTGTTTATTCCTCCTAAATAAAATATTATCTAAAAACAGATGTCCCGCTTAATCTTCTTATTCCGCTGCTGGAGCCTCTTGCGCCGCGTCTGCGCCGCCTGCCTCCGCAATCTGATTAAGCACACGAGCGAAGTTGGAAATCGGAGACTGAATGCTTCCCAGCAATTTTCCCAACAGCTCTTCTCTGGAAGGTATGCTTGCCAATGCCTGAATACCTGCCTGATCGTTGTAATTGCCTTCCACTACGCCCGCAATCAATTCCAAAGCTGGATACTGTTTTGCAAACTTGTCCAGGATTCTTGCTGGAGCTGTAGCGTCATCTGCGGAAATCGCTACTGCGTTGGTTCCATGCAGATGCTCGGATAAGCTTTCACAAGCTGTTCCCTTGAACGCCAAATTCATCATGGTATTCTTGTACACTTTATACAGAATGCCTGCTTCCCTCAACTCTTTGCGGAGAATGGTGTCCTGCTCTACTGTAAGCCCACTGTAATTAACCAAAATCACAGACTGAGCGTCTTTCACGTTATTCGCGATTTCTTCCACGATCGGCTTTTTCTGTTCGATCTTTGCCATGATCTCAATGCACCTCCTTCATTCATATTTCCTGTACACACTCAAAAGCCCTCCACATCCGAAAATGCAGGAGGGCACAATATTCCTATCGTAAAATCTCCCCTCGGCGGGCGGCGCTTGCCTTTATGCCTTCCGAATGCGTTTGAAAATCTTAGCGTTACGCAATTAACTTAACGCATTTTCCAAACACGCTCCAAGACACCCGCTGTCTTCGGTGCGGTATGAATCTGAATTAATGTACGGTATTACTTTAAAAGCCTAGCATAATCAGCCAGTTTTGTCAAGAAAAACTGCTAGAATTTTGCCGGGTTAATCTTAATGCCAGGACCCATGGTGGGAGCTATGGTGATGCTTCTCATATACTGCCCTTTTAACGCACTGGGTCTGGCTTTCAAAATTGCCTCTATCAGGGTCTGGAAGTTTTCTTTCAACTGCTCCTCACTAAAAGAAGCTTTTCCAATGGGAACATGCACAATGTTTGTCTTGTCCAACCGATATTCGATCTTACCGGCCTTGATATCTGTTATGGCTTTTGCCACGTCCATAGTTACAGTTCCTGCTTTTGGGTTTGGCATCAGACCTTTTGGTCCCAATACACGTCCCAAACGTCCCACAACTCCCATCATATCTGGAGTCGCCACTACAACGTCAAAGTCCAGCCATCCATCGTTCTGAATCTTGGGGATCAGTTCCTCACCACCCACGAATTCAGCTCCTGCCGCCTGCGCTTCTTCCAATTTCGCGTCTTTTGCAAACACTAATACGCGAATCTTCTTGCCTGTTCCATGGGGCAGAACAACTGCGCCACGAATCTGCTGGTCAGCATGGCGTCCATCACATCCGGTGCGGATATGGACTTCGATTGTTTCGTCAAATTTTGCAACCGCCGCTTTCTTTACCAATCCAATCGCTTCTTCTGGGTCGTACAACACTGCGCGGTCAATGGCTTTTGCAGCCTCCTGGTATTTCTTCCCTCTCTTCATATCCTTACTCCTCCACTGTGATTCCCATGCTCTTAGCTGTTCCGATGATCATGCTCATGGCAGCCTCCAGGGAACCTGCGTTCAAATCTTTCATTTTCGTCTCGGCAATCTCCTGAATCTGCGCTTTTGTCACGCTTCCCACTTTTTCTTTGTTGGGAGTTCCTGAACCGGATTTTATATTACAGGCCTTTTTCAATAAAACGGCAGCCGGCGGAGTTTTGGTAATGAAGCTGAAGCTTCTGTCCGCATAAACCGTGATAACCACAGGAATCAGCAAATCTCCCATGTCCGCGGTTTTTGCGTTAAATTCTTTGGTAAACTGTACAATATTCACGCCGTGCTGTCCCAATGCAGGACCTACAGGCGGCGCTGGCGTTGCCTTGCCAGCAGGAATCTGTAATTTGATATATCCTTCTACTTTCTTTGCCATAACAGGCACCTCCTTGTGGTATTGGCGGGGGTCATCATTTCCCTCCCACTGTCACATTTACAATTTGCGGACATCAGCAAAACTGATCTCTACCGGCGTCTCACTGCCAAACAGTTCCACGCCGATCGTAACAAGCTGTTTTTGCGCATTGATGCTGCGCACAATGCCGCTGGTATCCTTCCAGGGGCCTCCGGTGACCATCACCCACTCCCCTTCCACGTAATCAACTTCTACAGCTTTTGTCTCGATCTGGATACCCAGCGACCTCATCTCGGCTTCTGTCAGAGGGACCGGCTTTGATCCCGGACCCACAAACCCGGTGACGCCTCTGGTATTGCGTACCACATACCAGGTATCGTCATTCATGATCATATACAGCAGGACATAGCCGGGAAACAGCTTCTTCTGCACCACTTTCTGCACGTCGTTCTTCATCTCCACGACTTCTTGGAGCGGTACACACACTTCCAGGATCTGGTCTTCCAGATGCCTGTTGGCTATTGTCTTTTCGATATTTGCCTTTACCTTATTCTCATAACCGGAATAGGTATGTGCTACATACCATCTTGCCTTCTCTGACATATCCTCATCCTTTTCACAACTTATTTCACTAAAAGATTGATCCCTTCCAGGATGGCCGCATCAAATACGCTGATGAGCACTCCCAGGACTGCTGTGATCGCCACGACGGCCACTGTCTGTTTTACCAATGTCTTCTGGTCCGGCCAGATGATCTTTTTAAATTCTGACCGCAATCCTTCAAACCATGTTTTCGCCTGGCCGCTGCTCTTCTTTTCTTTTTCTGCCATAGCCCTGCCCTCACAAATGCCGATTATTTAGTTTCCTTGTGCAGAGTATGCCTCCTGCAGAATTTACAATACTTTTTCTTCTCCATTCTTTCCGGATGGTTTTTCTTTTCTTTTGTCGTATTGTAATTACGTTGCTTACACTCTGTACATGCCAATGTAATTTTTACACGCACAACTTCCACCTCCACTGTTTTCATAAACGGCCCCGGAAAAATTTCCCCAGACCCGCTCTTGGATTTTGCCGTTGGTATACCCGCTCCGACTATACCGGAAAACGGATAAATTTAAGCATAAAAAAAAGACCCCTATTTCTCGTCACTATTGCAGTATATCATATGAACAAAAATCAAGTCAAGCCCTTTTCGCGGATTTACCCCCGAAAATCAGCATTGATTTTAGAAATGGGTTTTATTATAATAAAGAACAGTATATGCCCACTCCCGGAAATCCCACTAAATCAATTTTTAAAATGATTCTGGAAGCGCAGGATATAATTTCAGGAGGAATTTGAAATGAGTGATAGAAAAGAAACCCACCATCATGAACATCACCACAATCACCATCATAAACACAATCACGGAGGCAACATGGTAATGATGGGAAGCGCAGACGGACATCTTCTGGGCACAATGACCGCTTATACCCCGGCTTCTCTGCCTGTGGCGGAGATGAACATGGAACTGTCCATGAAAGACGTGGTGATTTTCATAAAAGAAAACGGCGGCGTCCCTTTGCAGGTGAAAGCCAGCTTAAAGGATACGAGCTCTACCGTGATCCTGAATCTGGCGGGGACGGAAATCTTCCGGTCAGAAAGCGCCGAGAGCACAGAGACAGACGCCACAAAAGTGAAATGCAAGCTGCTGGTGGTAGCGGACGAGATGGACTGCCAGACGCTAAAAGACTCTCTGGAAACTTACATGGGGTATTTCATAAATAATTCGTTCTAAAGCGTGTTTGAAATCGCAAACAGACATATCCGTGTGCGCAGATATGTCTGTTTGCTTTTGAAAGTCCGCCCCTGCACAGGCGGCAGACTTTCGAATGTCAAATGCGCCCACACAGCTTCCATTTATGGCGTTACATCCACCGTGGGCGCATATAAAAATCTTAATTATAACTGAAAATAACCAGCTACATAAGCATTTTCTGGAAGCTTGTAGTCCTTGTCCAAAGTCTCCAGCTTCCACCCCTGAAAACCGCCGCTCTGTCTGGAAACAGCGCCTTCAAAGTGCATCATTACAATTCCCAAATTTAATTTAGCGTCCGCAGCGCCCGTCATATCGTCCATAACAGCTGCCAAAACGATTTTATCCCCATCGTGAATCAACCGGCAAGGTTGCAGATTCAAAAAAGAAGGAGCATAACAGACCGCCGCACAAGCCCTATATAAATCATCGTCTGGATCCAAATTGGAAATCGTCTCGGCTTTTCCCCACTCATCGTCATAAAACATCTGCGGAATCGTCAGTTTAGGCGTGGGAGCGTCGGGTTTTTTCTTCAGGAAAATTTCCGCCGGGCTTTTAATTCCCAATCTTGCAAACAGACCTGCATCTTCGTATCCAAAGGCAATCACCGCAGCCACGGATTTGTCACTGGACAAATTCAGTCTCTTTTTCAAAAGCGGCTCGTCCGCAATCGTTTCCCAACAGGTTAGAATTCCCATCTCTGTAAGCTTCAACACCAACTCTTCACCGATATATCCGGCATTTTCCATGTAATGCTCATCCACATCGGAAAGAAGCACTATATAATGAAATGCTTTAATCAGGAACCTGTGATACCCCACACAAGCATTTAATTTTTCCGATGCATCCTCGCCCAAAATAAGCATCTCCACATCAATATCCGGCGCCAAACGGGGGCAGGATGCAAAATAGTCTTTCAACTCCTGAAGCTTATCCGCGCTAACCTCCCTCTTAGCAAATTCACGGTTTGATTTTCTGTTGGTTGCTAATGTAAAAACGTCCATTTGTTTACTCCTTCCCTCTTTCTATATTTTAGAACCTCAAAATCCTATTATAAGATTCAATCCTTTATTGAATCTATTATACGCTAATCCTCCCAATACCACAATATTTTTTTTCCTTAATATGCCGAATCCATCGCCATAACCAGGAAACTGGAAAAATGAATATCTTTCACTAAAAAAACGCGCCACCAAATAAAAATTTTCAAAAAATTAGCGCTCACCCCTTGACACTGCTAATAATCGGTGCTATAGTACAGCTATAACAAAGATAACAAAAGTTTCAAAGGAGGTACGACCTATGCTTTTAACAAATAAAAATTTCGGATTGTTTGATGAACTTTTCAGGGACCCATTTTTTTCCAACACTTTTAACAGAAGTGAATCTTCCCTGATGAAGACGGATATTCAGGAAGCAGGTGAGAAATATCTGCTGGATATTGAACTACCCGGTTTTCATAAAGAAGATATTCACGCTGAATTAAAGGACGGCTACCTGACCGTTTCCGCCACCAGAAATGAGAAGAAAGAAGATACCGACGCAAAAAACAATTATCTGCGCAGGGAACGCTTCTTGGGAACATGCAAACGCAGCTTTTACGTGGGCGAAAACATTACCCAGGAAGATATCCAGGCTGGCTTTGAAAACGGCATTCTCCGTCTGAACATTCCCAAGGAAGCTCCAAAAGCCATTGAAGAGAAACCCAAATACATCACCATCCAGTAACCGATGGGGAAACTAATCTGCCTGGGGGATAGCATCACCGCCGCCAACCGGCTCTTTTCCCCCGGCGGCCTGGGGGAGGGGTATGTATCTATGCTCCCTCCCCTGCTGCCGGGTTTTCAGATTGTAAATAAAGGCGTGGATGGTTTTACTGTCTCCAGGATACTCCAAAATATACATACGGACTGCATAAATCTAAAACCGGATTTTGTCACCATCCAGGTTGGAATCAACAACATCGGCCTGATGATGAACACCGACCGCTCCGCCCCTCAACAGCGCCGGATGCTGGCCGACTACGTATCTGAATATACAGAAGCGCTGCGCCAGCTTACAAAATGCGCCACAGCCAAGATCCTTTTGCTGGAGCCTTTCGTCTTCCCATATCCGGCAGAGCTGGCCAACTGGGCGCCCTACGTGGAAGAATTATCTGGGCACATCCGGGAACTGGCGGACATTTTCGGCTGCGAATTCCTGCCTCTGCACCGCCTGTTAAACCAGGAGGCAAAAAGGCTTGGCTTTTCAGAAGTCACCACAGACGGCATCCATCTGACGCGCCACGGCCATGCGTGCATCGCCCAACGACTCTCGAAAAAGCTTGCGGGCATGGTATAATTTTTCCGTTCCTTTCACATACTAATCCTGCCCGGCTTAAATGACCCTAGAAATGCAGCTTCTGGGATTTATGCCCGGCCGTTATCCCGGATGAAAGGAATGATGCCATATGGAAGACAAAAAAGATCCATTCCATGTATCCTACGACTCTTACCTCAACACAAATGCATGCACGGAATGCACCGGCCTGATTCCGTCCTTGGCCGAAGACGATGGGGAATGGAACGCTTACCGGGAGATTTTCGACTTTGAAGCGGTCCCGGATAAGGTGACAAAACCTGGAGACGCTTCCGGCAAATCCAATACCCCGTAAACTCTCCTCTTTGCGTACTCGTTTTACGCGAATAAAGGCGTCGCTTTACAGCGGCGCCCTTATTTCATCTATTCATCTTTCTTTTCAAACGTAAACGTATTCAAAAACTTCTGCGCCCGCTCCGTCTTGGGACAACTGAAGAACGCTTCCGGACCATCCATTTCCACAATCTCCCCGCCATCCAGGAAGACCACCTGGTCCGCCACCGCCCGGGCAAATTGCATCTCATGGGTCACAATCACCATAGTTGAACCGCCCCTGGCCAGCTCCAGCATTACATCCAGCACTTCACGCACCATCTCCGGGTCCAAAGCCGCCGTCACCTCGTCAAAAAGCATAATCTCCGGCTTCATAATCAGCGCCCGCACAATGGCCACCCGTTGCTTCTGTCCCCCGGAAAGCTGCCTGGGATACACATCCTTTTTATCCAAAAGCCCCACCCTCTCCAGAAGCTTCTCAGCCTCCTTTTCAGCTTCCTGGCGTTTCCTCTTCTGCACTTTCGTGGGACCCAGCAGAATATTATCCAGCACTGTCATGTGGGGAAATAGATCATAACTCTGGAACACCATGCCGATTTTCTGACGCACCTCGCTCCATCTCGTCTTCTCGCCGCTGATCACATGACCGTCCAGCAGGATTTCCCCAGACTGAATGGACTCCAACCCGTTCATGCACCGCAGAAACGTGCTCTTTCCGCAGCCGGAAGGCCCGATGAGCACCAGCACTTCCCCTTTGTGCACATCCAGCGATATATCTTTTAAGACGGGCCCATTTCCATAATCTTTGCGCAGATGATGGATTTCCAACAGTTTTTCACTCTTCTCCAAGCCTGCCACCTCCTAATTCTTCCACTTCTTTTCCAACCTTGACGCCAAAAGAGATATAGGCCAGCACGTCAGAAAATACAAGAAAAATACCGTTCCATATATCCACAGCGCAGAATCCGGAACTGCGTACCGGTTCGCCTCGATAATCTGCTGGGCGACTTTAAGCACTTCCACCACGCCGATGAGAACGATCAGCGAAGTAGTCTTAATCATCCTGGTTGTAAGATTAATAGCCAGGGGAATCAGCCTTCTAAGCGTCTGGGGGATAATGATATAGCGATAAATCTGCCCGCTCTCAAGCCCCAGCGCCGCGCCGCTCTCATACTGGTGCTTAGGGATGGATATCAGCGCCCCACGGACCAGATCGCCCATCTCCGCCGTGCCCCACAGGGTAAACACAATCACCGCGGAAACCTGACCGGACAACTGAATCCCGAAGGTCTTCGTAGCGCCAAAATACACCAAAAAAAGCAGCACAAGCTGGGGCATAATCCGGATAAATTCCAGATACACCTTGGTGATTCCGCGTGTAATGGGGTTCTTCAGCGTCATCAAAAGCCCCAGAAGAATGCCCAGAAAAATAGACAGAACCACCGATATCAGTGAAATCTTGATCGTAATCCACAATCCTCCCAGCAGCCGGATAAAGTTATTCCCCATAAACAAAACTCTAATTCCCAAATCCTGCATAGCGAAGCCTCCTTTCCAGCCACGCCGCCGCAAGGGATATGGGCAGCAGCAAAATCAAATAAGCAATCACCAACATCAGAAGCGCTTCATCCGTTTGATAATACAGACCAATCAAGTCCTTAGCCACATACATCAGATCCGCCAGCGCCACCGCGCTGAACACCGATGTTTCTTTTATAAGAAAAATCACGTTGGCGCACAGCGCCGGAACCGATATGGACAATGCCTGGGGGAAAACAATATGCCGCATCACCTGCGCATGGCTTAACCCTATGGCCAGCCCGGACTCCACCTGACTCTTCTCAATGGCCTCCAGACCGCTGCGAAAGGCTTCCGCCATATAACTTCCCCCCAGAAAGCTAAGGCCGATGATTGCGCATCCTTCCGAACTGATCATAATTCCGATTTTGGGTAGCCCAAAATACAGAAAAAACAACTGCACCAACAAAGGCGTATTCCTGGACAGTTCTATGTACACAGAAACTATCCTTTTCAATACAGGCGCCCTGTAATACTGAATCAGTGCACAAGCCAACCCAATAATCAGGGAAAACAGGATTCCAACTACGCCCAATAAAAGCGTCAGCTTCGCCGCATCCACATACAAATGGGCATATTCCCCCATAAATCCCGTATCCAAATCCTCACATCCTTTCCAAAAATCATGCTACCATCCACCATGTTCTTTTGTAAAAAATACAACCACAAAAACAATCTCTGCGAAATATTATATGATTATGCCCGCCAAATGGCCTCACCATCCCACAGACATTCCTTTTCTTATTTCCTACTAGATTAATAGGATTATAGTATAGGAACGGCGTTTTTGTCAATACCCTGCATTTACACATCCCCATGATACAACACAATCGCCGAAAGCGGCGGCAACTCCAGATCCAGATAGCCGCCTTTTGCCACCACCTGCACCCGCTCCATGGAATAACCTTCACTGTAAGTGATGAAAACCCGCTCCATGGGCACATCCCGAAAGCGGCTGACTCCCACCTGCCACACAGGAATTTCCATGTGCATGATCTCCTGACTGTTGTTAACCGCCACCACCGCTCTCTCCGTTCTGGAAAAACGGCCATAGCTGATGCCCTGATACTGCCGCACCAGAAACTTGATGGAGCCGGAGACAAAAACCGCATATTGTTTATGAATGGCAATCATATCCTTGTGAAACTGGATCAGCTCCCTGTCTTCCCGCCCCCAGGGATACGTCCTTCTGCTGTCGGGATCGGTGAACCCGCAGACCCCGGCCTCATCCCCATAATAAATGGTGGGCGCCCCCGGCCAGGTCATCTGTATCACCACCGCCTCCCGCATCACAGGCACGCAGATTCCCTCCTGGGCCGCCTGGCTACCCAGATGCGCCAGCCTTCCCACTTTGTGATTGGTCCTGGTGAGAAACCGTGAATGGTCATGGTTGGACAATTCATTCATGGCGGTCATCTGCGAAGGCGTCAGGAAACTGGACATATGATGGGTCATGGCGTCGAAGAAAAAGGCTCCGTTTCCATACAGATCCTCCCGGAATTCATCGCTGTGCTTCTCCATGCCTGTCAAAAACCAGGTCACCGGTTCCATAAAAGCATCGTAATTCATGATGCTGTCCCACTCGTCTCCCTGCAGCCAGCTCTCCGCGTTTCCATAATGTTCCGCCAGAATCAGAGCTTCTGGATTCGCCTCTTTAACCGCCTTTCTGAAATCCTTCCAAAACTGATGGTTAAATGAATTGCTGTGCCCTAAGTCCGCCGCCACATCCAGCCGCCAGCCATCCACGTTGAAAGGCGGCGACACCCATTTGCGCGCTACATCCAGAATATACTGATACAACTGGGGCGATTTCTCATAGTTCAACTTAGGCAACGTGTCATGTCCCCACCATCCCTCATAACTATCATTATAAGGCCATTGGTATGCGTCATGAAAATGGAAAAAATCTCGGTAAGGACTTCCCTCCGATACATACGCTCCCTTTTCATAAGCCTCCTGGTCCTCATAGATACACTCCCGGTCCATCCACTTATTAAACGACCCGCAGTGGTTAAAAACCCCGTCCAGGATAATCCGCATCCCCCGCTTATGAATTTCCTCCACCAGCTGTATAAAAAACCGGTTGCTAGCTTCCAGATTTTCCTTATCCGTAACCCTGCATATATACCGGGTGGCGTTCTTGTTATCCGTACTCCCCGGCTGCAAAAGCTCCCCTTCGTCTTTGACGATTCGTCCCAGATGGGGGTCCACATAATCGTAATCCTGGATATCATATTTGTGATTGCTGGGCGAGACAAAAATAGGATTCAGATACAGGGCTTCCACTCCCAGATCCTGCAGGTAATCCAGCTTATCCATCACGCCTTTTAAATCTCCGCCATAGAACTCCCGCACGCCCATCACCGCCGGCGGCTTATTCCAATCCTCCACCTGCACGCTGGCGTCTCCAATATAGAAATATTCTCCGGTGAGCACATCGTTGGTCGCGTCCCCGTTATAAAAGCGGTCCACATAGATCTGATAAATCACAGCGCCCTTGGCCCATTGTGGCGTCTTAAATCCCGGCACAATTCGGAAAAAATGCTCGTCCCTCTGTTCCGGGAACACACCGTCACGGTAATAATAACAACGAATCTGGCCAGCCACAATCTCAAAATAGTACTCCACCATTTCCTTGCCAAGCGCCAATTCCGTTTCATAGTAGTCAAAGGCCTCGGCCCGCTCTCCCACATACATGGGAATCCGGAAGCCCTGCACCACCAAATAGACTTCATCTACATTATTCTTAAGCGTGCGAAACCGAATCGTTATGCGCTCACCCGGTTCCGGTTCCATGGGAATACGGTAGTTCTCTGTGCTATCGCTAAAAAGTGCATCTTTACTAAATACAGGCATTTTTTGTAGAATATATTCCTGCCTTTTCTGTCTGTGTCTGCTGTATTCATAACTTTGATACATATTCTCACTTTCCTTTTCTATGTCCACGTTCCATTGTATTACTTAAGCCGTCAAATATCAATCCATTTTCTCACGGAATATGGGGTAAAAAAAGAAGCAGCCAAAAAGGCTGCCTCTTTTGGAGAAGGTATTTCTCTCTTATGGGGTGTAGCAAAAACTAT
>CAJURH010000047.1 GCA_910588775.1 uncultured Lachnospiraceae bacterium
TCCGACCTACCGCTTAGGAGGCGGTCGCTCTATCCAACTGAGCTATAGCGACATTTCTAAATTATAAAGTATATTTTAGTTGTTGCTACAAATTTTGTCAACTACATTTTTTGATTTCATTGGATTTTCGTGAACAGTGTATTTTACTTCTGGGAAGTCTAATTATTTATTTCGTTAACATAATGTGAACGGTAACGATAAAGTTCAAGAATTGTTCATTGTTTCTTTAATAGGAAAGTGGTAAAATAGAGGGAAACTGTATTATCATTGTGAGAACAGGAGTATATGATAGATGAGTGTATGGACGAAAATCTTTGGTACGCACAGTGAACATGAGGTGAAGCGTATCCAGGGAATTATAGATAAGATAGAATCTCTGCGGCCGTCTATGCAAGAGCTGGACGATAGCGCACTGCAGGATAAGACGCGGGAGTTTAAGAATAGGCTTTCTAAGGGAGAGACGCTGGATGACATTTTGCCAGAGGCGTATGCTGTGGTGCGCGAAGCGGCCAGAAGGGTTCTGAATATGGAGCATTATCGGGTGCAGCTGATCGGCGGTGTGATTTTGCACCAGGGGCGCATTGCGGAGATGAAGACCGGTGAAGGTAAAACGTTGGTGTCCACGCTTCCAGCTTATTTGAACGCGCTTACTGGGCGCGGCGTGCACATTGTGACGGTCAACGATTATTTGGCGGCCCGTGACGCCCAGTGGATGGGGGAGATCCATAAATTCCTGGGTCTTACTGTGGGCGTTGTGTTAAATTCCATGGATAACGATGAACGGCGGGAGCAGTACGCCTGTGATATCACCTATATCACCAACAACGAATTGGGATTTGATTACCTGCGGGATAACATGGTGATTTATAAGGAACAGTTGGTGCAGAGAGAGTTGCATTACGCCATCATTGATGAGGTGGACTCTGTGCTCATTGACGAGGCACGTACGCCCTTGATCATTTCCGGGCAGAGTGGTAAATCCACCAAGCTCTATGAAGTCTGCGACATTCTGGCCCGTCAGTTGGAGCGCGGGGAAGCCAGCGGCGAGATGACCAAGATGACAGCGTTGATGGGTGAGGAAATCGAGGAGACCGGAGATTTCATCGTCAATGAGAAGGATAAGATTGTCACTTTGACGGACGATGGGGTGAAGAAGGTGGAAAAATTTTTTTCCATCGAGAATCTTTCCGACCCGGACAATCTAGAGATTCAGCACAATATTATTTTGGCGCTGCGCGCCCACAATCTAATGCACCGGGATCAGGATTATGTGGTGAAGGATGACGAGGTGCTGATTGTGGACGAGTTCACTGGGCGTATTATGCCTGGACGGCGATACTCGGACGGACTGCACCAGGCCATCGAAGCCAAAGAGAAAGTGAAAGTGAAGAGGGAGAGCAAGACTCTGGCTACCATCACATTCCAGAATTTCTTCAATAAATATGAGAAGAAAGCGGGCATGACTGGTACAGCGTTGACAGAGGAGAAAGAGTTCCGGGATATTTACGGCATGGACGTGGTGGAGATTCCTACCAATGAGCCGGTCCGCAGGGTGGATCAGGACGATGCTGTTTATATGACTCAGAAGGAGAAATTCAAGGCGGTGGTGGAATCCATCAAGGAGGCTTACCAGAGGCAGCAGCCGGTTCTGGTGGGTACGATTACCATTGAGACTTCCGAGTTGCTCAGCAACATGCTTCGCAAGGAGGGCATTGCCCACAATGTGCTGAACGCTAAGTTCCATGAGAAAGAGGCGGAAATCGTGGCTCAGGCTGGCGTGGCTGGCGCGGTGACCATTGCCACCAACATGGCCGGACGTGGTACGGATATTAAGTTGGATGACGTGGCGCGTGAAGCAGGGGGACTGCGCATCATTGGTACAGAGCGGCATGAATCCAGACGTATTGACAACCAGCTTCGGGGACGATCTGGTCGGCAGGGAGATGTGGGTGAGTCCAGATTCTATATTTCCCTGGAAGATGACCTGATGCGTCTGTTCGGCTCAGAACGGCTGATGGGGATTTTCAAATCTCTGGGCGTGCCGGAGAACGAGCAGATTGAGCACAAGATGCTTTCCAGCGCCATTGAGAAAGCGCAGATGAAGATCGAGGGCAACAACTATGGAATCCGTAAGAATCTGCTGGATTACGACCAGGTAAATAATGAGCAGAGGGAAATTATTTACAAAGAGCGCCGCAAAGTGCTGGACGGAGACAGTATGCGGGAATCCATCTGTCGGATGGTCACGGATGTGGTGGATAACACAGTGGATATGTGTTTCTCTGAGGATGTGCCGTCGGAAGAATGGGACGTAAATGAATTCAACCAGGCGTTGATCCCGGTTATTCCCTTAAAGCCTCTGGAAAAAGACCGGGTAAAAGATACGAAGAAAAACAACCTGAAACATGAGCTGAAGGAAGAGGCCATTAAGAAATATGAGATGAAGGAAGCGGAGTTCCCGGAGCCAGAGCAGATTCGTGAGCTGGAGCGGGTGATCCTGCTGAAGGTCATTGACAACAAGTGGATGGATCACATTGATGACATGGAACAGCTTCGTCAGGGAATTGGTTTGCAGGCATATGGTCAGAAGGACCCGGTTGTGGAGTATAAGATGAGCGCATACGATATGTTCAACGCCATGATTGCTAGTATTCAGGAAGATACCGTTCGGCTGTTGTATCATGTGCGCATTGAGCAGAAAGTGGAACGGGAGCAGGTGGCGCAGGCGACCGGAACCAACAAGGAGGAAGAAGGACCGAAAAAGCCCGTCCAAAGGGCAAAGGCCAAGGTTTATCCCAATGACCTGTGCCCCTGCGGCAGCGGCAAGAAATACAAACATTGCTGCGGACGGAAGGCTTAAGAATTTTTTTCCCATCCCCCGTCAATACGTTGGATGAGTTCGGGGAAAGATTTCAGGCCACTAAGCGCGTCGTAAGCGGTAATGCAACTTGCCCCTGTGGCGGCGGCCAGTTGGAGGCACCGTTTGGGCGGATATCCGTCCAGAGCGGCTTTTAGGAAAGCTGCAATGCTGGTGTCTCCGGCGCCTGTGCCAGAGAGTATTCGATCCGGCTTGAAACTTTTTTCAAAATATTCTAGGTTGCCCCAGGATGTAAATTCCGGGGCGATTTTTTTCATCACGGTCGGTGCGCTGGTGCGCAAATAGATGCCGGACGCACCACATTTGATCAAAATACATTTTGCTCCCCAGTCCAGCAAAGTCTGTGCCAGAGGCTGAACGTCCTTTTCCACGTCTAGAATAGTGGTGATGTCTTTGTCGCCTGCCCGCCGGGTCCAGTCTTGGTATCGCTCCCGGTCAATCATGTACCCCAGTTCTTCGATGCTTGGCACGAAGAAATCCACCAGTGGAAGCAGATTTTTCACAATCTGAGACCAGTCTTGCTGCCCAGCCTCGGAATCGTCTTCAACGGCGGCCATATCCAGGGAAGTGGTCAGACCCATTTCTTTTACCCGGGTGAAAATCCGGATTAGTTCCTTAGAGCCATCTAAATACATGGACCGCATCAGAGGCGGGTAGCCGAAATGGAAATGCCTTGCCTGTCCAATGGCCTCAAAATCCAAGTCGTCCATATAGAAAGTATCGTTGCAGCCAGGGTGATGTAGGAAGATTCGATCCACTCCAGGGGGCGCAATGACAATCGTATAGGAAGTGCTTGATTCGTTGTCTAGGATTAGGTGCTGGCCGGCCTGGTATTTTTCAAAAGTTTGTTGAATAGTTGCGCCAAAAGCGTCCTGGCCGATTTTTCCCATAAGGATGACAGGACTTCCCAGTTTTTTCAGGGCAAGCCCAGTGTTGGCCACTACGCCACCTGTGCTGAAGCTGGCGTTTTTCACATGAATGATTTTTCCGGGCATCAGTAATTGGGAAATCTTTTCGGCGTTTTTTGTCTGAGGAAAGCCGGGGGTAATGTCTACGCATAAATGTCCGGCTACGGCAATTGTTTGATTTTTCATAGGCTCCTTTCCTTTGTTAAATGATTCTTTCATATCGAAAATATAGCATATTTCTGTTCGTTCGGCAATATATTTCCGATTACAGTGTATTTCTTTGTAATTACAATTAGAGAGTGGATGTATATGATGTGTAAAGCGGTTGGTCGGCATTGGCAAAATCACAGGCGCAGCCATGGGTGAGAGAATCCATCTGTGGCTGCGTGTTATTTTGTACAATTATGATAAACATTGACAAGCTATAGGTATAAAGCAAGTTAAAATGCAGTAAAATGGGGCTTTTCCGCTATGGAATCGCCCCGTTTGGCACTAATTTGGCACTATTAACTGATTTAGCCTGTCGGCCACCTCCTCGTGTTTGCTTGGGTAGAGGTGGCCGTAAGTGTTATTGACCATCTGCACCGTATCCCCGATGCGCTCGGCTATGAGATGCGGGGAAAAGCCCAAGTCAATGAGCAGGCTCACGTGGCTGTGCCTCAAGTCGTGAATGCGTATGCGAGGTATCCCGGCCTTTTCGGAGCCGCGTTTGATATTACCCCTGATTAAGCTGTTTGTGAAAGTGAATATCCGATCTGCAGGTTGCAGGCCATATATTTTATTGGCATACGCCTGTATTTCCTGCATAACGGCTGGCGGCATGGAGATGCGCCGGACGCTGTTTTGAGTTTTAGGTGACCCTGTTGTGCGGGTGTTCTGGTAATATGATTTGGTGATGTTGATGGCGTTGGCTTGAAAATCAAAATCTTTCAGTGTGAGAGCCATCATCTCCCCAAACCGCATCCCGGAATAAAAGAGCAGATCCAAGGCTGCTTTTGCCCTTATGTCTGCTATGTGACGGATGAAGCTATTATACTGGTGGAGCGTCCAGAAATTCATGGAATGGGTGCGCTTTCCCATCCCCCCGGCTTTACTGCATGGATTGCACGGCAGATTATAATATTTGACGGCGTAATTCAATATAGAGGATACTGTTCTATGGATTTGGAGCAGATACCCGTCTGAATAGCCCTTGGCTATCTGGATGTTTTGCCATGTTCGGATGTCAGCGGGGGTAATGGCGTTTATTGGTTTATCCTTGAAATACGGCAATATCCGTTCTTTGCACATGCTCTTAGCGCTTTTTATAGTGCCTGGCTTAAGTCTATGCTCCATATCCTCCATGTAAATGTCATACAGGGCTTGGAAAGTCATGTCCGGGGAACCCTGCTGTTTCTCCAGGAAGGCCCGTTCCCATTCTTTCGCCTCACGCTGCAGCTTGAAGCCTCGTTTCTTTTTCTGTTTTTTGGCTCCTGTGTAGTCGGTGTAGTAAAATTTGCAGAACCATGTTTTAGTCTTTTCATCGTAATACGCTGGCATAATATCCTCCATTCTGGCCGGGCGGACGTGGGAATGGATGAAGTGCTGGTTTCGCGCATTTGTGTGCGAAAGGTGGTTGAAAAATCTGTGAGTATGGCGTATAATATGCTTAACAAGACAGCCGGAAGGTGACTACACCACCCGTCCCGGCATAACATCATTAAACTATAAAAATAGTCGTCTGACCTTTACCAGAGAGCAGGACGGCTATTTTTTATGCAGATAAGTCAGAATGGCAATGATTACGTTGACCGTTGTCAGAATAATCATGAATTCTTCATATGTACTCATAAACACCACCCCTTCCGCAAGACTCGGAACGGATGGGAGCGCGTCCCCCGGCTGCCTGGGTAAGCATATTATATTGTCATGGTGCGGGTGAAGCCCATTTGGGCCTGAGTGGCGCTGATTCCCAAATGTGTGTCAGCATTCGCCCAACAAGGAGAATGCCATTTGCGACAATGGCGGCCAAATGGTCATTGATGCGCGTTGGGGCCTGCTCTATGTTCGTCCTATGGCGCGAGCGGCATCCCGGTATTCGTCCTGTGATACGAATACATGCGCACAAGTGTGCACGTCGCCAGAGGCAAGGTACTTTCGGGCCTATATTGAAAAGCGGGTCGGGGAAGCCCGGTATTTTCCTAGATTTACATAAAATTTATTACGGTTGCCGTTGCCGGTTTAGGGGCGGGGGCAGCAGGAGGGCATCCGCTTTAGGCGTTCCCACTGTGTCCTGCTGCCTTTTTGTTCCATGATTCGGAATCCCCATATTGCGTCCTGCTGCATTCGTCATATGGTACGAATGGGTTCCGTTCCACACATGTGTGGAAGAGCGTCGCCGCTTGTGTCGATGGTGTTTGGCCACTTGCGGCAAAACCAGCCATTTGGTTGCCATGCCCATTTGTGGGTATGGCGCGAAGTTGTGTTAACAAACGTAAACGTTTTTACGCTTGTCCGGACTCAAGGTCATTTGCCCCTCACATAGATGTGCCCCCTAACCGCCCCGCCAATGAGGGACGGGTTTCGGCACAAGCGCCGAAGCGTACAAGCGTACTTCAGGTACGGTTGTGGGGGCGCACAGGCGTTGCCTTTTTCGCAGTTTGTTGCGAGGGAAGGCGACAAATTGTCCCGTGCCTAACCGGCGTAGAGGACATACGTAGGTCGAAAATTTCGGCCTACCTTCGGAGTCTTAAATTCCGAAAATGATGAATTTCCAGGTTTCATCCCCGATCCGTCCCCTTCTTTTTTGGAACTTGGTAACTATTTGCTCCGTATCTAGGAAGCGTCCGTTTTTCGGATGCCTCAATATCTGAAAGCTGACGGTTTGCTCTTCTTTTTTGAACCCATGTTTTTTAGTGCGCGTTGCTGTTTGTTGCAACGGTGGGTAGCGATACGCGACGTACTGGGTTAGCCTTGTGGGCGGATGCAGCAGGGAGGGGCAACGGATTCAAAATCCGGGCTATTTGCCGCCTAAAACGCCATTGCTGGTATCTTTATGGGGCTGGGCGGTTTTAGGCCGTAATATGGCCGCAATGGGCGTTATTTGGGTGGGCGGCGTTTTGCCGCGTACCTTATTCTTGCGTTAAGGGTGTCGGTGTTTTAACGCCCCCTTTTATTCTTGTTCGTCGGAGTCTTCTTTTACTTTGGAGTGCCAGTCGAATCTGTTTTTGGGAGCGTCAAGCAAGTCCTTTGAGTATTCTTCGATTTTATTCATTGCCTCGATTGAAAGATGCATCATATTATCTGTAACTCTTGTAATCACGCCCCCAAAAATTAAAGAATCTATCATATCATCGCTGGGGATGTTGGTTTCGTTTTCTATAAAAACGCTCAGTGGACAGTCAAGGGCGTTGGCAATTTTGCGAATAGTGTCATATTTAGGTGTATATACGAGTTTTTCGTATTGTGCAATAGTTTGCTGCGTGATACCAATTTTTTGCCCTAAATCCCGTTGTGATAGCCCTTTTTCCTTTCTTATTTTTTTCATTTTTTCACCGAATGTCATGAAATCACCTCTTTCTTATAAATCAGTTTACCATAGTATTTACAAAAAAACAGTAAAAATACTGTTTTTGGTTAAAGGGCGGGAGGTGAACACATGAGGATTGACAGGGTAAAACTGGTGGCCGAACTAACCAGGCAAGATATGACACAGAAGAGGCTTGCCGAGTTGGCGGGAGTTTCCAGGGCGACTATCAACTACATCAAAGGCGGGAAAAGCTGTTCTGATGAAGTTGGGAAGAAAATAGCCAAGGGGCTTGGAGTCAAATTGTCACAGATAACTGAAAACTAAGAACACGCCGGGCGGACGTGGGAATGGATGGAAAGGAGTGCATAAATGCCATTTATTACACTGGAAGAGATGGACATGATGGCCGAGAAAATCGAGGCTGAATTAGGCATAGGCAAGGTGAGGGAATCGGAAGCCTATAAAGAGCTTGCGGCGGCCATTGGCGAAGCCGAGCGCAGGCCCAGGCAGATGATGGACGTTCGGGACGTTCAGGAGGCGTTGAGCGTGTCCGAAAGCACGGCTTATGGCGTAATCAGGCAGCTAAACCAAGAATTGAGGGAGGCTAATTATCTGACTGTAAGAGGCAAAATTTCAAGGGCATATTTTGAAAAAAGGACACATGGGGTGAATGCGGATGCAAAATGACAAGGAGCTAATCATATCCGTGGGCCGGAGCCGGAAAGAAACGGACTGGAAGGCGCAGACAATCCGGTGGCCTGAATTTATACAAAAGCTTTCCACGCCTATAGAGTCAACGGAAACTCTGGAAGAGTATAAGGCCTTGACTAAAGCGCGGCAGGATGAGTTAAAAGACGTGGGCGGCTATGTGGGCGGCGTTCTGGAAGGGGGCCGCCGCAAGAGCGGAAGCGTAAAGAGCAGGCGCCTGATAACTTTGGACATGGATAACATACCGCCTGGAGGCGCGGATGATATTTTAAAGCGCGTGGGAGGGTTAGGCTGCGCCTACGTGGTCTGTTCCACGAGGAAGCATGAAAGCGCGGCCCCGCGTTTGAGGGCGATCATACCCACGGATCGGAGCCTTACGGCGGACGAATACGAGCCAGCCGCCAGGAAAACGGCGCAGATGATAGGGATAGATTTTTGTGACCCCTCCACTTTTCAGCCGGAGCGGTTCATGTACTGGCCCAGCAAGTGCCGGGGAGCCGAATACGTATTCGCGTATAATGACGCAGGGTTTATACAGGCCGACTGGCTTTTAAAACAGTACCGGGACTGGCGCAACGCGCAGGAATGGCCCACCGCCATAGGGGAGGCCCGGTGTTTTGAAAGAAACCGTAAAAGGCAGCAGAATCCAAGGGAGAAAAAAGGGTTTATAGGGGCGTTCTGCCGCGTTTATGACGTGCCGGGGGCGATGGAAGCGTTCCTCCCCGGAATTTATGAGCTATGCGGGGAAAACCGGTACACGTACACAAGAGGCTCCACCACAGGCGGGGCCGTGCTGTATGACGACGGGGATTTCCTTTTCAGCAACCACGCGACAGACCCAGCGGGGCAGAGGCTGTGCAACGCGTTTGACCTGGTTCGCATCCATAAATTCGGCCATTTGGACGATGGGGCGAAACCGGACACCCCCGGACATAAACTTCCAAGCAATGCGGAAATGCTGAAATTCGCGGCTGCTTTGGAGGATGTAAGGCTTGAACACGCGAGGGCTATGTTCTCAAAAGATTCACAGCAGGAAAATGACGAATGGCTTAAACGGTTGGAAATGAATGGGAACAGGCTGTTAAGAAGTGCGCGGAATGTCATGCTCGTGCTGGAGAATGATCCGCGCCTTACAGGAAAATTCCAATATGACCGTTTTTCAGAAAAAATCACCGTAATGGGCGAAACGCCATGGAATGCGGAAACGAAGAAAAGAGAGCTGACAGACTCGGATATGGCCGGGCTTAGGGTGTTCCTGGAAACGGAATACAGTCTGACAGGGAAAGAGAAGATACAGGACGCATTTGACACTTTCGTACACAAGAACGCCACGCACGCCGTAAGGGATTATCTGGATGGCCTGCAGTGGGACGGCGTGGAGAGGCTTGACCGCGTGCTCATTGACTATCTGGGGGCGGAAGACACGCCGTATGTTCGGAAAGTAACGAGAAAGCTGTTTTGCGCTGGCGTTGCCCGGATATACGATCCGGGGGTTAAATACGACTATCTTGTGGTGCTGATTGGAGCGCAAGGCGCAGGCAAAAGCACGCTTGCCCGGATAATGGGAAAGGATTGGTTTACGGACAGCCTGAAAGTGGTAGACATGAGAGACAAAACGGCGACTGAAAAGCTGCTGGGCGTTTGGGTGGCCGAGCTGGCCGAAATGGACGGGTTCAGCAAAGTGGATTCCACGACGGTGAAATCATTCCTGTCAACGGCGACGGACAGGTTCCGCCCGGCTTATGGGCGTTTTACGGTAAACCGGCCCAGGCAGTCTATTCTAATTGGAACGTCCAATACAAAGAACTTTCTGGTGGATGAAACTGGGAACCGCCGTTTTCTGCCTGTGGACATTGGCGTGAATAAGCCCGTGAAATCAGTGTTTACGGATTTAAAGCCCGTAATGGATCAGATATGGGCGGAAGCCGCCGTGCGTCGGAGGATGGGCGAAAGCCTTTATCCCGATAAGGGGATGGAGGAAGAGGCGAGAAGGCGGCAGGAGGCCCACATGCAGGAAGACCCCCGGGAGGGCATGATTGCCGAGTTCCTGAAAAAGCCTGTTCCGGTGGACTGGTATTCCTTGGATTTGCAGACCCGGAAATATTACATTGTAGGCCAGATAGCCTGTCAGGGGGAAACTATGGAACGCCGGAAGATATGCGCGGCGGAGATATGGGTTGAGTGCTTCGGCTATCAGCTGAGCACGCTGTCGCAGAAAGAAACCCGGAGAATCAACGCAATCCTTACACATCTGCTTAAAGATTGGAAGCCGGACAGAACATATTTCGGGGGTGCTTATGGACGGCAAAGGGGTTTTTATAAAGGCCTTTAGACAAAACCAGCGGGACAGATGTTTAAATCAGAAGTGTCCCTCTCGAAAAATCAAAGAGTTCAAGTGTCCCAAAATGTCCCGCAATCTGTCCCACAAGAAATACAGTAAAATCAAGGGTTTAGGCGGTTTTGGACAAAAAGGGACAGATTATTATTAAAAAAAGTTTAAATGCTGATTATGATGGATTAGGAGTAAATGTACATCATAAATGGCATTTATATAGTTTCCGGGAAAAAAAGTGTCCCGAAGTAAAAAAATTAATTATCGAGATTAGGAGGAATGCATTATGACTTTAAAAGAGATTGAATCACGACATTACGCAAACATGGCACGGTTATCTTGTATTCGGGCGGCATACAAAAGGGTGGAACCATTTTCAGAAGAATTCGATCATCTGCTGGAAGAAGATTTGAGAATACAGGAAGAACAAGGTAGGCTTTTGTCAAAAAGAATAGCCGCGATGCACGAGTTAATGGACGGTTGAAAAAAAACTGCTCCTGGCAGTGCGCCAACACTGCCAGGGGCGGGCATAGCCGAAAGCTATGAAAACTAAACCGTACACAAGTATAGCATATTTCCGGCAGAAAAAATTATGACGAACGCGAGCCTTTTTTAGCGGGAAATGAATACAAAGGCATTTGCAAGGTACTTCCCAGGCGGCTCCCCCGATGCGGGGCGGGGAAGGCCCGGTATTTTTGCCAGTAGTGGTAAAATTTTTAAGATACTTCCTTCCGCTTTATCCGCCCAAAGCTTTTCGGGGGGAAGCCTCTATTTTGGCGGTAAGGGCGGCAGGGCGCAGCGTTTGGTGATGACCTGAACGGGGAAGCGTCCTGCTGCCCCATCCGGGCATCTTACAATGTCGGCTAGCCCCTCTTCTTGTCCACAGATAAAGTGATGCGCTATGTTTACAAACTGGATGAAAATCATTCACCTGGTTCTTAAACACTTTTAATTCTGCACCTCTTAAGAGAAAATAGTGCGCTCCTTCAGTAAAACGCTCCTTATCGCTGTTAAAGTTCGTTTTAATGTTATCAGCCTGCGTTTCATACACTTCCCTGGTCTGACGGTTTACCGCGATCCCCTCTTTCATATAGGCTTAGGGATGCAGCAGGAAGCCCAAAGGGCTTAGGGAGATAGCGGCGGATCAAAGCGACAATCTGTCACCTTGTGCGAATGTTGAGGCCGTTTTCCTGCCAGGCAAAGCGCATTTTGTTTTAAGCCGCCGCCAGTCATAGCGACTGCACTTTTGCTAATAGGGCATCCTGCAACACTTTTGAAAAGTTGATGCTTTTTTCCTCACAAAGAGTATTCAGCCACATGGGAATGCTTAAAGTCTTTTTCACGGCTTTATCGCTGTGCCGCCTTGCATATTCGGTCATATCCACCAGCACCATATTGACGAAAGCGCTGTCCACGGCGGATTCCATTTCAAAATCTTTCAGGATGGCGGCGGGATTGATTTCGCTTAATGCGCTGGGAGCCGGAAGGGGTTCGCCGTCACGCAGGGCCGTGAACAGATACAGACCGCAGGCATCCCCCGCCATGCGCATAGCGTCCGCCACATTGTCCCCAAAAGTTGCGAGGTTTCCCAAATCAGGAAAAATGACTGATATTTTGCCCTCTTCCTCATAGAAAACAGCCGGGTACACATAATTCATAAATCAATGCTCCTTTCCGTGATTTATTTTAAGGGGCAGGGGCTTATTTCAGCCCCGCCTGATTGCGTATGGATTTAACAATACTTTTCGGGATGTCACCGGGATGATTCGGGACGCTTACTTTTCCGGGCTTTGTTGGATGTTTGTATTGGTAATGTGAGCCGCTTATGTCTGACACGTACCATCCATCATCCTTTAGCATCCGGTCGGCTTCTCTGAATCTCATGTATGTTTCCTCCTTACAATTATATAATAACACGTATTTTACGTATTGTCAAGAGGAAAGCATGAAAATATACGTATTTTACGTAGATATTATACACAGATGCTGAGAAAGTATACGGACTGGCAGCAGGACACGAGGGCATCCCTCCGGCAATTCTCTGATTTGAAATCAGTAAACTGACAAGGGCGGCCATTCCCGCTTTCCAGAATGCACACAACGACGCGCCACAGGCCCCTATCTTGGATTGTAACATATAGATGGTAAATTATATCAGGTAAGGCAGTACAACCCTGATATGGGGCGAATAGAGCCTTTACAAAGGGGCCTGGCAAATAAGACGCTTGTCCTGCTGCCATTCGCAACAATATAGCGGTCTGTACGAATTTCGTACGCATGGCATAATCTCATTGCGCGGTTATTGTTGATGGCAATGCAGTTACCGCATTCATGGACATTTGCCTTTTGCCTGGTAAGCCGGGGCAAGGGCGGCGGTCATTCCTGCTTTTGGTTGTCTGGCACGTATTCCATTAAATCCCCTGGCTGACAGTCAAGAACTTCACAAAGCCGGGATACGGTTTTACTGTCAAGCCCAC
>CAJURH010000048.1 GCA_910588775.1 uncultured Lachnospiraceae bacterium
CCCGCAAACCCGCATAAACACTGGGTTTACTAAGCATTTTTGTTTATTCGAACTCAATCGTCCCCGGTGGCTTACTAGTAATATCATACATCACCCGATTCACATGTCCCACCTCATTAACAATCCTACTGGACACTTTCTGTAATACCTCCCAAGGAATCTCTGCCACTTCAGCAGTCATAAAATCCACGGTATTCACCGCCCTCAACGCAACCGCATAATCATATGTCCGTTCATCGCCCATAACCCCAACGCTTCTCATATTAGTAAGCGCTGCAAAATACTGTCCAATCCCCCTATACAGTCCTGCATTGGCGATCTCCTCCCGGTAGATAGCATCCGCATCCTGCACAATTTTCACCTTTTCCGCAGTCACATCCCCAATGATGCGAATGCCCAAACCTGGTCCGGGAAAAGGCTGACGATACACCAGATTTTCAGGAATGCCCAGCTCCAGCCCGGCTTTGCGGACTTCATCTTTGAACAAATCCCGCAGTGGTTCAATAATTTCCTTAAAATCCACATAATCGGGCAAGCCACCCACATTATGATGCGACTTGATCACTGCAGATTCGCCACCAAGCCCGCTTTCCACCACATCGGGATAAATGGTGCCCTGCACCAGGAAGTCCACCGCCCCGATTTTCTTCGCCTCTTCCTCAAAGACACGGATAAACTCTTCGCCGATGATTTTCCGCTTCTTCTCTGGCTCCTCCACGCCCTTTAATTTTTCATAAAATCTCTCCTGGGCATTTACACGAATAAAGTTCAACTGATAGGGGCCAGCGGGTCCGAATACCTGCTCCACCTCATCTCCCTCGTTCTTGCGAAGCAAGCCGTGATCCACAAACACGCACGTCAACTGATTTCCCACCGCTTTAGACAAAAGCACAGCAGCCACAGAAGAATCCACCCCGCCGGACAGCGCGCACAACGCTTTTCCCCCACCTATCTTACTACGAATCGCCTGGATAGACTCTTCCACAAAAGAGTCCATCCGCCAGTCTCCCGAGCAGTGACAGACGCCATATACAAAATTTGAAATCATCTTTGTCCCTTCCAGGGTGTGCAGCACCTCAGGATGAAACTGAATGGCATACAATCCTTCCTCCTGGTTTTCGGCAGCGGCCACCGGGCAGTCCACTGTGTGCGCCGTTATCTCAAACCCCGGCGCAGGCTTGGCTATATAATCGAAATGGCTCATCCAGCAGACCGTTTTTGATGACACATCCTGAAATAATGGAGAACTGGCATCCACAAAAACTTCCGTCTTGCCATACTCCCGAACCTTCGCTCTTGTCACTTCCCCGCCCAGAATAAGCTGCATCACCTGAGCGCCGTAACACAGCCCCAATACGGGAATCCCAAGCTGGAACAACTCTTTGGAATAAGTGGGCGAATCCGATTCGTAACAGCTATTGGGACCACCCGTTAAAATAATGCCTTTCGGCGCCATGGCCTTAATCTTCTCAATCGGCGTTTTATAAGAATAAATTTCGCAATATACATTGCATTCCCGCACGCGTCTCGCCACCAACTGATTGTATTGTCCTCCAAAATCCAGAACAATTACAGTTTCTCTTTTCACAAATTCTTCCTCCTCTTACAGTAGTGCTTTCCTAATTTATCCCGCCTTTTCAAATCTGAATAAACTGCCATTTTCCCCTAATATAGCGAACGATGAAAAACACCGCCCGCACAAGCCAGTCAATGGTCATAGCCACCCAGATTCCGAAAACGCCCATGTTAAAATATTGGGCCAAAATATAACTAAATCCTATGCGGAAAATCCACATGGACAAAATAGAGACAACCATACAATACCTGGCGTCATTAGAAGCCCTTAAAGTATTGCTCAGCGTAAACGATGAGGGCCAAATAAGAACGGCGCAAATACTATGATAAATGATAATTTTGGAGGCCAGATTTCCCGTCTCCGGCGAAAGATTGTAAACTTTCAGGATGACCGGCATCAGCAAAACAATCAATACATTCATCAGAAACAGGCTAATATAAGCGATAGACATAATCTTTTTCGTGTAATAACGAACCTGTTCATAATCTCCAGCCCCTACGCATTGAGCCGTTACAGAGGACAGAGCGTAGCCTGTGGCCATCCCCGTAAGAATTGCAAATGTGCACACAGAGTTGCTCACCGCGTTGGCGGCAATGGATACCGTTCCGAACGTGGCCACTAGACTGAGCGCCAAGATTTTCCCCAACTGGAACATACTGTTTTCCAAGCCATAGGGTATGCCGATGGAAAGGATTTTCTTCAGAATGCCGCCGTCAAAACCAATACCCCATAATTTTGTCAAATGCAGGGTTTTCTTCTTATTTAGAAGCAAACCAACCATCACTACTCCGGCAAATACACGCGACGCCAACGTGGGAATCGCTGCGCCTTCAATCCCCATGCCCAACCCGTAGATGAGCAGCGCGTTGCCCGCCAGATTCAACCCATTCATTAGCAAAGACATGAGCATAGGCGTTTTCGAATCCCCCATGGCGCGGTAAATGGCCGCCCCCGCATTGTACAAGGCCATAAATGGTATGGATGCCGCAACAATCAGCAAATACACATTGCAGTTTTGCATGACCAGCCGCTCAATGTTTCCAAAAACCACATGGAGAACAAACGGTTTTCCCAGGTAGAGCAGCGCCATGATAACGACCGAAAAAACGCTAATAAAAATGACAAGCTGATCCACCACTCGGCAGCCCTCCTCTGGTTTGCCTCTTCCAATGGCCTGGCCCGCCACAATCGCCCCACCGGTGGCCAACGCTGTAAACGCATTGATCAAAAGTATCATTACGGAATCAATCAGAGAAACAGCGGACACAGCTTCTTCTCCCACGGAAGCCACCATAATGGAATCTGCCAGTCCCACAAAAATCAGCAGAAATTGCTCTATAAGCAGCGGAATTATCAGCCTTCTCAAATCGCGGTTGCTAAACAGCCTCTTCATTTTCTCATCCTTTTCTCTATGATTCATATCCATTATACCCTTATCGCTTTTAGAAAGCAAGAAATGATTCGAGCGTGTCTTTTCCAAACACGCTCGAAAAACGCCCAGCAATTATTGGGCAAAATGTTTTGCATCATAGTCGGCGATCAGTTGAGACCAATCCTGAACTCCCAAATACTGCCGACAGACGGCTGTGTACGCATCCCCTTGGGGCGTATCCATATACTTGAATACATCATGGGACATTTTCATGCTTCCCATTCCCTGTGTCCACAGTCCCATATAGAGGCCGTCATGGGCAATTTCTCCCGGCGCGTCCGCCTGGCAGCGGAAAATCATGCAGTCAATCATATCATTGTACTCCGCTTTATAATAAGCGTAGGCAATGGCCGCCGCCTGCTTCATCTGCCCATCCGCTCCGTGGGAGCTGAATCCCTGTTCCGTTAACATAATCCTGGTTTTCGTCCCATACTTCGCCTTCACATACTTGGTCAACTGCTCAATATTTTTCATTGTAATGCAGGGCGAGTTCACGCTGTCTTTGACCCGGTCCTCGGAATTATTCCAGAAAGCCGCATCCGTCAAAGGTTCCGAGTATGCATGATAGCTAATGGTAAAATCCGGACTCCCATACTTCTCCAACCGGGCGGCGGCAAACGCATCCAGAAATGATTTGGCGCTGTGCACCCGCCCTGGAATGTTGGTATTCCAACTGTGCTCCAGACAAATGCTGACCTGGGCGTCCGTGCATTGTTTCTTCACCGCCGTATAAACGATCTCGAATGTATCCGCGTATAAGTCCGCATTCTCTTTCAGCGAATCCGAACCTGTATAATGCCACTGAGAATAGGCGTTCACTTCATTTCCGATGAGATAATTATAAATGTATCCCAAGCCATTCTTGCCGTTAAACTCCTGCGCAATGCAGCTGAAAAGCGCCGCATACCTCTCTGCATCTTCCGGAGCGCTCACATTCCAAGCATAATAATTGTGCGTGGCGCTGGGCGTTCGCGCCGCAGGGTGAATCAAATCGGTCTGCCCATCCACCCAGGGAAGCAGAAATTCCACGGACAGATTTATGCCGGCGTCCTGAAGCTGCGAGAACAGACTTCCCCACCGTTCAAAAGCATCCAGATTAAATGCATATGTTTTGCCATTGTAATCGTATTCCAACCGGTTGCCGGACGCATCCATAAACTCTGTAATATACACGTTAAACAGACAGTGTTTAATGCCCAGATCAATGGCGTCATCCAGGCTTTCCCCGAATTGCAGACCTTTCTTGGAACCCGTTTGCGTAAAACGCTGCTCTTTGGGGGGCTGTAGCTGCGCCTCTTGCAGCATATCGCTCTCCATGTCTGCGCTTTGAGCCGCCACCGACACAGTCGCAGACAAAAGCAGACAGACGGACAGGACCATGGCAATCCCCTTCCATCTCTTCTTCACGTTCTCAGATATCATTTTTGGCCTCCTTTTTTCCTTATGTACCTTGGGAAACTTTTTGCACTTAAATATACTGTAATCCTAATTATATAGAATTTTACAAATATTTCAAGCGCAAAAAACAGCCTGGATAAAGTTATTGGCAACAGTTAAGTTAAGGAAGTTTCAGAAATAAACGTTGTGGGATTTATGGAGATATTTTTCTTTCGTGGCCAAACCGCCGCGTATATGCCGTTCCTGCTTATTTACGTCTAAAACCCGCCGAACTTCCCCGGCTAATTCTGGATTGATTTGCACCAGACGATCTACCATATCTTTATGTACCGTACTTTTGCTTATTCCAAACTTCTTCGCCGTCTGTCTTACAGTTGCTTTGGAATCAATAATATAATGAGCAATTTTCACAGCCCGCTCTTCAATATAATCTTTCAAAAACATCCCCTAAATGAACTGTTTTTACACTCTATGCAAAATTAAGTCCAATTAGACGCATTACTTAAAGGGCCAAAATCCCATTGAAGGCATATGCATAACATGCTATAATGGTCTGGAAAATCTCGTTTGAAGATAATTCTTGAGAAAAGTGAAGGACACATGCATGAAATTTGAACTAATGGCATCTATGATGTGTGCGGACTATGGCAATTTGGAAAAGGAAGTCCGGAATCTGGAAGACGGCGGCATTGATTCTTTTCATATTGATATTATGGACGGACGTTATGTGCCGAATTTCGCCATGTCTTTAAACGATATGCGGTATATAGCCAGCGCCACATCCAAACCCATGGACATACATCTAATGATCGAGCATCCCAACAACCACATTGGTTTGTTCTTAAGCAGCCTGCGGCCTGGGGACACAGTCTACATACACCCCGAAGCGGAATACCACCCTTCCACCACTTTGCAGAGCATCATCAACGCGGGCATGATCCCCGGCATCGCCATCAATCCGGGAACTTCCGTGGAAACAGTAATGGAAATGCTGCGCATCGTGAAGAAGGTGCTGGTCATGTCCGTCAACCCAGGCAACGCCGGACAGATGTACCTGCCCTATGTGGGCAAGAAAATCACAAAACTGCTTTCCATAAAAGAAGACATGGATTTTGAAATCTACTGGGACGGCGCGTGCAGCGCGGACAAAATCCTGGAATATGCGCCGAAAGGCGTCCAGGGATTTGTGCTGGGTACCACGCTCCTGTTCGGCAAAGAAAAGCCTTACGGAGAGACTTTGCAAAATATTCGCCAACTGCGGTTTTAATTTGGCATCGAAGGAGCGCAGCATGAACATAGCGTTAATCCTATCCGGCGGCACAGGCGCACGAATGGGTTCAGACATTCCCAAACAGTATATAAAGATACAGGAGCGACCAATTATTTCCTATTGTATAGAACGGCTGTCCCACCATAAGGAAATCCATGGAATCCAAATCGTCGCCCACACACAATGGCACGATTTGATAAAAGAATGCCTGCGGGCCCAGGACCTCTCCGGGAAATTCCGTGGATTCTCCCAACCGGGCGCCAACCGGCAGCTATCCATTCTGCACGGACTGGAGGATATCCGATTGTATGCCCGTGACGCAGATCGGATCCTGGTTCATGACGCCGCCCGGCCTCTGCTGTCAAAACAGATGGTCTCCGACTGCATAGAAGCCGCAGAAGGCCATGACGGCGCGGTTCCCGTTCTTCCCATGAAGGACACAGTATACAGAAGTGAAGACGGCAAAACCATCACCGCACTGCTCAACCGGGAACAGATTTTCGCCGGACAGGCGCCTGAAATCTTCCGGCTGGACGCCTATTACGAAGCCAATCAACGGCTACTGCCAGAAAAAATCCTAAAGATAAACGGCTCCACAGAGCCTGCCATCCTGGCCGGAATGGACATAGCAATGATTCCCGGCGACGAAACCAATTTTAAAATCACGACGAAAGCAGATTTAAAGCGATTCCAGAAAATCATGGAGGCAAGCGGATGAAAGCATTTGTTTTACACCAAATCGGTGATTTCCGGCTGGAAAATGCGGCGGACCCCAAGCCAAAAGAAGGAGAAACGCTGGTGGAGGTGAAGGCCACCGGCATCTGTGGCTCGGACATCCCAAGAATCTACCAGAGCGGAACCTATTCCTATCCTCTGATACCGGGGCACGAATTCTCCGGCGTTGTAAGAGAGACGAAAGCCGCAACGGACTCCCGGTGGCTTGATAAACGGGTGGGCGTCTTTCCGCTGATTCCGTGCCGCCGCTGCGCGCCATGTCTGAAAAGCCAATATGAAATGTGCCGAAACTACAGCTATCTGGGTTCCCGCAGAAACGGCGGTTTCGCCCAATACGTAGCCGTCCCTACAGACAATCTCATTGAATTGCCGGAAAGCGTCAATTTCACAGAAGCCGCCATGCTGGAGCCTATGGCCGTGGCCGTCCATGCCATGCGGCGCGTGAAAATAAATCCTTCCGACACAGCCGTGGTCTGTGGCTTAGGAACCATCGGCCTTCTGCTGCTGATGTTCCTTATAGAATCCGGCGTTTCGAAGATTTTCGCCTTGGGCAACAAGGAGTTCCAGCGCCAGACCGCTAAAAAGCTTGGACTGCCTGATGGCTTCTACTGTGACGTCCGAAACCAGGATGTGGAAAAATGGATACAAGCGCAAACAAACGGACTGGGTGCGGATGTCTTCTTCGAGTGCGTGGGCAAGAACGAAACCCTGTGCCAGGCGGTGGAATTCACCGCGCCTGGAGGAAAAGTCATGCTCATCGGCAACCCCCACGCCCACATGGCCCTGGAAAAACAGATTTACTGGAAAATCCTGCGCAACCAGCTGACCATAGCTGGAACATGGAACTCCTCTTTCACCCACGATCCGAAAGACGACTGGCATTACGCTTTGGACCGGCTTTCCCAGAAGCGAATCTCTCCGACGGAACTGATTTCGCATACTTTCCCCTTGGAAGAGCTGGAACAGGGATTTCGCATTATGCGGGATAAGACAGAAGATTATGGCAAAATTATGGGAATCGTCTCATATTGAAGCGCCAGAAAAAATGTGTTAGATTATTTCTCAGAGGCAGCCGCCAACTCTTGGCACAGAGCCAGCTTTTTCGCCGGAAACTCCTCCTGACAGCGGATATCCAGGATGGCCGGGGTATTTCTAGCGTTTTCATACCAGTCCCAGGCGTTTTTATAATCCTGTATCTCCATATAATAGTCGCCCGCTTCCATACACAGTTCCGCGCAGGGGGCGGCGGCTATGCCGTTCAGGCACAGACTGAGAAATTCCGCGTAATTTTTTCCCAGGCGGTTTACGCGGGCCAGCACGCATAGAGCTTCCATCTGCTCATCCTGACTGCGGGCAGCGTCTTGCAAAGATTTTCGGAAAAAAAACTCCGCCTCTCGAAAATCCTGGTTGGTTCCGGCTATAAAAAGCTCGCGGGCATACATATTGTGCAGCCGCGCCGACAGGCGAACCCCTTTTTGCGCAACCGTTTTCAAAATCTTTATATCCCGGTTGGCGTGACTGCTGTCCGGCAGATGGAGGATTTCAATATCGCTGTCATAGACCACTGGCTGCAATCGAATGGTTTCGTGCACAGGGTCCACCCACTGAAACGTGCGCAGACGTTTGAAAAGCTTGGGGCGGTAATCTTTTTCAAAATTTTCTGTGGTCCTATACGCGTGCCGGTTCACATAAATCATCTGCACAATCTCAACCTCCGGCAAAAGCGTTTGTTTTAGATTCAAGAACTTCCGGCGACTGGCCGGCTCCAATATTTCATCGGCATCCGGCGCATAGATATAATCGCACTGCGCCAGGGAAAACGCGTAGTTTCTGGCATGGGCAAAATCGTCTCTCCACTGATAATCGTAAACACGGCCGGCATACTTGGCCGCCACCTTTTTCGTATCGTCGGTGGAACCGGTGTCTACAATTACAAGCTCATCCCACAGGCCCTGTAGAGAGTCCAGACACCTTGCCAGACGGTTTTCCTCATTTTTTACGATCATGCATACACTGATGGTAATCATGGACAACCCCTCCTCTTAAAAACCTCCTAAATATTGTGGGGGATATGGGAGAAATTGTCAAGAATGTGAGAGATAGAAATGAAAAAAAAATATGAAAGCACACCTGGATTAGCGCTGCTTGATCTGCTGTCCCTTATCCTCTCTTATGCAATCGGATATTACATGCGTTTTCGCACGCTGGAAGGGATTCTGGACGAACAATTCTACCGGATTGGCATCGTATGCCTTCTTCTGGTTTATATATGTGTAGCTCTGCGCACAGACTGTCTGGAAAATCTCATGGAACGAAGTTATTCCAGGGAAATCGCGCTGGTTTTCCAAATAAACTGCGCACTGGCCGTGGTCCTGGCCCTGGCGCTCTATTTCCTGCACATCGCCGGGGATTATTCCCGTATGTTCTTTGGCTGGATTTTCATCGCCGACGTGACATTGATGTCCTCCTTCCGCTGCATCTATAAGAAGCTGTTGAGAAAATATTATTCCGTGGAAAAATTCGCCAAACGGTTCTTAATCCTCACCACATTGAACGTGGCCAAACGGGTCTACCGAGAACTGACCGCGTCTGTGCCTGCGGATTATAGCCTAGTGGGAATGGTTTTGCTGGACGGTAAGGAAAAATCCCTGACCAAAAAATTCCAGGATATTGTAGTGACCGACCGGGAACATATGTATGATTACATACGAACTGGAGCCATCGACGAGGTTTTCATCAGCGTCACCAACTATCCGGTGCACGAAATCGAGGACGTAATTCTGACGTTGCAGCACATGGGCATTGTGGTCAACGTAAACGTTCAGACCTTTGGCCTGAAAACCCGCGAAAAAACGCTGCGGGAATTCGGCTCCCATTCTGTGCTGACCTACAGCGCCAATATGTTTGACAGCGCATCCCTGTTTTTGAAAAGGGGCATGGATATTCTGGGCAGTCTGATGGGACTTATCATCACCGCCCTGCTGACAATCGTCTTCGGGCCGCTGATTTTCCTGGAATCCCCAGGCCCTGTGTTCTTTTCCCAGATCCGTATCGGGAAGAATGGCCGGCGGTTCAAGATCTACAAATTCCGCTCTATGTACATGGACGCAGAGGAACGGAAAAAAGAGCTAATGGATCAAAATGAAATGAACGGACAGATGTTCAAGATGGCCAACGACCCCCGCGTGACAAAAGTGGGAGCATTCATCCGGCGAACCAGCATCGACGAATTTCCCCAATTTTACAACGTCCTGAAAGGGGACATGAGCCTGGTGGGCACCCGGCCGCCCACGGAAGACGAGTTCCTTCATTATACTAATGAGCAGAAACGCCGTCTGAGCTTAAAGCCGGGCATCACCGGACTGTGGCAGGTAAGCGGCCGCAGTGACATCACAGACTTTGACGAAGTGGTGAAACTGGATTTGCAGTACATAGACAACTGGTCTGTGTGGCAGGACATTAAAATCATCGGGAAAACCATATGGACCGTAATCCGCGCATCCGGCGCCCATTAAAAGGGCGCCGCGCGAATTAGGAACTACTCCAGAATCTTCTTCAGCTCATCCATAAATGTATTGACGTCTTTAAATTCCCTGTACACAGAAGCGAACCGCACATAGGCCACCCCATCCAGATCCTTTAAATGCTCCATCACAATCTCGCCAATGCGGGCGCTGGGGATTTCCCGCTCTCCTTCGTTGAAAATCTGGGTTTCAATGGCGTCTATAGTCTCATCCAGCGTCTCCACGGAAATGGGCCGCTTGTAACAAGCGCGCAGAACGCCGTCCTCCACTTTCGCCCGGTTATACTGTTCCCGGCTCATATCTTTCTTGATAACAATCAATGGAATGGTTTCCACCTTCTCATAGGTGGTAAAACGTTTGCCGCACGCATCACACAGCCGTCTGCGCCGTATGGAATTATTCTCCTCCACCGGCCTGGAATCCACCACCCGGGTATTCTCCTGATTACAAAAAGGACATCTCATGCTCTACCTCCCTGTACATTCATCCGTACTCTTTTTCCCCTCAGCCCCATATAGATATATAAAAAAGGATTTTTCCTATGCGGCTGTGCGAATTAAAACAAAAAGAAGTGATTAACACCTGTACTTGCAAAAGCTTGGGCTGCCCCATCGACGTGGAGTTCAACCCCAAAACCGGAAAGCTTACCGCATTGATTCTGCCCGGCCCGGGACGCATCTGCGGTTTCCTGGGCAGGGATAGCGAATATGTGATACCATGGGACTGCATTTGCCAAATCGGTGAAGATATTATCCTGGTGGAAATCAAAGAGGACCAATGCCTCAAAGACAAACCGTAAGGAAACCCCCTCAGAATCTCACCCACCGCAAATGTTCATCTATCTGCGCATCCGTGGAACAAACCGCAACCCGGTG
>CAJURH010000049.1 GCA_910588775.1 uncultured Lachnospiraceae bacterium
CATACGAGATGAAGGAAGGTGACTGGAGTTCAGGACGTGTGCTCTTCCGATCTCCGCCCCCAGCCCTGCCGGTTATGCGGATACCCAGCGTCCACCGCACTTTCTCGCAGTAACATTTTAACCTCCACATTGGTAAGGGATGGATCGTATTCCAGCAGCCTGGCTATGGCACCGGAAATAACTGGCGTAGACATGGATGTGCCACTCTTTCTTACATACAGCCGCCCCCACTTCTGAGGCGCGCAGGACAGCACCTGCAGGCCAGGCGCCACAATATCTGGCTTACACACACACTCCAATGTGGGTCCACTGCCGGAACTGCCATGCCTGGCGCTTAACATGTCACTGGCCCCCACCGTGATCACTTTCCGGCTGCTTCCAGGAGCCGTAACCGTTCCTGGTCCCGGTCCCTGGTTCCCCGCCGCTGCCACCACCACCATCCCCGCATCCCACACCTGGTCCACTCCATGGATGAGAATTCGGTGGTCGCCGCTGCTGTGGTACGTGGTTCCCACAGATATATTCACAATTCGGATATGGTATCTCTCCTGGTTCTCAATCAGCCATTGAAACGCCTCCAGCACATGCTCTTTATTTCCATTGCCCTGTCTGTCCAGAACCTTAATTCCTATAAAATCACATTCCGGCGCCACGCCCCGGCACCTGCCGCCGGAAGCGCTGCCGCTGCCTCCTAATATGCCTGCAATATGGGTTCCATGGCCATTATCGTCGTAAGGCTGCCGTTTCCCATACACAATATCCTGAAAAGCGATAATTCGATTATCAAAGTCCACATGGGGAAAGATCCCGGTGTCAATAACAGCCACACCGACGCCCTTTCCCGTCAGATTGGAAACATCTTTCATTTTTTGCTCCAGCGCGATTGCGCGTCTTATCACTAATAAGGTATTCCGCAAAAGCGCCGATTGTTAAAAGCGCCGTAAATGAATCGCCGGCTATCAAGAATTATCCATCTTTTTTGCAAAACTTCTTTCCCTTCCCGTCATATTCCGACAAAAAAAGCCCGGCCACCGCCAGCGCCGTTCCCACTGCCAGAATCCCTGTCATCGGTTCTTTCAGCGCCACCGCGGATGTAATCACCGTAACAACCGGAACCATGTAAATATAAACGCTGGTCTTAACCGCGCCCAATACTTTCACCGCAAAGTTCCATGTGACAAAGCAAAGAGCAGACGCCCCCAATCCCAGATAAAGAATATTGAGCAAATACATGGCATCTGCAAACCGCTCTAACCCCATTTGAAAATCCAAAAAGAACAATGCCGGAATCATAAAAACAATGCCATAGAAAAATGTCCGGCGGGTGGCAAGGACCACCGGATAGCCAAAACCGCTAATCTTCCTGGCCAAAATAGAATAACACGACCATGTGAAAGCTGCAAGAATCGCCAGTATATCGCCCATGGGATTCAGTTCCAGTTTAGCCCCGTTAAAGCTAATAAAAGCCACGCCAACCATAGCCACCAAAAAACCGACAAAGAAATTCGCCGAAAGTTTCTCCTTGTCTTTCTCATGCGCGAACACACGGGACAATATAGCCGTAAAAAACGGCGCAACCGATATGATAACCCCCACATTGCAGGCCAATGTATAAGTAAGGGCAATGTTTTCCAACAGGTAATACAGACATATGCCGCACAACCCCGCCAGGGCAAAAAAAGCCTCCTGCCTGAGTCCCACCGCTTTTAGCCGACGAGGGCAGACGGCAAACAGCGCTAAAAATCCCATGACAAAGCGGAAAAACAAGATTTCCACAGGCTGAAAATCCACAAGCAAAACCTTGGTGGATATAAACGTGGTCCCCCATATGAGAATCGTAAACAACGCCGCCAGATGTCCGGCCGATCTTCTACTTTCCATGTCACGCACCATCCCTCTCTGAAAATATCTCTCGATAACTGCCCGGAGTAAGTCCGATGAACTGGCTGAAATAATTGGTAAAATGGCTCTGATCTGAAAAACCAGTCCTCATGGCCGCCTCCACCGGAGGCGTTCCCCCTGACAACAGCTTCTTCGCCTCATTGATGCGAACTGTCTCTAAATACCGGTATGGCGTGACTCCCTTTTCCTTAGTAAAAGCGCGCAACAGCGTGGATTTGCTAAGTCCCACATGAAGACAAATCTGCTCCAAATTCATGGATTCTATAAAATGTTCTCTTATGTATGCGCAGGCCTTCTCAATCTCCTGCCTGCACTTGGGAACGCATCTGGAAAAAGGCTGTCCGTAATTTTGAACAAGCAGTGAAAGCAAAAACAGCAGCGTTTCTTCTTTTCCCAAGTCATCGAATCCCTTCATAACCATCTCATGAAGCCGACGCAGATAACGAACCGCTTCCCCATCGTAAATCACATTCTTTGAAAATCCCGGAAGCTCCCATCTCCCGCTCACTTCCTCTGCCAATTCAAGCATCCGTTCCCTGGAAATATTCAATCCCCAGAAGTCAAATGTCCCTGCATCGCTCTGTGCGCAGGCATGACTGTCCCCTGGGTTAAAAAGCACAATGCCGCCTTTCTCTATAACATATTCCCTGTTCCTGCAAAAAAGCGCACGCCGCCCGGCCTCCACGAACCCAATCACATAATGCTCGTGAAAATGGCTGGGAAAGGACTGCACAATTCCCTCAAAGCGATAAGCTTCCAGTTTTAACGTATCATCGTATGCCACCGTTTTTGTTCCTCTCTTCATGTAAGCTCCCTCCCTGTCACAGCCATTTTACCTCGAATTTACCCATTCGTCTTGTAAAATATCTTCATTTTTTCAACTTATCATAGGTTCGAAAACTGTTTCGTACACTGTAATTCAATGCATAATTCAACAAAATTTGACATTTTTGTGAATTTTACAGAAACTTTATGAACTTTTTGTCCCAACTCACTTGCGACAAACTGTTTTTCGTAATATAATAGTAAAAACTATATTGTTGATATAGTTCAATTACAGAAGTAATTTCAACAAATAAAAAGGCTGAGGAGCAAACATCATGAAAAGTAAAAAATATTTCGCAACTCTGGCATTTTTATGCCTGGGCGCTCTTACACTATTCCTGGGTGGATGTGGGAAAAAAGATGACTCATCCACAGCTATTGCCATTACGCCCACCCCATCCGACGCAACCGCCACTCCCACCGCATCGCCATCCGCCACTCCTGACGTATCCGCCAATACGACAACGGGAGTTTCCGCCAATGCCAACGGGACAAGTTCCTCTTTTGCGGCGTCAAGCAACTTAATGACAAACAACGGCATCTCATCCAACTCCACAGACGGCGCCAACAAGATTACGGGCACCATTGTGGCGGCCAGCATGGAGGATGTGACGGTTCGTACACCGGAAGGGACAGAATATACCTGTTCCACGGCAAACGCAATGAATAATTTATCGGATGGCATTACTTTAGGCAACAACATCACCGTCACATTGGCATCTATGTCCGCAGTGAACGGTTTCTATACAGCTACAGAATTGAACGATATCAGCTCTACGCAGGCCGGCTCCCAAAATATGGGCACAGACCAGAACGCAACGGACGCCACACTGAATGAAGGAATCTATGACAACGATACAACCATAGATAACAATCAATATACGGATGGCGTAAACGACGACGGTACATACACAGATTATACAGATACCAGCGGCGTCTACGATGACAGCACGGTTTACGACGACGGCAGTGGCGGAGATTACTACTATTATGACCCGTCCAGCGAAGTCTACGACGAATCGTACGCTTATTAAAAAAATCTCATCAAAGAATTCTCTCGAGACAGGATGTCGGCCTTCTATATCGGCATCCTGTCCTAGCAATGCAAATTTCCTGCAAATCCCCTATAAAACATACATGCGCCCACAGATGACCGCACTACCATAAATGAACGTTGTGAAAGTGCATTTGGCATCCCTTAATATAAAGTGCGCTTGAAAAATTCTTTATGTCAACCGTATGACGATTTGTGGGAGATTTGATCCGAATAAGGGCAGTGTGCACATAAAGGGCGTCATATAGTGGGATACACCGACTGAATGCGGTGCAAATATCACGCAAAGTGGGACGTGCGCATAGCGTGAATGATTTTTCAAACACACTCTATCTTTCTTCTGGCGCAACAAATGGGATTTTCATAGTAAACACTTTTCATACTTCCGTGCTATTTTGACTCCTGCGCTTCATAGAATCTATTAAATAACAGATATTTTGTGTGGAATTTATGAATCTATGCCAGATATGAGAGATGTTATCCTATCCGATGATTACTGGGATTTAATTCTACCTGTACGAAATACCCCAGAAAGTATGTTGGAAAATACAAATTTATATCCACAAATCATCAACAATGGTTTTGTACAGATATTCTGGAACCGGAAAACCCCCCTTGACGATTATTTTCAGGAGACCCTGTACAGCGTTCTTCCAAATGTTTACACGTTGGAAGACACCACCAGCGTAGCCAAATCTGGAGTCATTCAGGTTCAGTCAAACCCCGCATTAGGACTGACTGGCAGGAATATTTTAATGGGTTTTCTGGACACAGGCATTGATTATACACACCCGGCATTTCAAGATTCTTTTGGCAACACACGGATTGAGACCATATGGGACCAGACCATCCAGACAGGAACTCCGCCGAAGAATCTCTATTACGGCAGCGAATATACCAAAGAACAGATTCAAGAAGCCCTCGATTCACCGGACCCTTACCAGATTGTTCCCAGCAGAGATACAGACGGGCATGGGACTTCCCTGGCTGGCGTAGCCGCCGGAAGCATTGATGAAAAAAGTGATTTTCAAGGCGTGGCTCCCCAGGCGCAACTAGCTGTAGTCAAATTAAAAGAGGCAAAACCTCACTTGTTGGATTACTATCAATTCAATGGCGATTCCCCCATGTTTCAGGAAAACGATATCTTAATGGCTATTCGCTTTCTGATCGAAACCGCCAACAAACTGTCTATGCCCCTGGTTATCTGCATCTGCTTAGGCACCAACCAAGGTTCTCACACGGGAGACGGCGCTCTGCCAAGCACATTGGAAAGACTGAAAGCCTATCAGGGCATAACCGTGGTGGTGGCTGGCGGAAATGAAGCCGGGAGAGCCCACCATTACAGCGGCAAGATCCCTGGCCCCAATTCCTTTCAGGAAGTGGAAATACAAGTTCCCGCCAACTCTCCTGGATTCAGCATGGATTTCTGGGGGCACCCGCCGGAACTCTACACGGTGGGCGTGGTTTCACCCCTAGGGGAAGTGGTGGAACGCATACCCGCACGATTTTATCAGGATCAGGAGATTTCCTTTATCCTGGAAAACACCACCCTTTTTATTTCCTATGGTTTGGTGGAAGTGGAATCTGGCGGACAGGTAATCTTCTTCCGCTTCCGGCAACCCACCGAGGGAATCTGGCGGATTCGCGTATACTGTAGCAATTACGCCACCGGAATGTTTCACATCTGGCTTCCGGCAAACGGCATGGTGAATCCAGATATCACATTCTTGAACCCAGACCCATTTACCACCATTGTCTCACCGGGAAATGTAATGCCTATCGTGACAACCGCCGCCTACCAAGCTCCCAGCGACGCACTCTACAATTATTCCAGCAGAGGATTCACTCCCCTCAACACGGTGAAACCAGATATCACTGCTCCAGGCGTAGATTTGACGGTGCCACGGCCCGGTGGGGGATATGGCACAGCCACCGGCTCTTCCATCGCCGGCGCATTCACCGCAGGATGCGCTGCGCTAATCGCCCAATGGGGATTGACACGAACGCCAGATCGGTATTTCAGTTCCAATGAAATAAAAGCTTTTCTGATCCGGGGAGCGGTCAGAAATCCGGCCCTCACCTACCCCAACCGTGAATGGGGTTACGGGATTATAAATATTTACCAGGTGTTTACTGTTTTTTTATCTCCATAATTTGTAACCAAATCCAAAAATCCTCATAGGATGAATTGTAAATAATTTTTGGAGGAATTTTAAATGAGTGATTTAGCTGCTACAAATTGTGGATGTGGATGTGAAGACAGATGTGGATGCGGACAGGAAGAAAGCTGCGGATGTGGATGCGGCGGTGGCCTGATGAACGGCTTCGGCGGTGGCTCTTCTTGTAGTTGTATCCTGTGGCTCATCATCCTGATGAGCTTCTGCGGAAATGGAAGCTCTGGCTTCTTCGGTGGCCATGGCGGATGTGGCTGTGGATGCGGTTGCGCAGACAATAGCTGTCTTCTGATCATTATCCTGCTGCTTTGCTGCGGAGGATGCGGCTGCTAAATAGCGCCCCAAAAAAACAGGCCAGGGAATAAACACCCTGACCTGTTTTTTTTATTTTCTTTTTTTTGAACTGTCGCGCCTCTTTTTATTGCGCATTTTCCTCTTCACACATTCTTCATCTATCTCATACAGAGCATTCCCTTCCAACACAAAACGGCACTCGGAATCAACTGAAGTTTCCTTGGATGGTTTCATCTACATAGGTCTCCTTTCCGCAAAATCTATATATTCGATTTTATCATATGTCAATTCTCATTCCCTTGTCATATTCTAATTAGGGAAATCATAAAATTAGCAAAAAGGAAAACTATGGATCAGCAAAAAAACACTCCAATGACCGATCTGGATCAAATGGTCAGCGATGATCAGATTCAGATTTTAAAAGCGGCTATCCCATATGTTTCTTCATCTGGACAGCGGTTGTTATCGATTTATTCAAAAGTTAGAGAACTTCAAAATACACTTACCCTATTTCCCCAGAAAAACGCAGATATGCGTATATGCGGCACAAACGCGGATATGCAGCCGCTGGATATTCTAAATGAAATCCGCCCCTTTTGCAGCGGCCCGGCACAGGAACGCATTGACCAGATTATCCAAATGTTTGCCATGCTTCAAATGTTGGAACTATTTCAAGACTCGGAAAATTCTTAGAACAGGCAGGTGATTCGATGAGTGAAAACCAAAATAATCCGAACAACCAGTGGATGGATAATCCCCAACTGGCCGGCCTTGATAAAGAAAAACTGAAGATGCTCCAAAGGCTGGCCGACCAAGGAATGAACAAAAGTCAGTCTGATATGCTGCCCTTCCTTATGTCAGCGGCTACAAAAGGGAAAGAAAATGGCATTCATTTCTCTTCCGATGAAATCAATGCCATTATCGAAGTAATGAAAGTCGGGAAATCCCCCAAGGAAGCCGCCCGGCTGGACAAAATCGTTTCCCTGATGAAAATGATGAAACACTAAAGAACTATTTCTTTTTGAAATTTTGCAGCAGAGCGTCCCGCAGCAGGATTAACGCATTGACCGTGGTATATTCGCGGATTTTATTCCGGTCCCCCGCGAAGTGGCATTCCTTTACATTTATGTCCCCCTGATAACAACAAGCCATAAAAACAGTTCCCACAGGTTTTTCTTTACTTCCTCCGTCTGGTCCCGCAATGCCCGTAATCGCCACGCACACATCCGCCCCCGATGTAAAACACCCGCCTTTGGCCATTTCCTTGGCCGTCTTGCTGCTGACGGCTCCCTCCTTGGCCAATGTGCCTTTCTTGACCAACAGACGCTTTCTCTTGGCCCGGTCGCTATATGTGACAAAACTTTCCTTTAATATCCTGGAAGCGCCTGGCACACTCACAATCCGAGCCGCCAGCATCCCTCCTGTGCAGGATTCGGCTGTGGCCAGGGTCAAATTCTGGTTCGCCAGCAGCTCTACCACTGTTTCTTCCAGCGTTTTTTCCTCTTCCGTGGTATAGATATTTTTGCCAAAACGGGCTTTGATTTCCCTTACAATAGGCTTGCACAGCTTCTTAGCCTCTTTTTCGTCTTTTGCCTTTGCCGTTATGCGAAGATGCACTTCCCCCGTCTTGGCATAAGGCGCAATGGTTGGGTTTTTCTGCTTACGGATCAAGTCCTTAATGTCGTTTTCCACCTGGCTTTCCCCCACGCCGCATATTTTCACCATCTGGGAATAGATCACCTCCGGCTGATTTTTGTGCAAATAAGGGTAGACAGCTTCCTGGAACATGGGTTTCATCTCATTGGGCGGCCCTGGAAGCAGGATAAGCGTTTTGCCGTTCTGCTCCAGGATTAGCCCTGGCGCTGTTCCATTGTCGTTGTCAATAACTTTGGCTCCCTTGGGAACCAACGCCTGTTTCCAGTTATTTTCCGGGATTTTCTTGCTATCAATCTTCAGATATTCTTTGAAAAAAGTCTCTATGCGCTTTTTGGTATGTCCATCCTCCACCAACTTACAGCCGAGCATGGACGCTGCCGTTTCCTTGGTGAGATCGTCCTGGGTCGGTCCCAGCCCTCCAGTGACAATCACAACCTGGGAACGCGCCCATGCCTGTTTCAAAGTTTCTCGAAGACGCCCCTCATTGTCCCCCACCACTGTATGATAATAGATGGAAATGCCCAGCCGGGCGCACATTTCCGACAAAAACGTGGCATTGGTATTGGTAATATTGCCCAATAGAATCTCCGTGCCTACCGATATCAATTCGCCGTCCATACCTGCTCCTTTCCCATGTCAATCTTGCATGGATAACACACCTTTATTTTTCCACAAATAGTCCGCCAGCGAAATCAGCGTCAACGCCACAGACAAATCGATGAGAATGTTCTCAACAACAGCCATGACCCCTCCCAAATCCGCAATCAACAAGATAATCATCGCCATCTGACAGATTGTTTTTATTTTCCCCCAATAGCTGGCCGCAATGACAATGCCATTGTCGGAAGCCACCAGCCGAAAACCGCTGATGATAAATTCACGGGCGATGATGATTAAAACCGCCCAGGCTGGAAGTCTCTCCTGCGCCATCAAGCAGATCATGGCGGAACAAACCAGCAGTTTATCCGCGAGAGGGTCCATAAATTTGCCAAAATTCGTAACCAGATTATATTTTCGCGCGATATATCCGTCCAGAGCGTCTGTGGCGCTGGCAATGCAGAAAATGCCCAGGCAAATCCATTTGCAAGCCTCCCCGCCCCAGCCCTGCAACATCAAAACCACAAAGGGGAAAACCAAAATAAAACGTAATAGCGTTAACTTATTCGGCGTATTCATCTTCCAGCTCTCCTATTAAATCATATTCCAATGCCCCGGTCACCTGAACCGGCACAAAATTCCCGGACATCAGCGCTTCCCCAGTCTTGATAAACAGATACCCGTCCACATCCGGCGCATCTGCATAGGTCCGCGCCACATACGCACCCTCATTGGGAATCGCTCCCTCCACCAGGCACTGCAACGTCTCTCCCACCCGGGCCTGTCCCCTTTTCATAGAGATTTCCTGCTGCAGCTCCATAATTTCCGCCCGGCGCTCTTCCTTCACTTCTTCCAGAACCTGACCGTCCATAGAAGCGGCCGGCGTGTCCTCTTCCGCCGAATAGGTGAAAACTCCCAGACGGTCAAATTCCATGGCCCGGACAAAATCCAGCAATTCTTGGTGATCCGCCTTGGTTTCCCCTGGAAATCCGGTGATCAGCGTGGTCCGGATCGCAATGTCGGGAATTTCCCGGCGCAGATTCCCGATTAATTTTTCCAGATCCCCGCGCGTGGTTTTCCTGCCCATCCGCTTTAAAATCCGGTCACTGGCATGCTGGATGGGAATATCCAGGTAATGACAGATTTTCGGCTGACTGCGGATCGTATCTATAAGCTGCGG
>CAJURH010000050.1 GCA_910588775.1 uncultured Lachnospiraceae bacterium
GGTGGGCTGCAATGGGAAGATATTGATTTTGCCAATAAGTTCATCTATGTAAAAAGGACATTATCATATCAGTATGAAAATGGAAAGAAAACGATGAAGCTGACATCGCCCAAAACAGAAAATTCTGTGAGAAAAATCCCGTTTTTTGGAGAAACAAGAGAAATTCTTGAAAAGCAGTTTGAGAAGGTTAAGAGAAAGCGTGTGGAGTTAGGGGAGTGCTGGAGACAGCCAGAAGAATTGGGGAATTTAGTGTTTTTGACATCTATGGGTTCTCCGATCGGACGTTACAGCGTAGAAAGCGATATGCGTTATGTGACGAAGCAGATCAATGATATGTTCCATACAGAGGCATTATATACTGGAGGAATCCCTAAGAAATTTGAAAGAGTCCATCCACATGCATTAAGACACACGTTTGCCACCCGGTGCTTTGAAAAGGGAATGACACCGCGCACTGTCCAGGAAATCATGGGCCATGCGAATTATAATACAACCGTTTCATACACTCCTGTTTTGGATGACATCAAGTTAAAAGAAGCGGAGCGGTTGGGAGATTTTTTGCAGAATAAGAATAATGATGAAACGGTTGAGTGCATTGGATTACTTGGTATTATGTAGCAATTTGCTTATACTCAACAAAATTGAGTAACTTATATATAGAGAAAACACTTTGAGTTTGGATAAAAAAGATGCTGGAAATGCCGTATTTCTGGGAGATAGACGGATAGGCATATCTGGCAGGAAGTACAAACTTTGCAAAACAGATGGGCAAATAAGAAAATTTTTCATAGGCTCCAAAAGCTTAATAAACGCTATATTTTCTGGCGGTTATAATGCTTTTGTTTTTTCGTATAAAAAAGGTTTAATAGGAAAAAACTATAAAATATATAATATTATAATATTTTACATATAAATAAACAAGTGATATGATACAGGAAAAGGTTGAAAAACCCAGATAAAGGAGGACGCAAAACAAAATGGCTACGTTGACAATAAAAAAAGCGGATGAGAAAAGGGTAAAAGCGCTGGGATTTCTGAGTAATAAAGGCACGGATAATTTTTCTGGGCGTGTGATTACAGTAAATGGAAAGCTAACGGCTGATCAGCATGTGGCGATTGGCGAGGCGGCCAGAAAATTTGGAAACGGAAACGTGGTTTACACGACCCGTCTGACAGTGGAAGTGCAGGGAATCCCCTATGAGAAAATCGATGAGTTCCGGGCTTTTATTGAAGCGGCGGGGCTTACCACTGGAGGAACAGGGGCGAAAGTGCGGCCCGTAGTTTCCTGCAAAGGGACCACTTGCCAGTATGGGCGGATTGACACGTATGGATTGTCTGAGGAAATTCATAAGGCATTTTACGAAGGGTACCGTCAGGTGAAATTACCCCATAAGTTTAAAATCGCAGTGGGAGGATGTCCCAATAACTGTGTGAAACCGGATTTGAACGATGTGGGCATTGTAGGGCAGTTGATTCCTGAATTTGACCAGGAAACCTGCAAGGAGTGCAAAAAATGCGCAGTTCAGAAAGGATGTCCCATGGGCGCCGCTAAGACGGTGGATGGCGTTTTGAACATCGACAAGGAGATATGCACCAACTGCGGCCGCTGTGTGGATAATTGTCCTTTTGACGCGGTGGCAGGCAGCGTTACAGGGTACAAAGTTTATATTGGAGGGAGATGGGGAAAGAAAACAGCCCGTGGAAAGGCTTTGGGCAAAATCTTCACCTCCCAAGAAGAAGTTTTAAAAACGGTGGAAAAGATTATTCTGCTTTACCGGGAAAAGGGAGAGGCCGGAGAGCGTTTTGCGGAGACCATCGACAGGCTGGGATTCGACCAGGTGGAAGCGGAAATATTATCCGATGACATTTTGGGAAGAAAAGAGCAAATCCTCCAGGAGGCATAGTCAAAAAACACGCTGTATTTGGATTTTGTCCAAATTACAGCGTGTTTTTTCACAATTATGAAAAAAATATAATTTTTCTTATTTGCTATTGTAAAACCTGTAATCATTCGTTAAAATAATATTAGGTTATGCATGGTTTTCGCTTGTCAGGAGTTATCTGAAAGAAATTCAGACAGACAAGGAGAACTTTATTATGAAGAAAAAACTGTATATTTGCACTGTAATTATGGCAGTGTGCTTGCTATGTTTTGGCTGTGAGAAAGACGCGCATGCGCCGGTGTTTGAGCTTGAACAGGACAAGAGCGCAGACATGCATCTGGATGAAGAGACGTTAAGAGCGTTGTTAAAAGAATCTTTAGAAGCTCTGGAACTCAGTCCTGTGATACAGGTTACATGCAGTTGCACTGGGGAGACGCAGGTGCAGCAATCAGCGGCTGTGCAGGAGTCGGCTGAGCCTGTGGACGATGGGAAAGTGAATATCAACACTGCAGACGTTGCCGCGTTGCAGACTTTAAATGGAATTGGAGAGAGCCGGGCGCAGGCCATTATTTCATACCGGGAGAGCTTTGGGGCTTTCCAGGCTATCGAAGACATTATGCAGGTGGACGGCATTAAAGATGGCGTATTTAATAAAATCAGAGACGCGATCTCTGTGGGATAAATTTCGAGAAACTTTTGAATTGGAGGGGAATCATTCATGAGTAAAAGGGTATTGGTGGTAGACGATGAGAAATTGATTGTAAAGGGGATTCGTTTCAGCCTGGAGCAGGACGGTATGGAAGTGGACTGCGCTTATGACGGGGAGGAGGCGTTAGAGCTTGCCCAGGAAAATCATTACGATATTATTTTGCTGGATATAATGCTACCGAAAATGGATGGGCTGGAAGTATGTCAGCAGATCCGGGATTTTTCCAATGTCCCAATCGTCATGCTGACCGCCAAAGGCGAAGATATGGATAAGATCCTGGGACTGGAATATGGGGCTGACGATTATATTACCAAACCCTTTAATATCTTGGAAGTGAAAGCGCGCATCAAGGCGATTATGCGTCGCGCCCACCAGGAGGGCAACGCCCAAGAAAAGGCAAAAACGGTGGAAGTTGGAGAGTTGCGCCTGGATTGCGAGGGAAGGCGCGTGTTTATCGCTGGCAAAGAGATTAATCTGACAGCTAAGGAATTTGACGTGTTGGAGCTTTTGGTCTTTAACCCCAATAAAGTGTACAGCCGGGAGAATCTGCTGAACATTGTGTGGGGGTATGAATATCCAGGTGATGTGCGGACGGTGGATGTGCATATTCGAAGGCTTCGGGAGAAGATTGAGACGAATCCCAGCGAACCCCAATATGTGCATACCAAATGGGGCGTGGGTTATTATTTTCAGGGATAGGTTGTGCATGGGATGCTGAGAAAGAGAATGAATTTTTTCAATAGCGTGCGTTTTCGCATTATGATCATTATGATCGCGTTGGGAATTGCGCCTAGCATGATTATAGCGAAAGCCGTCACGCATTCTTATGAGAAACGCGCGGTCTCCCTTCGCATCAGCAATGTGCGGAATCAGTGCGATATCCTCTGTAACCAGTTGGTGGACGTGGGCTATATGGAGAATCCCAAGTCCAATGTAATTGAGAAGCAGTTGGAGCTTTTGTCCAATGTCTATAGCGGTAGGATTCTGCTGATTAATAATTACTTTAAGATCGTAAAAGACACGTATGGGCTGGATGAAGGGAAAACGGTGATTGCCGCAGATGTAATCCGATGTATGGATGGAGAGTTGACCAGCAATCATAACAAAGAGAATGATTATCTGGAGTTGACCATTGCGCTCAAAAAGCCTGGGCAAAAAGATGTGCAGGGAGTTATGCTGGTGAGCATTTCAGCGGGGGAGATTTCTTCCACAGTGGAATTCCTGAAGAGAAACGGGATATTGTTTCAGGGGATTGTCACGCTGATTGTGGTGGTGTTCTCTTATATTGCATCCCGGATATTGGTAAAACCATTTAATAAGATAACCAAAGCGATTGAAGAAATTACGGACGGATATCAGAAGGGGGATATTTTTGTAAAGGACTATACGGAGACAGAGCTTATCACCGATGCATTTAATAAAATGCTGAACCGGATGAAGATTTTGGACGAGTCCAGACAGGAATTCGTCTCCAATGTGTCCCATGAATTGAAAACGCCTATGACCTCTATGAAAGTGCTGGCGGATTCATTGGTGGGGCAGGAAAATGTTCCGGAAGAATTGTACCAGGAATTTCTCCAGGATATTACGGCGGAGATTGACCGGGAAAGTAAAATCATTACGGATTTGCTTTCTTTGGTTAAGCTGGACAAGCGGGTTTCGGATCTGAGAATCGAGCATTTGAACATCAACGACTTGTTGGAGCTTATATTAAAACGCCTCCGTCCCATTGCGGATAAAAGGAATATTGATTTGATTTTGGACAGTTTCCGTCCGGTGGAGGCGGATGTGGACGAAGTGAAGTTTACGCTGGCCATTTCTAATCTGGTGGAAAACGGCATCAAATATAATGTGGACGATGGATGGGTGCGGGTATCCTTAGACGCGGATCATAAATATTTTTATGTGACGGTTTCGGATTCCGGCATGGGCATCCCAGAGGAATCTCTGGGGAAAATTTTCGAGAGGTTTTACCGGGTGGATAAGTCCCACTCTAGGGAGATCGGAGGGACTGGCCTTGGATTGTCCATCACCCGCAGCGCCATTGTTATGCACCACGGAACGGTTAATGTGAATAGCAGGGAAGAAGAGGGGACTACGTTCACAGTCAGGATTCCCCTGTTGTATATACCCTGATGGAGGTTGCCATGAAAAAATGGATTTGTTTGTTTTTTCTGGTTCAGGTTGCCCTGACTGGGTGTTCTCTGCTGGGGCATGGCGAGAATACGCTGGATTCGGACTATTATTTTTATCACATTGATAAGACCAAGACGGCGCTTGTCAAAGTGGCTTATACGCCGGAGAAAGAAACCACCGAATATATGATACAGGATTTCATGAAGCTTCTGAATAACAAAGAGCATAAGGAAGATGATATCAGTTTGCTTCCAGAGGACGTGGAGATTATCACTCATAGCGTATACGATGGGGTGCTGAATCTGGATTTCAGCAAAGAATATTTGCGGATGGATGCGGCTAGGGAAGTGCTGGCCCGCGCTGGGGTGGTGAAAATATTTGCCCAGCTTCCAGACATTCAATATGTAAAATTCCAGGTGGACAGTGAACCTTTTTTGGATTCCTATAAAAAGCCCATCGGCATTATGAACGAAGAAAGTTTTCTAGAAAGTTCCGGGGAGAATCTCAATTCTTACCAGGAGGCGGATGTGTCCCTGTATTTTGCAAGTGAAGACGGTGAGAGATTGGTGAAAGAGGACAGGAAAGTCTATTTTGACAAAAATGTAACGCTGGAAACTGTGGTGGTGGAACAATTAATCAAAGGCCCAAAAGGAGCCGCGGCGCCCACCTTGCCATCGGATGCTAGGATAGTGTCCATAACCACAACGGATCAGATTTGTTATGTGAATTTCAGCAGGAATTTTGTGGAAGAGCCGCTGCCTGTAAAAGAGGAGCTTCCGGTGTATTCCATTGTAAATTCGTTGATTGACAGCTGTCATGTGGAAAAGGTGCAGTTGTCCATCGAAGGCGTTACAGACGTCACTTATGGAGAAAAGATGAATTTTGATCAATTTTACGAAAAGAATCGGGAAATCATGGATGAAATGAAAGAATAAAGTGATTGCATACAGAGAGGAAGTGGGCGAATCTTGAAACGACCCATGTGCTGGCTGTGTCTGCTGTTTTTGGCGGGAATTTGGCTGGGAGACCTGACCGGGATTATGCCTGTTAGGGAAAATCCCAGCGTCCTGCCGCAAGAAGAAAATGGGCAGGCGGTGATTTATGGACGAATCTATCAATATAACTATTCGGAAAACTCTACAGGCATCTGGCTAAAAGATGTCTATCTGGAATCTCACATCCGTAAAAATTCCATAAACGGTAAAGAAAAGAAAATAAGGCCCATTCCACAGACGATTGTCTATTTGCAGGAAGAGTGCGACAGCGCCTTGCCATTGGGAACCTGGGTGCAGGCGCAGGGCAAACTGACGGCTATTGCTGGTCCGAGAAATCCTGGGGAATTTGACAGCCGCCTTTACTTTCAGACGAAAAAAATATATTTTCGGATGAGTGGGAGAAAAATGTCTGTATATAAAAGACAAACTTGGCGTCTGCGGGAAGGGATGCGGCGGATTCGGGAAAAGATGACCCATTCTCTGGAGCGGGCCGCGCCTGGGCAGGCGGGAATTCTCTGCGCTATGGTCACAGGGGAGAAAAGTCTTTTGGAACAGGAGGAAAAGAACCGGTTAGCCGCCGGGTCGCTTTCCCATATGATTTCCATATCCGGAATGCATCTGGGGTTATTGGGCATGCTTTTCTTTTGGTTACTCCAGAAAATGCGCCTGAGTATACGGCCAGCATCGGTGTTGGCCGTGGGGGTTATGCTTCTGTATGGGATGCTCACAGGAGAGAATGTGGCGACCATGCGCGCGCTGGGCATGTTTGGACTGGCTATGGTGGCGAAAGCGGCGGGAAGGAGCTACGATTTGCTCAGCGCACTCTCGCTGTCTGTGATTCTTATATTGCTGGACAATCCGGTTTATCTGTATTATAGTGGGTTTCTTTTGTCTTGCGGTTGCATCTGCGCGGTGGGTCTGGTTTTGCCCCAGTTGGGAGAAATTTTTCCTATTCCGAAAGGGAAGTTTTGGAAAAATTTCAGTCAGGCATGTCAAATGGGGATTGCAGTGCAGATTACCACATTGCCACTGGTTGCCTGGTTTTACTATGAGATTCCACTATATGGGATTTTGGTGAATCTGTTGGCGGCTCCCACCTTGGCGATTACGCTGGCATCGGGGATTTTGGGAGCGGTGGTCGGGATGTGGCAGGTGGCGTTGGCCAGGATTCTCTTGCTGCCAGGCTGTCTGTTGGTTGATTTTTATCAGTTTCTGTGCGAAACGGTGAAGAAGCTTCCCCACGCGGTTTTGATTGTTGGGCAGCCAGAGAAATGGCAGATGGCGCTGTATTATGGGGCGCTGGCCGCTGGCTTCTTTGCAGTGAAAAGAATAAAGTCTGGCAGAATGGCGGGGGCGGCGCTTTTTCTGGCGTTTTGGTTTACCGGGACGGTTCTGATGTGCTGGCGCGGCCATGAGAGTCTGGAAATTACTTGTCTGGACGTGGGCCAAGGGGATGGGGCTGTGATTCAATCGCCCCAGGGAGAATGTTATCTGGTGGATGGAGGAAGCAGCAGTCAGAGCAAAGTGGGGCAGTACCGGATTTTACCTTTTTTGAAAAGTCAGGGGATTTCCCAGATTGATGTGGCGTTTATCAGCCATGCCGATGCGGATCATGTCAATGGGATTGAAGAAATCTTAAAGCTCATCCAGACAGGTCAGACTTCCATGAAAATCCGATGTCTTGCACTGCCGGGCCTGGAAGAAAAAGAGGAAGGACAGGAGAAGATAGCCACCCTGGCCGAATGCTCATGTATGGTAAAGAAGCAAGCAGCCGAAAACAAGAGATAGACCGCCAGCACCACACTATTCCGAACCAAAGAAACCA
>CAJURH010000051.1 GCA_910588775.1 uncultured Lachnospiraceae bacterium
AAAATCCCGTGGGTAGTGATACCCGTACCGGTTCGATTCCGGTCTGCGGCATTTGGAAATCCTCTTCTAAAAAGAGGGTTTTTATTTTGCGTATAGACGAAATATACTTAAACCGATAAAATTTAAAAGAAATATTACAAAAAAACTTGAAATATAGAAAACAATGAGTTATACTAATAACTGCTGTGGCATTGATAGCTGTGAAGCGTGAGGTTGCTGCTTAATTATGAAAAGCAGGTTTTTCCGTGGAGCGAATGTCATGTTAGGGTGTGTTTTACACCTAGATAAACTGGCGACAAGTCACTGTACAATATAGAGGGCAGCGAAGCGCAAGAGACGCAGGTTGCCTATTGTTCCATTGAAAAAGAATGGGAACGTGTGAAGTTCATTGGGACACACACGGAGATGTGTACAGTCACCGCTTGTCGTACTGAAATTGAAAGTGCGAAAAGGAGGCGGCTTTTTTTATGGCAAATCAGGTAATGAGAATCACTTTGAAAGCGTATGACCATCAGTTGGTGGATGCGTCTGCAAGCAAAATCATTGAAACGGTGAAAAAGAATGGGGCGAAGGTGAGCGGACCGGTGCCGCTGCCCACAAAGAAAGAAGTAGTTACAATTCTGCGGGCGGTGCACAAATACAAAGATTCCCGGGAGCAGTTCGAGCAGAGAACCCACAAAAGACTGATCGATATCCTGACGCCAACCCAGAAGACCGTGGACGCGCTCTCCAGGCTGGAGATGCCTGCAGGCGTTCATATAGATATCAAAATGAAGAAAAAATAAGAGAGCAATAACTATATGATTGCCATTATTGGCAATCCGCTATAAGGAGGAAAATAGAAAAAATGAAAAAAGCGATATTGGCTACAAAAGTGGGCATGACCCAGATATTTGACGAAAACGGAACGCTGACTCCGGTAACGGTTCTTCAAGCAGGCCCCTGCGTGGTGACCCAGGTCAAGACAGTGGAAAACGATGGGTACAGCGCTATTCAGGTGGGATATGTGGACAAGCGTGAGAAGCTTGTGAATAAGCCGCTGAAAGGTCAGTTTGACAAGGCAGGCGTTACTTATAAAAGATTTTTGAGAGAATTTAAGTTTGAAAATGCAGAAGAATACAAATTGGGCCAGGAGATCAAGGCGGACATTTTCCAAGCAGGCGATCACATTGACGCGACAGCCATCTCAAAAGGTAAGGGCTTCCAGGGCGCCATTAAGAGACATGGCCAGTCCAGAGGACCTATGACCCATGGTTCCAAATATCACCGCCATGCTGGTTCCAACGGCGCGGCTTCCGATCCCAGCAAAGTGTTCAAAGGTAAAAAGATGCCTGGACAGATGGGAAATAAGAGAGTTACAATCCAGAATCTTGAAATCGTGCAAGTGGATGTTGAAAATAATCTTCTGTTGGTCAAAGGCGCAGTGCCAGGGCCAAGGAGATCCATGGTTACCATCAAAGAGACAGTGAAAACCTTGATTTAAGGAAGAAAGGAGGAACACACAGATGGCAACAGTATCTGTTTATAATATGGAAGGCAACGAAGTCGGCACAATCGAATTAAACGATGCCGTGTTTGGCGTGGAAGTGAATGAACATTTGGTTCATCAGGCAGTAGTGCGCCACCTGGCGAACAAACGTCAGGGAACACAGAAAGCAAAAACCCGTTCCGAGGTACGGGGCGGTGGAAGAAAACCATGGAGGCAGAAAGGCACTGGTCATGCAAGACAGGGTTCCATCCGTGCGCCTCAGTGGACAGGCGGCGGCGTTGTATTCGCTCCCACACCTAGAGACTATTCCAAGAAAATGAACAAAAAAGAGAAAAGAGCCGCTATGAAGTCAGCTCTTACATCCAGAGTGGAAGCTAAGAAGCTGATTGTCCTGGACAGCTTAAAATTAGAAGAGATTAAGACAAAAGAAATGCAGAAAGTCTTAAACAATCTGAAAATAAAGAAGGCGCTGGTGGTAATGCCGGAAATGGACGAGAACGTAATGCTGTCCACAAGGAACATTCCAGATGTGACGACCATTGAAGCGCGTATGTTGAATGTGTACGATGTAATGAAATACAGCACAGTGATTTTGACAAAGGACGCCGTAGCTTCGATTGAGGAGGTGTATGCATAATGGCAAATATACAGTATTATGATGTTATATTAAAACCGGTGATCACAGAAAAAAGTATGAGCGCAATGGCTGAGAAGAAATACACTTTTTTGGTTCATCCGGAAGCCAATAAGACGATGATCAAAGAGGCTGTTGAGAAAATGTTTGAAGGCACGAAAGTAAAGAGCGTGAATACCATGAACCTGCAGGGAAAGAAAAAAAGACGGGGAACGGTATACGGCAAGACTGCTAAGACCAAGAAAGCAATCGTGGCCTTGACAGAAGACAGCAAAGATATTGAAATCTTTGAAGGCTTATAAGCCGGAAATTTGAAAGGAGAAACACAATGGGAATCAAATCTTATAAACCATATACCCCTTCCAGAAGACATATGACAGGTTCTGATTTCTCTGAGATTACAAAGAAAAAGCCCGAGAAATCACTGACCGTATCTCTGAAGAAGAATGCAGGGCGTAACAACCAGGGAAAGATCACTTGCAGACATAGGGGCGGCGGCAGCAGAAGAAAATACAGACTGATTGATTTTAAGAGAAGAAAAGATAATGTTCCGGCAACTGTAAAGAGCATTGAATACGATCCAAACAGATCCGCGAATATTGCGTTGGTTTTCTATGCGGACGGACAGAAAGCATATATCCTCGCTCCGGAAGGCCTGCGTGTGGGCCAGAAGATTATGAACGGAGAGCATGCGGAAGTGCGCGTGGGAAATTGTCTTCCCATGTCAGCGATTCCTGTGGGTACTCTGATTCACAACGTGGAATTGTATCCGGGCAGAGGCGGACAGTTGGTTCGCTCAGCGGGGAACAGCGCGCAGCTTATGGCAAAAGAAGGAAAATACGCTACACTGCGTCTTCCCTCCGGTGAAATGCGCATGGTGCCAATCAACTGCCGCGCTACCGTGGGCGTAGTGGGAAATGGTGAGCATAACCTGATTAACATTGGTAAAGCCGGACGTAAGCGCCACATGGGAATCCGTCCCACCGTGCGTGGTTCCGCTATGAACCCCAATGACCATCCACACGGCGGTGGTGAAGGAAAGACTGGTATTGGACGTCCCGGTCCGTGCACCCCTTGGGGCAAACCGGCGCTTGGCTTGAAGACAAGAAAGAAGAACAAGCAGTCCAACAAGTACATTGTCCGCAGAAGAGATGGCAAGGCATTAGCGAAATAAAGGAGGTTAGAGCATGGCTCGTTCACTGAAAAAAGGACCGTTTGCAGATAAAAGTTTGTTGAAAAAGGTAGATGCTTTAAACGCTGCTAACGAGAAGACAGTTATAAAAACATGGTCACGCCGTTCTACGATTTTCCCTTCATTTGTGGGGCATACATTTGCAGTGCATGATGGAAGAAAACATGTGCCGGTGTATGTGACAGAAGATATGGTAGGGCATAAATTGGGAGAGTTTGTCGCCACCAGGACATACCGGGGACATGGCAAAGACGAGAAAAAATCAGGAGTGCGCCGGTAATCGTGAACCGGCGCGAGAAGCGAAAGGAGGATTCTTAATCCATGGCAAAAGGACATAGATCCCAAATTAAAAGAGCAAGAAATGAGAACAATAGAGAGACAAGACCGCATGCAAAATTATCCTATGCGCGGGTATCCGTGACGAAAGCTTGTTTTGTACTGGACGCTATTCGAGGAAAAGATGTGCAGACAGCGCTTGGCATTCTGACTTACAGCCCCAGATATGCATCCAGCTTGGTCAAAAAACTGCTGGAATCTGCGATTGCGAATGCAGAAAACAATCATGGGATGAGCGCTGACAATTTGGTTGTGGCCAAGTGTTTTGCAAATAAGGGACCGACCATGAAACGTATTAAACCCAGAGCACAGGGCAGGGCGTATCGGATTGAGAAGAGGACGAGTCATATCACCATCATATTGGATGAGAAATAAGGAGGGAAAAGATGGGACAGAAAGTTAATCCACATGGCCTTCGCGTGGGAATCATTAAAGACTGGGATTCCAAATGGTATGCGGAAAGTGATTTTGCAGATTATCTGATAGAGGATTACAACATCCGTAAATTCTTAAAGAAAAAATTATATACGGCAGGCATTTCAAAAATAGAGATTGAGAGAGCTTCCGACCGTGTGAAGATTATCATCTACACAGCGAAGCCTGGAATAGTTATTGGCAAAGGCGGTTCAGAGATTGAGAAAGTGAAAGTGGAACTGCAAAAATATACAGATAAAAAATTGATTGTGGATATCAAAGAAGTGAAGCGGCCAGACAGAGACGCTCAGTTAGTTGCTGAGAATATCGCGCTTCAGTTGGAAAACCGTATTTCTTTCCGTCGTGCGATGAAATCCACCATGAGCAGGACCATGAAAGCCGGCGCCAAAGGGATTAAGACTTCTGTATCCGGACGCTTAGGAGGCGCGGATATGGCCCGTACAGAATTTTACAGTGAGGGAAACATTCCTCTGCAGACACTTCGCGCAGACATTGATTACGGATTTGCGGAAGCAGATACCACCTATGGAAAAGTCGGCGTAAAAGCCTGGATTTATAATGGCGAAGTTCTTCCAACAAAAGCAGAAAAGGAAGGGAGCGATAAATAATTATGTTAATGCCGAAAAGAGTAAAACATCGTAAGCAGTTCCGTGGATCCATCAGAGGAAAAGCGATGAGAGGCAACAAAATTAATTATGGCGAGTATGGACTGGTTGCCACGGAGCCATGTTGGATCAAATCAAATCAGATTGAGGCAGCCCGTATTGCCATGACCAGATATATTAAGAGGGGCGGCCAGGTTTGGATTAAAATTTTCCCGGATAAGCCAGTGACAGCCAAACCGGCGGAAACACGTATGGGTTCCGGTAAAGGAGCCGTGGAATATTGGGTAGCAGTGGTGAAACCGGGACGGGTGATGTTCGAAATCGCAGGTGTTTCGGAGGAAATTGCACGTGAGGCATTGCGTCTGGCAATGCATAAGCTTCCATGTAAATGTAAAATTGTCTCTCGCGCAGACTTAGAAGGCGGTGATCTCAGTGAAAATTAATAAGTTTTTAGAGGAATTAAGAGCAAAATCAGACGCGGAATTGAAAGAAGAATTAGTAGCTGCCAAGAAAGAGCTTTTTAATTTGAGGTTTCAGAATGCAACCAACCAATTGGACAATACCAGCCGAATCAAAGAGGTTCGCAAGAATATTGCCAGGATTCAGACAGTGATCGCTCAGAATGCAGCCGCTGCGAAATAACAATGGAGGTATTAGTCGTGGAAAGAAATCTTAGAAAAACCCGCGTGGGCAAAGTAACCAGCAATAGGATGGACAAAACCATTGTTGTTGCAATCGAAGATCATGTTAAACATCCTCTTTATAAAAAAATCGTAAAGAGAACATACAAATTAAAAGCGCATGACGAGAATAACGAGTGCAGTATCGGCGATACCGTGAAAGTCATGGAGACAAGACCACTTTCCAAAGAAAAAAGGTGGAGACTTGTGGAAATCGTTGAGAAAGTAAAATAATATAAGGAGGAAAATCCGCATGATTCAACAGGAAAGCAGACTGAAGGTTGCTGATAATACAGGCGCAAAAGAAATTTTATGTATCCGCGTATTAGGCGGTTCCACAAGAAGATATGGAAAAATTGGCGATATCATAGTTGCCACTGTTAAAGATGCAACGCCAGGCGGCGTTGTAAAAAAAGGTGATGTAGTCAGAGCTGTAATCGTGCGTACGGTGAACAAGACCCGCCGTGCAGACGGTTCCTATATTCGATTTGACGAGAATGCTGCTGTAATTATCAAAGAAGACATGACCCCCAGGGGAACCCGTATTTTTGGACCGGTAGCTCGTGAGTTGCGTGAGAAGCATTTTATGAAAATCGTTTCTCTGGCTCCAGAAGTATTATAGGAGGGTGCATAGACTTATGTTAAAAATAAAAAAAGGCGATACCGTAAAAGTAATTACCGGTAAAGATAAAGACAAAGAAGGAAAAGTTCTCGCCATAGATAGAAAAAAACACAGAGTTTTAGTGGATGGCGTGAACAAAGTGACCAAGCATACAAAACCCTCTGCGATGAATCAGCAGGGCGGAATCATCCAGAAGGAAGCCCCCATTGACATATCAAACGTGATGTATATGCATAAAGGGCAGCCGACCCGCATCGGATTCAAGATTCTGGATGACGGCCGTAAAGTCCGTTTTGCAAAGAAAACCGGAGAGGTTATTGACTAAGAAGAGAGGAGGGCAAATTAAGTGAGTAGGCTTAGAGAGATTTACGAAAATGAAATCGTGGACGCCATGATGAAAAAGTTTGGATATAAAAACGTATTGGAAGTGCCGAAGCTCCATAAGATTGTTGTAAACATGGGTGTCGGTGAGGCAAAGGAAAATGCGAAAGTTCTGGATTCCGCCATTGCGGATATGGAAATCATTACCGGACAAAAAGCCATTACCTGTAAAGCCAAAAAGTCAGTGGCGAACTTTAAGATAAGGGAAGGCATGCCCATCGGATGTAAAACCACGCTGAGGGGTGAGAAAATGTATGAATTTGCAGATCGCCTGATCAATCTGGCCCTTCCCCGGGTGCGTGACTTCCGCGGCGTAAACCCCAACGCATTCGACGGCAGGGGCAACTATGCCATGGGAATTAAGGAACAGTTGATTTTCCCTGAAATCGAGTATGACAAGATTGACAAAGTTAGAGGTATGGATGTAATATTCGTTACCACAGCTAAGACGGATGAGGAAGCTCGGGAATTGTTGCGGTTATTTAATATGCCATTTGCAAGTTAAGGATTAGGAGGAAAAGTTCATGGCAAAAACAGCAATGAAAATCAAACAACAGCGCAAAGCAAAATTTTCCACCAGGGAATATAGCCGTTGCAGAATCTGCGGCCGTCCCCATGCTTATCTGAGAAAATACGGGATCTGCAGAATTTGTTTCCGCGAATTGGCGTATAAAGGCCAGATACCCGGCGTTAAGAAAGCCAGTTGGTAATAACCACAGTTGGTAAAAACCACACATGTAAAGTCTAACAAGGATTGAGGAGGAAACTTACATGACAATGAGTGATCC
>CAJURH010000052.1 GCA_910588775.1 uncultured Lachnospiraceae bacterium
TACTTCCGTCAAATGTATGATTGTGTGTTTCGCTGTTCAGTTGTCAAGGTTCTTTCTCTGCTCTGTTTTATTTCTTTAACAGAACAGTTTATATTTTACCATATCTGTCTTTTTTTGTCAATACTTTTTTTAGTTATTTTTATCTTTTCAATTCAAAGAACGGAGAAGGAGGGATTTGAACCCTCGCGCCGCTTTAAACGACCTATACCCTTAGCAGGGGCACCTCTTCAGCCAACTTGAGTACTTCTCCAAATGTCTGAATTGTAGACTTTATTCAATAACTGTAGTGCTTCACAGCACAGTGGATATTATATGAAATACAAAGCCACTTGTCAACACTTTTTTTAAATTTTCTTATATAAATTTATATGGCTGGATAATGCGTTCTGCAGTCCAGCCATTCTTAAATATCTAAGTATATCTTTTTATAGTGTTTTCTATTCTTCCCTTTACCTCTGCCGCAATATCCACTGATTTCATATCCTTATATTCTTCATAAACCAACGGTTCCAGGAAATGCACCTGCACAGTTAATGGTTTTATGGAATTTGTGTCAAATGATTTATAGGAATCCACCAATGCCACAGGAACAATGGGACATTTCACCTTCATCGCAGCCTTAAAGCTTCCTCCTTTAAATTCCAGAAGCTGATTCTCATTCTTACTCCTGGTCCCTTCTGCAAAAATCAGAAAGTTTCGCCCCTGCGCAACCTCCTGAGACACCTGTATAATCACCTTCATAGATTGCTTCACATCGTCTCTGTCTATGGCGTATGCTTTCATACATGCGAATACTTGTTTCAAAAAAGGTATATTTTGGACTTCTTTTTTCATCACCACAGAAAGTGGTTTGGGACAGCCTTCTATAATCGCCAGCACATCATAAAGACCCTGGTGATTTGGATAGAAGATAAATCCATCTTCCTCCGGTATATTTTCCATCCCATGCACATCAATCCGAATTCTGCCGCCTTTATTAGCCCTTCTGACAATATATTTTAAAAGCGCGTATCTCTGTTCTACCGTATACCGATCCACATGAGAAGCGTAATAACATAGTTTTATCCAACCATAAGGAACAAAAAGCAGGTTACGGATTACCATCAGAAGTATTCTCTTCACTGTCATCCCCTCCCAAGCCGTTTTCCTCTTCATCGCTTTCCACGGATTTACGCACTTTTTCAAAGCTTGCTATCGAAACATCATCTTGTACATCCATTAATTTTACGCCGGAAGTCACTCTCCCTACAATGGATATGTCAGAGCAATGCAGACGAATGATGATCCCTTCTGTGGTGATCATCATAATCTCTTCATCTTCATTTACTGCCTTTGCGCCCACCACATTTCCAGTCTTTTCTGTAATTTTATAACATTTTACGCCTTTTCCCCCACGATTTTGACAGGTGAATTCACCCAGCGGCGTTCGCTTGCCCATTCCTTTTTCCGAAACAATCAGCAAACAATCTCCCTGGGAATCTAATTGCATGGCCTGAACCATATCCTCATCGGCCAGATTCATGCCCCTGACCCCAATGGAAGTCCTTCCGGTGCTTCTCACGTCCACTTCCTTAAAGCGGATGCACTGGCCGAATTTTGTAATCAGAATGATCTCCTTATTTCCGTCTGTGCATTTTACCTCAATTAACTCGTCTTCATCTCTCAAAGAGATAGCCGCTAATCCCACTTTGCGTACATGTTGATACTCTTGGATAGGCGTCTTTTTCACCAGTCCCTTTTTTGTAGCCATCATCAAATATTTATTATTTTCACTTTTCTCTATGGGAATCACCGCGGTAATCTTCTCACCAGGCAGTAGCTGGAGCAAATTGATGATCGCCGTTCCCCGCGCATTTCTCCCTGCTTCGGGTATCTCGTATCCCTTTAGACGGTACACCTTTCCAGTATTCGTAAAGAACATCAGGTGATGGTGAGTGGTGGTCATAATCAGATCTTTTATGAAATCATCTTCCAGAGTCTGCATTCCCTTTATGCCTTTTCCACCTCGGTTCTGGCTGTGGAAATTATCCACCGTCATCCGTTTGATGTAACCCATATTGGTCATGGCAATCACGGTATCTTCCAGCGGAATCAGGTCTTCAATGGAGAGATCGTTTTCGTCAAATCCAATAGCTGTCCTTCTCTCATCCCCAAACTTATCGTTAATTTCCAATATTTCTTCCCGGATTACGCCCAATAATAGGTTCCTATCTGCAAGAATAGCCTCATATTCACGTATCTTTGCCATTAATTCCTGATACTCGGCCTCCAGCTTCTCTCTCTCCAGACCAGTTAGCGCCCTCAAACGCATATCCACAATGGCCTGCGCCTGCACGTCTGTCAGTGTATATCTCTCAACCAATCCTGCCTTCGCGTCTGCCGTTGTTCTGGAACTGCGTATGATCTGAATCACTTCATCTATGTGATCCAGCGCTTTTAATAATCCCTCTAATATGTGCGCCCTTTCCTGGGCTTTATTTAATTCATATTTTGTTCTTCTGGTGACCACACTTTCCTGATGGGTCAAATATGCTTTCAACATATCCAGAAGATTCAACACTTTCGGCTCATTATTCACCAGAGCCAGCATAATAACGCCAAAAGTGTCCTGAAGCTGCGTATGTTTGTACAACTGGTTTAATACAACATTAGCATTTACATCTTTGCGCAGCTCTATGCATATCCGCATGCCTTCCCGGTTGGATTGATCGCTAAGTTCTGTAATGCCGTCGATCTTTTTATCGCGCACAAGCTCCGCAATCTTCTCGATAAGCCGCGCTTTATTTACCATATAGGGAAGCTCTGTGACGATAATTCTGGTCTTCCCATTTGCCATTGTTTCAATATCCGTAACGGCCCGCACACGGATTTTCCCTCGTCCTGTACGGTAAGCTTCCTCTATGCCCCGAGTCCCCAATATGGTAGCGCCTGTGGGAAAATCAGGTCCCTTCACCACTTCCAGAATTTCTTCCAGGCTGGTATCCTTCTGCTGCTCTACGATATTGTCGATAATTTTAACAACTGCATGAATCACTTCTCTTAAATTGTGAGGAGGGATATTGGTGGCCATCCCCACTGCAATTCCTGACGTGCCGTTGACTAGAAGATTGGGATATCTGGATGGAAGAACCACTGGTTCCCTCTCTGTCTCATCAAAATTGGGCGCAAAATCCACGGTATTCTTGTTGATATCCGCCAGCATTTTCATGGATATTTTACTGAGACGGGCCTCTGTGTACCGCATGGCTGCCGCACCGTCTCCATCCACAGAACCGAAGTTTCCATGTCCATCCACAAGAGGATACCGAGTGGACCACTCTTGGGCCATGTTTACCAAAGCCCCATAGATGGAACTATCCCCATGCGGGTGATACTTACCCATGGTATCACCCACAATACGGGCGCACTTTCTATGCGGCTTATCTGGTCCATTATTCAATTCAATCATGGAATACAGCACTCTACGCTGGACGGGCTTCAACCCATCCCTTACATCTGGCAGTGCACGAGCTGCAATTACACTCATAGCATAGTCAATGTAGGAAGTTTCCATGGTCTTCTTCAAGTCCACGTCATGGATTTTGTCAAAAATATTATCTTCCATGTATACCTCCGTTAAATATCCAGATTCTTCACAAATCTGGCATTCGCCTCAATAAATTCCTTTCTCGGTTCTACTTTATCTCCCATTAAAGTAGTAAATGTCAAATCAATCTCCGCAGACGCCTCTTCATCCATTTTTACCCGCAGCAATACCCTCTGTTCCGGGTCCATCGTAGTTTCCCAAAGCTGGTCGGCATCCATCTCACCCAAACCTTTATATCGCTGAATCTTATTGTTATTGTCGCGGCCGATTTCTTCAATAATCTCCTTGAGCTCATCGTCGCTATATGCATACCAGATCTTTTGATTTTTTTCTATTTTGTATAAAGGGGGTTGCGCCAGATAGACATAACCCTGCTTAATCAATTCCGGCATAAACCGATATAAAAACGTAAGAAGTAACGTTGCAATATGGGCGCCGTCCACGTCCGCATCCGTCATAATTATAATTTTATGATATCTTAATTTTGAAATATCAAAATCGTCGTGGATTCCTGTGCCAAACGCCGTAATCATGGCTTTAATTTCTTTATTCGCGTATATTTTATCCAAACGAGCCTTCTCCACATTGAGAATCTTTCCTCTTAAGGGAAGGATTGCCTGTGTAGCTCTGCTTCTGGCTGTCTTTGCCGAGCCACCCGCAGAATCTCCCTCAACAATATAAATCTCACAGTTCGCAGGATTTTTATCGGAACAATCCGCCAATTTACCTGGCAAAGATAGTCCATCCAGAGCCGATTTTCTTCTGGTCAAATCCCTAGCTTTTCTGGCCGCATCCCTGGCCCTCTGCGCTAAGATAGATTTATCAATAATGCCTTTGGCCACGGAAGGATTCTGTTCCAGAAAGAGGCTTAGCTGCCTACTTACAATACTATCCACCGCTCCCCTTGCTTCACTGTTTCCTAATTTCTGCTTCGTCTGTCCCTCGAATTGGGGATTCTCTATCTTCACACTTACAATCGCTGTCAGACCTTCGCGGAAATCATCTCCTGTTAAGTTAGCTTCGTTATCCTTTAACAGTTTATTCTTACGGGCATAATCATTTAGAGTCTTTGTCAGGGCGTTACGGAATCCTACAATATGGGTGCCTCCTTCCGGCGTGGTAATGTTATTTACAAACCCATATGTGTTCTCTGTATAGGAATCGTTGTGCTGCATAGCCACTTCTACCCGAATGCCGTCTTTATCCCCCTCACAGTAAATCACTTCTGGATAAAGCTCTTCTTTGCTTTTGTTTAAATATACAACAAATTCCTTAATGCCTCCTTCATACAGAAAAACGTCTTCCTTGACTTCTTCCTGTCTTTCATCTCTGAGGCATATACGCAATCCTTTTGTAAGAAAGGCCATTTCCCTGAATCTCTGTTTCAATACATTATAATCTAAAACAGTGTCTTCAAATACCTGATTATCCGGCAAAAAAACAACCTGCGTGCCGGTCAAATCAGGATCGCACGCTCCAATTTCCTTTAGTTTATATATAACCTGGCCCCTCTCATACCGCTGTTTATAAATCTTGCTATCGCGATAAATGGTAACTTCCAGCCATTCGGACAAAGCATTGACAACAGAAGCGCCCACGCCATGCAATCCGCCTGACACTTTATAACCGCCTCCGCCAAACTTGCCACCCGCGTGTAATATAGTAAAAACCACTTCCACCGCTGGTATGCCCGCTTTATGATTAATGCCCACAGGAATGCCGCGACCATTATCCACTATTGTAACTGAATTACCTGGATTGATCGTAACTTTTATGGTATCGCAGTATCCAGCCAATGCTTCATCAACGGAATTATCTACAATTTCATATACCAGATGATGCAGTCCACGGCTGGAAGTGCTGCCGATATACATACCTGGCCTTTTTCTAACAGCTTCCAAACCTTCTAATATCTGGATCTGATCTGCTCCATATTCTGTGCTCATCCTCATCCTCCTGTTGTTATCTAAAGTGTTACCATTTATTTCTAGATGTAGACACAATGTTACTCGTATATTATAACATAAATACGTCTATTTTCCAAATAAAAAGAGCAGCGCTCTTACAAATTCTGTAAAAGCGCCGCCTTTCTCTCTTAGTTGTTTCCACTTTGTACTGTAACGTTCCCATTATTACTTATATTCTGTTGTTGTGCCTCAGCCAAAATGTCCATTCCAGAAATCAATGTCACATCGCCAGTCATCTCATCATGTTTATACACACTCTCTCCATCACTGGATACATAATAAGCTCCGCCAAAAAACAACGTCTTTTCCGGTCCCTTCTCATATGCCCTCACATTGAAAAAATCTATGCCATTTATCACCACACGACCTTGTATGGGCGTCATTTCATATTCCGTCACTGCCTTAGGAAGCTGAAGCTGTTCCGCTGACATTCCCTGAAGTGTATCCACTGCATTGGACAGAGTAATCCCCTTTGGTCCAGATTCTTCCTCTTCTTCTGGCTCCGGGGGAATCAGATCATTTACCACGCCATTGGCTGTGGACAACCTTAACGTATAGCTGTCATAATTATATTCCATACGGACACGTTTAATTTCCGTTGCCGCGCCTTCTTCCGCAGTGTCTTTGTTATCCAATGCCGCAATATAATATCCTTCCTCTGGAGGTATGAATTCTTCATTCTCCTCCTCAGACTCCTTGACTTCCTCTTTGTCTTCTTTCTCTTTCTTTTCTTCTTTATCCTTTTTATCCTCGTCTTCTTCTGCCTCTTGCGTAGGTGCAGGCGTAGGAGCTTCTTTGGGAATCTCCCCTTCAGACCCTTCCGGATAAGTAAGCAGCTTAAATCCTTTTTCCTGAACCAAATATGTCATATATTCTTGGGCTTCCTGCACGCCATCCCCTGGTGTTATATAAGCCAAAACCTGATCCGTCAAAAGTTTTACATCCACTTCAGCAAGTTCCGGATCTTTTTCCTCTTCTGCATCTTCCTCTTCATCTTGGGATTTATTTTCAGACGAACTTTTTTTCTCATCTTTCTTTTCTTCAGATTTGTCTTCTTTATCTTCCTTTGCTTCTTCTGAAGATTCTTTCTCTGCAGTCAAGTCCACTGGAGGTTTATATCCGCCCTTTATTTCCCGGTTTCCAATCTTTGACCGAATGGATTCAATCCCATCCTCTTCCGCGAAATAAAACATAGGCCCATACATATCATCTTCTTCTTTTTCACGTTGTTTCGTCAGGAACACCAATGCGCCTGCAGCGGCTATCACAAGAGCTGCCAGAAGAAGAATTACTAATATTAAAGGATTCATTTTTTTCTTCTGTTTTTTTGGTTTTGGTTTTTTAGGCGGCTTTGGCGGTTTCTTCTTAGGTGTTTTTACCTTTTTTTCTTTCTTTGGCTTTTTTTCCTTCTTTTGTTTTGGTTCTTTTTGCTTTTTTTCTTTCTTAGGTCTTACCTTTTTCTTCTTTTTTTCTTCTGCATCTGTAGCCTTT
>CAJURH010000053.1 GCA_910588775.1 uncultured Lachnospiraceae bacterium
TTACAGATGCAGTAAAACGCACATCAAATTTCGGACGAATTTGCTTGCCTGTATAACCATACTCTCTCTGTAACGTCCACTCTACGCCATTGCCCGATATATCTCTCTTAGCGATATTATAGCTAACTTTAATGTCTCCAGAGTAATTGCCACTAGCTACTACTTTACACTCATAATTAGTTTCGCTGGCGCTTATATTATTTTTATAGCTGTCCGCACTGATTATGTAATCAACGCCTTCTACTAACGTTTCCTTCACATTATTACTGAAGTTTGCGCTTATTGTAACTTCTGGTTTCTGAGGTCCGCCGACATAAACCGGATCTGCTTTTTTAGTAGCGCTTACATTACTAGATGAGATAGACGCAGGAAGAATGTTGAATGAAACTCTCTTCTCAACAGGAACTTCTGTATAATCCTTAGCTTTCACTGTAACGATAGCTGTAGGCGCATTGGCGTTTGTTGAAATACCTGCATTCTTGTTGTTAATAAATGAAACATCGTAATCTGTTCCTTCTTCCAAAGTTACAGACTTCTTATCTGTTCCATTTTCACTGGTTACGTTTACGCTTACATCCAGCTTTGGTTTCTGTTCCTGGCCGTTGTATGAAATCTTATCCTCACTAAGAACTTTCACATAAATATCATTTGCTGAAATGCCTTCTGGAACAATGCTGAAACCAGCTGTCCCTTTGGAAGTTGGAGCATAATTTCCTGATCCTGTAATATTCAGAGTATAATCACCAATGCTAAGACTTCCATTTGCTGGAGCCTTCTCCAATTCAACGCTGTAATCTGTCGTGGACACCGAAAGGCTTCCGTCACTTACTACCAGGTTCTTCTTAACAGCGTCAAGCGTCGTTCCATAAATAAACTTGGCATCTTTATTATCCTTGAAACTTGTAGTAAATGCTGCGTTTCTTGGCGTAATGCTAAACACACCCGCTATTGAAGTAGGAGACGAGTTACTCCCTCCTTTGAAAGGACTTCCGGAAGGAAATGTAACTGCAGCTACCGGAATATCATTTACGCTTATATTATTGCTCCAGGTAATCTGATATTCTCCTTCTCCTATTGTAAGTCCACTAGTTCTATCTGTAACTGTCACCTCAGGCACAAGTTGTTTTCCTGTGTATTCCATTGTCTTTTGAAGTTCTGAGGTCACAGCAATATTTACAGATGTGACTTCTCTTTGTGTAACTTCAAAGATTTCTGCTATTGATACTTCTCCCTGATGTGTCGCGCTATTCATCACAGTCACAACAAGATTTGCTTTCCCTGGACGAACATTATTAGTAAACTCAGTTATGTATGCACCTTTCTCTGGTAGTACATATCCAATTTCATCATCACTTACAGTCACAGGTATTGTTTGCTCACCAGCTGTATATGCCAGTTGCTGGCTCTTCTGATACTTCACCATACCTTCACTTATTGTTCTCTTAGTAACTGTATAAGAAGCTGGATCGTAATTGTCTCCGCTAACTGTAATCGTCTTACCAATATCTCCAGAACTGGCTGTATATCCATTGTTAATATCAGTGCCAACCACTTTACCATCTATCATGTATTTAATACTGGTAGCAGTTTGACCTGTATTATTAAATTTTACAGCCCTTCCCCATTCAGCTTCACCATTTACAACATTGTTTAAAGATATAGCCCCTGCAGCGGCCTGCGCTTCAGGTTCATCAAATTGCTCCGAAATGGGATTTACCATTTCATTATCCGTCATGTCTGCAGCCTGTGCCTGTATTTCATCGGCTAGCTGTTCCAAGTTCGGATTCTCAGCTTCCTGATTCTCTATGGCAGCTGCCTGCACATCTATAACCCCACAAGTATATACCGATGTGCCCGCCATTGCCAGAGAAAGAAGAAAAGCCATAAACCGTTTTTTTCTCATAACAAAACATCTCCTTCTTTGAATTTTGCAGTATACTCCTTTGATAAAGCTTCCCGGGCGCCAATGCGATTACCTGTACCTCCATAACCAGTAGCCCAATGCTCTTTTATCCTGCGGCGGATTTCCCTCCCCTCTGAATACAATAGCCTGGACTGCGGATGCAATTGGCTTCCCATATTCATGGGATTGGCCCCTCTTGCCTGAACGAATATGCCTGCTTATGCGGGCATCGACAGGAACTGAAAGTCAATTACACTATACCGCATTGCGCATTAGCCATCCGTGCTGCTACAACGATGTTGGAAGCTAGAAGCCAGTCTCAAAATATATACTGTCATAACATTTTATTCGGCATAATTATAACAAAACTTTAGCCTTTTGTAAAGAAAAATTCAAATTACAAATTTGCATAGCTTTACCATTTTATAAGGGTTTCCAGCTAATGCCAAACCTTTGTCAAGACCTTTGCAAAAGATTTTGGGATTGATATTCCGTCTATATTTTGTTATAATATGCACATAGACGCTGCTCTTGGAGGCGCCAAACGACAAAATAGCCGCCTATGTCTAATAAAACGAAAGCGGCATACTTGTCTAATCGCTGTTATGAACCTAACCGACAGCGCTTGTTCTATAAAATTATATTAACACCATAGCATGAATATGTCAAAAGGTTTATAGGCTTTTTTTCATTCTTTCCAAAAAAACTTTAACCCTCAACCAAATCCTCATGCCTTCCAATCAATTTCTCCATCCATATCATATGATACCATCGGCCAAATTTATAACCGCATTTGTGAAATTCTCCGCACTTGACATAACCCATACGTTCATGGAACCTGGCGCTGTCCATGGTCAGATATTCATCCTCCACCTCCGGATATCCAATGCAGGCGTACAGATTCTGAATGCCCAGTTTCTCAAGAGCCTCCTCCAATGAGCCGTACAGCCTGCGCCCAATCCCCCGCCCCCTCTCGTTGGCCGCCAAGTAAATGGTCACCTCCGCTGAATACTTGTACGCCGCCCGGTCGATAAACGGCCCCGCGTAGGCATACCCGACAATTCGATCACCCTGAACCGCTGCAAAATAAGGGAACCTTCTCAGCGTCCTTGCAATCCGCCTTCTAAATTCCTCCACCGTAGGTACATCGTATTCAAATGAGACGGCCGTCTCCCTTACATAATAACCATAGATTTGCAGAATATCTTCTGCGTCGTCCACATTTACCCTTCTGATTTCAACATCATTCATAATTTTCTCCCTGCCAGAGCGTGTCTTTCTATCCATTTACACCGCCTGCACGTCCTATTTGCAACACACCAAAAACATCCTCAAGATTATCGTAAGACACCTTTTAGATCTCTGTGTTTTCTCATAAGTCTACCATCTTCATATTAACACCATAAAAGGGATACCGCAAAATTTTTTACTTTTATATGCATTTATGTTATAATAAGGTTTAGAAAATAAATCAAACCACGAAAGGGGAATTACTATGAAAACTTCTTTAAAAAACGCGCTGGCAACATTTCTTCTGCTGGCTGCTGCCTTGCTTATCGCAGGGCCTGTCACTGCACAAGCAAAGGCATCCAACATCCAACTGGATGTAAATCGCACATACAAACAGTACGATTTCACTGGAGACAAAAAACCTGACAAACTTAGAGTATCCACTAATTCCCAGGATTCCGATTCCTACGGGAATTGCAAAGTTTACTTAAATGGAAAAAAGATGTTCTCCATAAAAGGTCGTCGCTATTATGAGTTTCGAATTAACCGACTGGAACTAAAAAACAACAAAACATATTTAGCAATTATTCCCGTAACGGACAATGCTGACATTCCAGGAGCCGCCATATATCAATTCAAAAGCGGCAAATTCAACAAAGTCGTGAATCTGGATGCCATGTCGCAAATCGGCTACCATAATTCCGCCAAAATTACGAAAGTAACCGCCAACAAAATCACCGTGGAACACAGTGTGATGTCTTATGCTCTGGGAGCAATAACTTTCAGTCTGGATTACCAGTATAAAAACGGAAAACTGGTTCAGACAACCACGAAGCCTAAACTTACGGATTTCTACCTGAAATACATTAAGAAACCCTACTGGACTGCCGCCCATTCCATGAAAGTTCTGAAAAATCCAGACGGAAAACGCATTGCCACACTGAAAAAAGGCCAGAAAGTGAAAATCGACAAGATTTACCTGAATGCCAAACATACCAAAATCTATCTACATGTGAAAATCAAAGGCGGAAAATCCGGCTGGGTAAAAGGATGGACCAAAGGTTCCTCCAGCCCATCGGATGTTATGTTTAAAGAGGTTGTATATGCCGGTTAAACTATCTCATCGGGACGCTCTTTTTTGCGTCCCGGTTATCCCAAACATATTCTGACTTCACTTCTTCATTCTATAAAGTTCAAAAAATTCTTTCAAACTATCAATTCTTAAATTTTCACCAAAATACAAAGGAGATTTCTATGAATATTGACCTTACAAAAACTCAGCATTGCCTGGAATGGCTTAAAAACAAATTATACCTGGACACACTTGCTCCCTCCGCCAAAAATCGTATCGTATACAGAGGACAAGTATATCAGTGCAACTTAGGAATTGGCATTGGAAGCGAAGTATCCAAAGAAAGGCCCTGTGTCGTTCTTCAGTATAATTCTGCAAACAAAACATCACCCAATACTCTCATCGCTCCCATCACGCATACACCCTCTACCCTCCCTATTGTTGTGAGCATTGCGGCTAAAAAAGATTCTTCCGGTAATACACTGTTGGATGGCAATGTTCTTCTCGGAAATATCACATGTGTAAGTAAAGCCAGGCTAGGCAACTATATCGCAGACCTTACTGCAAATGAAATGAAAGCTGTGGATAAAGCCATTTCCCTATCCCTTGGTATCAATCATTACTATCAAACCTTACTGAACCTGTACAACGACAAAATAAAGTACATTGACAAATTAAAAAGCAACCGGAACGCCCTTCAAGCTGATTTACACACCAAACAACAATGCCTGGATGAATTCCAGAAACTGCTCGTCGACTACCATTTCTCAGGCATCAAAGATTTAGCAGATTTTATTCAAAAAACTCTAAAAGAAGAGTAGACAAATTCGGAGTTTCATGTTAGAATAATATTACAAGAGAGATACTCACGAGCGGGGTATTAGTATAGTGTTTAGATTTAAGGGAACTACGGGTGAGTTCCCTATTTTTATTTTAGTGAAAGCTATGCCATTCATTTAAAATATTTCATAATACCCTTCTACAAGAAACAATCTCTATAATAATATCATCATGAACCCGATACAAGTCTACTTATATTCTTAACCCTCCAGCCCCAGAATCCACACAAATCCCCCTGTAATGGCTCTGATTTGCCATTTCATCAAAGTTCCCTCTTTTCGAATCCTTCAACACACTTAAGTAGTTTTTTATAAGGAACGCTTAAAAAGCGTCATAAAAAGCCCCATATTCCCTCGATATCAAAGGAATATGGGGCATAGTTTCCTTATTTTAGCTATCTATAACCGAAAATTATTCGATAATGGTGGCAACACGACCAGAACCTACTGTACGTCCGCCCTCACGAATAGCAAATGTCAGACCCTGATCCATAGCGATTGGATGAATCAATTCGATAGTCATCTCTACGTTATCGCCAGGCATACACATTTCTACGTTCTCTGGCAGATTGCAGACACCTGTTACGTCCGTTGTTCTGAAGTAGAACTGTGGTCTATAATTGTTGAAGAAAGGTGTATGACGGCCACCCTCGTCTTTCGTCAACACGTATACCTGTGCTGTAAATTTCGTATGGCAGGTGATGCTGCCTGGTTTTGCCAATACCTGTCCTCTTTCGATTTCTGTTCTCTGAATACCACGAAGCAGAGCGCCAATGTTGTCACCAGCCTGAGC
>CAJURH010000054.1 GCA_910588775.1 uncultured Lachnospiraceae bacterium
CACGTATTCGTCCAATCCTAAATCCACGTCTTCCCCTTTATAAAGGGCAGAGGACACATTGCCCGCATGATAGGAACGAACCGCCTGCGCTACATCGCCCCCGTTAAACTCCAGCTTCCTGGCCAGAGAGCGGGCCGCACCCATAATATTCTCCTTGGCGTCGTAGATATCTTCAATATCCATCCGCTCCGCCATGGCTGGCATCAACTGCATGAGTCCCTGCGCGCCCGATTCTCCCTGGGCATTAATATCGTAATCGGACTCCACTTTTGCAATCGCCCGCAATAAATCTGCGGAAACCCCATACTTCTCTTCCGCCTCCTGAAAATATTCATTCAACTCCTGGCCCGTAGCTTTGGCGTTACCCGCAGACTTAAGCCCCGTCTTCGTAGCGCTGGTCCCATCTGATTTTCCGTAAATAGCCGCACAATAAGGACAGCCATCTGTAGTCAGCGCAGAACCGCTTCCCAGCAAAGCGGAGAGCAGAATATTCTGAAAACTTCCCGTTGTGGAAGATGTATTTGTCAATAAATTATTACCATAAGAATTATTGCCGTATAGCCCGCTCAAAGCAAGCATCATGCTACTGGCGTCAATTGCCATATAAGTCACCATCCGTCTCTTTAATAAAATAACTAAATTTACACTACATGATAGCATAAATGGGCAGGGAATGCAACTGTTTACAACATCAAATCTTCAATTTATAATGCCAAAAATTTTCTTTAACTCTATGCAAATACGCCTTTTCATTACTTTTCCCTAACTATTTGTGGTAACGCAAATTTGTCTCGATCAATATTCATCGCCACAGCCATATCCAATCCAGACGGTTTCCTGTCATTTACAAGTATCCTTTCTCCCATAGGCATATTAAATAAAATTTCGTCATATCTTATGGAATGTCTCTCCAGAAACTCCAATGTTAATTTTTTATACTCTTCTTTTCTAGATGTAAATATAACAATTTTATCATCCAAAGGAATCTCTGCAAAATATTCTTTCACTCCTGGCAGCAAAGTATCTTCCCCATCTATTTTGTATCCATTGTGTCTCAAAATCGTCCCATCCAAATCAAACACCCAGGTCTTCGGTAAAGTAGATAAGCTCAACAACCCTTCCATTGAAAATCCTCCCCTGCCACATAATTTTCCCAACCTTCCAGCCAGTAAATATCAATCGCTTTCCATTTCGTATCACAATAATTATAATCAGGATACAACGCCACTTTCTTACAGGAAGCTTCCCGCAAAACATCACAAATTCCGCTTCGAATCCCAATAAAAGTTCCCGCCCGTTCCACAACCGACTGTATTTCGTTAATCGCTGGACTAATTGGAATTGTGCCTGGCAAAGCTTCTTCATCACCAACCACATTTGTAAAACATTGGAAACTTTTCTCCCGATAATATTCAACTATCTCATTCCAAATCCTTTGGTCCAAAGCCGTCACTGATTTTGCATAAGGCGAAAGCACAACCGCCTTCCCCCGTTCTATTCGGTCAAGCTCACCATATTCACAGAGGTTAAGCGGTCTATATGGTTCTGTAGACACAGGTAAGGCAAACACCCCGCAACAATAGATCTGCTCTAATGTTATCTTTTTCACATACAACGCCTTTGAAAGATTTACAACATATGGTCTATCCTGGTGTGGTATAAACACATTTTTATTTCGTGTAAATAAAGCCGCCTGGATAGCCTCATCCATGTCTTTTTGCGCCATTACTTCTACAGCGTAATCGCCAAATAAATGCACCACATCCGCACAAGCGTTTCCAACTACAACGATGACACAGTTGTCCATTTTTCGCTTTCGCAGAAAATATGGAAGATATGATGTCATCATATAAATGTCTCCCAGTGCGGAAAATGGACATAACAATTTCAGAAAATTCGGATACTTTTCTTCCAAAGCACGCAACCGAATAATCCCCCGTTCCACGCGCTCTTTCTTGCGGATAAGCGTGTCTTTTGAAAAAGAATATTCCGCAAAGCTATTATAATCTACAAGTTTATAAACTTCCCCTGTATACCCTAATCGCCTTAACTGGTCAAACATCGCTGCATATGCCCTGGCAACTATACATACGACAGTTTGTTCAGCAACTTCTGATGCAATTATCTGCGGCGGTTGAATCGCAATCCCCCTGTATTTATTTTCATGTTTCGCTGTATTATTGTCTAAAATCGCCGTAATTAAATAGCCCCTATAAATAAGTAAATTTACCAATTCTTCTGTTGCATTACAATGACCAAAAAGGTATATTTTTTTATTGTGAAAAACGTTCTCTTGTATGAGTTTATCTAAATTTAAAACCATTTCTTCATAATGTACTTTATCCATACTGTAATCTAACCCTTATAAAATCACCGCAAAATTCCTAATTGGACATTGATAAAACCTTCCACACATTACATCTTCTTTTCCTAATATAAATATGCCTCAAAGACCTCTTCTAAACTTAAAATTCCTGCATCAAATAAATCAAATAAATCCCCGCAAATCGTTTCCCTAGAAAGAACTTGAAATCTATCTGAAAACTCATACATAGAATAAATCTTATATAGCATATCACCATCTTCCTCTGTAATCGGATAATATTGCGCATAACAATTATCCGGAAATGGCTCAGAAGATAAAATCAAAACCCTATACTTACTGTTCTTAAGCGCATTCGAATTACAAAAATCCGCAAACAGATTTGATTTTTCCTTATCTATAATAAGAAAAACCCGTTCATATTTTTCCAAAACGGACTTTAATACGGCATATAAAAATTCTTTTTCCACAAAAGATTATCCTCAAATTTTAAACTTTTTCAAGCATTTCTCCAATATGTCCGCCTGGATGATTCCTTTTAAATTGATGTATATCCAACTTAAGCGTTTTTGCAATCATCATGGCCAATCCCTGTAAAATAATTAAATTTATAGTTGTAGAATTGTTGGGCATAATGTTCCATAAATCCCCTTCATGTTTCAATTCCAATACGATATTATTAGGAATCTCCCGAGTCAATGTGCTTTCCTGTTCAAAAGTCAAAAGCCACATATTCACTTTACGGTCTTTTAGCAATCTTGTCAGATAAATGGATTCCGATGTCTCCCCACTTTTCGTAAGGATAATCACAAGATCTCCGTCTTTTACCAGTCCCATATCCCCATGAACAGCCGAATTCGTATGCAGAAAATATGCGTCCAGCCCCATGGACACCATAGAACCTACGAACTTCTCACAGATAGGAACATTCTTCCCCAGACCTGAAACCACAATTTTATGTCCATTATGAAGCGCATCCACCGATTCATCCACTAATTTGCAAAACACCTCTGAGTCCATAGAATGCAAGGAATAATCCAATTCAGCAAGCTGTTTTTCAAAATATTTTATCACAACATATCCTCCAGATAATATAAACCGTTGTAAAACGCCCCACAAATAGAATCATAATCCTGCCATGCATATGTAGTCAAAGACAGCCATATTACTGCATGCAACAGTTTAATTTCCTCTGGGTCAGCCCCCGTCAATGTAAAGAAAGCCTCTTCCATATCTTCCCATTGGTTGGATTGAATCTGAAGAGAAATTTCCTTTTCCCCAATCTCCAGCCGAAAGTCTTTGAGATTAAACCGATCATAATTTCCCACGATTGAATAATAAAGTTTTGCCCAATCATACCGGACATCTCCATACATTTCCGTAAATCCAAAATACCCCCGCGGGTCAATCAAAACAGGGGTTCCATCTTCTCGAAGCATCATATTCGAAAATGTGCAGTCACCATGAATAAAAGAAAATTTCTCGCAGACAAGCCGCTCTATTTTTTTCTCTAAATCTCTTTTATAAAAATAGATGTTTCTGCAATCTTTTCCATTAATTCGTATTACTTTATCTCTGCCAAAGGGAACCAAGTCCTCTATTTTGCTCAGTCGAGCCATCGTCTTATTAAAATAAGCCTCTTTCATGCTAAAAGAATCCGCTGGCACACTGTCCGACCCATGTAATTCATGAAGAGCTTGGATAAGCTGATCCAATATTTTTCTCTTCTCTTCATATGAGAATTGACATTCATAAATATTTTTTCCTTTGATATATTCCATCTTCAAAGGCGACGTCTCATAAATATGAGGCAATACGCGAATTTTATTTTTTTTCGCCTTTTCGTACCAAGCGCACTCCCTGGCCGCCAGTTTTTCCCCCTGCTTGTCCACCGCCTCTTTGATAAATACATCCCCATCCACGGTAATTCGATTAAAAGGTCGGCATTTTTCTTTTTCCAATTTCTCATATTCCTGTAAAATTCCAAACTCACCTGTCCCAGCTAAGGAAATTTCACAAAATGGCATTTGCTGCGCCTGCATCCACCGAACCAATTCTCCACTGGCAGGCACATGCTCCAGTTTCGACTTATCTTTAAATAGAAAAAAACCTGCCACTCCATGTTCTACAGAGCTCTCTTCTGTAAAGCGCCCATCTTTATAACTCCATCTGCAAGGAAATGTAGACGAAATCCCCACATAATCATGCTTCGCCTTTCCCAACCCCTGATATTCATCTGGAAGCTGAAAATTCTTCGGTAAAATCAAATCAGACCATATGAGCAAAAAAGATTTATTTTGCGGTATCAAATCCAGGGCTTGCCCAATTCCTGAACATGTTCCTGTTCCATTCGCCTCCACAATCTGGTATTTCACCTCTGAAAAAGCGGCCAGATATTCACGCATAACTTCTTTGTGATAATCAGCAATAATTACAAACTTTTTATCCGGATATTTCCGGAATAAATGAAAAAGCATGGGTAAATTCTCCACAGGAACCAATGCTTTTGGTTTATTTTCCGTAAGATAGCCTAGCCTGGAGCCTTTTCCCCCCGCTTGTACAATAATGTATTCTGTCATTTGAGCTGTTCCTTCCCGAATTCTTAAATTTCCAAACTTTTAATTAAAATAATTCCAATAATAATCTTTTTGTTCTATTATACAAAATTTTCTCTTCAT
>CAJURH010000055.1 GCA_910588775.1 uncultured Lachnospiraceae bacterium
AGCGCGCGGCTGTTAACCGCGTTGTCGTAGGTTCGAGTCCTACTCGGGGAGCTTTTGATAGACTGTTTGCCTTTAAGAATAAGGCAAGCAGTTTTTTTGTCATTTGTTCAAGAAAATGTGAAGGATTTTCTGGTTTTTGGCAAAAATGACTTATTCTTTTTTAAAATAGTTCGATATAAAAAATAGGAGAGGAGGCAGATTATGAGACCACTTATACAGATTACTACGATACCGATTGCATATGAGCTGCAAGTAGAGAGGGCTAGGTATGAACGTCATGAAGGGACAGCCAGTTTAGAGATTACCGGTAGCCAGGATGGAGCGATGCAGATTAAGAGCCAGCCTATTAAGTTGAATCTGGATACTTATGAATCCGGAAATAATGTATTGGGCGCTGCCCTGGGAACTGGTGAGAATGGAAAAGGAGCTTCGGTGATATATCAAGCTACCGTTTCTATGGATGGAGATGGGCAGTTGTTGTTAAAAGGAAAGATTAGCGATAATTTAAGCAAGTCAAATGTTGCTCAAGCATCAACGTCGGATGGCAGTGCGCCTGTGAACAGCGCAGATTTAACAATTCGGTATCAAATGGATAAAATGAATTTTGATATGAAGGTGGCGAATGGTAATTTTGAATTTATACCGGGTAATATCAGTCTTGAAATTACCCAGTATCCTGAGGTGCAGATAGAGTATGTGGGGGGACCCATATATGTTCCGCCTAGCGCCGATCCCAATTACGAAAGTGTAGATGTAAGAGCGTAGGGCTTATTTTTTTCCTTCATTTCTATAAACCGGAAGGAAAGCATTAAATAGAGAACTTCGTCGGGATTGTTCAAATCTGTACGTAAAATGTTTTTGATTTTATCCAAACGGTAGAGGAAAGTGCTTCTATGGATATAAAGAGCTTTTGCCGTTTGCACTGCGTTGCAGTGATTGTCTAAATAATAGCGTAAAGTTTTCACATATTCTGTATGGTGTAAATCATCTATATTTTTTAGTTTTAATAACTTCTCGTGGGAAATCATGTACGCGGGAAGTTTTTTTGTGGCCTCTTCTAAAATATAATCTAAAGCTATTTCATCAAAGTGATGAATCCATAAGTTGGGATGTATACGCTTACCCGTTTCCAGGGCTGTATAAGCTTGTATATATTGTTCGTATAAATTTTGGTGTCCAGGCAGACAGCGGCTATATCCGGCTTTTAACAATCTATCTCGGATAAGGTAAGCTAATTTTTCTGAGATAGCGGAAATATCTAGCTGGGATTTTGTTTGATTTATATATAAGACTATATTATTTTTATAAATGAAAGCACAAGCGCAGGGCATTGAGTTTTCTAAATAACTGCATATGGGATGCAGGTCCAGAGTTTTATTCTCCAAAATAATGCATAGATAATGACTTTCGGCACGCCAGCCCAAGGTATCTAATTGTCGGCTTATAGTGGCATAATCGGCGGATTTATCGGTTAAAATGGTTTGAAACAAGGAGTGAAGCATTGTGTTGTGGGTGAAAGCGTATTGCGCCATTTCCGCCAGATATTCTAACAAGAAGCCATAATACTCACAAGAAGTATTCAGTTCTTTATTCAGCATGAATAACCGATGGGATGCGTAACTGTGGCTTTTTATATACACGCAAAAGAATCCCGGTCCAGAGATGCATCCATCCTGTTTGGGAACCAGGTAGTGAGGAATGGAGTCTTGCTCACAAGCCGGCGTGGAAGCGATAAGGTGGTAATTGCTATCCACGATTGCCAGGGGCATCTTTAGGACTGGAAAACTGATGTCTAAAAGTTTCTGTACTGGTTCTCCGTTCAGACAGGCGCTCATCAAAGTTTTCTGCCAGCAATCAAAGGTTTGAAAAAGTTCCTGGATTTGGTTGAATAAAGACAAAATGGAGGAAGCGCCTTTCAAAAGGCAAAGGTTTGCGGGCAATATCTGGGGTGTTTCTCGTTTATTCTGTATGAGCACAGCCAGGCTGTTTTGGGGTATTGAGTCTATTTTTGCTTCCGGAAAGGAATCATCCAGGAGGTAAAGAGTGTTTTCTATTAAAGAAGCTTCTGTTGGATAAAAATAAAGTTTGTCCAGGCAAGGTTGGTTCGATAATTCTCCTGTAGAAACAATTTCATAGGTATTGGAAAGTTGCTGTATGACAAAAGCTGGACTTAATTTCATCGCGTTCTCCTAATCATTTAAGTGAAGTAGTATTCCTACATATTGTATGAAATAAATTAAAAGAAGTCAAGATTAAGATATAGTTCAAAAAGAGCAAGCCTCTCTACGTGAAAGGTCTTGCTCTTTTTAGTTCCTTATTCTAACAAATAGCAGCTGGTGTATGTCATGGTATCAGGACCATAGTAATACAGCATCCCGTTATCGGTGCATATTTGATTTACCAAAAGTCCATAGGCTTCCATAGAAGAGATGGATTTCTCTGGGAAACGACAGGGCTCATCTGGATAAGTGCATTTTTTGCACAAAGTGCATGCGCCGGCTCCCAACGCTAGAAGATTTGGATAAAATTCAGTCAAAGCAATTCGGAGGTCATAAAAGTTTTTCTTATGTCTTCTTTCAAGAAGCAACATTGATTCGTAATCAAAACTATCCTCCAGTTTGCCCATGGTCTGCACCAAGATTCCTGAGTGGTAAGCGCTAACTTGCTTTCGACATTCTTCCAATGTTCCACAGGCTGGGGGACAGGACCAGTTCTTATCGTATTGCCCGCAAGTGTTAGCGGAGCACATATCCCGCACTTCCGGCATGAGGATCATTGTATCCGGTTTTAGGTCAAGAACGTATGTAAAACCGTGTTCTTTTGCTAGGTCGATGATTTTGGAATCAACCATTAGTCCTCCTGGTCAAAACCCAGTTCGTCTACGAATGTATCCTGGAATTCTGCGCGGTTTGCTAGTTCTAAGAATTCTACCTGTGTGGCCAGTTCGTGTGAACGGTGGAATTCGTCTTCGTTGATGATGGCGATCTTCGCGCCTTCACCGGCGGCGTTTCCGATAGGAATAACTTTGCCAGACAATTCCATAGGCAGCAAGCCAATGGCGCATGCGCTTTCTGGATTCATGTAGTTTCCAAACGCTCCAGCAATCAGCACTTCATCAATGTCTTCCAGTGAGATTTCCCACAATTTGCACATAATGCGGATACCTGCAGCGATGGCTGCTTTTGCCAACTGTAATTCGCGGATGTCCTGTTTTGTCAGGCTTACGGTGTCTGTAATCTGATAATCTTCTTCCATGAAACCTGTTTCATCAATGATTTCCAGTTCAAGCAGACAAGCGGTCAGATCCAACAGGCCGGAACCGCAGATTCCAGTGGCTTCGCCGTCACCAATTACGGAATAAGATAATTTCTTATTCTCATCCAGCGTCACATGGTCGATGGCGCCTGTGCCGCCTCGCATACCGCAGCTAATCTTGGCGCCTTCCAGAGCGGGGCCTGCAGCGGTAGAGCAGGTGAGCATTTTGCCGTCTTTGCACAGAACCAGCTCGCCATTTGTTCCAATGTCGATCATCAGGGAAATCTTATCACGTTTTTCCAGGTCAGTGGCCAAGATACAAGCCAGCGTATCGGCGCCAACGAAGCTTTCAATTACAGATAATCCCCAGAACCGTCCGTTTGGATGAATCTGAATGCCATAATCGGAAGCTAAAGCGATTACCGGATCTTTGCAGTGCGGGTAATAAGGCGCCGCAACTAAAGTATCAATGGGCCAGTGAAGGAACAGATGCATCATACAGCTGTTTCCAACCAGGGAAATGCCTGCAATCTGCTCAGATGAAATGCCTATTTCCTGAGCCATTTCCTGCACTAACTGGTTGATGGTGGTGCGCACGCAGTTTGCCAGGGTGTCTGCGCCGCCATCTAAAGCGTATTCGCAGCGGTTGATAACGTCCGCTCCATATGGAGACTGTGGGTTCAGGCAACTGTTTACCGTAACCGGACGGCCGTCTTTTGCATCCAGCAGGTAAGCGGCGATGGTGGTGGTCCCCAGGTCAACAGCGGCCAGGTAAATCGGATCGGAAGAACCTTTTAATTCATCTGGTATCCATGGTTTTGTTTCTACTTCACGGCTAATGCCTTTTTCCAGAATCTGGTTCCTTATTGTACGGGAAGAAAGACGTATGGTCATGTCATTCTCTACATGGATGGTACAGGATTTCTGAATGCCAGGTTCTCCGCCCTCCAGAACTTCCACGGTACATTTTTCACATTTTCCTTTGCCGCCGCAAGGGGCTTCCGGTGAATATCCGGCTTGACGCTGGGCTTCCAGCAAAGTTGTGCCTGCTTCCACTTGTATGGATTTATTATCTGGCATAAATGTTACAGTATAGGTACTCAAATTGGTATTCCTCCCTTCAGTAGTCAAAAGCTTATTCTCCTATTATACTATATATTTAAGATAGAAGGAATGAAGAGTTTTATTTTCAGTCATATTGCCGGAAAATCTTTTTTAACAAAATAAAAACCAAAACCATTGAAAAAATCAAGGTTTTGGTGAAAGGAGAAGCGTCGCTAAGAGGATTTGAACCTCCGACCTACCGCTTAGGAGGCGGTCGCTC
>CAJURH010000056.1 GCA_910588775.1 uncultured Lachnospiraceae bacterium
GAACACATTACGACGATGACTTCCTCGGCGTCGGGCGCGCCGTAGTAATTGAACAGTTTATAGTCCCGGCCGGTAAGCTTGTTGATTTCGTCCATGTAGTGCTGGACGGTATCGGGCACGGCCGCGCTTTTGACGTTCGCGCCTTCTTTGCACTGGAAGTATACGTCGGGATTGACGTTGTTGCCGCGGTTGGTGGGATGCTCGGGGTTCAGCGCCTGGCGGCGGAACGCCCGGAGCGCGTCCTGGTCGATCAGGCCGCGGAGGTCTTCATAGTCCAGGGCTTCAATGCGCTGCATCTCGTGGGAGGTGCGGAAGCCGTCGAAGCAATGCATGAAGGCGTAACGGGAGCTGATGGCGGACAGGTGAGCGACCGCGCCCAGGTCCATAGCCTCTTGGGGAGTGGCGGACATGAGCATGGCATAGCCGGTCATGCGGCAGGTCATGAAGTCGGTGTGATCACCGAAAATGGAGTGGTGATTGGAGGTCACCACGCGGGAAGCGATGTGCATGACGCTGGGAAGGAACTGGCCGCCCATGGCGTACATGGCGGGAATCATCAGCATCAGGCCCTGGGAGGAGGTGAAGGTGGTGGTGAGGGCACCGGCCTGAAGGGAGCCATGACAGGTACCGGCTGCGCCTGCTTCCGACTGCATTTGAATCACGTCCACTGTGGAGCCAAACAGGTTTTTACGGCCCTTCGCAGACCACTCGTCCACCTTTTCCGCCATTGGCGAGGAGGGCGTGATGGGATAGATCGCCGCAACTTCCGTAAATGCGTAGGCAACGTGCGCCGCGGCGGTATTTCCGTCCATAACGACATACTTTTTTTTCATATGACACCTCTCTAAGTATGAATGCTTCTCCTTGTTTGCCGTCCCGCGCGGACGGGCGGGCCAGGGGATGGCCGGGCTTGTGTCGTAAAACCAGTCTCTGCGGGCACCTCCCTTCCTCCTTGGACTAACCCCCTCTGAACTGCTCGGGATTTATCGCCCTTATTATAACCGATATCCCCACAGGTGTCAAAGGATTTTCATTCCTTCTCCCTGAGATGGCTGCGGCGGCGGGGGTTAGCCATTTGCAATGGCTGGTCCTTTTTTGAACCCCCCATTTTCTTTTCTCTGGCGAGAGAAAAGAAAACGGGCCGTTCACGGTCCAAAAGAAAAGAGCGTTTTGTGAGCTTGGTGGGAAATTTTGGATTGGTAGAGCTTTCACGAGAAGTCCAAATCGACTTGCCTCTGCGCCGAACTCCGCTGCCGCTGCTGCGGTGCTTGGAGTGGGCCTTTGACCTAATTCCGTTGCCGCTGTATGGGGGCTTGTGTGGGCGGGGCTCTGTGTCCGCTTGTTTCATACAATCGCCATTATTGCAAAAGCGGCATGACAGCCGTCATGCCGCTTTTGTATTATCCGATTAAAACGCCGATGATCAAAAAGACCAGCGTCAGGAGGAAAAAATATAAAATCAATTTCCAAACATACTTAATCCAACGGTCATACGGCACGTGGCCTAAAGCCAGTGCGCCCATAACAACGGCGGCTGTCGGCGTAATCATATTCACCAGACCCGACGCCGATTGAAACGCCGTCACAACCAAATCTCCTCCTACGCCCGCAAAACGGCCCAGCGGAGCCATTACCGGCACCGAAAGCGTCGCAAGCCCAGAGGACGACGGAATTAAAATCGTCAGCGGAAGATAGATCAAATACACCAGCAGCACAAAACTGATCGGTCCTGCGCCCGAAAGCGCTTCTTCCCCCCAGTGCAGTACCGTATCTGTAATGGCACCGTCATTCATCAGCACCGTAATGCCCCGGCTGATGCCGATAATCAACGCTACACCCAACAGGTCCGCACAGCCTGCGACGAAAATTTCTGCAATTTCATCCTCGCGCATTTGATCAATCAATCCCACAATAACGCCGCTTGCCAAAAACAATGCGCTTAATTCCGGGAACCACCAGCCTAAAACCGGAAATGGAAGTCCCATCTCGTCAAAGGGAATTACGCCGTAAATCATGATCAAAAAGGTCAAGGTAAAAATTACCATAATCGCTTTTCGCCGGGGGGTAAACTCCGTGGATTCCTCCATGTTGGCGGAAATCCTGCCCGCGCCTACGCCGACTACTGACTTTGCCGGGTTCTTCTTCACACGGGCCGCGTAGGCCATCACAAACCAGATCGCTGCGCTTTCAAACACAATCCACTGTATCACACGGAGAATAATTCCTTCCCCCAAAGAAACCCCGGCGAAACCGGCGGCAATTCCCGTTGCAAACGGATTGACGGTTGAACTGATGATCCCTGCGCCGGCCCCCAGGAGAATTACAGAAATGCCAACGACCGCGTCATACCCTGCCGCCAGAAACACCGGGATTAACAGAGGATAAAACGCCATGGTTTCTTCCCACATACCGTAAGTGGTGCCGCCCAGACCGAAAAAGATCATCAAAATTGGTATCAGCCATTTTTCATGGCCGCCCAGCAGACGAATAATATTGCCCACGCCAGCGTCCACTGCGCCGGTTTTCATCACAATGCCCAGAAAACCGCCTACCATTAAAATAAACACGCAGACATCCACCGCGTCATAAAAGCCGGAAAAAGCGGCTTTTAATACGGCTCCTACGCCCTGCGGGTTCTGCTCCACGGCGTGATACGTTCCGGCAATTGGTATATTGTCCTCGTAATCATACGCGCCCGCCGGAATCAGCCAGGTGGAAACAGCGACCAGGATAATCAGCAGAAATAAAATGGTGTACGCCGTCGGCATACGGAATTTGAGATCCTTCAAAGGGATATACCCCCTTTATTTTCCAATCGTTGCGACCATAACCGCCTTGATGGAGTGCATCCGGTTCTCGGCCTCGTCAAACACCACGCTGTGACGGCCGCGGAACACTTCGTCCGTAACTTCCCGGATATCCACGCCCTTTTCTTTCCACTCCTTTGCAAGTTTCGTCTCGAAATCGTGGAAGGAAGGCAGGCAGTGCATATACAAGACATTGGGATTTCCAGTCGCTTCCAGTGTCTCCTCCGTCACGCGGTAGGGAGAAAGAAGCTCCGCACGCTTGGGAATCAGATCCTCCTCGCCCATAGAGGCCCAGATGTCGCCGTAAATGACATCCGCATCCTTAACGGAATTCTTATCGTCCGTAATTTCCAGGAGCGCGCCGTTTTCCCGCGCTTCCGCAAAAACACGCTTTACCAGCTCATGGTCCATATCCTGCGCCAGTTCCTGGGGACCGATGCCGACAAAATGCATTCCCATTTTCGCCGCGCCAATCATCCAGGCGTAGCACATATTATTCCGCACATCGCCGGGGAATACAATCTTGATCTTGTTCAGCGGCTTCTTGCAGTGTTCCTCAATGGTCATCATGTCCGCCAGAATCTGGGTGGGGTGGTCGGCGTCGGTGAGGCCGTTCCAGACGGGAACGCCAGCCCACTTTGCCAGATCCTCAACCACAGACTGGGCATAGCCGCGATATTCGATGCCGTCGAAGAACCGGCCGAGAACCTTGGCGGAGTCTTCCAGGGATTCCTTTTTCCCCATCTGGGAACTGCCTGCGTCCAGATACGTGACGTGTGCGCCTTCCTGGGTGGCGGCAACCTCGAAGGAACAGCGGGTACGGGTGGAGGTTTTTTCAAAGAGGAGAACAATGTGCTTGCCTTTTAAGGCAGGTTCGCAAATACCGGCGCGGCGTTTGGCCTTCAGGGCGTGGCCCAGGTCCAGAAGATAGCGGATTTCAGCGGGGGTGAAGTCTTCGAGAGTGAGAAAACTGCGGCCTTTCAGATTCATTGCCATAATAAAGCTCCTTTGTTTTTTGAATGGATTGCTGGACAATGCGGCGAGATACGGAAAATAGTGCGAACAGAACGCATTGTCCGGTTAAGGGTCGTCCCGCCAGAGCGGCATGGACATACAGCGAGGCCCGCCGCGTCCGCGGGAAAGCTCCGCGCTGGGAATGGCGTGGACGCGAATCCCGGCGTCTTCCAGGGAGTGGTTTGTCACGTAGTTGCGGGAATATACGACCACCTCGCCGGGCGCGATGGCCAGGGTGTTGCTGCCGTCGCTCCACTGCTCCCGGGCGGCGTCGATTTCGCTGCCC
>CAJURH010000057.1 GCA_910588775.1 uncultured Lachnospiraceae bacterium
CTGTATGGTTTGGAGTGAATTTGCACACAGATGCTGTTTATATAGAAATAAGAAAGCTCCCAACAAAAAAGTGGGAGTTTTTCAGTTCCCTCTATTTAAAGGTTTTGCGGCGTTTAGGGGTGATGGGAAGAAAAGAGCTTATATTTGTCTCATAAATGGGTATATTATTAGCGGTTCAATGATACGTTGAGAAGGTACACAGGAGGAGATATTTATGCAGGCGAATTACAGAATTCGGACGGATTTGGCCCTGGAGACAAGAGAGCGTTTTGAAGAGGATAATGTGGAAATCGGGGGTGTGACGGTGGATGAGTCTTACGATGAGGAGAAAGACATCCGCACTACAGTGGTGAAAATCGAGACGGAGAAAGGCGCCAGGGCCATGGGAAAATCCCAGGGGACGTACATCACCATGGAGGCGCCGAATATGTCCGTGCCGGATCAGGATTACCACCGGGAGATTTCGAAGGAACTGGCCAAGCATTTGCGTAAGCTGGCGGCCTTGGATAAGGAAAAGTCTGTGCTGGTCGTGGGGCTGGGGAACCGGGAGGTGACGCCGGACGCGCTGGGGCCGGGCGTGATTGAGAACCTGCATATTACGCGCCATGTTTTGCGGGAATACGGGACGCTGGGCATAGGGGAAGACCGCGCCCATGCGGTCAGCGGGATTGTGCCGGGGGTCATGGCTCAGACCGGGATGGAGACGCTGGAGATTATCCAGGGCGTGGTGGATGAGACGAAGCCGGATGTGGTGATTGCCATCGACGCGCTGGCGGCCCGAAGCACCAAGCGGTTGAATCGGACCATCCAGATTACGGACACAGGCATCAATCCCGGATCTGGCGTTGGAAATCATCGGGATGGGTTAAATGCGGACACGCTGGGAGTTCCGGTTATCGGCATCGGCATTCCAACCGTAGTGGATGCAGCCACCATTGTTCACGACGCCATGGCGCATCTTCTGGACGCGCTGGAAGAAGAGGAGCGCAAAGAATTCCTGGAGGAAATGATTTCTCCCCATCTGCACAGTATGTTTGTGACGCCCAAAGATGTGGACGAAACGGTGAAGCGGCTGGGGTTCACCATTTCGGAGGGCCTAAATATTGCCTTGGAGTATGTATAATCTGTCAAGGAGCCTCATATAACAACTATGGGGTGATTGGTTGACCAACTGGCAAAAACTCATTTGCATCTTACTTTGTCTGTGCATGATTGGATTGCTTTTTATATATTTACCCGGTTTTTATCCCACGCCGCAGCGGCAGACGGGAATGGTGGATAAGCTGTTCCACCAGTTTCCCGTCTATGGGTATATGAAAAATCAGGCGGTATACGAGCCTACCGTGGAGGATGAATATACATACGATAAGATTATAGAGGCCAACGCGAGATACCTGGAGGAACAGGTGGAAGGGGAGAATGCGTCTGCCCAAGAACAGGAAAACGCCCAGCCGCAGGAGGGGGCGGACCAGGAAACGGCTCAGAAGGAGCCTTTGCAAAAGGAGGCTTCCGAGGAGGCGGAAAATCCGTCCGTCAGCGGAGCTGAGATTGCATCCGCGGCGGCAGAACCCCAGGTGGAGATTTCCAGGGAGCAGTTGGAGAATTATGATTATTTGCTAAATAATTTTTTCATTGTGGACAGCACTACAGCGGTGGATGGCGCGCGCATCAATGCGCCCGGGCTCTTAGACCTGGATATGACGCTGGAGAAAAATCCCGACGCGCCTCAGATTTTGATCTACCATACGCATTCCCAGGAGGGGTTTGCGGATTCCGTGGAGGGTAAGACGGAGGACACAGTGATTGGCGTGGGGGATCATCTGGCGGGGATTCTTCAAGATCAATACGGTTATGGCGTAATTCACAATACAGGCACGTACGACGTTGTGGACGGGGTAATCGACCGAAATAGCGCATACGATTATTCCATGGCGGCTGTGGAACAGATTTTGGCGGAGAATCCATCCATTGAGGTGGTCATCGACTTGCACCGGGACGGAGTGGCCGAAGATCGGCGGCTAGTGACGGAGGTGAATGGAAAACCCACGGCGAAATTTATGTTTTTCAACGGCCTTAGTTATAGTGCGCTCAACGGGGAGGTGACCTACCTTCCCAACCCTTATATACAGGAGAATCTGGCGTTCTCCTTCCAGCTTAATCTACAGGCCGCCCGGTTTTATCCGGGCTTAAGCCGGAACATATATCTGTCCAGTCTGCGCTATAACCTGCATCTGCGTCCCCGGGCAATCCTTCTGGAAGCTGGAGCCCAGACCAACACGGTGCAGGAAGTGAAAAACGCTATGGCGCCTTTCGCGGAAATCTTGGACCAGGTGTTGCAGGGAAGAACCGGGCAATGATTGTCTGTTTGAGAAATCGAATTGTCTTCTATTGTTAAGCCATGGGGATGTTTTCGTTGTGAAGTTTTTCGTGCTTGGAAAAATGGAACTTTGAAAACAAGAAAACCATCTGTTATGCAGGTGGCAAACTGTAGATAAAGAGAGGCGTCAGAGTCAAACTCAAACACCTCTCTTTTAGTTTGAGATTTATTTTCTTCCGTGTGGTTGTTGTCTGGATGTTTTTTATTTTGCCATGGTCATTCCTCCGGGTTTTAAAGATACTTACCGTATCTGACCCATAGTCATATCACAGGATTTTTTATGTAGGATATCTTTTTTCAGTATATCTTATTAGCCATTCCTGTTACAATTTTATTTTGGCAATGTCATTTCCTTTTGTATTTCACAGTGTGCGCTCAATAAGTCGGTTTATCCGTGATGAACCGCAATACCAGCAACCAATGGAACATTATCTTTAAAAGACAACACATAAAATCATCCTTCTTCGGTCGTAAGTCCTGTAAACGCTGTAGCTCTTTCAGATGTTGGCCATCTGAGAGTTCCATCATTGGCAATAGTCTTACCTGCTTTCTCTTTTATATCATAAGTTCCATGTTTTTAGGAGCTAAGGGATCAGAACGTATCTTAATCATCCTATATTGTACTAAGGACAAAGCAGGGGTCATTCTGGGCAGTTGCCAATTAGCCATCGCCTGGATGTATGAGACAGTGGCGAAATGTTTCTATGATATTTTTTTGTATAAATGCTTTCTTTCAAGAGGGATACATTGCTATAGTCATGGAAAAAGGCTGGACTCCTTATCAAAACGAGTCCAGCCTTTTTAAGCTTCTCCTATGGAGCATACGGGATTCGAACCCGTGGCCTCCACAATGCGAATGTGGCGCGCTCCCAACTGCGCTAATGCCCCTAAAATGGAAGCAATGGGGCTCGAACCCATGACCTCTCGCGTGTGAGGCGAACGCTCATCCCAGCTGAGCTATGCTTCCATGATATATATTATTATAACAATAAAAGAAGATGAAATCAATAATTTTTAAAGAAGAAAAAAATAATAAAAAATTGAAAAAAAGTTATTGACATAACTGGAAACCCATGTTACTATATCAGAGTTGCGTCGGACAAATAACGACAAACAAAAACAACACAGCACATTGACAACTGAACAGCGAAACACACAATCATACATTTGACGGAAGTA
>CAJURH010000058.1 GCA_910588775.1 uncultured Lachnospiraceae bacterium
GATTCTCATTTTTGCCCTCATTGCCATCCTCATTAGAAGATTTTAAACAGGCTCTAAGGTTTTCTTTTCCAATTACGGCGCAGAGGCCAATGAGGGCGCAATTAAACTGGCCAGGAAGTATGGAAGGGACAAAAAGGGTTATCGTTGCAACCAGATGATTACCCTCCGCAATTCTTTCCATGGAAGGACTATTACAACTTTGGCGGCTACAGGCCAGGATTCATTTCACCAGCACTTTTTCCCCTTCACAGAGGGATTCCGCTATGTTCCAATCAACGAACAGCGGGAGTTGTTGGATGCGCTCGCGCTGCTGGATGCCCTGAACGATTCTATATGCGGCATTATGATCGAACTTGTTCAAGGCGAGGGCGGCGTGACAGTGATGGAACGGGAGTATGCGCAATACGTTGAACAAATCTGTAAAGAGCGTGATATTTTATTGATTGTGGATGAAGTGCAGACGGGAATTGGTCGAACCGGCACTTTCCTCTGCTGTGAGCAATACCATATCCATCCTAACATCATCACCCTCGCAAAAGGACTGGGCGCCGGACTTCCGATTGGCGCGGTTCTTATGGACGAAACGGTGGGAGAGATTTTTCAGCCCGGCCAGCATGGCTCTACATTTGGAGGAAATCCCGTTGTGTGCGCAGGCGGTGTAGAGGTGTTGAAACAGGTTCGCAATGAAGCATTCCTTTCCGGTGTATCCGCCAAAGGTGTATTTTTCTTTCTTTACCAATATTTCTCCACGTGAGCCCGCGTGACCTCGGCGGCCTTTTTGATGTTCTCCTCACTGGAGAGCTTATAGTAGTCGGGCCGGAACACCTCGATGGTGCAGACGTCCCCGTCGAAGCCAATCTTTTTCAGGGTATCCGCAAAGCGCTTGTGGTCCAGGCAGTCGCCGCTCTCGCCAGGCCAGAGGCGTTTTTCGTCATTGTTGTAGGCTGCGCCGCAGGGCATGTTTTCTGTGCCGTTCAGGTGCCAGACGAAGATTTTCTTTCCGTCGGCCTTCTCCAGCGCGTCCCAGCCAGAGGCCATGGCGTTGAAATGGAACTGATCCAGCGTCACACCCACCAGGGGGGAGTTGACCTCCTCCACGATGGCATAGGCATACTCGAAGCGGTTGATGGACATGGTGGGTGCGCCGCAGAACTCCAGGGACAGCTTGATGCCGTAAGGCTCCACCTTCTTGACCATCTCTTTCAGCACCGCCACGGCGTCGGCCTTGATTTCATCCACCGTGGCGTGGACCGTCAAGTCCATGGAGGGTACGACCACAATCATCTTGCAGTCCAGAATCTGGCAACGGCGGATGATCTCATGCAACTGATTCATCACAGCGTCCTTCTCCGCCTGGGTCTGCTTCATGTTGAAAAAGATCAGGGCGTTGTAGGACAGCATTTTCAGCTTATGGTTCTTAAAAAAGTCCCCCAGCTGCTCCAGGGTATACTTCCCGGCGGCCAGCTCCCGGTCCAGGCACTCGGACTGGACGTCGATGAAGTCGAAGCCGTACTTCTCGCACAGGGCCAGGTCTTCCAGAACGGAGTGGTTCTCGCAGAAGCGGTTGCAGCCTTCGTTAAAACCGATTTTCATAGTAATACTCTCCTTTAATGGTGATAGGTGTTTTTATATTGCGCGAAACGCCCAGCCGGGAGAACCGATTGGGCGTTTCACGGAGAAAAGAAGTATGTAAAACAGTTTCCTGTCTTACTTGCTCAGAAGCTCATGCTGGATGCGCTCCAAGGCTTCGGGAGCCTGCTGGTCCATCTTCTCCGGGAAGCCGAAATAGCTCACGCAGATGATGTTGTCCCCGACCACTTTCGGAGCGTTGGGTTTCAGCTGTTTGTTGACAAAGTCCATCTCCCGCAGGGTCTCGAAGATGCCGTCGAAGTCCACTTCCCCTTCGCCCATGGCGGTGTGCTGGTGGATGGTGACGTCGGCCCGGCCCCGCTGGTTCAGCCAGGGGGGATTCAGGATGTAGCGGCAGTCCTTCGTCTGGTTCCAGGTGT